>NZ_SJUT01000005.1:0-211056 GCF_004336795.1 Exiguobacterium sp. SH4S7
CGACTTGCATGTATTAGGCACGCCGCCAGCGTTCGTCCTGAGCCAGGATCAAACTCTCCAAAGAATTTGATATAGCTCTTGAAAATGACGAAGCTTGCGCTTCAATCAAAACTTGTAAAACTTTTTTTGCCTCATCGTTCAGTTTTCAAAGTTCGTCTGTCGCGCTTGGCGACTCAGTTAATTTATCACGTTTCCCGATTAAAAGTCAACAACTTTTTTCACAAATTGTTTTTCTGGAATAATCATTTGCTGTGACAACGTTTATAACTATAATGCCTATTTACCACCGCGTCAATAAAAAATAACAAGAAAATAAAAAAAGATTGGATCTCTGTATTTAGAGACCCAATCCCAATCAATTTGTAGCCAGTGGCACGTATCCTGTCTTTTCAACAAGTGACTGTCCTTCTTCAGACGTCAGCCATTCGATGAACGGCTTATATTGCTCGTATTTGTCGGTCGTCGTGACCGCATAAAACTCGGATGTGATCGGGTACGTCCCGTCCCCGATTGTCTCGACCGTAGGCGCGACATCATCGACCCGTAACAATTTAATCGCATGTTCATCTACCATCTCCGTTGCATAAAAGCGGAACGAGAATCCGATGGCATTTTTATGGTTTTGATAGGAAGCCGTCTGTTCGATGATGCCACCCATTCCTTCCGGGACATCCTCGACCGGGGCGTCCATAAGCTTTTTGTCCCCCATCAAACGCTGCAAAGCCGTTTGGCTCCCGCTGTCTTCTGGCCGTTGGAACGCTCGAATCGAATCTTTTTTACCACCGACTTCATCCCAACTCGTAATGTCTCCTGCATAGATGTTTTGAATTTGTTCCAATTCGAGCGAGTCGACCGGATTGTCTTCATGTACAAAAAAGACGAACGCCTCACGGCCGATCGGTGTCATCTGAAACTCTACTCCTTGTCGCTCAGCTACTGCCAACTGTTGATCGGACGGTCCGGCTACAAAGATGATATCCGTTTCCCCTTCAACCAATCGCTCATACGCTGTACCTGTCGTCGTCGAGACGACCGAGCTGACTTCAGGGCTATCGGGGTTATAATCCGCTTCAGGATAAACCGCCTCGACGAATGCAGCATACATCGGATACAGCGCCGTCGCGCCGTCTAGTCGGGGAATCTTTGTTCCAATCTCAAATGTTGAAGGCTTATCGAGTTCAGCCAAATCAGACTTAGGCTTGAACGGTTGATAGTCACGCAACGAGACGCCACGTTCTTCAATCCGTAATCCCGCCGTATACACGTAATATCCTTTCACGGAACTAAAGAAAACAATCCCGACAACCGTTCCAATTAAAGCGATACGTTTGAGTTGTCCTTTCGATAACGATGAAAAGTCATATAGCGCCATAATAACAATCAAGAGAACGACCACGTACCAAATCGTCCAAATGATCGGCCGCTCACTTCCGAGAGGATCGCCCATCGCAAACAATCCTGTCACAATTGATAAGAATCCAGCCGCAAATATAATAAACACACTGCCGAGCAGAAATTTAGTAACCTTCATTCGATTCAGTTTCCCCATTCTCTTCTATATAGTTAAGCAATTTCATAAGCGACCGCTTCGACGCCTACTCCTTTTGTCGGACGTGTCACTGCCCGGACGTAACCTTTCCGGACTAAGAAGCCGACGATGCTGCCGAGGTCGACTTTTAACTCTTGTAAGTTCGGGTGCTCCATCAACTCCGAGAACGACCATGGTTCGTCACGTTGTTGCATCGCCTGCAAAAGTAACAACGTACCCGGCAAGACTTTAGATTGAATTAAATGCTCCATGCCGATGATGACCAGGTGAATACGTTGTTCGAGTGATTCGTGCCCGTTCACGAGTTCGTCGTGAAGCTTATACACTTCTAGGTCGAGTTTACGGACTTGCTTCCATAATACAATCTCTGGGTGGATTCCTGCCTCCAGGATGGAGAGCCGCGCCAAATGCGTGAGCGCATGGTGGATTTGGGTGAACGCATCTTGATGCTCTTCCTGTAAGAACAGTCCGCGCCCATCTTCGAAACGTCTAAGCAGCTTGGCGAACGCGAGCGAGAGTTGCAGTCGTTGTTCCTCGTTCGAGAAATTGCGCAACCGTTGCCTGAGCTCGAGCAAAAACTCATTTCGTTCGAACAGCACCATGCCGTCTTCGATCCAATGGATGGCACGCCGGTTCTCGTTCATTAGAATCCAACGATCCATCATCGAATCACTGACTATATGAAGAACGATTTTTTCTTGTCCGACTTGATAGTGTTTCACTGTCCAAAATGGTTCTTCCTTCGCTTCAATCACAATCAACAATCGATCCGATTGATCTGTTAATGGATCGCGCGGCCGTTTCTTCTTCACTTCAATGATGCCAAGCGTTGTTTTCAAGGCTGCATATTCTGAATAAATTGTTCGAGTCGCATATTCCATCGTCACCTTGATACCTTCTTTCTAATTAGTAAACGTCAATCGGTTCACACGATTATCTAATCTGATACAAAAATGATTCGCCTTCTTTTAAAATTCTCCTGCCACCGATTGTACGAACTTCTCAGCTTCGAGCAGATGAGCTATAGTAAAGACAGACATGGAGGGATTATGTATGAAAAAACGGGGGAATAAAATCAACCGCGCCAGAAACCTGGCTTTGCTGCTCGTGTTCGCTGGGATTGGGGTCATGTATCTCGGACTACTTGCCAAAAGCATCGCGTGGCTGATGATTATTTTCATGTTGCTCGGTTTCGTGATGGTACTGTCGAGCTCGGCGCTTTACTTCATCGTCGGCATGGCGTCGACGAAAGCAATCATCGTCACTTGTCCGAACTGTGAGAAAGAGACAAAGATGCTCGGACGTGTCGATCTATGTATGCATTGCGATGAACCGTTGACGATCGATCAATCGCTCGAAGGCAAAGACTTCGATGAGAAGTATAACAAACGTCAATCACACCAGAACGACTAAAAAAACATCCTCAGCCTGAGGATGTTTTTAATGTTTATGCGCTTGTTCAGTTTGGCAAGCCGGGCACGTTCCATATACTTCGAGGCGGTGGCGATCCACTTTGAAACCTGTCAATTGAGAAGCGACGGCTTCAATCTCGTCAAGGACAGGATAGTTAAAGTCGACGACTTTCCCGCACGCATCACAGATAATGTGATAGTGACGTGATGTCACAAAATCGAAACGGCTCGAAGCGTCACCATAATTCATCTCTTGAACAAGTCCGATATCTTTAAAGACACGTAAGTTGTTATAGACGGTGGCGACACTCATGTTCGGGAATCTACCCGAAAGTGCCTTATAAATGTCATCCGCTGTCGGGTGACTGTGCTCCGTGACGAGGTACTCCAAAATCGCCTGTCGCTGAGGCGTCATTCTGACTCCATGTTCTCGGAGCGACTGAACAGCATGGTCAAGCATTTCGCTTCCCACGTCAATCCCTCATTTCTTCTATTAGAATTTATGCGAAGTGTCTGTTTAGAATTAACCTATTTCTTACATAGTAATCTTTATAAATAGTGTACTGATTTCTAAACCCTTCGTCAAACGTTGAGCTTATGCGGTTGACGGCTGTGATACAATAATTGCGAATTTGTAAAAGGAGGCAATACATATGACAACATCATCAAATCGTAAAATTTCAGACGTACTATATGAAGACGCATTGACGCATATCGTCGGGGGTGTCAACAGTCCCTCACGTTCGTTCAAAGCGGTCGGCGGCGGTGCCCCGGTTTATATGGAGCGCGGCGAAGGTGCTTATTTTTATGATGTGGACGGCAACCGCTATATCGATTACTTGGCCGCATATGGACCAATCGTTACCGGCCATGCCCATCCCCATATCCATAACGCCCTCATCGAAGCGTCCTCAAAAGGGCTTCTTTACGGGACGCCTCACGCGCTTGAGGTCGACTTCGCCAAGAAACTAAAAGCGGCGATCCCATCGATGGACAAAGTCCGCTTCACCAATTCCGGGACCGAGGCCGTCATGACGACAATCCGTGTCGCCCGTGCCTATACCGGACGCGAACTCGTCGTCAAGTTCAGCGGTTGCTACCATGGCCATTCCGACTTGATGCTGATTGCGGCGGGAAGCGGACCGGCGACGCTCGGCTCACCCGACTCAGCCGGTGTGACCCGCGCCACGGCGAAAGAAGTTATCACCGTCCCGTTCAACGACGTCGAGTCGTACCGGGCGATGATGAACGAATGGGGCGATCAAGTCGCCTGCGTTCTCGTCGAACCGATCGTCGGAAACTTCGGGATCGTTGAGCCAAAACCCGGCTTCTTGCAAGCCATCAACGAGATCACCCATGAACACGGCGCGCTCGTCATTTACGACGAAGTCATCACAGCGTTCCGGTTCACGTACGGAAGCGCCCAACAAGTGTACAACATCGAGCCAGACATGACGGCGCTCGGTAAAATCATCGGTGGTGGACTTCCAATCGGAGCATACGGCGGGAAAACAGAAATCATGGAGACGGTCGCACCGCTCGGACCCGCTTACCAAGCCGGGACGATGGCCGGAAACCCCGCCTCGATGGCGACCGGACTCGCTTGCCTCGAAGTGCTCGAGCAACCGGGCGTCTATGAAACATTAGATTCGTTAGGCGCACGTCTCGAAGCAGGGATCCGTGAAGCCGCGAAAACTCACGGCGTCACGATCACGCTTAACCGCCTAAAAGGCGCGCTCACCGTCTACTTCACGGACGAGATCGTCACGGACTACGAAGGAGCCGAGAAGTCGGACGGCGAAGTATTCGGCCGCTTCTTCAAATTGATGCTTGAGAACGGTGTCAACTTGGCCCCTTCTAAATATGAGGCGTGGTTCTTGACGACGGAACATACGGAACAAGATATCGATGAGACGATTGTCGCAGTAAATCGCGCGTTCGCACAGCTATAAAACAAGGAGATGCCGCGGCATCTCCTTTTATGTTCATACGGACGGACGAATCCACAATTGATCATATCGCGGGTGACCGAACACATCGAGCGGCACATCTCCAAAGAAACTCGGAAAGCGGCGCTCACGAGCGACATGATACAGCGGGATGACGAGGGCCTCCTCAGTCAAATAGCGTTCGACTTCGCGATGCAGCATCGACCAAGCGCTCATGTCGGTTTGTTGATAGCGGTCCATCATCGCCCGGAGTTCCACTTCATTCGCGAGCAATTTGCCGACAAGCGACAGTTCACTCGTCAAAAAGGCTAGGAACGCCAAATCAAGATCTTCACTCATCATCTCTCCGCATAAAATCAAATCGGCACGGCAAAGCGTCTCATCTTGTAACAAAGACCCAATCGTATACGTCTCAGTCTCGACGGTAAACCCGGCCGTCCGTAACTGTGTAGCCACGAGCGCCGCGTCTTGCACCGCCACTTCAAACGGCAAGTGCAACAGCCGGAGCGGACGCTGACAAACCGTTCCCTCCCCCTGCACGTGAACGGGACGACTCATCTCCGGAAAAAATCCGTGTGCTACTTGGTGGCGCTCTCCTCCCATCTTCACGAACGCCTCTTTTTGAATCGCTCGTTGAATCGCATGGCGCGCCGGCGCATCGTCCTTCAACCAGGACTGCTTCATGTTGAACACGAGATAGCGTGCTCCCGCCTCGGCAATCCACTTCACGAGGCTATGGTCGTCACGGGTGCTCCATTTCGCATAATCCGTTTCGGAAAACGTGACGAATTCAACCACATCCAAAGACGGTCTCGGCCGGAGCCCGCGCTCGAACGCTCTTAAACGTACGACTTCCTCCGACGTCTGCTCCAGCTTGAACGGTCCCGTCCCCACGACCCCTTCGGCCCCTTGATACGTGATCGAGGCCGGGGTTTGGGCGAGAAGTCGTTCAATATAGGCCAGGTGTGCTTTCGTATGTAAATCAATGACGTACGGCGCCGGGGACTCGACTCGTTCGATCGGTGCGAACAACCATACTTGTTTGCCATGATCCAATAACCGATTCAACGAATAGACGACGTCTTTGGCCGAAAGCGTCACCCCGTTATGAAACGTTACCCCTTTGCGGATATAGCAACGAAATCCGAACGGTGTTTCCTCTATATAATGTGCGAGCGAGGACTGGACAGTCGTCCCGTCCCATTCGAACAGGCGGTCGAAGACGTGCCGTGACAAAGACGCCTCCATCGCGATGTGGATATCGAGCGGATCGAGCGATTCGAGCGCCCTCGTCCGCGGAAAAATGAACCGGTCTTCTTCAGTCTGCTCAAAGCCAAAACGGCTCCAAATAAGTGCTTGAATCACTTCTCGCAAGGCGGGTGGCCAGTCCCATTCCAACCACTTGGCCGCATCGGCCATCGAGGCTTGAACGAAAGACTCATCAATCCAAGCTCTCAGGGTCCGGTCAAACTCCGGCTGAAAGCGGAGCACCGATTCATGGCCTCGTCCTTTCCCCGGCCGATACTCCACCCACCCGAACGTTTCCCACATCTTCATATCCCGTTTCACTTGTTTCTCGCTATAGCCGACCGTATCGACCGCTTCCCGTAGTGTCAGTTCCACTTTGTTCTGTTCCAACGCACGACGATAAATCGCCACCAGCTTCGCATTCATGTCGTTCCCCCTAAAAGTGGACATCCAAAAATCATTTGTCTCTTTTTACCAAGTGTAGTCCACGATTAGACTAGTAACAAGGAGGTGCTCGCATGAAATTCAAAGATTTCCCTTTAAACGTTCGACTCCGGCTCGTCTGCGGCTTTTTCATCCGCATCGTCGGCTCGGCCATCTTTCCATTTATGGCTTTATATTTTTCAGAAGAACTCGGCAAAATCGCTGCCGGAATCATTATGACGTCGTTTGTTGTCGTCGGCTACGTCACCGGCTTGTTTGGCGGGTACTTTTCAGACCGCTTCAACCGCAAGCACGTGCTTCAAATCGGTCAGATCGTCCAAATCCTTTGTTTTCTAGGGATGACGGTCGCCATTCATCCGTCAAATAACTGGGCGTTTGCCGTCGCCGTGCTTTACTTCGGTCACGCCGTCGCGAACGGTTTGAACTACCCGGCTCTCGAAGCCATCGTCATCGATTCGATGGAAGAGTCGAACCGTAAAGCGATTTACGTATATGACTACTGGCTCGTCAATTTGGCGATTGCTGGAGGCGTCATGCTCGGAGGTGCTTTTTATCGAGACTATCGTTTCGGACTATTCGTCGGAATGACGCTCGTGTTGACGATCACGACGCTCGTCTTGCAACGTTTTCTCGTTGATAGCTATAAAGGAAACCGTTCGACGTCTGCTAACCCGCTCGTCGGCGTGTATCAAAACTATCGAATCGCACTCAGTGACCGTCGTTGGATGCTGTTCGTCCTCGGTAGCATGCTCGTCTTCTCGACCGAGTTCCATATGGCAAACTATATCGGTGTCCATTTGGCCGAATCGTTCACAGAACGGTCGATCGTCGGCGTCCCGTTCGATGGCGTCCGCATGATGGCGTTCATGCAGCTTGAAAACACGTTGCTCGTCGTCGCCATCACGTTCGCGGTCACCGCTTTCGTGAAACGCTACCGGGAAAAGTATATCTTCTTCATCGGCTTATCCTTATACGTGACGGCCTATGCCGCGATTACGTCAATGAACTCGTTCATCACGCTTGCCGTTCTCGCCATCGTCTTCACCATTGGTGAGTTGCTCTATTCGCCGATTCGACAAGTGAAACAAATCGACTTGATCGACCCGACTCGACGGGCCTCATACCTCGCCTTCGGAGGCTTGACGTTCCACGGGGCGAAACTTGTCGCCGCAGCCGGCATCGTCGTCGGCGCGTTCATCGGGCCGGTATTCATGAGCGGCTACATGTTCTTATTTGGCGCCCTTGGAGGTTACCTTTATTACGTCTCGCTCTACAAGATGGAGCCTGCCCGTCAGCTCGCCGCTTGACGTTTGAGCATTCGTTCGAACGGATAAAGTCAGGAGAGAAGGAGGCGCTCCCTATGCCAGCCATTGTGTTATTTGACGGAGACTGCAACTTTTGTGACGCCAGTGTGCAGTTCATCTTAAATCGTGATTCAACAGGAAACTTCCATTTCGCCTCACTTCAAGGTGAGGCCGGACAAGCAATCCGAAAACGTCATCGTATCCCGGATACGGTCGATAGCATCGTTTTGATCAAAGGCGGCGTCCCTTATTTGAAATCGGACGCGGCGACCCGAATCGCCGAGGGGTTGGACGGGAACTGGCGGATGCTTCGCTTCATCCGACTCGTCCCTAAACCGCTTCGTGATTTTGGTTACGACATCATCGCGAACAACCGCTATCGCTGGTTCGGTCAAAAAGAGACGTGCAAACTACCGACCCCAGAAGAACGGAGTCGCTTTATCGACCAAACACCAAACCAGCCGACTCATCAATGAGCCGGCTGGTTTTTTAGTCCATGCATGTCAAGTACGTCCAGTGGCACTCCGGCATCGGATTGCCCATAAAGCTGACCCCAAGGTCGTCCGCCCGGTGGATCGTCATCCACGGCGCATCGCCGACTTGAACGTAGACTTCATGATGCGGCGACTGGGTGTGACTTCCGGACAGTTTGAACGTCGCACTGTTTTTAAGTGCCGTGACGATGGTGTATTTAATATCAGGCGCAACGACGAGCGGATTGCCTACCGAATGTTGCAAACGAAATGCAGCTTTCCCTCGCTCGATGTCGACATCTTCTACATACACGCGGTCGACCGAAGCGACGTCTTCGCCCGTCAATCGATGATGCTTCGTATACCCGCGTGTAACGTTCGCATCTTTTTTTAACGAGATAATCGGAATATCGGTCAACCCCTCGACTTTCACTTCCGTCCGGGTCCGGTATTCGGTCGCATGGACGTTATAAGGACGTCCGTCCCCTTCAAAATACGGGTGCGGTGACATCAGGTTCGGGTTTTTAATCATCGGCGGACGAATGAACGTCTGGACACGCAGGTTAATGCCGTCGACCGTGGCCACGTCCGGACGTGTCGGACTGACGAGGAAATACATCGTGTAGAGCTCCTTGTCACGTCTCGTATCCGACTTCATCTCTTTCGCGATCGACATCACTTTTCCGACCATATGCACGATACGGGTCCCCGGTTTATCATCTCGCTTGACCGGACGCAAAGCCCGAACCTCATAGAGCGTCGGTTGTTCGAGCGGTGTCTCGTCGATGTATCCGCTCCCGACGATTTCCGCGATACGGCGTCCCTCACGATATACCGCATACGTGTCGACGTCCGCGATCGGGTCCCACTGTAAATACGTTCCGCTCGGCGCCACGACCGCCGACGTCAGATGACGATTCCAATACAAGTCGTCGTTTGGATTAACGGCCGCAGTATACAGTTTTGCCACTTCGCCAAACTCGTCCGAGATGCGGTAAGCGACTTGCTCCCCAACGCTCGTCTCCCGGTCGACATAATGCTGATCCGTCCCCTCATACACGTACTTCCCGTTGCGTGTGACGCGCACTTTCCCATCAAACGACCACGTTAACTCTAACCCGTCGTTGAGCGGACGGACATTGATCAATCCTTCCCCATTCATCATCGTGTCATCCCCCTTTTGGCATGTCGTTTCTTCATTCCCGTCTACTAGATACGGAAAACAAAAAAAGACTTCGAGTTGAACTCGAAGCCTCACTCCACGACAGCTAAGTCTTGGATCATATACAGATCATAGTAAGCGCCACGGCGACGCATCAATTCTTCATGCGTTCCCGCTTCCATGATTCGACCGTTGTCGACGACGACAATTTTATCGGCGTCGGTGATCGTTGATAGGCGGTGGGCGACGATGAGCGTCGTCCGTCCTTTCGTCAATCTTGCGAGCGAATCTTGGATCATCGACTCACTCTCGAGGTCGAGCGCACTCGTCGCCTCATCGAGAATGATGATCGGCGGATGTTTGAGGAAGACGCGGGCGATGGCAAGACGTTGCTTCTGTCCACCCGACAGCTTCACGCCTTTTTCGCCGACCGGCGTGTTGTAACCGTCCTGCAAGTTCATGATGAACTCGTGGGCGTTGGCCGCTTTCGCAGCGGCGATGACGGCATCGTCCGTCGCTTCCGGATTCCCCATCCGGATGTTCATGGCGACCGACTCACTGAAGAGAACCGAATCTTGCATGACCATGCCGATTTGGTCGCGAAGGGCCCGGAGTTTAAAGTCACGGACATCGACGCCGTCGATTTTAATACTGCCGTCCGTCACGTCGTAAAAACGCGGAATCAGACTGACGAGCGTCGACTTTCCACCGCCGGACATGCCGACGAAAGCGACTCGTTCCCCGGACCGGATGTGCAGGCTCACGTCATGCAAAGCACGCGTCCCTTCTTTCTCATAGGCAAAGCCGACACCGTCGAGTTCGATATCCCCGGCTGTCTGCACCGGCACGAACGCATCGCGTTTCTGTTCGATATCATACGGCTCATCGAGAAATTCAAAGACCCGGTCCATCGACGCGACCGACTGCGTGAGCGTCGTCGCTGAGTTGACGAGACGGCCGAGCGGTGCGTAGAGGCGATCGATATAGGCGATGAAAGCGACGAGTGTCCCGAGCGAGACCTGTTCTTGTAACACGAGCCAAGAAGCCGACGTAAAGATTAAGATCGGCGCGATGTCCGTGATTGTCGAAACGACGACGTACGTCTTCGCATTCCAACCTGTATGGCGAAGTGCGGCTTTCAAGAAGCCACCGTTCTGTTCTTCAAACGCCTTGTTCTCATACGGCTCGAGCGCGAAACTGCGGATGACAGCCATGCCGTTGACACGTTCGGTCAAATGGCCTTGAAGATCAGCGAGTGCGGCCGAGCGTTCCCGGGTGAGGCGGCGCAAGCGTCCATAGAAGTAGCGGACGGCGATCGCATAAAACGGGAGCGGCAAGATAGCGATGAGCGTCAGTTGCGGGTCGATCGTATACATGATGGCGATCGCGATCAAAATCGTGACCATATCGAGCCAAATGTTCATGAGTCCCGTGATGACAAAGTCTTTCGTCTGCTCGACATCGTTGATGATACGCGAGATGATCTGCCCGGTCTTATTGTTCGAATAGTAGCGAAGCGATAGCTTTTGCACGTGGTCGAACAATCGGTTCCGAACGTCGAACAAAATTCGTGTTGCGGCCCATTGCGCTAAATACTGCCGCAAATACTCGATCGGCGGCTTCAAGACGAGGAAGATGAAGAAGACGATGCTGAACAACCAAACGAGCTCAGTGTAATCCGTCGCCGGGTCCGGCTCCGTCAAATATTTATCGATGACGTATTTGTAGAGCAACGGTAGCCCGAGCGGAATCGAGAATTTCAAAATCCCGACGAAAATCGTCAAAGCAATTTGTTTTTTATATGGTTTTACAAACTGTAAATAGCGTCTAACACTTCCCATAGAGCCCTCCTTCAAGAAAAAAAGCGGAGATGAGTACTCATCTCCGGTAACGTGCTTCGTATTCGCGATACCATTCATCGACGAATGTTGGGTTGAACGGCCCTTTCCGTCCTCGAATCCAGTTGATAAGTTCTTGAACGTTCTGTTTCAAGATTCGATCAATCGCTTTCGGATAATTCATTTCGCGACGATGCCGCTCATATTCATCCTCATCTAAAATCGTGTACGACATATCCGGGAACACTTTAATATCTAAATCGTAGTCAATGTACTTGATGGCTCGTTCTGCCCCATCGAACGTTGTCGGCGAACCTAGATTACAGTAGTAGTAAATCCCGTCTTCGCGAATCATACAGATGACATTAAACCAAAACTCAGATGAAAAGTAGCAAATTGCCGGCTCTCTTGTTCTCCATTGCCGGCCGTCTGATTCACTGACCATGATGCGGTCGTTGAACCCAATCATATCCGTTTTTGACGATTGAAGGACGAGCGTTTCTTCCCAAACGCGATGCAAAGTCCCGTTGTGCTTGTAGCTCTGTATCTCGATCTTGCTACCTGCTTTGGGAAATAAGCTCATAAGCTCCTCCTTTCCGCTATGATGCTGTACATTCTCATTTTTAATTATAGCGACTTTCAGAACCAATGAAAAAGGAAATCTCTTATTTTCACGAATTTAGTGCTTTTTGGAAGGCGACGGCTCGTCCTGCGAACATCGGGCGAAGAATAAACTGCTCGACAATCGCTTCGGGTAAGTAACTATCGAACGTCACTTCATCGACCATGACGGCCTTCCCATCGACTTCTTTCACACTGTGAACGTGACAAAAGCGTTTGAACGGGAACGGCAAAGTCACACCTTGGTCACAAAATGCGTGCCGCCCCGCTAACGTGATCGCACTGATCCACGGCAGCGTGACCGGTCCGACACCAACACGGAGATGGATTCGATTACCTTCTACGGACGCGCCATCTCCGACGAGCGTCACTTCTGGAAACGTCGTCAGTTCAGATAAAAGCGACGCGTCTTGCAACAATTCCCACAACGCCTCGACGGAAGTGTCGAACGGCGTTTCGACGTCAAACTGTCTCATTTCTATCCCCTACCAATCGTTCTAGTTTTTGTTGGGCAACCGACACGGTCAACACATCCCGCTCGTCCCCGGCGAGCCAAATCCACTCCTCGTCCGGCAACGTTTCGACCTCATATAAGTCGACGTACCAGATGATGTGTGAAAACACGTGTTTCACTTGTCCAATATAGGTTCCGTTTAACTGTTCCCCCGTTCCACGATCTGTAAGCGGGTATTGCCACATTCCCGCGAGCAGACCTGTATCGGGCCGCTGAACGTAGGCGATGCGACCGTCACGTTTACAGTAGAGGGCATCGAACATCTCGATCCGGGCCGCGCCTTTTTTCGTCTTGACCGGAAGTTCATCCTGGACGTGATGCGCATAGGCGTAACATTCGTCTTGGACTGGACAGAGCGAACACATCGGATTTTTCGGGGTACAGACGGTCGCACCGAGCTCCATGACAGCTTCATTAAAATCGGAGGCATGCTCCGGGTCCATCAGGCGCCGAATGACTTGATCAAAAATTTTCCGCGTCTTTGGTACGGCGATATCTTCATAGATGCCAAACTGGCGGGCCATGACGCGCATGACGTTCCCGTCGACGGCAGGCTCGGGCTGATTGTAGGCGATCGAGAGCACGGCTCCGGTCGTATACGGACCGACCCCTTTCAATTTTTCAAACAGTTCTTTTTCCTCCGGTACGACGCCGTCATACGCAGAGACGACTTCTTTTACCGCTTGATGGAGGTTACGGACGCGTGAGTAATATCCAAGCCCTTCCCAATATTTGACGACCTCGTCGGGATGAGCCTCTGCTAAGTCCTCGATCGTCGGGAAGCGGTCCATGAATCGGTTGTAATAAGGGATGACGGTATCGACGCGCGTCTGTTGGAGCATGACTTCGCTCACCCACACCCGGTACGGATTTTTCCCGTGTCGCCACGGCAAATCGCGTTTTTCACGATTGAACCAGGTGAGTAAATTTTCATTGAACTGACGAATAGTATAATTTGTGAACAATTTATCAATATCGAGCATTTTGTTTCCCCTCGTTTTAAAAATATTGTATGATGGTAGCGATCATTGAACGTCGTTTCTTTATTAACGGAGGTGCTGAAGCACATTGGATACTGCGACACACATTGGAATGGGCCTTGGTTTAAGCGCCCTTGCGACACTTAGCCCGGAAGTAGCAGGCGACTCGCAAATGTTCTTGGCTATGACGGCTACCGCTCTTGTCGGTTCGCATGCGCCAGACTTTGACACCGTCTTCAAACTTAAAGGAAACAGCACGTATTTACGCCAGCACCGCGGTCTTTCACACGGAATCACCGCACTTCTTGCTTGGCCGATCATCGTCAGCGCCATCATCGGTATGGTACTTGGCGTCAACCCTGCTTCATTATGGGTCATGGCACAAATCGCGGTATTGTTACACGTCACCGTCGACTTGTTCAACGCTTACGGGACGCAAGCCCTGCAACCTTTCTCGAAGAAATGGATTGGCTGGGGCGTCATCGGAACGTTTGACCCCTACTTGTTCTCTGCTTATTACGGAGCATATGTATTATGGCTTATCACAGGGGCAACTGTCCCGATTTTTGCACTGCTCATTGCGCTCGTCATCAGTTACTATGCGATTCAGTTCAAACTACGTAACCGTGCGCTCGCAACGGTCGCCCGTCACTTCGCCGGTGCCCATGAGCTCTTTATCTCACCAGGTATTGGTTGGGACGACTGGCACGTCGCCGTTCGTTTCCGCAACGGACTCGGTGCGGTCAAAGTGAAAAAAGGTGAAGTCATCGAATGTGGCCGCTTCCGTGACAAGGCGATGCCTGGCGAAGACGACCTGCACTTCGTCGAAGCTCGTAAAAATGCAGACTTGCAGTCGTTCTTAGCATTTTCAAAAATTCACACGTACACGGTCACACGTCACAACGGCATGATCGAGTATCGGTTCACGAATTTGCGCTACTTCTCGAAAGACATCTACCCGTTCGTTGCTGTCGTCATCGTCGACGAAGAGTCGAACGAAGTCTTGTCTTCGTTCACCGGTTGGGTGTTCAGCGAAGAAAGCTTACAAAAGAAACTTGTCTATGAACAGTAAAAAGTCGCTCTCACGAGCGACTTTTTCTTATGCCTCAGACTCCGTGAATTGGAGCTCAAATTCAAATTTCACTTTTTTATCGACGAGGACACCGCCGGCTTCAAGCGCCTGGTTCCACGTCAACCCGTAATCTTCCCGGTTGATCGTCCCGTCTCCGGTAAAGGCGTGCTTCATATTGCCCCACGGGTCTTTCGCACTGCCTTCATACTCGACTTCAAACGTCTCCTCGCGCGTCGTTCCACGAATCGTCAAATTACCGGTCAAAGCGAACTCGTTACCGCCTTTCGCTTGGAATGATGTCGACTCGAAGACGATGTCCGGATGTTGATCGGCGTCGAAAAAGTCGCCCGACCGTAAGTGTGCGTCACGGTCACCGTTGTTCGTGTCAATCGAGGCCGCTTTAATCGTCACGCTTACCCGTGCATTCGCTAAATCGTCAGGCTGTCCGTTCGCATCAACCGCAAACTCTTTAAGTTCGCCTTTCACTTTCGAGATCATCATATGCTTCACCGTAAAAGTGATTGAGCTGTGTGCTGGGTCGACTTGATAAGTTTTTGCCATGAATACGTCCACTCCTTCGATTTGAAATTGATTCCACAATACTGTTTTTACCACAAATCTTGACTTCAAAACATCTCGAAATAATTGTGTCAAATTATTGTCAAAAAATTTTGACTTTTATCACTGCAACCCGTTAGGATGAAAAAGGGAGCTATTGGCTTACTACAAAATGTAAGCGCATACATAGAGCCCCTATACTTTACGGAAAAGGGAGGAACGATCATGATTTATGAAGTACCGAACTCTGCAGGCACGAAAGTCCAGTTCAAGGACCGCTATGAGAACTACATCAACGGAAAGTGGACAGCACCTTCAGGGGGAGACTATTTTGAGAACACCTCTCCGGTAAATGGTAAAGTGTTATGCGAGGTCGCTCGGTCGACGAAAGAAGATATCGAGCTGGCACTGGACGCGGCCCATGCCGCCAAAGGCGCCTGGGGCAAAACATCGGTCACCGAACGCTCGGTCATTTTAAACAAGATTGCCGACCGAATGGAAGAAAACCTTGAGATGCTCGCTTACGCGGAGACGTGGGAGAATGGAAAAGCCGTCCGCGAGACGTTGAACGCCGACCTGCCGCTCGCGATCGATCACTTCCGCTATTTCGCCGGTGTCATTCGCTCGCAAGAAGGCGGCATCAGCGAGCTCGACAACGACACGGTCGCCTATCACTTCGCGGAACCGCTCGGCGTCGTCGCTCAAATCATCCCATGGAACTTCCCGATTTTGATGGCAATCTGGAAAGTCGCACCGGCACTCGCCGCCGGCAACTGCATCGTCTTAAAACCGGCCGAACAGACACCGGCCTCGATTATGGTACTGATGGAGCTGATTGAAGACTTGCTGCCGCCAGGCGTGCTCAACATCGTCAATGGCTTCGGACTCGAGGCCGGGAAGCCGCTCGCCTCAAGTAACCGTGTCGACAAAGTCGCGTTCACTGGCGAAACGACGACGGGCCGATTGATCATGCAATACGCGTCGCAAAACATCATCCCGGTGACGCTCGAACTCGGGGGCAAGTCACCGAATATCTTCTTCGCCGACATTATGGATGCGGACGATGATTTCTTTGACAAAGCGATCGAAGGGCTCGTCATGTTCGCGTTAAACCAAGGCGAAGTGTGCACGTGTCCATCGCGCGCCCTCATCCACGAGTCGATTTATGAGCCGTTTATGGCACGCGTCCTCGAGCGCGTCAAAGCGATCAAGCTCGGCAACCCGCTCGACCCTGACGTTATGATGGGTGCTCAAGCATCAAATGAACAGCTGGAGAAGGTTTTATCGTATCTTGAGATCGGAAAAGCCGAAGGAGCCGAATGTTTGATCGGCGGTGAGCGCAACATGATGGACGGTGACCTCGCCGACGGCTATTACGTTCAACCGACCATCTTTAAAGGTCACAACAAGATGCGCATCTTCCAAGAAGAAATCTTTGGTCCAGTCTTGTCGGTGACGACGTTCAAGGACGACGCGGACGCGCTCGCCATCGCGAACGATACGCTCTATGGTCTCGGCGCCGGCGTCTGGACACGCGATATGAACCGGGCTTATCGGTTCGGCCGTGAGATTCAAGCGGGTCGTGTTTGGATCAACTGTTACCATCAGTATCCGGCCCATGCCGCGTTCGGCGGTTACAAAATGTCTGGGATCGGACGTGAAAATCATAAGATGATGCTCAACCATTACCAACGTACGAAAAATATGCTCGTCAGCTACAGCGAACAAAAACTCGGGTTCTTTTAAGATGGTGCGTCGCGTCGAGGCCACCCCCGCCACGCTCGCGCTCCTCGAGCAGTTGCTTGCGAAACACGGTCCGCTCCTGTTTCACCAGTCGGGCGGTTGCTGTGACGGGAGCTCACCGATGTGCTTCCCGCAAGATGAGTTCATGATTGGCGATCACGACGTCCTGCTCGGAGAGATCGGCGGCTGTCCGTTCTATATCCACGAGAAGCAGTACGAGTATTGGAAGCACACCCAGCTCATCATCGACGTCGTCGACGGCCGGGGCGGCATGTTCTCGGTCGAAGGCGTCGAAGGGAAACGGTTTTTGAGCCGTTCCCGCGTATTCACAGACGAGGAGCGTGCCGAGTTGCAACAGTCTTGATTGTTTTTTTGACCAGTCATCTTAACAGATGGTTGGTCTTTTTTGTGATTCACCGTGTACTTTTCAATTTCTTATTTCCAATAATCCCCAAAAATCACTCAATCGTTTCTCGTCATCTTGTATAGTGAACGTAGATAAGAAGGGAGAATGATGATGAGCCAATTATTAAACGAAGTACTTGGAAGTGTATTAATCTCCTTACTCAGTTTTGCTGTCCCGCTTTTTTTAATTTGTGGGACAATCGTGTACACAAAAGTAAAACGGTATAAACAAAGTCAATATTTTGCTCAGACCGGTCATCGCTACATCAAAGTCGTGCAAGATATCGGATTATATGGAGAGTACCGCTGTGTTGCTGAACTTGAGGCGCGCCGGCTCGCCCCGCTCATCTTGACGAACCTGTATTTGCCTCATCCAACAAAACGTGACCGGACGACAGAAGTCGATGTGGTGTTCATCGACGAGAGCGGTGTTCACGTCATCGAGTCCAAAAATTATAGCGGTTGGATCTTCGGACGGGAACAAGATCGACAGTGGACACAGGCTTTATCCAATCGAAAGAAGTTTAAATTCTACAATCCGATTAAGCAAAACGAGCTCCATATGCGGGCAATCGAACAGCTACTACATCTCGATCGAAGCTATTTACACTCCTGGATTGTCTTCAGTGATCGCTCTACGTTGAAGCGGGTTGAGTCGTCTAGCGTTCCTGTGTTGAATCGAAAAATATGGGCGAAGCAAATGATGGCCTCTCGTGAACCTCGATTGACGGCAGCTGAACGGATTGAAGTGTATGAACGACTCCTTCCTTATATGAACGCGAGCATCGAGGTCAAGGAAGCGCACATCGACGCCATCAGGCAGACAAAATCTCCAATCGGTTAATATAAGAATCAGCCTAAAAAGTCCCGCTCAACGTTTGAGCGGGACTTACTTTATTTACTCTGCATTTTGAAGCGCAAGTACAACTCGTTGTAATACGCGTTCATGCGTTTGCCTAGGTTTTCGTACACTTCAAGCTCATCTGTCACGTCTTTAGACGGATAGAACCGTTCGTCCGATGTGACTTCTTCATCTAAAAATTCAAGTGCTGCTTCGTTCGGTGTCGAATACCCGACGTAATCGGTATTTCGTGCCGCGATTTCAGCATCGAGCATGAAGTCGATAAATTGATGTGCCCCTTCAATGTTTTTCGACGTGCTCGGGATGACGAGGTTATCGAACCAAAGATTCGTCCCCTCTTCCGGGATGACGTACGTCAACTCGTCGTTCTCGTACATGATCTCAGAAGCGTCACCCGACCAGACGACGGCTGCGGCTGCTTCACGATTGGCCATGAGCATTTTGATCTCATCACCGACAATCGCTTTAATGTTCGGCCAAAGCGTTTCGAGCTTCGCTTCTGCCTCGAGCAGTTCATCACGGTCCGTCGTGTTGAGCGAATATCCGAGCGAGTTAAGACCGAAGCCCATCACTTCTCGTGTACCGTCCGCTAGCAAAATATCATTCTCGAGCGGCATGTCCCACAAGTCGTTCCATGATGTGATCTCACCGTCGACGAGTTCAGGATTGTAGACGATCCCGACCGTACCCCAGAAGTAAGGGACCGAGTACGTGTTGTCAGGGTCGAACGACTTGTCGAGGAAGCGTGGGTCGATGTTATCGAAATTTTCGAGTTTGTCGTAATCGATCGGCAAGAGCAGATCGTCTTCGATCATCTTACTGATCGCATAATCGGACGGGACGGCGATATCAAACGCGGTACCGCCTTGCTGGATCTTCGTCAGCATCGCCTCGTTCGAGTCGAACGTTTGGTAGATGACTTTGAGTCCGGTCTCTTCTTCGAATTCGCCGATCAAATCTTCATCGATATAATCACCCCAGTTGTAGACGACGAGTGTGTTATCGCCGCCAAACCCTTGGGCCATGTTGATTTGATACACCCAAACCAACAAACCAAAACTGACGAGAAGCGGCACTGTCAACATGATGACTAGTTTTTTCATCGTCTTACCTCCTTCGCACTCCGTTGTGCGAGTACGTAATAACCGAGGACGAGTATGAGCGTGAACACGAACAAGAGCGTCGACAACGCGTTGATCTCAAGTGAGATCCCTTGGCGTGCCCGTGAGTAGACCTCGACGGCAAGTGTCGTGAAGCCGTTACCCGTGACGAAGAACGTCACCGCAAAGTCATCGAGTGAATACGTCAGCGCCGTGAAGAACCCTGCGAAGATACCTGGCGTGATATACGGCAAGATGACTTTCGTGAGCACGTCCCACGAGCTCGCTCCAAGGTCACGCGACGCATCGATCAGTGTCGGGCTCATCTCTTGAAGTTTCGGTAACACTAAAATGACCACGATCGGAACCGAGAACGCGATGTGCGCCAAGAGCACCGAATAGAACCCGAGTTGAATGCCGAGCATCGTGAACAAAATGAGGAACGACGCTCCGATGATGACGTCCGGGCTGACGATCAAGACGTTGTTGAGCGATAAGAGCGACGTCTTCGTGAACCGTTGCCGTGCCGTATAAATGGCAAGCGCCCCGATGACACCGAGCACGGTCGAGATGGTCGCCGACAAGAGCGCAATGACGATCGTGTTCAAGACGATGACGAGCAAACGGGTATCTGTGAACAACGATTTATACCACTCGAGGGTAAACCCTTCAAAGTTACTCATCGTTCCCCCACTGTTAAACGAGTAAAACACTAGATAGAGGATTGGTGCGTACAGAATAAAGAACACCGCAATCAAATACAAATTCGCTAACTTGAATTTTTTCTTCTTCATCGACGCACCGCTCCTTTCGCGCCCCAGTCACGTGTGATGACCATGACGAGTACCATCGCCAAAATCAAGAATACAGCGATTGTTGACCCCATGCCCCAGTTTTGCGTGACGAGAAATTGTTGTTCGATCGCCGTCCCGAGCGTGATGACACGGTTTCCGGCAATGAGGCGCGTGATCATGAAGAGCGACAACGCCGGAATGAAGACGATTTGAATCCCTGACTTCACCCCGTCGAGCGTCAATGGGAAGATGACGCGACGGAACGTCGTCCAGTTCGAGGCACCGAGGTCACGCGACGCGTAGACGAGCGACGGCGGCAGCTTCTCGATGGCGTTGTAGATCGGCAAAATCATGAACGGGATGAAGATATAAACTGAAACGAATACGAAACTGAAGTCCGTGAATAAGATTTGTTTCGTCCCGATGCCGATCGCCTCTAAAAATTGGTTCGTGATGCCGTACGTTCCAAAGATACCAAGGAACGCGTACGCTTTCAGTAATAAGTTGATCCATGATGGCAAAATGATGAGCAACAGCCAGAGCTGCTTATGTTTCGTTCTCGTCAATAAATAAGCGGTCGGATACCCGATGAGAAGCGAGAAGGACGTGATGAGAAACGCATACCAGAACGAAGACAGTGTCATCGTCAAGTAAGTCGATGTGAAGAACATCTGATAGTTCTCTAAACTCAAGTTCCCTTCGATATCAAAAAATGAGTAGTAGACGACCAGGAGTAGCGGCGCGATGACGAACAGCGCAATCCATATCCAGTACGTCGTCAAATAGACCGTCTTGGCGGTTTGACTAGTTTGATTCATGGGCGACCTCCTCATACGATTCGAGACGACGGTCAAACTCTTCTTCGGTCTCGCCTAGACGCATGACGTGAACCGCCTCGTCATCGAACGTGAGCCCGATTTTCGACCCGACGACTGATTTCTTCGTCGAATGGACGAGCCACTCGTTGCCTTCTTGGTCGTAACAGCAAATCTCGTAATGGACGCCACGGAACAGTTGTGAGTCGACATCGACGACGAGTTTCGCCGCGTCGACCGACGTCATCTCCAAGTCTTCTGGACGAATGATGACTTCGACTTTTTCATTGCGGTCAAACCCTTGGTCGACACAATCGAACGTTTTCCCGGCAAACGTGACAAGGTGATCTTCCGGCATAACACCAGGAACAATGTTCGACTCCCCGATAAAGTCAGCGACGAAGCGGTTGATCGGCTCGTCATAAATATCTGTCGGTGTCCCGCTTTGAACGATCTCCCCGTTGTTCATGACGAAAATCTCGTCGGACATGGCGAGCGCTTCTTCTTGATCATGGGTAACGAAGATGAACGTGATGCCGAGACGCTGCTGAAGTTCGCGCAACTCGTACTGCATCTCAGTCCGAAGTTTGAGGTCGAGCGCTGAAAGCGGCTCATCGAGCAAGATGACTTCCGGTTCGTTGACGATGGCGCGGGCGATGGCGACGCGTTGGCGTTGTCCGCCTGACATCTCGTCGATTTCACGTGATTCGTAGCCTATCAAGTTGACGAACTTGAGCGCTTGTTCGACTTTCGTCTTGACGTCCGCTTCTTTCATCTTCTTGATGCGCAAACCGAAAGCAACGTTCTCGTATACGTTCAAGTGCGGGAACAAGGCGTAATCTTGGAAGACCGTGTTGACTTGACGTTTGTTCGCCGGCACGTCGTTGATCCGCTTCCCGTTGAACTCGATGTCACCTTCTGTCGCATCGGTGAATCCGGCGATGATCCGCAGAATCGTTGTCTTTCCGCATCCCGAAGGACCGAGCAGCGTATAGAATTTCCCACGCTCGATTTCAAAGTTAATATTCTCTAAGACGACAGTATCGTCGTACCGCTTCGACACGTTGTCAAAACGAATGATCGTTTCTGGGTTCATTTGGTTTCCTCCCTTGTTATAAATACGAATGTGTGGCGACGACGAGACACTCGCTTGCGCCATCAAAATCGTTGACGAGCTGATGCGCGTCTGAAGCGACGTAGTACAACGTCTCGCCCGGTTTGGCGAAGTACGTGTGGTTCCCTAGCTTGAGGGCGACGCGGCCGGACAGTACGTAAACGAACGTCTCCGCGCGTGACGGCTCGTACCGTTTGAACTCCCCTTGTTTTGAGAACGTGAGGAGAATCGGTTCCATCTCTTTCTCATTGGATTCTGGGATGAGCCACTCCGTCCGATACAGCCGATTCTCGTCGACATATACCGTGCGGTCGTCTTCCGTATAGACGACTTTTTGATTGATTTCCTCATCGAAAAACTCTTTAGGCGAACATCCAAGCACTTCTAACAAATCAAACAGCGTCTCAAGCGAAGGAGAACTCAAATCACGCTCGATTTGAGAAATATAACCTTTACTTAAATCGGTACGTTCCGCCAACTCTTCTTGGGTCAACCCTTTTTTGACGCGGAGTCGTTTAATGTTTTGACCGACTTCCAAACTGTATTCCTCCTTCCCTTTCTAAGGAAAGTTTAGTGATACATGATACTTACTAAAGAAAGTTTATAAATACTCAACTCTAAAGCAAACAAATAGCGACTTTTATTATAACCAACTGTACCACGTTTGCAAGCAAAAAATCACGCAACAATCGCGTGATTTTTTAGTGGAGATCCCGTTTCGAAATCAGGTGTTTGAATTTTTCATTTTTCGTTTGAAATAAGTGCAATTGCGCCCCGTACGCATCGATTTGTTGAACGACGTATTGGAACGACTTTGCCTCCCCTGGGTACGGTTCACCAGCGCGGGCGAGTGTCGTCTCAAAATCTTCCCACAACACCTCAACCCACGTTAACGCCTCGTCTTCATTCAACAAATCGTTCTTGTCTCTTAAGATTTCTGCCAACCGCTTGTATTGGTCTGACCGGTTCATACGCGCACCTCCGATAGCTCAGAGAGCGGGATCGCATGTTCCATCGCTTCTCCTTCAAACGTTCCCCAACCCATGACGCCGTTGACAAACTTCAATCGGAACGGACGATTATTGTAGGTGACGATATACGTCGTACCTGGTTTGAACGATGCCGGATCAATCAAATAACTCTCCGCGATGGCGATGCGGCGAAGCACGACCTCAATTTCACTCACCATACCCATCTGTTCGGCTTTTCGTTTCCGCTCATGCAAGTCACGAATTTCTTGCTCGAGCTCATACTTTGATAACGCACTCAACCGTTTTTCCATTTCGTTCACCTCACTTGTAGCGTATCAGATTTTCCGAGTAAAAGAAAAAGGCGAAACTGAATAATGTTCAGTTCGCCTTGAAGTTATAAAGCGGTTTAATCAGTTGATCAATCGTGACGGCCGGTTCAATATAGCGCACAATCTCTTTCATCGATTTATAGACGAACGGTGATTCATCAATTGTCGACTTCCGAACCGAGCTCGACCAGACGCCTTCCATCGATTTTTTAAATTCGTTGAAATCGACGCGTTTTCGTGCCGCTGAGCGCGACATGATGCGCCCGGCGCCATGCGGACCTGAGAAGTTCCAGTCCGGGTTGCCTTTTCCGGTACAGATGAGCGACCCGTCACGCATGTTCATCGGGATGATGACGCGCTCTCCGGCTTTTGCGGAAATCGCCCCTTTTCTGAGGATCATGTCGTCGTGATCGATATAGTTATGCACCGTATCGAACTGATCGACGACGTTCCAGTTCATCGCTTCGACGATGACATCGGTCATCGCCAGTCGGTTACTTGCCGCGTATTGTTGGGCAATCCGAACGTCATGCATGTAGTCGTCCATATCTGTACCTTCGATATAAGCGAGGTCTCGCAATCCTTGTTTCGCCGCCTTCGCGTACTCGAGATAAGCTTGAATATCACTTTCGCGTCCAGTTTCTTTCAAACGCTCGATCTCATTCTGTACTTCTGTCGTATCCATCATATGACGGATCGCTCGCTGCTGATAGTGTTCTGCAATTTGGACACCGAGGTGGCGTGAACCCGAATGGATGACGAGAAACGTCCGTCCATGATCATCACGGTTCACCTCAATGAAATGATTGCCCGAGCCAAGTGTTCCGACCGAGCGTAACGCCCGGTCTAGCTTATACGGGGCGCGAACGTCTTCTAGCGGAATCTTTGACGCGTATGAATGCGCCGACTCCCGGATGTTCATCCCACTCGGAACAAGTTGACGAATCATATCGTCAAGTTTTTGAAAGTCGATCCGCTTCACATTGATCTCGGTGCAAAGCATGCCACACCCGAGATCGACACCGACGAGGTTCGGTACGATTTTGTCGTGAATCGTCATCGTCGTCCCGACGACCGAGCCTTTGCCGGCATGCATATCCGGCATGATTCGAATCGCTGCCCCTTCCGTGAACGGTTGGTCGACGAGCGTTTGAATCTGTGCGCGCGTCATATCGTCAATCCGTTCATTGAAGACTGTAGCTTGATTATATTTGCCGATGATCTCCATAACGTCTCCTTTCTCAGCTGATCACTTGCTGTTTACTTTGCAACTCATGCATCCGGGCGTAGACGCCGCCGTCAGCGATGAGTGACTGGTGATTCCCGCGCTCGATGATTTGACCGTGGTCGAGGACGAGGATTTGATCGGCCTCACGAATCGTCGACAATCGGTGCGCGATGACGAACGTCGTGCGTCCGTATGTGAGCGTCTTCAGCGCGTCTTGGATGAGCGCCTCTGTCTCTGAGTCGACACTAGCAGTCGCCTCGTCAAGGACGAGGATCGCCGGGTCAAACACGAGCGCCCGGGCGAAACTGATCAATTGTCGCTCTCCACTCGAAAGTGAAGCGCCGCGCTCAATGACCGGCTCGTCGAGTCCTTGCGGCAACTGCTTGACGAACCGATCGGCACCGACCGCCGTCAACGCTTGCCAAATCCGTTCATCAGGAATGGTCTCATCACCGAGCGTCACGTTCGTCCGAATCGAGCCCGTGAACAAGAACGGGTCTTGCAACACGATGCCGAGATGGTCCCGAACGGCTTGCGTCGGAAGTGTCGTCACGTCCACCCCGTCGATGCAAAGTTTTCCTGACGACGGATCATAAAAGCGCATGAGCAAGTTCATGATCGAACTCTTACCGCTGCCGGTGTGGCCGACGAGTGCGACCGTTTCACCAGGTGCAGCTTGAATGTCGATCTGTTGTAACACGGGCTTTCCAGCCTCATAGCTGAACGTCACGTTGTCGAACACGACTTCGCCATTAAAGCGCGGAATGCGTTCAGACGAGACGTTTTCGCCTTTCTCGTCGAGCAGTTGGAACATTCGGTCCGCCGAAACGAGCGCTTGTTGGAGCGGTGACAACTGGTTCATAATTTGCGTCACCGGCTCAAAAATACGGGACACGTAATCGATGTAGGCGTAAAGTATCCCGAGCGTGAGCACACTGCCCGTTCCGAGCGTTTGCGCACCGACGACCCAAATGAGGAGCGCGAGTGCCATGTTGCGGAAGAAGTTGACCAAGTTGTGCGACATAAGGGCGTCGAGCTTCAACAGTTTCCGGCGTGTCTGGAAGTTGTCGCTGTTCTTGACATCGAACTCATCATAGACGAGGTCTTCACGCACATACGATTGAATGATCGGCATCGTTTGGATGCTCTCGTTCAATTGTGCGTTCATATCGGCGACGAGCGCCCGGACTTTAAAGTTGTTCCGGGTCGAGAGACGCTGGAACAACTTCACCCAGACGATGACGACCGGGATGATGATGAGCGAGACGAGTCCGAGGCGAACGTCTAGGAAGAACATGGCGATCAAAACACCGATCATCATGACGACGCTTTGGAAGACGCGGGCGAGAACGCCCAAATACAAATCACGAATCGTCTCCGTATCGTTCGTGACCCGGCTGACGATTTTCCCGATCGGCGTCTGGTCAAAGTAATGGACTGGAATCGTCTGCAAATGCCGCATGACGTCAAGGCGCATCGTCTTGACGATTGTATGCGCCGAACGTTGCAGGAGCATCTGTTGCCCCCAGTTGAGACCTGCTGCGATGAGCAACAGGACGACGTAGATGGCAGATAAGACGAGGACGGCCCGAAGATCCGTCTCATAAAACTGGAAGACGTCGGTCGAAGACAACGGCACGATGTTGTCGTACGTCGCTGTCTCCTCACTCCGCGTGATGGTCAAGACACCGTTATCGACTTCTCTGACCCCACCGCTCATGACGGCGTCCGGTACGAGATAGTAGCCTTCGGTCGTCTGAACGATCGAGACGGGACGGACGACGTCTTGCCCGTCCAACCGCGTCTCTTTCTCATAGTTATTGCCGTCAAACGAGACACTGCCCCCGGCCTCGACTTGAACCCAGTCGCGCTCGATAGCGACGATATGGTCATCGATGATAATTTTTGCGATATACGGTCCCGCAAGTTCTGCGCCGACCGCTAAAAAGAGTAGGATCAACCCGAGGAAAATCGAGCGCTTCACTTGTTTGGCATAGCCAACGAGTGAGCGAATCGTCTTTTTCCTGCGGACCGGATCTAATTCGTGTTGATCGATCATAAGAGATTCCCCCTTTCGTACGGATTACTCCGTCTCTCCTTGTCGATTGAACTGTTCGAAATACCAACCGTGCTGTTTCATCAGTTGGTCATGTGTGCCGCGTTCAGTGACGCGACCGTCTTGCAAGACAAGGATTTGATCAGCGTGGGAAACGGCAGACAAGCGGTGCGCGACGATGAACGTCGTCTGTTCGGCACGGCTCGTCCGGACCGAATCGATGATTCGGGCTTCCGTTTTCGCATCGACCGCCGAGAGCGAATCGTCGAGCAATAAAATCTCTGGGTCTTTCAAGAGCGCACGCGCAATCGACAGACGTTGTTTCTGTCCGCCTGACAGCATGACCCCTTGCTCGCCGACGACCGTATCGAGCCCGTTCTCTAAATGCTCGATATCGGTATCAAACGCCGCAAGCCGAATCGCCGTCTCGAGGTCGGCTTCGGTCGCGTCATCGGCCCCGAACAAGATGTTGTCGCGGACCGTCTTCGAGAACAATAGATGTTCTTGTGACACGTAACCGCTCCAACCTCGTACCGTGTCGAGTTTAATTTTGTGAACCGGGATCCCGTTGACGAGCAAAGAGTCATCGATTGGATATTCGCGGATCAGCTGACGCAGGAGCGTCGTTTTGCCGGCCCCGGTCGGTCCGACGATTCCGATCGTTTCTCCGCGTGATACGTGGAGTACGATGTCTTCGAGCGACGGGCGGCTCGCACCCGGATAGCGGAACGATAACGATTTGAAGGTGATCTTCTCTGGCACGTCGACTTGCACCGTGCCGTTCGAGACGACGTCCGGCGCTTCGTTCATCGTCGCTTCAATCCGCTCTAAGCTCGCCGTCCCGCGTTGGACGACGTTGATCAACTCACCGAACGCGTACATCGGCCAAATGAGCATCCCGAGATAAATGTTGAACGAGACGAGTTGACCGAGCGTGATGTCATTCGTAAAGACGAGGTACGTCCCGAACGACAAGCCGATCAAGTAACTCAAACCGACGAGCAGTTTGATGACCGGTTCGAACAATACGTCGATTTGGGCGACGTGCATGTTTTTCGCCATGACGTCGTCGGTGATCGTATCGAACTTCTTCGTATCCGCTTCTTCTTGCACGAACGAACGGATGACGCGAAGTCCTGAAATCGATTCGACGACTTGGTCGTTCATGACACCGAACGAATCTTGCGCCGCGGTGAAGCGAGCGTGAATTTGACGGCCGAGCTTATTCATCGACCAGGCAAGTAACGGCATCGGCAACAGTGCCGCGAGCGTCAATTTCCAATCGATGAACACCCCCATGATCGTCAATGCGATCAGTGTCATGTTGAACGAATCGACGAGCGTCATGACACCGAAACCGGCCGTCCGTTCAACCGCTTTCAAATCATTCGTCGCGAGCGCCATCAAGTCCCCGGTGCGGTGCTGTTGATAAAACCGCGGCGTCTGTTTGAGCAAATACCCGAAGAATCGGGCCCGCAGTTTTTTCTCGAGCAGGAACGCCGTCCCGAATAGACGCGCGATCCACAAGTACGATAAAACGTACGATAACACCATGATGCCTAGCAGTGAGCCGACGATTGTGATGAGCCGTTCCGTCGTCAAACTTCCTTCACGGATCGCATCGATTGCTTGCCCGATAATCCATGGCGGGAGCATATCGATGACCCCGGTAATGATGAGCAAAATGATCGCAATGACATACGTTCGTTTCTGCCTCTTAATAAACCAATCCAATTGTTTAATCAGTTTCACGACTGATTCCCCCTTCCGTCCTTTCCGAGCACGCAAAAAAGCGCACTCCACCTGATTGTGCAACCAATCGGATGAAGTACGCTTGAAAGTCTTCAGTCATTTGCATGGTCAGGGAAAGGACACTACCCCTATCCAGCTGCCGTGTTACGCAGTCAAATACGAGTAGCCATATGATGTTGTGTGTGTGCGTTGTAGTGTAGTCAAGTACTTCATCATGCTGGCTCCTCTCTCTTCATAGTTTGAAAATCTACTAAAACCTTAGCAGACTGTTCAGAAAATTGTCAATATTTTTTTGTAAAAATATTGTAACTTGTTTCAGTTTAAGAAGAACGTCGCGAGAATCATCCCGACGATCCCTGTTGCTGTCACATAGTAGATCATCGGCATGAGCGTGTAGCGAATAATCGTTCCTTCTTTACCGAGCAGACCTGCTACCGAAGCGACCGCGACGACGTTCAGCACACAGATCATGTTACCAGCGTTCGCGCCGGCCATCTGCATCGACAAGGCGAGCGTCTCACTCATCCCGACCGAATCGGCGACATTCGTCGTCAAGCTCGAGAACATCATGTTCGAGAACGTGGCCGATCCCGATACGAACGCTCCGAGCGCCCCGATCCACGGCGCGACAAGCGGCCAAACGCCACCAAACGTGTCCGCTGCAGCCGTCGCGAGTTCGACTGGCATCGATGCGAGTCCTGCTCCGCCATTCTCTGAATGGATAAAGATTCGAACCATTGGAACTGACGCCGCAAGCGTAATTAACGTTCCGCCGATGCCGAGTGTCGTCGCTTTAAAGACCGACGTCACTTGCGACCAACTCATATTGTGTAAGAAGAACGTCGCAATCATCGTCAAGATGAACATGAACCCTGGTGAATAGAACGGCTCCCACGACGTCGAGATTCCTTCTACTCCTAAAATGTTCGGGAGGTCGATCCGGACACTGCGCGTCAACTCGTTCAAGAACGGGACCGTCCGTGTCAAGATGAGGAAGATCGTCAAAATCAAGTAAGGGGCCCATGCTTTCCACTGCGGAAGTTCACGTTTCCCTTTCCCGACTGTCGGCTGTTCAACCGGTTGGTCGAGCTCGTCGGCGTAACCGTCAAACGTCCAAATCCGTTTTGGCATGAGAATACCTTTTCGTGCCATCGCGACGAGAATCACAAGACCGGTCAAGCCACCGAGCATGCCCCCAAATTCAAATCCGAGGATGAGCGTCCAAATGTAAGCCGGAACGCTGTAGACGAGAGCCGCCACGAGGGCAATCGGCAGTACTTCGAATGCAGGTTTGACCGACTTCGCTTTACTAAAGAATCGAGTCAGCATCAAAATCAAAATGAACGGGATAAAAAGACCAACGAGCATATCGATCAATACCGTCTGTAAGACGACACTTGTTAAAAATTCGATTGATTCCGGTTTGCTCACATCGAGCGAGAGTCCGTTACCAATCCCGATCAAAGCCGGTGTCCCGACTGCACCGAACGTGACGGCTGATACGTCGGCCGACAAGGCGATGACAACAGCCGCAATCGGCGGGAAACCTAGTGCGATCAATAGCGGGGCCGCCACCGTCGCCGGTGTCCCAAAGCCTGAAGCACCTTCAATGAACGAAACGAACAACCAGCCGACGATGAGGACTTGAATCCGCGGATCCGGTGTGATGGTGACAAAACCGGAACGGATGGCGTTCATGCCGCCGCCCTCTTTCATCGTATTCATCATCCCGATCGCGCCATACACGATCCATGCTGCCGTGATCGCGATGACGATTCCTTGTAACACCGCCGCTGTAATGCGGTTTGCATCAAGTTCCCAGACGAAGAACGCAAGTAGCGCCGTCAACAGGAGCGAGAGTGGCATCGCAACCGATGCTGGTAAACGCATAATAACCAATAATACAAGCACAGCCAAAATTGGCACAAGTGCTGTAATCCATTCAAAAATCGTCAATGTAGACCCACCTTTTCAGATTTTTTCCCCTGCCGTAAATGAATTTCCCGTTATGTCTCTTGTTCAGCGAGTCGTTCTAAAGTCCGGTCAATCACCTCATACGGAAATCCTTTGCTCCGAAGCTGCATCTTCATGCGCTGTTTCCGCTCATATGGGGCATACCCGTTGTACTTCCGACTCAGTTTTTCAGCCTGCTTCAAGCAAGCTGCAAGCTCGACGTCCTCATCCTCGTTTTCCCAAAACGTAAGGATCGCCTCTGAAATGATATCAAACGAAAATCCTCTTTGCACCAGGGTTTGTTGAATTCTTTGTTGCACTTCTGTGGCGGAACGGCGATTTGTTTCCAATTGTTTCCTATTTACGAACTTTCCTGCTTTCTCAAGCTGGTCTTCGTGCGAGATCGCAGCGATGACCTCTTCAATGATTTCAGGTGTGATTCGAAGCTGGACCAATTCCCGCTTGATTTTGCCCGGCCCGCTCGGACTCGTGTTAAACTTCGTCTGGGCGTAGGCTTTGGCGAATTCAGCATCGTTCAAGTAGCGTTGTTCAATCAATCTGTCAATCACGCGCTTGATGGCTGCCTCATCTATCTCTTTCTTCACGAGATAGTCGCGGACCTCTGAAACGGCACGCATTCGGTACGATAAATAATTGACGGCTGCTTTGTATGCTTTCTGTTCCTCTTCGGCTTGGAGGACGTCACGGACAAAATCGTCTTCAAGTTCCATCCCTTTCGTCAATCCATATTTAATGAAGACGTCTAAATCGATGGCGAACGCGAACTCTTCTTGCCCATCTTTCTCGATGAAGACGTTCAAGCGGTCCTTATTTTTCTTTTGAGCCGTAAACTTGCTGATTTTCATGAAACCCCCTCCTTTTCCTGCTTCTAACATATCACGTTCCCCTTTTCAGAAGGATTTTTGATAAGTTAAAAGAAAGGGTATTTATTTAATTAGCTATTGTATTTACCGTTATCATACCCGATTTGAAAACGCTTCAAGAATAATGGAGGGATTCACATGAAAATTGCAATCACCGGTGGTACCGGATTGATCGGCCGGCCGCTCGTTCGGGCGCTAGCCGAGGCCGGTCATCAAGTCGTCGTCTTGACGCGCCAGCCGCGCCCACGTCAAGGAGGCATCTCGTTCGTCGAATGGTTGACGCCAGACAGCCATCCCGAGACCGAACTCCAAGATGTCGACGCCTTTATCCACTTGGCAGGAGCCTCCATTAACGACGGACGCTGGACGCACAAACAAAAACAAGCCATCCTCCAAAGCCGTATCGATGGGACGAAAGAAGTCGTTCGCATCATCAAAAACATGAAGCAGAAACCGGACGTTGTCATCAGCGGATCAGCAATCGGCATTTACGGCGAAGACCGGTCGATCACTTACTCGGAATCGACACCGCTCCCGGACCGGACCAACTTCTTAGGAAACGTCTGCGTCTTGTGGGAGAAAGAAATCGCGCCCGTCGCCGATATGGACATTCGTCTCGCCACGATGCGAACTGGTGTCGTCTTGTCAAACGACGGGGGCGCGTTCCCGCTCATGAAGCTGCCCTACACGCTCGGTGCCGGCGGACGGCTCGGTTCCGGAAAACAGTGGGTCCCTTGGATCCACATAGACGATCTCGTCCGCTTATTCGTCTACATCATCGAGACCGATTCGATGCATGGACCGGTCAACGGGACGGCGCCGACACCGGTGACAATGGACCAATTCGGGAAGACGCTCGGACAAGTGATGCATCGTCCACACTGGGCTCCGGCTCCGGCCCCGATCCTCAAACTCGTACTCGGCGAAAAGAGCGTGATCGTACTCGAAGGTGCCAAAGTCGTCCCGACAAAAGCGCTCAATCACGGCTTTCGTTTTCGCTATGAGACGTTAGAACCCGCACTAAAACAACTACTGCATTTGACTTGAGAGGAGACAGCTCGTGAGTAATCTATTAATTCGTAACGCCCATATTTATCCGATCACCGCGCCAAACTTTTACGGGGACATTCGCATAAAAGATGGAAAAATTATCGAAATGGCGGACTTGTTAGACCCAACGGACGGCGAGACCGTCATCGAGGCGGAAGGCAACTTCTTGTTCCCCGGTTTCATCGATGCCCATACCCATCTCGGACTGTATGACGAAGGGACGGGTTCCGTCGGGAATGACGCCAATGAGACGGTCGAAGCGATGACACCGCACGCACGGGCCATCGACGGGGTTTATCCGCTCGATGAAGGCTTCCGTGAAGCGCTCATGGCCGGTGTCACGGCGGTCCAAGTCATGCCGGGCAGCATGAACGTCATCGGCGGAGTGACGAGCGTCATTAAAACGCACGGTCGCTTTATCGAGGATATGGTATTGCGCCGTTACGCCGGCTTGAAACTTGCTCTCGGCGAAAACCCGAAGCGCGTCCACAGTATGGGGAAATCCGGTGAGTTGACCCGCATGGGCATCATGGGACTACTGCGCGAGGCGTTCCGGACCGTCGATTCGACGAAGACGATCGGCACGTTCGGGAGTCAGATGATCCAACTCGCGCTCGACCGGAAGATGCCGGTCCGAGTCCACGCCCACCGTGCCGACGATATTCTTTCGGTCGTCCGCTTCGCTCAAGAGTTCGATCTCGATTACCGGATTGAGCACTGTACGGAAGGTCATCTCGTCGCCGAGAAGTTGCGTGAACTCGGCGTCAAACATGTCACCGTCGGACCGACGTTCACCCGTAAGTCTAAAATCGAACTTCAAAACAAAACGTGGGAGACGTACCGCATCTTGCATGAACACGATATGATCGTCTCGATCACGACCGACCATCCATATACCCCGGTCCAATATTTGAATCTTTGCGCCGGTCTTGCCGCCCGTGAAGGCCTTCCGGTCGACGTCGCCCTGCGCGCCATCACGATCCATCCGGCCCAGTCACTCGGGGTTGATGACCGCGTCGGGTCACTCGAAGTCGGCAAAGACGCCGACCTCGTCTTGTGGAGTCACTTCCCGCTCGACTACATGTCGAAGCCGATCATGACCATCGTCGACGGCCGTATCGTCTACTCGACGGATCGCTCGAAAACCCATCATGAAATGTGAGTAACCCCAGACGTGAAAGCGCTCTTTTATTTTTTTTGTGAAGTTACATTTTATTTGCTTGCTTTTTCAAAAAAAGTCTATAAAATAATCTTGTAACTCATAAAAGAGAGCAGCCAAGGCAAGTTCGAACAACGTAGCCAGAAGTATGCTTTCGTTACAACTATTCTTCAGCGGTCTGAACTAGGAGGAGGAATGTTTGGTGCTCAAATTTCGTGAGCTTACCGACTGCGCGGAGTTGTTCGAACTGATGCAACACCCAGATGTCTTTCCATATGTCCGTCAAAAGACGGTCCACTTTGACGAGTTTTTATTTAGCACGAAGCAAATCATCGAGCTAGAAGAGCAAGGAAACATCATCTCACGTACAATTACGAACGAGTTCGGTACCCCGATCGGGACGATCAGCTTGTTCGATGTGGAAACCGGTTACGGCTTCCTCGGTACGTGGCTTGGCAAACCGTACCATGGGAAAGGTTACAATCAAGTCGCGAAAGAAACGTTCTTCTCAGAGCTGTTCTTCGACCTTGATATTGAGAGTGTATTTTTAAAGATTCGCAAAGCAAATGAGCGTTCGATCGCGGCGGCGGCAAAACTTCCTTATGCGTTTTGCGCCGACGAGATCCGGCCCGATTTGTTAGCAGAAATTAATAGCGGTGACGTCGAATACGTCTTGTATGAAGTGTCGAAGTCGAGCTTCCAGCTGTACTTGCATTCACTTCATGCGCCTGAGTTCGATCATTCGTACGAAGCCCAACTCGAAGCATAAGCCAATTCTGACAAAGAATTGGCTTTTTTGTGGCGTTTTTGTGTGGATTTGTTGAGGACAACTTTACGACAATGAATAATTCTGTTCTAATTCGAAGAGATAGGTATGATAGAAGTATGAGGGAATTATCACATCCTTCGTTAACCGGTTTGTAAAGGAGAATGCCAGATGATAGAACCAGTATTTCGAATCTTAGTAACCGACGATGAGGAGCAGATGCGCGATTTGCTCGTTTCCAATTTAGAAAAAGAAGGCTATGAGACGGTCACCGCAACAAACGGCCTTGAGGCGATCGACTTGTTAAAAGAACAGTCGTTCCACCTCGTCTTACTCGACGTCATGATGCCCGAGCTTGACGGTCTGACCGCCTGCATGCGCATCCGTGAGTTCTCGAACGTCCCGATCATCATGCTGACGGCCCGGTCTGAAGAACTCGACCGGATTCACGGATTGAAGATCGGCGCGGACGACTACATCACAAAACCGTTCAGCCCGCGCGAACTGCTCGCCCGAATCGAAGCGACACTTCGGCGCACGCACAACTTCTCAAAAGAACAAGAAGCCACGTTCGACGCCGGTGTCTTATCAATCGATATCGAAGGCCGCGCCGTCAGCGTGAAAGGCAAAACTGTCAACTTGACGCGTAAGGAGTTCGACCTCCTCTACTTGTTCATCACAAACGAAGACAAAGTGTTCTCTCGAGAACAGCTCCTCGACCAAATTTGGGGTACCGAATACCACGGCAACCTCCGGACGGTCGACACGCACATTAAAACGCTCCGTCTCAAGCTCGGCGAAGCCGGTGGCTACATCCAGACCGTCTGGGGGATCGGCTACAAGTTCGAGGCGAACGTATGAAGCAATACACGATCCGGAAGCGGATTTGGATCACCATCTGGACGGCCAGCCTCTTCTCTGCGTTCGTGTTCATCATCATGACGTTTTACTTGTACGACAAGTTTTACATTCAGACGCAAGAAGAACTACTGATCAACCGCGGGGAGAAACTCGTCACCATCTATAAGGCGGACGGCTTCTCCGACGCGTTCGCTGACAGCATGACGTACACGAATGAACTGACCGAAACGAAAGTATTCCTCTCGTCCGTACGGGAAGATAGTCTCGGCTCCGGGAAGACGTTTTTACGCGAACAAGATCTCGCTCGTTTGCAAGACGGCTACGCCATCTCGGTCACGCGCAAGCACCCGACCGAGGATGTCGATATTCTCATGTCCGCGTTCCCGCTCATCCGTGACGGCGAACTCGATAATGCCCTCATCCTCTATATGGAGCTGAGCAAAATCAGTGAGCCGTTCCAACCGATCCGGCTGATGATCACGTTCTTGCTCATCTTGATGATTGTCAACTTGCTCATTTTCGGGACGCAAATCATCGACACGATCATTCAACCGCTCATCCAAATGAAACGCGCTTCCCAAGTGTATGCCAAAGGTGACTTCTCGCACCGCATCCCGATCGATTCCGATGACGAGATCGGTGACTTGGCCGAGACGCTCAACCGGATGGCCGAGTCTCTCGGACTCGTCGAGGAGCAGCGCAAAGAATTTTTGGCTAACGTCAGCCATGAGCTCCGGACCCCGCTGTCTTACATTCGCGGGTATACCGAGATGCTGCAAGACCCGACGCTCGACGAGAAGACGCAAGCCCAGTATTACGACATCATCGAGAACGAGACGGAACGGTTGCAACGACTCGTCAACGATCTGCTCGACCTCGCCCAGCTCGAACGCGATTCGTATCCGATGACGAAAGAACCGGTCGTGTACTCACAAGTGCTCGAAGACGTGTTATACCGGTTTGAACCGATCGCGCGCGCGAAAGGTGTCACCATCGAAGCGGATCTCGACTTCGACCTCATCATCCTCGGGGATCACGATCGCCTCGAACAAGTCGTCGGAAACTTACTCGATAACGCTCTTCGTTACACGGATGCCGGCAGGTCGATCCATGTGAGGACGTTCGCGGAAGAGAACTATGCCATCACCGAGATTCGCGATGAAGGCCGGGGCATCCCGAAAGAGGATCTCGATCAATTGACGAAACGTTTCTACCGCGTCAACAAATCGCGGACGCGTGAAGACGGCGGTACCGGACTCGGGCTCGCCATCGCCAAGCACATTATGGAACGCCATGGCGGCTCGATGCATTTCACGTCCGAAGTCGGCAGCGGCACGACCGTGTCGCTTGCTTTGCCGCTCTTGCCAGACGATGAAGACATATAAAAGAGGCAGCCGCGGCTGCCTCTTTTTAAATATCTTTGCCTTTATAGGCATCATCTGATTCGTTCATGAGCCGCTCGCGTTCGGCGTGTGTCTGCGGGAACCCGTTCGCTTGCCACTCGGCCCGATGATTCGAGTCGAGTTGCGTCAACCCTGCTTCCGCCTCGTCTTTATCGGAATCGACACTTTCCATCTTGTCCATCTTGCTCCACGTGTTATCCTCTTGGTCTTGCGTCAACAGCGCTGCGACTTTCGGCGCGACGAGTGCAGCACCAGCCACACCGAGCACGATCCCCATCAATACTTTCTTATCCATCCAATACCCCTCCTTAGTCACTATGCACAGATAATTCCACTGTTCCCGAAACTTGAAACACTTTTCTAAAGCGTTTACACAAAATACGGAAGTGGAATAACACTCAAAGAAGGAGGCGATGGAGATGAAGAAGCAGGAACAACCGTCAAAACGACCGTTCGATAATCCGGACGCCGTCGATACGGACAAAGAGAGCATCTTTGACCAAGAAGGCATGGAGACGGTCGACCCGATCCCGGTCGAAGAGCTGAATCAAAAAGTGAAAGACGAGAAACGAAAGCGCCACTCAAAAGACGACTCAGTCAGCGAGAAAAAATATGACGGCAACAAATAAGGATGCGGACAAAGTTGTCCGCATCCTTATTTTCATGTTAAGTCTTTTGGCGAGAAGCCGTATGGCAGCATCTCTTCTTTTGTCATCACTTTCGTCTCACCGGCCATGTTGGCCAAGATCAACGTGAAGTCATCACTCGCAAACTCGGCGATGACTTGACGACAAGCGCCACATGGCGAGATCGGGCCGTCCGTGTCTCCGACGACGACGACCGTGTCGATTGACTTGCTGCCTTCCGACACCGCCTTGAAGATGGCAGTCCGTTCCGCACACATCGACAAACCGTACGACGCGTTCTCGACGTTACAACCTAAGATTTCCTTACCCGTCTCATCGATGACGACGGCACCGACGTTGAACTTCGAGTAAGGTGTATATGCGCGCGACCGCGCGTCAATCGCCTTATGAACGAGCTCTTGAACTTTTTCATGTGGAATCATTGAATGTTCCTCCGCTTCTTGAATTTAAAAAAGAAGTCTGACATCTGAACTATAACGTGAAAACGTTTTCTTTACAAGCGTTTTCACGGTCCCGTCAATATTTTTTCTTCTTCTTTTTCTCGAAGACGACAATCGATTCGACGTGAGCCGTTTGCGGAAACATATCGTACGGTTGGACGTAGTTGACCTTATAATCGGCTTTCATGAGTTGATCCGCGTCGCGCACGAGCGTCTGCGGGTTACATGACACGTAGACGATCCGTTTCGCTTTCGAAGAAATCATCGCGTTTAGGAGCTGATGGTCCACACCTGTTCGCGGCGGGTCGACGACGATGACGTCAGGAATCCACCCGTCTTTCACCCAGCGCGGAATCCAATGTTCAGCGCGCCCCTCGACGTATGTCGCATGATTGTAGCCGTTCTCACGCATGTGAGCATTTGCGTCTTCAACCGCTTCAGGTACGACTTCCATCCCGCGAATCTCTTTCGCGTGCGGTGCGAGCCAAAGTCCGATTGAACCGACACCGGCGTACGCATCGATGACGCGTTCTTCACCAGTCAGACCGGCCGCCTCGACGACTTCACGGTACATGACTTCGGTTTGGGCAGGATTGAGTTGGAAGAAAGCACGTGGCGACAAGTGGTAATGCACGTCGTCTAGCTGCTCGTCCATCTTATCTTGACCGGCGATGTGGACCGTTCGGTAACCGAAGATGACGCCCGACCGGTTCGAGTTGATGTTGATATGGAACGAGACGACGTTCGGCAATTCCATGATGCGGTCGCTGAGCGTATCCAAGTTCGGTACGTCCTCACTCCCGACGACGAGAACGACTTGAACGTCGTTCGTCTTGTAACCTGAACGGACGACGATCGTCCGGGCAAAACCGACGTCACGTCTCGCGTCATAGACCGGGATGTCGAGCTCGTTCAAAATACGGACGATGGCGTTGTTGACGTTCGTCGTATCACGTTGTTGCACCATGCAGTGCTCGATCGGCACGAGGTCGTTCGAGTTCGGCTTGTAGAGGCCTGAGACGATTTCGCCGCGTTGGACTGACAACGGGAATTGGGACTTATTACGATAGTACCAAGGGTTTTCCATCCCTTTCGTCGGACGGATATCGGACTTATCGACGTTCAACTTCGTCTTCTGACGGAACGCGTTGCGGACGATGTCTTCTTTATAGTCCATTTGCAGACGTGAACTCATATGTTGAATCTGGCAACCGCCACATTCGTCATAAATTGGACACGGCGGTTTAACCCGGTCCGGCGAGTCGTTGTGTCGCTTCGTGACCCGCGCCTCGGCATAGTTTCGTTCGATGCGCGTGATTTCGATATCGGCTCGTTCCCCTGGTAACAGGTTCGGGATAAAGATGACCATCCGATTGATCATCGCGATGCCCTCCCCGTTAATGCCTAACCGTTCTGCTTTCGTGCTTGCACGTTCTCCTACGATCAATTTCAATGTGTTTCATCCTTTCGAGATACTTGTTCTAAATCTTTGGCGTAACGTACGACTTTCGCACGTAAGGAATCAATATCAGCTAACAATCGATGCAAATCCTCTGGCGTCGTGAATTCGTCTAACGTGTTGACTGATAAGCACAGTAACTCCGTTCTCGATTTTAACACGTTCATTTTTCCTGCCGTATCTGTTCGTGATTTACCCATCTCATGATCGCTCCTTCGCTTAGTGACAAAGAGTTGTTATTATAGCATACTATTTCGTGTAACTTGATAAAAAGGTGGAATCCACATGCAAAACATCTCGACGACGTTCGATCCGTGGGAAGCGTATCTCGATCAAACCGAGTTCGGTCGACTCGTTCTCTCGAACGTCGAAGTGACGACGACGAAACTATGCAATATGCGCTGCGAGCATTGTGCGGTCGGCTATATGCTCGATCAAACGGAAGAACCCGAGGTCCCGCTCGAACTGTTGATTTCGCGCCTCGACGAGATCGAGCACTTGCGCGCCTTCTCGATCACGGGCGGTGAGCCGATGCTGTCGATGAAGTCAGTTCGAAACTATGTCGTCCCGCTTCTACGCTACGCTAAGGAGCGCGGTGCCCGCACACAGATCAACTCGAACTTGACGTTGCCGTTATCTCGCTATCATCTTATTACCCCTTACCTCGACGTTTTGCACATTTCTCATAATTGGGGAACGGACGCTGATTTCTTAGAGGGCGGTTTCGCGATGATGGACCGCAAGCCGAGCGAATCCGCTCGGCTCAAGATGCTTCAGACGATGAAGGACAATGCCCGAGCCCTCACGGCCGAAGGGGTCATCGTATCGGCCGAGACGATGATCAACAAGCGGACGATCCCCCATTTAAAAGAGATTCACGAGGAAATCGTCTCGCTCGGTTGTCAACGCCACGAATTGCACCCAATGTACCCCGCAGACTTCGCTAGCGCGCTCGAGTCAGCCTCTCTCGACGAGATCCGTCAAGCTATCCATGACGTACTCGACATTCGGGACGAGAACGTCTGGATGCTGTTTGGAACGTTGCCGTTTTACGCCTGCTCGGACTCAGAAGCCGACCGCGCCTTACTGCGGCGACTCTCGACTGCGAAAAACGTGACGGTCCGCAACGACCCGGACGGACGCTCCCGGTTGAACACGAACATTTTTGACGGTCAGATCATCGTCACCGACTTCGGCGACGAACTCGGCACACTCGGCACGTTGTACGATACGTCGTTCCAAGACGCGTACGATCAATGGACGAACAGCGCGTTGAACGCCACACTGTCGTGCCATTGTCCCGCCGTCAAATGCCTCGGACCGAACGCACTCGTCAAACAAGCGTACTATCCGACAGTCGACTTTAGACAACGTGTCGCCCACTCGTTTTAATTATTTCGATTCGGGAAATATTTAGTATATAAAACGAATCGAGGTGTTCGATGATGACAGCGATCTATGTGTTCATCGTTACCGTCATGGGAATCATCATTTTCGGAGGCGTGCTCAGCATCTTATTGACAGCCGCATTCGTTTCGGACAAAGTAGACCATGATGAAGTGTTCAGTCAAGGCAGTTGGGACGATGAGTTGTTACAAATAAATCATACTCCTCAACCGATTGATGAACCAAAAAGCTGAGTCCTCTCAGCTTTTTATTTTTGTATGTGAGGTGACCTATGGAACGGTTTCGTTTTTCGATCTTATTGCTCGTCGTTTTTATTTCGGGCTTGATTCAAGGGGCGCTCATCCCTTTACTATCCACATTAATCGAACGTGACGGCAACCCGGCCTGGCTGAACGGACTGAACGCGACGATGCTCTATTTGGGCATCATCGTCTCGGCACCGCTACTCGAACGGTTCGTCCGCAAATACGGATTCCGCCCGACAATCGTGCTCGGCATCGTGTTGACGGCGCTCGCCACGTTCTTTTTACCGCTTTGGCCGTCACTGCTCATGTGGGCCGTCATGCGCTTCGTCATCGGATTCGGGGACTCAGCGCTTCACTACGGCTCGCAAGTGTGGGTCACGTCGGTGAGCGAGAAGCGGAGTCTCGGCCGGGCGATGGCGTATTACGGGATGTCGTTCAGTCTCGGGTTTGCAGTCGGTCCGTTGATCGCCCCGCTCGTCGATATTCACTTTTGGCTCCCGTTCCTCGTCTTGATCTTCTTCTGTCTCGGATCACTCTTCCTTATCTTCAAGGTCGACAACGAGTACCCCGAAGCGGAGAAAGTGAAGACGGATTCGACCGGACGCATCCGCCTCGTCTTGATCGGTGCCGGGTACACGCTGCTTCCGGCTTTTACATACGGCTTTCTTGAAGCGAGCCTGAATGCGAACTTGCCGATCTTCACCGTCCGTAACGACATCGGGCTCGCGCAGACGAGCACGCTCATCACGACGTTCATCGTCGCGTCCATCATCGTCCAGTTGCCGCTCGGACGGCTCGCCGATCACTTCGGGAAGAAACGCGTCCTGCAAATCGTCTTGACGCTCGGTACGCTCTTGTTCGCCCTCGCGAACCTCGCCGTCGACAACTATTTGTGGTTGCTCGTTTTGTTCGCCTTGGCCGGTGCCGGACTCGGTTCTACTTATTCGCTCGGCCTCGCCCATATGACGGAAGTGTTGCCCCGCTCACTCTTACCGACCGGCAACATGCTGTACAGCATCTCGTTCAGTGTCGGATCGATCAGCGGTCCGATGATCGGTGCCTTTTGGGTCGCGTTGCCTAAAGAAGTATATTTCCTCATGTACGCCTTAATACTCGGCATCCTGTCGATCAGCCTGTTCACGTCAAAAGCCAAACCGATCGAAGCATAAGTAAAGGATGAGTCTCCTCGGAGATTCATCCTTTTCATTTGTCATTCGTTTGGTGGCCCGACTCTCACATCATTTCGTTCGAACGCCCGGATGAACACCTCATCGAGAGCGAACGGCTCCGTATCGAGCGATGCCAATACGTCGGACTTGAGCGTCACCTCGATGACGCGGTCATTGATTTGCCACTTCGTCTGGATGTCGTCGCCTTGCCTGACGGCGCGCACATCGACTTGGTCGTGATGTTCTTTCAATCCGCGACTCACGCACTTCATCACGTACTTGACGTACTCGTCTCGCGGTTGGCGCGACACGAGGATGTTTCGGACAATCAAATTTCTCGTCATGGCACAAACCCTCCCTTCTGTTAACTTGTCGTACGCAAGTCTTTACAACGAAGACCGATTCATAACTGAAAAATTATCAGAATTTTTAATATATTTTGCCATGAGAATAAACTTCCGTCAACTGTACCTCGAACTCATTTCGCGGCAGAGCCGCCCGGCCGACGACGACCTTGAAAATACGTTGACAAGTAGATGCCGGCGATGACGAATAGTAACCCGACGAGCGCGTTCCAAGGAATCGTCTCACCGAGCAGTAAACTCGATAACAGGACGCCGAACAAGGGAACAAAGAACATATAGAGCGACACCCGGCTCACCGGGTTGTGCTTCATGAGCGTGTTCCACAACGTGAAACCAATCGCTGATAACAATGCGAGGTATAACAGGAACAATAGCGTCTTCACCGTGTAAGGCAAGAACACGCCTCCTGGGTCAAGGATAAATCCGACGATCAACAGGCCGAGCGAACCGATCACCATCGCCCAAGCGGTCATCGGGGCGACGTCATGATGTCGCGAGTAATCTTTCGCGACCAGGTTCCCGAACGCGCCAGACACCATCGCCAAGATGAGGAGGATTTCACCGATTCCAAAACCGATTTCCGAGCTTGCTGTCGGCCAGTTCGCGATGACGATCCCTGAGAAGCCGAGAGTGAGCGCGATGCCTTTCAACCGGTTCAACCGATCATCTTCATAGCGGAAATGTGCGAGTGCCATTTGAAAGAACGATGTCGAGCCGGCGATGATCGACCCTTGCACCCCGGTCGAGATGGACAATCCGATATAGAAGAACAGATATTGCAAAAACGTCAAGAACGCCCCTAAATGTGCGTATGCCTTCAACTTTTCCCGATTTAATCGAATCGGCCGCTTGAAGACGAGCCGGCTGATCACAAGCAACAGAATACCGGCCAGTAAAAACCGTTCGCCGGCAAAGAACAGTTGTTGGCCGTACTCGCCTGCTCCGATGTCTAACGCCTCATAACTTAATTTAATGAACGGGAAAGCACTCCCCCATAAAAACGTGTTGAACAACGCCAACAGCGTGACGCTCCAAGAGCGTTGAAATATATTTTGCATGACACGAAATCTCCTTAATCTTTTAGTTTGTGAGTTGTTATAAATGATGATAAAATAGACTCACATGATAATCATTATAAATAAGAGACATGAAGAAAACGGATGTAAAACCCTTTAAAACAACAAAAGATAATGATAATCATCCTCAGTCATTATCATTTAACTGATATATATTCTCAATTAGAAAGAGGTGCCTACTATGAACGTACACGCAACTACTGCACAAGAAAAAAGCCACGTCTTCAAACGGGCAAACTGGTTCGAACATATCGAGCTCATCATGGCGCTCATCAGCGGTGTATTGATTGTACTCGCATATTTCACAGAAAGACAAGGCGGAACCCCTTGGATATACGTCACGCTCTACTTGAGCGCCTTCTTGATCGGCGGTTATGCCAAAGCCAAAGAAGGACTGACCGATACGTGGGAAACCCGTTCATTGAACGTCGAGCTACTCATGATCATCGCGGCGATCGGCGCCGCCTCGATCGGCTATTGGATGGAGGGCGCGATCCTCATCTTCATCTTCGCCTTGTCCGGCGCGCTCGAGACTTACACGCTGAACAAAAACGAGCGTGCGCTCGAATCGTTAATGGAACTCCAACCGGAACAAGCGACCCGTTTCGATGCAGCCGGCGGTCTCGAAGTCGTCCACATCGATGACTTAAAAGTCGGCGACCGGATTTACGTCCGGCCGGGTGAACGCATCCCGGTCGATGGGCGCATTTTGAGCGGGACCGCCTCCGTCGAAGAAGCAGCCATCACCGGGGAATCGATTCCGGTCGATCGGACCGTCGGCGACGAAGTGTTCGGTTCAAGTGTTAACTTGAACGGGGTGCTCACGTTATCCGTGACGAAACTCGCCACCGAGACGTTGTTCCAAAAAATCATTCAGATGGTGCAGCAAGCCCAAGAAGAAAAATCACCGTCGGCCCAGTTCATCGACCGCTATGAGGGACGATACGTCCAGATCGTGCTCATCTCGGTCACGGCCATCATCTTGCTCGGTCCCGTTCTCACTTCGTGGTCGCTCGAAACGAGCATATACCGCGGGATGATCCTGCTCGTCGTCGCCTCACCGTGCGCCCTCGTCGCGGCGATCACACCGGCCGCGCTTGCCGCCATCGCCTCGTCCGCTAAACACGGGATTTTGTTCAAAGGCGGTGTCCACATCGAAAACATGGGACACCTCAAAGCGATCGCATTCGATAAGACCGGAACACTCACAATCGGTAAGCCGGTCGTCCAAACGGCGTTGGTTCATCCTGACATGGCAGCAGAAGACGTTTATCGCGTCGTCAGTTTGATCGAAGAACATTCGATGCACCCGCTCGCCGAGGCTCTCGTCAAGTTCACGGGCAAACATACGGGAGACATGGACCACTTTAAAGACATCACCGGTTCAGGCATCGAGGCGACGATTGACGGCACTTCCTACCGGGTCGGTAAACAAAAGTTCGCCGACCGGAGCGGTGACTTCTACCGCGAAGATGTCGAGCGGTTAAAAGCCGCCGGACACACACTCGTCTTCGTCAGTGACGATAAGCAGACGATCGGTGCATTCGCACTGCGTGACACGTTACGCCCGGAAGCCAAACAAGCAATCGAGCGCTTGAACCATCTCGGAATCGCGACGATCATGATCACAGGCGACAATGAAGCGACCGCACGCGCCATCGCGACGGAGGCGGGTTTGACCCGCTACATCGCCGAATGCCTCCCGGAAGAGAAAGTCGAACAAATCAAGCTGTTAAAACAAGAGTACGGCACGATCGGGATGATTGGCGACGGCATCAACGACGCCCCAGCCCTCGCGACAGCAGATGTCGGGATCGCCATGGGCGAAGGAACCGACGCCGCACTCGAGACGGCTGACGTCGTCCTCATGAAAAACGACCTCGTCCGCTTGAGTTCAGCGATCGAGCAATCTCGTAAATTGAACCGGATCGTCTTGCAGAACGTCGTGTTCGCCCTCGGCGTCATCCTCGTTTTGATCGCGACGAACATCTTCGAGTTGCTCGTCATGCCGTTCGCCGTCGTCGGTCATGAAGGGTCAACGATTCTCGTCATTTTGAACGGACTGCGTTTGCTCAGTTCTTCATGGGACTGACAAATTTCGACAGCGTTTGAAACCGTCATTGAAAGCGAATGACGATTTCGCTATAATGGAAACAATGTGTCTAACAGACCGATAACAGATAGATGATTGGCTAAAGGTGGTACAGCATATGAATACGATTGCAGTGATCGGCAAAGTGTTTGTCGATATTAAAGGAACATCGTTCGCCCCGCTTCATAAAGATGCGAAAAACGTCGGGGACATCGCGTTCTCGAACGGCGGAACCGGCCGTAACGTCGCGCAAAACCTAGGTGTCCTCGGTAACGACGTCCGGTTCGTGTCAACCGTCACAAACGACCAAATCGGGATGGGTGTCCTTCAAGAGCTTCGCGACTTAAACGTCAACGTCGACCATGTCGACCTGCTTGAAGATAACGGTATGGGCATGTGGCTCGCCGTCATGGACAATAACGGCGATCTCCAGACCTCGATCTCGAAACAACCAGATGAAGCGATGATGGAACAATGTATCCTCCGCCGAATCGATACGGTGTTCGCCGAAAGCGAAGCCGTCGCCATCGACCTCGATTTGTCGGTCAACGTCTTGAATGAGACGATCGAACTTTGTCGCGAGATGAAGCTTCCGCTTTACGGGGTGTGCGGTCATTTGTCCGTCATCGAACGAAATCGCCACTTGCTTCAAGGCTTCACCGGCTTCATCTGTAGCCGTGAAGAAGCCGAAATCCTGTCTGATATGTCAATCGTCACCGTCGATGACGCATTGCGCGTCGCCGAAGTGCTCGCGATGAAAGGTGCGCCGCTCACAATCGTCACGATGAGCGAGCTCGGTGCCGTCTACGTCGATCTCCGGACGAACGAGCAAGGACACGTCCCGACGACGAAAGTCAAAGTCGCTGATTCAACAGGCGCCGGTGATTCTTTCTTCTCGGCCGTCATCTCCGAATTGATGAAACATCATTCGATCGAAGACGCGCTTCGCCTCGGCATGCGTGTCGCCGCAAAAGTTATCGGTTCTCATGAGAACGGTTTGACTTCTGATATGTACGAATCGTTAGAACAAAAGACGACAGATTAACAAAGCGCATCGACGGTGAGTCGATGCGTTTTGTTCACTATAAGCTACCGAAAGGAACGATCCCATTGGTCAGAACAAAATTACGCAGCGCCATCATCCTCACGAACGAACACGACGAGGTCGCGCTCATTCGACGCGAAAAAGAAAACGCACTCTATTACGTCTTCCCTGGCGGCGGTGTCGAATTTGGCCATACGGCTGAAGAAACTGCTGTCCGTGAAGCTTATGAAGAACTCGGTGTCCACGTCGAGCTTGAAGGAGTCGCCGCCTACGTCGCCTTCAACGGTGAATTGAATCCTTATTTTTGGGCCCGCGTCACAAGTGGCGAATTCGGCACCGGTACGGGCGAAGAGTTCCAAGCTGAACAGACGAACGGCTCGTACACACCGATTTGGGTGAAGCGGAGCGCATTGAGCCGCCTGCCGGTCAGACCCCCTTCTTTAGCCGAGCTGCTCACCACCAATCCAGAACGATTCTTTGACAAAACGTTAGCCGAAGACTGAATCAATGTGTAACCTGCTGACAAATCGGGAAAGATAGTTTCTAACGATAACGTTCAGGAGGATATGCGCATGGACACTACAGAAGTGAAAGAAAAAAAGAATTGGCTTTCCTTCGGGAAAGAGTTGTTTCGTCGTTTTAAAGAGCATGACGTTCAAGATTACGGGGCAACGCTCGCTTTTTTTTGGTTCTTATCCATTTTTCCGGGAATCATTTTTATTTTAGCGTTGCTCTCGTTCTTCGACATCACGCAAGCGTCGTTTCAAGAACAGTTAAATAACCTGGCACCAGGTTCGGCGGCGACCGAGTTTTTATCAGGGATCTTTGAGGCAATCGGCGAGCCACGAGGCGGACTGCTCTCGATTGGTGCGATTTTAGCGATTTGGTCGGCCTCTAAAGGAGTCGAACGATTGATCAATATGGCAATCCACGCGTACGGTGAGGACAACGAACGCAACTTCTTCGTCAGTAAAGGCATCGCCCTCGGCTTGACGTTCCTCCTCGGCGTCGGCGTCTTGCTACTCATCATCTCGAACGTGTTCGGTTCACAAATCATCGAATTCATTTCAGACTACCTCCCGATTTCCGGTGCCGAAGTCGTCTTGATCAACGTGTTCCGTTACGTGCTGACGACGGTCATCTTGATCTTGACGCTGTCGATCTTTTATAAGATTGCACCGCAACAACACGTGTTTTGGAAAAGCACCGTCCCCGGCGCCATCTTCGGCGTCATCGCTTGGCAGCTCGTCTCACTCGGTTTTAGCCTATACGTCTCGAACTTCGGTAACTACGATTCGACGTACGGATCACTCGGAGGCATCATCGTCACGTTGCTTTGGCTGCAGTTGACCGGCATGATCATCTTGATCGGCTCTGAGATCAACGCCACGTGGCAACGCTTCTTCAAAACACCGAGCGAGCAAGAGTATGAGAAGAACTATAAGAAAAACAAAAAATCCAAGTCGAAAGACTCGGACGAAGATGACTACAAAGATATTCCGGTCAACACGTACGGATGACAAAAGGCGAGCTCTCTCAAAACGGAGCTCGCCTTTTTGCATGGATGATTATGCCTCTACGACATCGAGTCGCCCCGTTCCTGGATCGATGACAAATCCGTGGACGTCCGTACCCGGCGGCAGGAGCGGATGGTTTTTGATCAGACTGACCGAGTTGACGACGTTCGCCTCGACCGAGTCAAAGCCATGCAACCACTTCTCCAAGTTCATGCCTGAGGCTTTGAGCGTCTGTAACGTCTGCGGATCAATTCCGCGCCGCTCCATCTCGCCGATGACCGCGTTCGGGTCGATAGCGGCCATGCCGCAATCGTAATGTCCAACAACGATCACCTCTTCCGCACCGAGAGCGTATAAGGCGACGAGAATCGAACGCATGACCGATCCGAACGGATGCGACAATACCGCGCCCGCGTTTTTGATGATTTTCGCGTCGCCGTTCTTCAAACCGAGCGCATGTGGCAATAACGACGTCAACCGTGTGTCCATACAAGTTAAAATGACAATTTTCTTATCAGGAAATTTATCTGACACGTACTGCTCATACTGCTTCTCTGTCACGAACCGTTCATTGAACGCAAGCATGTCTTTGACGACTGACATATCGTTCCCCTCCTCTATGTTTATGCGATAACGCGTGCGACGATTAATCCGATGACCATCCAGGCCCCGAATAACGTGTTGACCTTCGCCGTCATCGCCATCGCCGGCATCAAGTCGGCCGGCTCACGTTTCACCCAGAACCGCTTCACCGCACGAATCATGATCGGAACGGTCATTAACGAAAGCAATACCCAAGGCGTGACCCCGTAAACGAATACGGCGACGAGGATACCAATCAGCGCAACGATAAAGAATCCGGCCAAAACGAGCACGGCCCGGCGATGTCCGACGAGACACGCAATCGTGCGTCGTCCGTTCACCTTGTCGTTATCCAAGTCCCGTATATTGTTGGCTAGTAAAATCGCTCCGATCAAGAGCGCCATCGGGAATGACACGAGCAACAACTCAGTCGTCACCGTGCCGATTTGGATATACCCTGAAATCCCGATGATGACGTAGCCCATGAACAATCCGGCGACGAGTTCACCGAACGGCGTATACGCGATCGGAAGCGGGCCACCCGTATACAGATAGCCGACGACCATCGACAACGCTCCGATCCAAAGCAAATGCCAGCTCGTCGAAGCGGCAATGTATAGACCGAGAACTCCCGCGACGCCATACATCCCGAGCGCGATGCCGAGCACTTGACCCGGCGTGAACCCGTCTCGCACGATCGAGCCGCCAATTCCAATCGAGCCCTCGTGGTCGAGCCCGCGTTTGTAGTCATAGTATTCATTAAATAAATTCGTCGCGATTTGAATCAAGACCGAGGCGATGAGCATCGCCAAGAACAGACCCCATTTCAAATCGGTTTGACCGACGACGATAAACGTTCCTAACAGCACCGGAATAAAGCTCGCCGTCAGTGTGTGCGGACGAATCATGCGCCAATAAGCACCTTTCTCTCTCTTCTTCATCTACTTCCCTCCCTTCGTTAGTTTACGTCTCCACAAAAAAATCTGTCAATGCCCGCCCCTCAATCGTCTGAAGTCATGTTTCTCGAGCATTTGACGGGCAGTACAGCCGTTAAGTCATGATACACTAAAAGATGAATATTCTATCGGATTGAGGAGGCTTTTCTTATATGCCAGATACTCAAACACACATTAAACAACGAATCGAACAAGCGCATAAACGCGCACGCGCATGGCAACGACCTGTCCTTGCCTCATACACGTGGGAGATCCCTTCGTTCGACGCGTTTCATATCATTCAAAATACAGAAACATCACACTATTATTTTTCGACACCCGATCGCTCACTTGAAATGCTCGGTTGTGCCGACGCGCTCGTCTTGACGGCGTCCGGACCCGAACGGTTCCAACGTCTGCAATACGACTGGAGCCTGCATCGCCGAGATGTCGATGCCGTCATCTATGCGTTCTCAGGATTTTCGTTCGATACGTTCGTCCGACCTCAAAAAAACATGTGGGACTCATTCGGCGAGGCGGCTTTAGTCGTCCCTAAATTTTTATACCGTCGTTCCGGTGACAAGCACACGTTGACGGTGTCGACCCTTGTTTCTTCAAACCAGACCGTTGAACAATATTTAATTCAACTAGCCGACCAATTGGCCCAGTTCAACGCCCTGCACGCGCCCGATGAGTCGACACCGACGTATTCGAAAGTAAAAGACGGCGTCGATCACTTTAAATCAAGTTTTCAACAGGCGAAAGGATATATCGCCGAAGAAAAAGTCGAGAAACTCGTCATCGCCCGGGAAGAGATTTACCAGACGTCAGATGAAGCGTTCCCGTTCGCGAAGACGCTACGGCACTTGTCTGAACATCAAGAAGGTAGTTACGTGTTCTTATATCAACCGAAACGGGAAATCGGATTTTTCGGGGCCACACCGGAGCGGCTCGTCCGTAAACAAGGACCGCATATCGAGACCGCGGCCATCGCCGGCACGATCAAACGCCCGGATACGGACGCGGAAACCGAGACGGCGAAACAGCAGTTGTTGCATGACCGTAAAAATTTAGAGGAGCACCAAATCGTCGTCAAAGACATTCAAAACGCTCTCACGCCTTATGCAGCGACCATTCATGTCGCACCGTCCCCGACGATTTTAGAGAACCGCTCGGTATTTCATTTACACACACCGATCAAAGCGACTTTGGACACGAACGCGTCTCTCCTCTCCATCATTGAGTCGTTGCACCCGACACCCGCACTCGGCGGTTCTCCGAAGCGGACGGCCGTCCGCTTGCTGCGCGACATCGAACGGTTCGATCGCGGCTGGTACGGCTCACCGTTCGGCTGGTTGAACACCGACGGAGAAGGTGAATTTGTCGTCTCCATCCGTTCGGCCCTCGTCCAGCATCAGTTCGTGGCATTATACGCAGGCTGTGGAATCGTCCAAGAGTCTGAACTCGAATCAGAGCTAGCCGAGACAGAAGTCAAATTGAGCCCGATCAAGCAAGCGCTCGGGTTAGACCAAGTCATTTCAGGAGGCAATCACGAATGAACGATATGTTAACGAATTGGGTATCCCATATGATGAATCGACTCGTCGAAACTGGGATTTATGACGTCGTCATCAGTCCCGGTTCGCGTTCGACACCGCTGGCGATGGCCGCGTATTTGCACCCGAATATACGCCATCACGTCGTCGTCGATGAGCGTTCAGCCGCTTTCTTCGCGCTCGGACTAACCCGCGCTGGCGAAGACGTTCGGCCGGTCGCATTAATTTGTACGAGCGGCACAGCCGCTACCAACTATTTTTCAGCTATCGCCGAGGCAACGATTTCCCAGCTCCCGCTCGTCGTCTTGACGACAGATCGGCCGCATGAGTTGCGTAACGTCGGGGCCCCGCAAGCAATCGATCAAGTCCGTCTCTACGGTGAACATGTGAAGACGAGCCTCGATCTACCGGTGCCCGAGCCAGAGAGTCTGCGCTATATGGAACAAGCCGTCGGACGTCTCGTACGCTTGAGTGCGCAGGCCCCGCTCGGACCGGTCCATATTAACATTCCGTTCCGAGAACCGTTACTGCCCGATATCGAACGTCTGAAGTCACAATTGACCGCCACTTCGAGACGGAGCGAGACCTCGTACATTCGTCCCGTCACCGACGACTTGGTTCGCTTCAAACAAGAGACGGCCGTCGAACGGCTCGCTTTCGTCGTCGGACCTGGCACGCCGACGTCTTGGCTCGAAACCATCTCCAACGTAGCAAACACTCACCGAATTCCGGTGTTCGCCGATCCGCTCAGTGGCATGCGTTGCTTTGACGGCGTTTTGACGAATTATGACACGTGGCTCGCAAGTGAGCATAGCCCAGAATGGACGCCGAATGCGGTCGTTCGCTTCGGTGCGGCTCCTGTATCGAAACGGTTGAATGAATGGCTCAAACAGACCCACCAAATCTTGATTGAACAGCCTGGCTCGTTTCGCGACCCATCGAGTCGTGCGACTGTCGTCTACGGCGACGCGAATGATTATTTGGAGGTCATCGACGTCCCGTTTGACGACGTCTACCGCGCTCGTTTTTCCTTATTCGAACAAGTCGCCGAATCGGCCAAACCAAGTCTGAGCGGTGAGAGCGCCTTGACCCGCCACGTCTTGAACGCTCAGATCGACCGGTTGTTCGTCAGCAACAGCATGCCGATCCGTGACGTCGACACGACGCTCGGCGCCGGACAAGCCGTATCCGTCTTCGCCAACCGAGGCGCGAACGGGATCGACGGAATCATCTCGAGCGCGCTCGGTGCTTGCCACGACACAGAACGAGCCGCGTTACTGATCGGTGACTTGGCGTTCTATCACGACAGCAACGCCCTGCAGTTACTAAAAACGCATCCTGGCTCGTTCTCGATCATCGTCGCCAACAACAACGGCGGCGGCATCTTCTCCTTCTTACCGCAAGCATCAATCGAGCCACAGATGTTCGAAGACTTGTTCGGTACACCGCTCGACTTGAACATCCGTGGCTTCGCCGACACATACGGGCTTAGCTATCAATTGCTCGAACGTCCAGAAGACGTGACAGCAGCGATCGAGGCCGGGATTCAGTTGATCGAATTCCCGTCCGACCGTGCCGACAACGTCTTATCCCACCGGAACTGGACGGAATCGATCTGCACGCGTCTCACGTTGGAGAACGGGACGTGAGACGTACTGTCCGTGACGTGTCGTATGAAGTACTCGAGCACGGGTCCGGAAGACCGGTCCTCTTGTTGCACGGCTTCACGAGCAACGCCGGATGGCTCTCGTATTTCCCTGACTTGCCGGTGCGCCTCGTCGCCCCGTCCCTGCTTCAACATGGACAGACCGGCAGTTGCTCGGTCGCCCGCGCGAAGATGAGCCAACAAGTGAAGGATTTGTCGACGCTGCTCGACACGGACGAAAGGCCGTGGACGGTCATCGGCTATTCGCTCGGCGGCCGCATCGGGATGACACTCGCAGCCTGTGACGAGCGCGTAGACCACTTCATCGGGATTAGTACGACGCCCGGTCTCACCGCTTCAGAACGACGAGCGCGACGCGACGCCGATGAACGGCTCGCGCGACGAATCGAGACGGACGGAATCGAAGCGTTCGTCGCCGCATGGGAGATGCTCCCGCTTTGGCGTCAAACGGACGAGATGCGGGCCTCGCTTCGACATGAGCGGCTCGCTCAAGATCCGTCGGCGCTCGCGAACAGTTTGCGCGCCATCGGGACCGGCAGTATGCCGTCGCTATGGACGCATCTTGACCGCCTGCCTCGAACCGATTTGATCGTCGGTGCGCACGATGTGAAGTTTCAAACGATTGCTCGCGCTATGCGTGAACGTCGTCCAGACATTCGGATACACGAAATTTCGGGTGCGGGCCATGCTCCCCATATCGAGAACGCCCAACAATTTGGTACAATGATAGAGAAATTGATTTTAGGGGGAATTTAAATGGAATCAGTAGCAAACTGGACATCGGTCCGGACGTATGAAGACATTAAATATGAGAAGTGGAACGGGATCGCAAAAATCACGATCAACCGCCCGGAAGTTCGGAACGCATTCCGTCCGCTCACGGTCAACGAATTGATTGACGCGTTCGCGCGCGCCCGTGACGATAAAGAAGTCGGCGTCATCATCTTGACAGGTGAAGGCGATCAAGCCTTCTGCTCAGGTGGCGACCAAAAAGTTCGCGGTCACGGCGGCTACGTCGGTGACGATGATATCCCGCGCTTGAACGTCCTTGATCTTCAGCGCTTGATCCGAGTCATCCCGAAACCGGTCATCGCCATGGTCGCTGGATACGCCATCGGTGGCGGACACGTCTTGCACCTCGTCTGTGACTTGACGATTGCGGCCGACAACGCTCGTTTCGGTCAAACTGGACCGAAAGTCGGATCGTTCGACGCCGGTTACGGTTCAGGCTACTTGGCCCGCATCGTCGGACATAAGAAGGCTCGTGAGATTTGGTACTTGTGCCGTCAATACGACGCACAACAAGCGCTCGACATGGGGCTCATCAACACGGTCGTCCCGCTCGAACAGCTTGAAGCCGAGACGGTCCAATGGTGCCAAGAGATCTTGCAACACTCGCCGACAGCACTCCGCTTCTTGAAAGCTGCGATGAACGCTGATACGGACGGCTTGGCCGGGATCCAACAGCTCGCCGGTGATGCGACGCTCCTTTACTACACGACAGATGAAGCAAAAGAAGGCCGTGACGCCTTCAAAGAAAAACGTGACCCTGACTTCGGTCAATTCCCGCGTTTCCCGTAAATCGTAAGAGAGTAGCGAATTCGCTACTCTTTTTTTGGAGGTAATTGTGATGGATTATGATTTGAAGCAACATCCTGTCGACACGATCGCCCTCGTCACCGCAACGGAACGTCTGACGTGGGGCGAATTGATCGATGAGAGCTCGCGCTTGGCACACTTTTTAGGCCGGACCGTTCCGGACGCTCGTCACATCGGACTGTATGCGTCAAATAGTAAAGACTATGTCGTCGCAGTCCACGCCGTCCATTTGCTCGGAAAAGTACTCGTCCCGTTGAATACACGACTGACCACAAGCGAACTCGCAATGCAACTCGACAAGGCCCACATCGACATCTTACTCGTCGATCAGGAAATCGACCTCAACGTCCCTCAAATCGACGTGAGCGTACGCGATCAAGAGCCATTGCGCCGACATCATCGCTGGGGGCGTGACGAGGTGATGTCGCTCATGTTTACGTCCGGCACGACCGGACACGCCAAAGCGGTGCAACAGACGTACGGAAATCATCGCGCGAGCACCGAGGCCGCAAAAAAACATCTCGGATACGAGCCGACCGACCGCATGCTCGTCGTCACACCGCTGTTCCACATGAGCGGACTCGCTCAAGTGTACCGCTGCGCCCTGTTCGGCTCAGCATTATACGTTGAACCGAAGTTCGACGTCTTGCGTACGATCCAATTGATCGCGTCCGAACGGATCACCCATCTTTCCCTCGTCGCCATCATGCTCGGGCGACTGCTCGACGCAGGATTGACAAGTCACCATCTCCGCGTCATTCTCGTCGGAGGCGGACCGGTGCCACGGCCGTTGCTCGAAGAAGCAGACCGCCGCCACTTGCCGATCGCGCAGACGTACGGGATGACGGAAACTTGCTCTCAAGTCGCGACGTTGTTGCCGTCCGAAGCACTGGACCATATCGGTTCAAGCGGTCAAGCGATCGCACCGACCCACATCCGTATCAGTCGCGATGGTGAGATCGAAGTCAATGGCCCGACCGTCACGCCCGGCTATTATAACGAATCGGAAGCGAACGCTTGGACCGAGGACAGGTACTGGCGAACCGGCGACCTCGGAACGATCCAAGACGGCTATTTATATGTTTTGGATCGCCGGAGCGACTTGATCATCTCGGGCGGAGAAAACATCTATCCCGCGGAGATCGAGAGCGTCCTGTTGCGATGCCCCGGTATCGAGGACGCAGGTGTCACCGGGAAGCCTGACCCGACATGGGGCGCCGTCCCGATCGCCTATATCGTCGGGACGTACGACCCTCACGAACTTACGCAAATTTTAAACGATCACCTCGCTAAGTATAAGCACCCGAAGGCATTGATCGCGGTCACTCAGCTCCCACGAAACGCCAACGGAAAATTGATGCGATACCACTTAAAGGAGACCGATTATGATTCAACGAGCTGACCTTTACATCGTCCCGCTCACGTTCAAACACCCGCTTGTGACAGCCCATTCCGTCTTGACGACGCGACGGACGGTCATCCTCCGTCTCGAAACGACCGACGGAGCAGTCGGATACGGGGAAGGTGTCGCCTTTGAGACGCCGTGGTACACGTCGGAGACGGTCCGCTCGACCGTCGACACGTCTGAACTGATCTATCGATTGTTGAACGGGCAGACGGTCAGCGCGACCACATTTCCAGACCATGTCCGTTCGATTATCGGGCACCCGATGGCAAAAGCGATGTGGGAGAGTGCACTCTGGGAAATCGAGGCCGCCCGTGCTGGCGTGACGCTAAAACAACTTTTGCAAGCCGGACATCACGTCGCTTGCGGGCGGACGATTGGGATCGGCTTGCTCACCGAAACGTTGAACGCGATCGAACAGGCGCTCGATTCCGGGTTCGAACGGATCAAGTTGAAAGCTTCGCCTCATGAGCTATTGACGGCGCTCGCGGAAGTGCGGACTTTTTTCCCGGACGCTCCGCTCATGATCGACTTGAACGGCAGTGCGCACGAGCAGCCGCTCGACTGGTTCGAACAACTCGATGCCCATCGCCTCTTGATGATCGAGCAGCCTTATCCGAGCGACTGCTGGGTCGACTCGGCCGACCTGCAAACAAAACTCAAGACGCCCATTTGTCTTGACGAGTCCATCACCTCACGGCAAGACGTCGAGACGATGAATCGGCTTCGGGCCGGACGCATCGTCAATATCAAACCCGCCCGCGTCGGGGGATTGACCGAGGCGCTCGCGATCCGTGACAGCGGTACCCCTTATTGGGTCGGCGGTATGTACGAATCATCGATCGGCCGTTATCATACGCTCTTATTCGCCTCGTTGACGGGTGCCGCCTATCCGGCCGACATGGCCGGAACGAGCGCCTATTTTGAGACTGACTTGCTCGATACGCCGCTCGACGTCGAAAACGGTCAGCTCTCGATCCCTGACGTCGTCACTCCGGATTGGAAAAAAATTCATCAGTTAAGCGAACAAATCATCCAGTTAACGTAAACAAGGATACAGACCGCGGTCTGTATCCTTGTTTGATTGCGTCATTCTTCTCGGAACGTGCCAGTCAACACTTCATAGCCGTCCTCGGTCACGATGACCGTGTGCTCAAACTGCGAGACGGGGCTGTCGTTCGGTGTGAACAACGCCCAGCCATCCTCTTCTGACTGGTAGACGATCTCGTCTTTCGTCGAGACGAACGTCTCGACCGCAATGACTTGACCGACTTTCAAGATGTCATTCTCTTCCCGGCTATAGTAGTTCGAGATTGTCTCCGGTTCGCCGTGGAGCGTGCGGCCGAGTCCATGACCTGCCAAGTTTCGAATGACGGTGAAGCCGTTTTTGCGGACATCCGCGTAAATCGCTTTTCCGATCTGGTTCACTTTCGTACCGGCCTTCACTTTGCTGAGACCTGCTTCGAGCGACGTGAGCGAGACCTCGACTAAGCGGACATGCTCTGGCGATTTCGGTGTGCCGGCAATCACCGTCCGTCCCGTGTCTGCATAATAGCCATCTTTCACGGCAGACACATCGACATTGACGATGTCCCCGTCTTTAATGACTTCTTTACCTGGAATTCCGTGGGCAGCCACTTCATTGATGGAGATACACGTATAGCCCGGAAACTCATACATCGTAATCGGCGCCGAGGCCGCTCCTTCTTCTTCAAGAATACGTTGCCCGATCGTATCGAGCTCTTTCGTCGTCATCCCTGGCGTGACGGCCCGTGCCATCTCATCCCTTGCCCGGGCGACGATTCTCCCAATCTCACGCAACGCATCATAATCGTAATCAAACATCATAATCCCTCTCAATCTAATAATCGGTTTTGGTATAAGTACTCTTCTGATAAATCGGCGAACAAAAACATGCCGTCCGGTAACGGGTAGCTGAACGTACGTGTCACTTCGTTGGAGCTGAAGTCGCGATAGTCTTCCGACAAATAGCCCCGCCCGCGAACACTCATCGCCGCCATCGTCCGGATAAAGTACGGTCGAAAACTCCAGTTATAGCCTCGGTATGTGTTATCGACTTTCCAAACGTGTTGCTCTTGGTAGACGTTCGCACTCGTCTGGAAGCCCGTTTGATCGGTCAAGTAGTAGCGGACGAGCATCCCTTCTAATTTAGGGGCGATATGGAGCAGCCATTCATCCTTCTTATCCCGTGACCATTTCCCGGTTTGGACGAGCTCCGCGACTTTTCCGTGAAGTTCGAATTCTAGCTCATACAACCGCTTCAATCGCTCTTGGTCGTGCAGGAAGAACGCTGGAACTTCTTGCGTGAGCACACTCATTCCTTTTGCTTCACGCGGCGGGGAATCCTCTTGACGACCTAACAAGCCGCCCATGTAGTAACTCCCACCGTGCTGCCAGGCGTAACGCAACTGACCGAGATGATCGATTGACTTATAAAGCAGCGGGGCCCCGAGTTTCGAAGCGATGTATTCCATCGTCTGGAGCATTTGGGGGTAAGTCACCGACAACGTCTTCTTCTCGACCATCGTTGCTAAATCGACAAGCAACAACTCCGGTGCAATCGTCATGATGTCCTCGATACTCGTCGACTCCGCGAAGTCGAGCGCGACTCTCACACCAGAAGATCGATAATATTGGACGACACGGGACAGACGAGACACATCGACGAGCTCGGTCCCTTGAAGTGTCACAAATATCCGGTGGAGCGGGAAGTTCAATTCCCGTAACGGTGCTAAAAATGCTTCGCCCCCTTCTTCAAGGATCCATTCCGACCGGCAGCGGAACGTGACGAACTGCTTTTCGTCACGCAACGCTTCGGCGGCCAACCGTTCCATCCGCTTGGCGATGTCGAGTTGATACTCGACCGGTACGTCGTCATCATAAAAGAACGGGGTGAGCGACTCGCCCCTGAAATGGCCGTGTACCATGTAGCCTTCCACTTGAAACGTGGCCGCCCCGAAAATCGGTTCATACGTCACTTCGACTTCATTTGGATTCATCATCACATCCACTGCATCCAATTGGATCACCTCATCCTCATTTTCGAAACAAGAAAGCGAGCCGGTTTCAGCTCGCTCGTGTATGCACATACATATAGGCACCGAAACAAGCAATAAAATACACGATACTCATCACACCGTATCCGATTCCCATCTTCCCGCCGACGCCGATGGCCATGACCAACCAAATCATCGCGCCAAACAAAAGTGTGGCGACCGGAATATATCGGAAATTCGGACGTACTGTCCGCATAACAATCGGCTTCAATGCTAGGATGCACGCCAATAATATGACGAGACCTAAACCTAGTTCTACCATCCGTTGACACCTCATCCTTCAATCTCTACTCGTTCAGTGTAGCATGAGATAAATAAAAAAACCGCAAATCCACTTAAGGAAATACGGTTTTCGTTTTATCGATTAGTCACGCGGACGACGTGGGCCACGGTCTTCTGATGAGCGACGACGATCGTCAGTCCCACCAGTGCGTTTTCCACGGTATCCACCGCCACCGCTACGTTCGCCTGAGCGTCCGCCACGGTCTCCGCCGCCAGTGCGACGGTCTCCGCCACCACTGCGTGCGCCGCCACGGTATCCACCGCGGTCGTTGCGTCCACCTTGACGTTTCACACGGACTGGTTCTGCGTAAGAGATTTCAACAGGTGTTGAATCTGGCTCTTTCGTCAAACCACGAAGTGCTGCTGCGAGAAGCTCGACTGCTTCGTACTCTTCAAGGAGCTCAGTCGCAAGTTGCGTGTAAGCTTTGAAGTCGCCCGCTTGAACGCGTTCGATCAAATCTTCAGCTGATTGCTTTTGGTTTCCTTCAAGTACTTCTGCGATCGTCGGTACGTGACGACGGTTCATTTTCTTGTTCGTCACACGTTCGATTGACTTCACTTGACCGAATTCACGTGGCGTGATGAACGTAAGGGCAGTACCTGTTTTACCAGCACGGCCTGTACGTCCGATACGGTGCACGTAGCTTTCCGGATCTTGTGGGACGTCAAAGTTGTATACGTGTGTGACACCTGTGATATCAAGTCCACGCGCCGCTACATCTGTTGCGACCAAGATGTCGATCGTGCCGTTTTTGAAACGACGGATGACTTGGTCACGTTTTGATTGCGTCAAGTCACCGTGAAGGCCATCAGCCGTGTAACCACGTTTGATGAGTGCTTCTGTAACTTCGTCAACACGTTTCTTCGTACGAGCGAAGATGATGCTGAGTTCTGGTGAGTCGATGTCGATCAAACGGCAAAGTGTATCGAATTTTTGACCTTCGCGCAATTCGAGGAACTGTTGGTTGATGTTTTCAACTGTCATTTCCTTCGATTTCACTTTGATGATCGTCGGCGACTTCATGAAGCGCTCAGCGATCTTCTTGATTTGTGGTGGCATTGTCGCTGAGAAGAGAAGCGTTTGACGTTCAGCCGGAAGGCCTTTCAAAATCATCTCGATATCTTCAACGAAGCCCATGTTGAGCATTTCATCCGCCTCATCCAAGATCACTGTTTGGATCTCGTCGAGTTTGATCGTCTTGCGTTTCATGTGGTCCATGAGACGTCCAGGTGTCGCAACGACGATTTGCGGGTTCTTTTTCAAGCCGCGGATTTGGCGGTCGATTTGTTGACCACCGTATACAGGAAGTGCGTATACACGCTTCGTTTCCCCGATTTTGTTTAACTCTTCTGCAACTTGAATCGCAAGTTCACGTGTCGGTGCAAGAACAAGTGCTTGGACTTGACGCGCCTTTGTGTCGATTCGCTCAATTGTCGGAATACCGAAAGCTGCTGTTTTCCCTGTACCTGTTTGTGCTTGGCCTAATACATCCGCTCCTGTAAGTGCGATTGGGATTGTTTCAGCTTGGATCGGTGTCGCTTCCTCGAAGCCCATTTTGAGTACACCTTTTACTAATGCTTCACTTAACTGTAAATCTTGAAATTTTGTCAAATTATATTCTCCTTTGTTCATGCAAAAAACGTCTGAGGTTAGTTCTGCAGACGTTCTTTAAATGTTTCCTCGTAGTCAACTCTTATTACTATACCGCATTTGTTTCTAAAATGAAAGAAATACATTCTAAAACTTTTTTTAGCCACCTGGACATGAGTAATCTTATTTCAATTTATACCCGTTGTCGAGTTTTTCAACTTGCTTTTCTTTCAAGAGCTTCCCGAGCGCCCGTTTGAAGGCCGCCTTGCTCATGCCAAACTCACGGTCGATCACGTCTGGGGCTGTCTTGTCGCCGTAAGGCATTTCACCACCGCGTTCTTCGATGTAAGAACGAATGCTTTCCGCATCCGGGTCGATCGCTTCATACGCTCGCGGTTTCATCGATACAAGAACGGTACCGTCTTGCTTCACTTGCGTCACACGTACTGCTAACTGTTCGCCGAGACGCGGCCACCGCGTCATCTCTGCTTCATGTAAGAAACCGAGTGATTCATTCTCGACCCAGACGTTGACACCGACGTCACGTTTGTTGACGACGATCGCTTGAACGTCTTGATTGCCCCACTCTTCTTTGGCGGGACGGGCGAGCAAGTTCAAATACGCATAATGAGCCGGTTCTCCGAGAAGACGGCCTTTTTGATCGTATTTGAGACGGACGCATAGCTTATCGCCTTCTTTCGGCCAATATGTCCGGTTTTCAGGAAGGTCGTCGAGCGAGACGAGCACATCCTTTTGAATGCCGATGTTGACGAACACACCCGTATTGTAGCGAACGCCTGTCACCTCGAACCATTCATATTCTTCAAACGATACGTTCGGAATCGTCATCGTCGAAGCGAGACGGCCTTCCGAGTCGTGATAAAGGAAGACACGCACCGTTTGACCGACTGTGACTTCTTCTGTTTGTTCTTTCCGATGAAGTAATACCTCTTCACGGCCGTTCCCAATAAATACGCCAAAATCGGCTGAACGTTCCGCAACTAGATCGACTACATCTCCTGCACGTAATACCATTCTATACACATCCTTTTTCATCTTATTACTGTCAGTATACCTACCTACACACGTTCTTAATCATATCACGTTCCTTTTCTTGCTTCGGGTCAATTGTGTCCAATTTGTGAACGAGACAATGAACCACCCAACCGTCAAGCTTCTAAATCGACCGAGTATCAGACGGAATTTTGTGACAATTTTGTGAACAATGTTTTTCCATCTAGTATCCACTTTTTGAAAACGTTATTATTAAAGGAGTGTTGTTTATAAATCAGGTTTCAGCAATGTCCGAACGGGGGAAATAAAATGTTTGATGTTCAATCTCGCTCATTTGCGAAACGCTTCATGAAGGGCCTTTTGATTGCATTCTTCGCTCTTCTCGCTTCGCTGAGTTTCATATTCTCAAACGGTGTCGATACGAACGTATCGTCTTCCGTCACGATGGTTCAAGAGTAAGCGCCCTCTCGCTCGTCAGAAGGCGTTTTTTTGTTTTGTTCGACAAAAAAAGGAATTTTTTGCTCACTTGTCGAACGAGAAATACGTTCGGTTTTTTCAATTGAATCATCTGGGAAGGGAGAGTCACTCATGCTATTTTATTTTCTCACCACGATTCTTTCAGTCGTCGGTTTGTCCGTCTCGCTCCAAACCGGTTTTTTCAAAGATCCGATCGGCACATTCTTGTTCGCGGCGCTGCTCGCCATGGGTCTATCTTCATTTAAACAGCTTATCGCACAAATGAACGTGCTCCTGAAAGAAAGGCGCAATCAAAAGCGCATCGATCGCATCGTCGCTCGCATGCACTCCAGTTCACGCAAACGCTCTACATAACGCTCGTGTTCCCACGCCACTTTTGGTATTCTATTCTAGATAGAAGAGCACAACGGACTTGGACCGTAGGAGGCACAAACACGAATGAATGAAATCCCTTTATCGAACGAATGGCTGTTACGCTATTCACCCGTCATGGAGCTGTGGCTGAAAGAAGACGGCATTTTGCTCGTCGATGACGACAATCGAATCCGCCTCACCTTAGAAATTGGCAGTGATCACGTGATGCAGTTTAAGAGCATCGAGCAAGACGGTGCCTACTTTGTCGTTGACCCGGTGAATAAACGAATTACGTTCGAACTCGAGGAAGAAGAAGAGGAAACCGATTCTCGCTTCTGGGAATAAAGATTCATGTCTAAGAGTCAGATTCTCTGTGTGAGAAGAAGACTCTTTCTTGCTGTTTGGCTCTATTTTGAAAAGGAGATTGATACTATGTTACGCACCGCCATTTGGTTTTTCTCGTTCTTCGCCGTCTTGCCCGTCTTGCTTCCGTTTTATCCGAAAGCAAAACGACTCGACGTACCGGCACGATACGATTACGTTCAAAAAATCGCCTACAACTGGGCCAGCTTCTTATTGAAAGTGGCCGGAGCCCGAGTCCGTGTGCACGGACAAGAACATATTCCGAACGAACCGGTCGTCTACGTCGCTAACCACCAAGGAAACTTCGACATCCCGATCATGATCACGGCGACGAACCATCCGAAAGCGTTCATCTCAAAAATCGAAGTCAAAAAAATTCCGATGATCGCGGGTTGGATGGAATTGATGGGTTGTATCTTTATCGATCGCAGTGACCGCCGCCAATCCGTCAAAGCGATCCGCGCCGGTGTCGAGACGATCCAATCCGGACAGTCCATCATCATCTTCCCGGAAGGCACTCGTTCAAAAGGCGGGCCGATGAAAGAGTTTAAAGCCGGCAGCCTGACGCTCGCCACGTCGAGCGGAGCAAAAATCGTTCCGGTGGCGATCAACGGCAGCTATCACCTGCTCGAAATGAAAAACCGGATTAGACCGGGTATCGTCGATGTGACGTTTTTACCGGCCATCGACCCGGCTGACGTCTCGAATAAAGAATTGACAGCGAAAGTAGAAGCGATGATTCGCCAAGTCGTTGAAGGAGGTTCCAAATGAGTTTATTAACAATCGAAGGCATCCGTAAAGAGTTCGCCGATAAAGTCTTGTTTGACGACGTCACGATGACGATTCATCCCGGTAACCGGATTGGCGTCATCGGCGTCAACGGTTCTGGGAAATCGACGTTCTTAAAAATCATTGCCGGCGTCGAAACAGCAGACAAAGGCACGATGCAACATCCGAACGACTATCGGATTCGTTATTTGACGCAAACCGTTGATTTCGCTCCCGGTCAGACCATTTTAGACGCCTTGTTCACGAGCAACACTCCATCCGTCATGGCGTTAAAACAATACGAGCTCGCTCGCCAGGCACTCGAGGCGAACCCATCGAGCGAGCAATGGCTCGAACGTTTCATGAAAGCACAGCAAGCGGTCGATGCCGCTGATGCTTGGGAAACGGAAGCGAAGCTGAAGTCGATCTTGAATCGGCTCGGGTTACCTGACGTGTCGGCCGAGATCAGCTCCCTCTCCGGGGGCCAACAAAAACGGGTCGCGCTCGCTGCGGCCTTGCTCGACGAAGCCGATTTGCTCTTACTCGACGAGCCGACGAACGAACTTGACGCCGATACGATCGCTTGGCTCGAGACGGTTCTCGCGGACTATCGAGGCGCGATCTTGCTCATCACCCACGACCGTTATTTCTTGAACCGGGTGACGAACCATATTCTCGAGATTGCCGACGGCACGTCTTACTTTTATGACGGGAACTATGAACTGTTTCTCGAGAAGCGAGCCGAACGCAAAGCCCGCTCCCAGTCGATGGAACAAAAGCGGCAAAACATCTTGCGACGCGAGCTCGCTTGGCTGCGCCGCGGTGCCAAAGCCCGGACGACGAAACAGAAAGCCCGGATTCAACGTGTCGAGGGCTTAAAGCAGCAAGAGGCACTCGCCGAAGACGATGCGCTCGACGTATCGGTCGGTTCACGCCGGCTCGGAAAAAAAGTCATCGAAGTCGAACAGTTGTCGTTCCAGTATGCGGACACGCCGCTCATTCACGATTTCAGCTGGCTGTTCGGACGCCGGGAACGGTACGGCATCGTTGGACCGAACGGGAGCGGCAAGACGACGCTCATGAACTTGCTCGCCGGTCGCATCGAACCGACGTCAGGCACGGTCGTCCACGGTGAGACGGTTCACATCGGTTACTACGGTCAACAAGTCGAATTTGACGATACGACGCGACGGGTCATCGACGAGATCGAACGGATCGCCCAAGTCATCTACACACCGGACGGCGAGACGATCACCGCCGGTCAAATGCTCGAGCGTTTCTTGTTCACACCGGACGCCCAATATAAACCGATCAGTAAACTTTCCGGTGGCGAGAAACGGCGCCTTGTGTTGTTGCGGATTTTGATGGATGAGCCGAACGTCTTGTTCTTAGATGAGCCGACGAACGATCTCGATACGGAAACGTTGTCGGTTTTAGAGGACTACTTAGAGTCGTTCCCAGGAACCGTCATCGCCGTCAGTCACGACCGTTACTTCCTTGACCGTATCGCCGAGCAACTGATCGCCTTCGAAGAGGGGACGATCAACGTCTACCACGCCGAATATAGCGACTATCTGGCCGAGCTTCAAGACGAGGCACGGCAACTTAAAAAAGAACCGAAAGACAAGAAAGAACGCGCCAAAGCCGACGTCGTCAAGTTCACTTTTAAAGAACAAAAAGAGTGGGAGACGATCGAGGAAGAGATCGCTACAACCGAACAGAAAATCGAAGCTGCAGAAGCGCGACTCGCCGATGCCGGTAGCGATCTCGGAAAAGTGAACGATCTTTACGCTGAAATCAGTACCCTCAAGCAAACACTCGAAGAAAAAATGGAGCGCTGGGAGTACTTGTCTGAAATCGATGAACAAATTCAAGCTCAGAAAAAATAAAAAAAGACGGATCACAATTTAACATTGTGGTCCGTCTTTTTTCGCTATGTAGCCGTATACGTACACGTCGTATGTTTGATTGCCTTGGCGCATATAGTGGCGCAGCGTTCCTTCACGAATGAAACCGTTGCGTTCTAACAGTTGCTGCGAAGGGATATTTTCAGGATAGACGATAGCCCCGACTCGCTCGATGTCTGCGGAACACGCAGCAAACGTCAATGCCGCCTGCAATGCCTCTGTCGCGTAGCCGTTCCGCCAATAGCGCGGATGGATCTCATAACCGATCTCGGCACGTCGATGGCGCGGGGCGCGATTGTGGAATCCGATCGTCCCCATCAACTCGGGATGACCTTTCCTCATAATGCCCCAACGCATGATCGATCCGTCGGCAATCCCTTCTAGCATCCCGAATAGCATTTGTTCCGTCTGTTCAAGCGATTGATGCGGCTCCATCCCATAATGGCGCAACACGTCGACGTTTGAAAAAATCGTGAATAGACGCTCCGCATCGGTCGGTTGTAACTGTCGTAACTGCAGTCGTTCCGTTTCAATCGTTGGAATCATCCCGTTTCCCCCGTCCGAGTGATTATTTGTCCACTAAATTATGTTGAAACGCATAGACGACCGCTTGCGTCCGGTCATAGACGTCAAGCTTCGTCAAAATGTTCGAGACGTGCGTCTTCACCGTCTTCAATGAAATATATAATTCATCGGCGATGACTTGGTTCGCCTTGCCTTCGGCCATCAGTTGCAAAATCTCGCGTTCTCGCGCCGTCAAACTTTCATGAAGGGTCGTCTCCGGGTGCCGCAGACGTTCGAGCATCTTGCCGGTCACTTGTGCGGCCATGACCGGATTACCGGCTGCCGTCTGACGGATCGCGTCGGCGATTTCATTCGCATTTGCCGTCTTCAAGACGTAACTCATCGCACCGGCCTCGATGACCGGATACACTTTTTCATCGTCCAAAAAGCTCGTCACGACTAAGATTTTCGCATCTTTCCAGCTCGCTTTAATACGCTTCGTCGACTCGACTCCGTCCACAGGTTCCATCACGAGGTCCATCAAGACGACGTCCGGTTTTTCAGCGATGGCGAGTTCCGCTCCGGTCGCCCCGTCCGACGCTTCCCCGACTACTTCAATGTCCGGCTGTGTCGACAGAAATGCCGAGACACCGGCCCGGACCATTTCATGATCATCAATCAATACGACTCGAATCATTCTAACCCCTCCACTTGTTGTTTCACACGCACTTCGATTTGTGTACCGACTCCAGGCACGCTGACGAGACGTAACGTCCCGCCGACTTCGGCCGTTCTCTCTCTTATCGATTGTAAGCCATATGAGGCGACTTGTGTATCCTCGACATTAAAACCGATCCCGTCGTCATTTATTTTCAAGATGACCGTCTGTTGGACGGTCCGCATTTCAATTTCGAGCCGCTTCGCTTTGGCATGCCTGAGCGTATTGCTGATCGCTTCTTGAACGATGCGGAACAACTCATTTTCCGTATGGCGTGACAATTTCACTTCCTCGAGACGCCAGATGAGCTCGGTCGATTGTTTGCGGGACAGTTCTTCTAACAGACGTTCAATCCCCGTCTTCAAGGTCATCCCTTCTAACTCGACGGGACGAAGCTGCAACAAGAGCGAACGCATCTCGGCCTGGGCGGTCTGTGCCATGACTTCGACTTGACCGATCTGTTTAGCGGCGAGTTCCGGTTTCGATTCGATCGTCTGCTTGACCGCTGTCGTCATCATCGAGATCGCGTATAGCTGTTGACTGACCGAGTCGTGCAGCTCACGGGCGACACGACGACGTTCTTCGACGACCGCCTCGCTTCGTGCCTCTTCGACACTGACCGGCCGATCGCCGACCCGTTTGGCGACCTCGATCATCTCCGTACGTTGTTTGCTGATACGGACAATCCGTTCCAGCGTGTCGCGATACGGCGATAACGGCCGGAACGTGATCTCTTTTTGATTCTCGAGCTTCCATAGGGCAATCGCCACTTCACGGAAATCCCGGCGCAAGTAAAAGTAAGACCCAACTCCGAATATGCTGCCGATCAAAACGGCGATGACAACGATAGACACACCGAAAGGCAACCCTTCTTCACGTGTAAATAAATCTCGGAGTGAAGTCGAGTCACCTATTAGAAATGCAATCGTCACGAATAACGCCGTCAGTAGACTGCTGAATAACTGGTGCCAGACGACCGTCCTTGGGTAAGAATCTTTCTTCATACGGTCATCACCTCGACGCTTCCGCTCATGAGCACGATATGAATCCGGACTTTTCGCGTCGCCGCTTGGTACTCATCAGACGCCGTATAAAAACGGCGGTTGAACACCGGTGAATAATTCGATTCATCGACTTGGATCTTGCCGAAACCGATTGAGGCGTCGATCGAGTAATCGTAACCGGCCGGGATGAGGATACGGATATCCCCGGCGAGTCCGTTCAAGAGCAAGAACGTCTCCCCTTCCGGAATGATGGCGCGCGATAAATCCATCTCGACGTCGCGTAGCAAAAAGAATTCATTCGTGTCTTGCAAGACGTAATGGCCCGACTCTTTCGTCCCGAACGAAAACGCCTGTTCTTGACGAATGTGCGACCGGAACCGATTCGACTCAAGCGGTCGATTTTTATACAAACGGTACCCGAACATGAGCAATAATCCTGATAAGACGAACCCGAACGCGGCCGAAGAAAAGATGAGTCCGACGAGCATCACACCACCGATCCCGTAAAAGATATAACTGACCGGCTGATTTCCTTTCCGGCTGAAGCGACGCCCGATATAAAGCAATAAGAGCGGCACAATCATGCTGAAGAGGACGCTGTTCCCACCCGTCACGATGTCGATAAATAGTCCGATGGCAAATAAAATAATCATGAAGCCGATAATTTGGCGTGTGTTCCAACGTTCCACTCTGCTTCCCCCTCCCTAACGATATGTACAATGAAGCAAAGAAGCGATGGCCCGAAAATACTCTGGACCATCGCTGAACCAGTGCGTCAGTCTTGTTTAAAGCGACGCTCAAGTTCTTTTAATTTTGCTTCGAAATCATCTTCGTCCGCCGCGTCGGTTTTTTCTTCGGCCGCAGGTTCTTCCTTCGTTGCGTCTTTCTTCTCTTCTTCTGTGAACGGATGCGACTTCGATGTGTCCGCTCCGAAGATTTGATCGAGCGCACCTTTCAACAAATCAAGGTTCTCACGCATCGCGAACTCGTAACGTTTGTTTTGCATCTCGTCGAGTTTGAGGCGCATCTCGAGGGCACGGCGCTCAAGGGCGTCAAGTTCACGACCGCCTTCGTCTAGCAAGCCTTCGAAGTAGCGATACTGTTCACCGTAATGTTTTGACTCGAGAGCAGCGCGTTCAGCCAACTTCTCTTCGCCGGCTTGTTTCGCGAGCTCTGTCTGTTCGTAGCGCTTGTCAGCCATCAATTTGGCATCGTCACGCTTCGTCGCGAGTTCGCCGAGCAACGCCTTCTGACGCTCGACGAGACGTTCGACCGACAACGCCTCTTTTTCAGCACCGCGGATGTGGCGGTTTAATTCGGCTTCCCCACTCGAGCGTGGCGCCTCTTTTTCTTGATACTTTTTCATTTCTTTTGAAAATTCTTTCGTCAACTCGTTAGCTAAATCACGAAACTGATCAAATGGTGTCTTCATCATAAAATCCTCCTTCTAAAAACTTAGCGACGGTTTACAAACTTTTGCCAGACTTGATCGAACGATTGGAAGCTGCTACGACTAGCACGCGACCCGTCCGCATTTAAAATCTCAACGTCCCGCTTTTGGTTGGCATACATCATATACCCTTTAAACAACATCCATGCCACCACAATTCCGATTAACGCCCAAATATTCGACAAAATCGTGATGATCCCGATCACGGCGAGTAAGCCGTAACCGATTTTTGCGCCGACATGCGTCACGGCCATGAATCTGACTCCAGCCCAAAGTGCTAAGAGCGCCCCCAAACCAAACATGATCATATTTGGTAAAAAGCCGATTAGGACGAGAACTAGAGAGATTGCCGCCACGATGAACAACACTTGCTTCACTTGGCGATTCATCTGTCATCCCTCCTCATTAAGTACACTCTTATCATAATACGCCATTTAAAAGATGGCGACGAGCGGAAGGCTTGTTTTCCCTCGGTCTGTAGACTGAGATGATAGCGTTATCAGAAAATGTGGTACAGTGAATGTATCGAACAATGAAAGGATGATGTTTTATGAGCACCTTACAAACAGCCGTATACACCTTGTCAGCCAACAGGAGGGCAGTTGTCCTCCACAACTAAAAGGAGGATTCGATTTGGATCACACAACAACGGGACGCGTCACAGCACAGTTCCAACATATGTACACGGTAACGACAGAGGACGCTGCTTTCACATGCGGGATATCGGGCAAATTTCGCCACGAGGCGATGAGCGAGCGCGACTATCCGGTCATCGGCGACTTCGTCGAGTTCACGATTCGCGAGCACGGTCAAGGTACGGTTCGACGTCTCCTTGAACGACGGACTGTTCTTTCACGGACAGCCGCCGGCAACGAGACGCGCGAACAACTGATCTGCGCGAACGTCGACTATATTTTAATCACGATGGCGGTCGGTCACGACTTCAACCTGCGCCGGCTCGAGCGTTACTCGCTCGCCGCCTGGGAGACGGGGGCGATACCGCTTATCGTCTTAACGAAGGCTGATCAAGTAACTGATGTGGCCCCACTCGTTCAAGACATCCAACTGACGACGCCAGGCATTGATGTCTTCCCGGTCAGCTCGATCACCGGCGACGGGGTCGAGGCATTGCGAACTTCACTGCCGAGCGGGAGCACGCTCGTCCTAGTCGGTTCGTCCGGCGTCGGGAAATCGACGCTGACAAACGCGCTTGCCGGGAAAACACTCGCCGAGACGCAAGCCGTCCGCGAAAGCGACGAGCGCGGTAAGCATACGACGACGCACCGCGAACTGTTCCGCGTCGACGACTTCTTCATCATCGACACGCCCGGCATGCGTGAGTTCGGTCTTTGGGACGGCGCCGATCATCTCGACGACACGTTCAGCGATATCGAGGAGTTGTCAGAACGATGCCGGTTCCGTGACTGCTCGCATCAAGCCGAACCCGGTTGTGCCGTTCGCGACGCGATTGCGACCGGTGCGCTCGATAAAAAACGGTATGCGAGTTACGTCAAACTCGAACGCGAGCTGCGTTACGCTGAAAAACGCCAAGCCGAAGCGGCACGACTAGCAGAAAAGAAACAGCGCAAAACAAGAGCATGAAATCAAAGGAGTTGCGGAATATCCGCGACTCTTTTTGTTTTCGTTTATGATTAGCACCAAATGTTAAGACCAATTCTACATATATGAACAATCGTTCAGAAATAATTGCGTCCATAGCAGGTAAAACGCTCGAAAGTAAGCGGTTTCTTCGATACAATGTAGTCGATTGTGACAGACAAAAAATCGTACGCACACAGGGAGAGAGTTATGAAAACATTGAACGAACGCGCACTCGAGATGCATGCTTTGCACCACGGTAAATTGGAAACGACACCAAAAGTCGACGTCGACACGACAGAAGCGCTCAGCCTCGCCTACTCACCGGGCGTCGCCGAACCGTGCCGCCGCATCGCTGAAAATAAAGAGCTGTCCTATGAATATACGTTGCGCGCCAACACGGTCGCCGTCGTCTCGGACGGAAGCGCCGTACTCGGGCTCGGCAACATCGGTCCGGAAGCGGCGTTGCCGGTCATGGAAGGCAAGGCCGTCCTGTTCAAAAGTTTCGCCGGGGTCGATGCGTTCCCGATTTGTTTAGACACACACAACGTCGATGAGATCGTGCGGACGGTCGAACTGCTCGCCCCGACGTTCGGCGCCGTCAACTTAGAAGACATCAAGGCACCCGAATGTTTTGAGATCGAGGCCCGGTTGAAGCAGACGCTCCCGATCCCGGTCTTCCATGACGATCAACACGGGACGGCCATCGTCGTCTTGGCCGGCCTCGTCAATGCACTCCGTTTAGTCGACAAAGCGATGCCTGAACTGCGTGTCGTCATGAACGGAGCCGGGGCCGCCGGAATCGCCATCGCCAAGCTGCTCAAGCGCTTCGGCGTAGAGGATCTCGTCATCTGTGATACGAAAGGTGCGATCTATGAAGGACGCGCCGACGGCATGAACCCGTTCAAAGACCAGATCGCCAAGGCGACGAACCGGAAGCTCCACGTCGGCACACTCTCAGACGTGCTCGAGGGGGCCGACGTCTTCATCGGTGTCTCGGCCGCAGGCGCCGTCACCGAGGACATGGTCCGCTCGATGGCCACAGATTCGATCATCTTCGCCCTCGCGAACCCGGTGCCGGAGATTATGCCGGATCTCGCGACTTCCGCTGATGCCCGCATCGTCGCGACCGGTCGCTCGGACTTCGCCAACCAAGTGAACAACGTCCTCGCCTTCCCCGGTATTTTCCGTGGGGCGCTCGACGTCCGGGCGTCAGAGATCAACGAAGAGATGAAAGAAGCGGCCGTCCATGCGATCGCCGACTTGTTGACAGAGGACGACCTCGCGAACGGCATCGTCATCCCGAGCCCGTTCGACGAGCGGGTCGCACCGGCCGTCGCGATCGCCGTCGCGAAGACTGCTGTCGAGACCGGTGTCGCCAACCGTCCGCTCGACGAGGACGCCATTCGCCGCCACGTACGTGATAAGCGGCTATAACACGAAAAATTGCGCAGACCATAACGGTCTGCGCAGTTTTTTAGACTGTACCTTGTAAGATCCCTTCCGCCCACTCGACTTCTTCCGTCGTCGGTGGTTTGATGCCTTTTAACGGATAGTCGAGGCCGAGCGCCTCCCATTTATAGACGCCCATCTCGTGATACGGCAAGATTTCGACTTTCTCGACGTGGTCGAGTTTTTGAATGAACGCCGCCGTGCGCCGGAGCGCCCCTTCATCAAGCGTCCATTCCGGGACAAGGACGTGGCGAATCCACATTTTCGTTCCGCGCTCGGATAAGTGTTCAGCAAGCGCGAGCGTGTTGGCGTTGCTCCGTCCTGTCAGTTTCTTGCACATGTCGTCATCGATATGTTTAATATCGAGCAAGACGAGGTCGGTGTGGTCTAAGATGGCGTCAAGGTTAGGGGGACGGAGTGCACCCGACGTATCGAGCGTCGTGTGGAGCCCGTGTTTTTTCGCTTCACGCAACAGCGCTTCTAAAAACTCTGGTTGTGCGAGCGGATCGCCCCCTGAAATTGTGATGCCGCCTTTTGATGCTTCCATGAACGGACGATAGCTGAGCGCTTCTTGAATGACGTCCTCGGCCGAACGATGGTTATTCTTTTTAAAATCCCACGTATCAGCGTTGTGGCAATACAAGCAGCGAAGCGCACAACCTTGCAAAAAGACGATAAAACGAATTCCCGGGCCGTCAACGGTTCCAAACGATTCGACCGAGTGTACATATCCCATTGTCATCGAGATGACCTCCTAACGAATGAGCGGCCTTCAAGCGAAGGCCGCCAAGCCTTTACTTACAATGAACCGTGGAACGTCCGGTTGATGACGTCGATCTGTTGCTCGCGTGTCAACTTGATGAAGTTGACGGCGTAACCTGATACGCGGATCGTGAGCTGCGGATACTCTTCTGGATGTTCCATGGCGTCGAGCAACGTCTCACGGTTGAAGACGTTGACGTTCAAGTGGTGACCTTTGTGCTCGCCACCCATATAGCCGTCAAGAAGTGCCGCCAAGTTAAGTTCACGTGCGACGTCTTCTTTACCGAGTGCTTTCGGTACGATCGAGAACGTGTATGAGATACCGTCTTGCGCGTGTTCGAACGGAAGTTTAGCGACTGACGAGAGCGACGCTGCCGCTCCTTTCGTATCGCGGCCGTGCATCGGGTTCGCACCCGGTGCGAACGGCTCACCAGCACGACGGCCGTCCGGTGTATTACCTGTTTTCTTGCCGTAGACGACGTTCGACGTGATCGTCAAGACCGATTGCGTATGAAGCGCGTCGCGATACGTTTTGTGTTTCCGGACTTTTTCCATGAACAATTCTACGAGTTCGACAGCAATCGCGTCGACACGGTCATCGTTGTTTCCGAATTTCGGGAAGTCGCCTTCTGTTTCAAAGTCGACAGCGATGCCGAATTCATTCCGGACCGGTTTGACCGTCGCATATTTGATTGCTGACAAGCTGTCCGCCGTCACCGAAAGGCCAGCGATACCACAAGCCATCGTCCGTAAGATTTCAGGGTCGTGGAGCGCCATTTCAATCCGTTCGTACGCATATTTATCATGCATGAAGTGAATGACGTTGAGTGTGTTGACGTAAAGCTCCGCGAGCCAGTCGAGCGTCCGGTCGAAGTCAGCGTACACTTTGTCGTACGTGAGGACGTCTTCTGTGTTCATGTCCCAAGCCGGAGCGATTTGTTCGCCGCTCTTCTCATCGCGTCCACCGTTCATGCTGTAGAGGAGTGCTTTCGCCATATTGGCACGGGCACCGAAGAACTGCATCTGTTTGCCGATTTTCATCGGTGACACACAGCAGGCGATGCCGTAATCGTCACCAAACTCTGGAAGCATGAGGTCGTCGTTCTCGTATTGGATCGCCGACGTCTCAATTGACATCTTCGCGCAATATTGTTTGAATCCTTCCGGTAATTTCGTCGACCAAAGCACCGTCAAGTTCGGTTCTGGTGCCGGGCCGAGGTTTGTGAGCGAGTGAAGGAAACGGAACGAGCTCTTCGTGACGTTCGAACGGCCATCCTCACTCATCCCACCGATTGATTCCGTGACCCACGTTGGATCTCCAGAGAACAATTCGTTATAGTCAGGCGTCCGCAAGAATTTGACGATGCGGAGTTTCATGATGAAGTGATCGACGATTTCTTGGACGTCTGACTCTGTCAAACGGCCTGCCGCCATGTCACGCTCAGCGTACACGTCAAGGAATGTCGATACGCGTCCGAGAGACATCGCCGCACCGTTTTGTTCTTTGACAGCTGCAAGGTAAGCGAGATATACCCATTGATAGGCTTCTTGCGTCGTTTCAGCCGGGCGACCGAGGTCGAATCCGTAAGCAGCGCCGAGTTGTTTCAATTCTTGAAGGGCACGAAGCTGTTCAGACATCTCTTCCCGCGTCCGAATGTCTGCTTCCGAGAGGAAACCGCCATTGTTCGCCAAATCTTTTTTACGCTCGGCAATCAAGAAATCTAAACCGTACAAGGCAACGCGACGGTAGTCACCGATGATCCGGCCACGTCCGTATGCGTCTGGGAGACCTGTGATGATCCCTGACTTACGTGCCGCCCGCATCTCTGGTGTGTAGGCATCGAAAACACCTTGGTTGTGTGTTTTACGAATGTCTGAATAGATTTTTGTGATTTCAGGATTTGGTTCGAAGCCGTATGACTCGAGCGCGGCGTCGACCATGCGAATGCCGCCGTTCGGATGAATCGAGCGTTTGAACGGTTCGTCCGTTTGGACACCGACGACTTTTTCAAGGTCTTTATTTAAGTACCCAGGTCCGTGTGAGATGATTGTCGACGGCGTGTTTTGATCGACATCCCAAACGCCCCCGCGTTCCCGTTCTTCTTTCGTCAATTCCATCACTTGTCCCCAAAGACGATTCGTCGCCTCTGTCGGTCCGACTAAGAAACGGTCATCCCCTGTATACTCGTGGCGGTTCAAGCGGATAAATTCACCGACATTCACTTCGTTCGTCCACTGTCCAGGAACAAATCCTGACCAGGCTGATTTAATTTCAGTTGCCATTATGGTCACTCCTCATAGTTGAGATAACTGCCTGATTCCTTATAATATGAGTGTACGTGAAAACGTGAACAATATGTTTTACATTCTTGTGAAAGTTGTAACAATCTCATGAACATTGGTGTTACGCCGTTTTTGTAAGCGCTATTTTATCTGTTATAGTAGTTTTTCAACTTACATAGAAACAGACGAATCCCTATTCGTTCACGTTCTTGTGAATTCTGTATTATCTTTAAGTAGTTGTGAAAAATCATACAGTTTTTGTAGTGACTTAACTCACAGGTTCGGGATAGAACTTGAATTTTTGCCTTATATCGAGCACAATGGAAGCAGAACATTGTAGAAGAGGAAGGGGTTCTTCCCATGACGTATGAACCATTAACAGCCGAGCATAACTTAAAAGCCGGTGACCGCATCTCCCTTAAAGTCGAAGAGGCTGGAGACAAGCGCGACGGATTTATCACAGAATTTGAAGAAAAAGGCTTTTGGATTCGCTTTGATGACGATATCGAGAATGAGGATTTCATCGATTTCCGTGACCATTTAATGGTCGCACTCGTGTCGCGCCCAATCGACGTCGCGACGACGTATCCAGAACTAAACGCCTATGCAAAATTGCTTAAGGAATTGGAATACCGCGTGTATCAAGGCTTCACGGTCGAAGGTGTCGAAGCCTCGCCTGAGCACATCGACGTGCACATCAAACTCGTCGAGGACGGGCAAGTGTACACACAGACACTCCGTTCATCGATTGACCAAGACACTGAACATGTTCGCTATATTTGAACCAGGGAGCGCTTATGCTTCCTTTGTTTTTGCCCAACGATAAGGAGAACTGATATGAACTTTACAAAACCATTCATTAACGAAGCCTGGGAACGCCTTGGCTTTAACGAACCGATGCCGGTCCAAGCGGAAGCGTTCCCGCCCCTTTTAGAAGGAAAAGACGTCACAATCGAAGCACCAACAGGGACAGGTAAGACACTCGCTTATCTTTTACCCGCTATTGAAAAAATCGATGCCTCGAACGACCGGATCCAAGTCGTCATCGTCGCACCGACGCGCGAACTCGTCATGCAGATCCAAACGGTGGCGCAACGTTTCACCGAAAAAGGTGACGTCCGGATTGCCTCGTTCATCGGCGGCGTCGAACTGAAGCGCCAAATCGATCGCTTGAAGAAAAAACCGCATTTGATCGTCGGGACACCAGGACGTCTCGTTGAATTGATCGAGAAGAAAAAACTTAAACTGCACGAAACGCATACGATCGTGCTCGATGAAGCCGATCAAATCATCGACAGCGGATTGACGGAAGCGGCTGAGCGCATCATCAACCATACGGCGCACGAGCATCAAATCTCACTCGTTTCGGCGACGTTGACGGATACGCTCCAAGCCTGGGCTGCCCCGTTCTTGAAAGAACCGGTTCACGTGAAGGTCGAACGGACTGTCAGTGCTCAAGTGACGTACGGCTATATGTTGACGACACGTCGCTATAAGCCAGAATTGCTTCGTCGCCTATCACACGTCGACGGTGTCAAAGTGCTCGCCTTCATCAACAACCGCTCGTTCTTACCGCCGCTCAAAGGTGAGCTCGATAAGATGAAAGTGAACTACCGTATGCTCGATAGCTTGAAAGGGAAACGTGCCCGCGTCGAGACGCTCCGCGAATTCCGTAAAGGCGAATATCCGCTCCTCATCACGACGGGTCTCGCAGCGCGCGGACTCGACATCGATGAAGTGACGCACGTCGTCCATTTCGATTTACCTGAATCGACCGATGACTTCATCCACCGCTCAGGACGGACCGCTCGCGGTAGCGCGGCCGGGACGGTCCTGTCGATCGTGACACCGGAAGATTTGACGCACTTGAAATCGTTCGCCCGCCAGCTCGGTGTCGAATTGAAAGAGCTTGAGATTTACCGTGGCGAAGTCATCGAGAAACGGATCGAAGACAAACCGCCGGTCGTCAAACGTCCTGCAGACAAGCGAGGACCACGGCGATGAAAAAAGACCGGAAAGTAATTCCCTTCCCTTTGCTCGTCGAAGAGTCCGAATTGCTGGCCGAACTGAAAAAGTTATACGAGCAAGCGGCACTCGCACGCAGCACGCAGTGGACGAACTATATCCAAGAGATCGCTTCGGAAGGCACGTGGCACTTGAAAGACGCCGAACTGTTCCGCGATTTGTTCATCGATTGGGCCGTCTTCTTTGAGACGGATGAGGACGGGATGACACCGCACGGCCGCTATTTGGCGGACCACAAAGCTGACATGTCACCTGCTCTCTATCATGCCTTGCGCGGTCTCGCCGTCCCCCGGTGCTCTGTGTTTGAAGTGACCGAAGACGGCTTACGTGATTGGGAGACGAAAGAGACGTACAAGGTAATGCTACCGGAAGTACGCGAACCAGGCGACGTCATGCTCGGCAAGCTGCTCGACATCCGTGGCAGCTGGCGCTTCGGGTCGGCCTTCCTCGCACTTCCAGCGAAGATGGCTGGCAACGTAGCAGATCTGTACATCGACTTCATGGATGAGGTCGGTCCAGGTGCGTTCCTCGATCAATTCCCTGAGTTTTGCGCGGAACTGATCGATATGTTGCTTGATTTAGAAGAAGGGGTCATCATCCCGAAACCAACGAAATAACCGAGAGGCAGCCGCCTCTCGGTTATTTTTTATCTCACATAAAATTGGGCGCCATCGAGCAATAACTTCGCTTCCTCGTTCGTCGCGTTCACCGCGGCGCTCGAGACTTCTTTCCCGTCCTCGTATACGTCGATGACGGCTCCGTCTTTCGTCGGACGGACGTGGTACAGTTGGTTTCCGACATAGGTAGTTGTGCCAACTGAACCATCGATGACTTGGCGTGTCGACGGTTTTCCTGTCATCAAATCGACGACGATTTCGGATCCGTCTAGTTGCACCGCCATCAACTCGTTATCATGTACGGTCAAGTTTGACTCTTCGGCTTTTGAAGCGAGTTGGACGACTTTATTCGTTTCGATGTCATAAGCGAACAGTCCTGGACGATTTGTTTCGGTAGAATGGGTCTCCCCGTTCTCTGTGAAGGATTCATACGCCCCAACTCGAACTGGGATAAACCGATTACCGGTCGAGATCGGCATCATATTGCGGTCATAAAACCAAGACGTCCCGAGCACTTCGGAAACGAAGTCGTTGTCGAGATCGAGATCTTTGATCGTTATCTCGTTTGTTCCTTCCTTAAGCACGGCAAGTTTTGTTTTTGATTCCGCCTCATAACCACTGCGGAAAATTAAATGAACGTCCCCGTCGTGAACGAACAGACCAGCCCACGAGCCCTCCATCACATCGGCCGGCGCCTTAAACGTCTCACTCGTCACAGTCTCACCATCCGTAGACTTGAATAAGACAATTTCCTGATTTCCGTTTTGTCCGAGGCCGACATATCCTTCATCCGTGCGAATCGATTGGGCAAAGTTCAATTCTTTCATCTGGCGATAGAAGCCGCGCAACGAAGGATCGAGTGTGTCTCGATAATGAATCGCTTCTTCGATATAGTTCATATTCGTCGCGATCCGACTACGTTCTGTCGTCACTTCGAATCGTTCACTCGTCTCGTTCTCCGTCTCATAAAACACATCGATCGTCTGGTCGGCCCATACATCAGGATTCGTTTTGACAGTTAACTCCCACTCCGCTTCCGTCTTGTTCATGTCGATGACGAACGTCCCGAGTCCGAGGACGATTACCGCACCGAGCGCAGCCACATTCCATATTCGTTTCATATACTCACCTCACACACTTAGTTTCTTCGTCAAGTAGCGACGACTGATCCAAACCAACCCGATAAACCAAGCCGCCAAACCGATCCCGGCGACGAGCAACGATTCATCCATAAAGAGCCCGTTTCCGATGAAGCCGAAACCGATGGCCGGAAGCACAATGATGGCTCCCAATGAAACAGTGGCAATCACCGGCGCCCACATCGTCCGTTGCCATAGACTCCGTTCCACCAACACGAACGTGAAAATGAATAAAACAACGAGCCCAATCAACGCTTGGTGAATGATGAAATTCACGATTGACATCGGATACATGACAGACAGCATGCCATCATAAGAGACAGCCTGCTCGAACGAGCCACGTATCGGTACCATCTGCGAATCGAACCAACCCGTGAACGCTATGTACTGGAGCTTGAGCGCGATCCATTGGACGGCAAACAAACCGAGAATCATCAACAGCATCGTTGCGAATTTTGCCCCGAAGACGAGCATCCGTTGTTGCGGCATCATCAATAAGCGCATCATGAACATGCCGCGTCCTTGGAAATCGCGATACCAAATCCAAAAGCTATAAAGTAGCATCGCCGCAATCGCCAATCCAATCGACAAAATATATGCCGTCCCGCCGATATAGTTTCCAAACGATAATACATAATCAGGTGTCCCAGTGCGACGCAGTTTTTCATACATATTCGTCTCGCTCCATAAGAAGAAGCCGAGCCAAGCAAATTGGGTGACGACGAGAAGCGTGATCAAGATGAGATACGGTTTCGTCGCCCGCTCGACTTCCCATCCGAGTAGTCTTAACAAATTCATGCCCCATACTCCTCTCTCATGACGTCGACGATCGATTTCCCGTGAATGAAGCGGACGTCCTCGACGTCGAATTCACGGACGATCCGTCCTCGGTTCAACATGACGGCCTTGTCGACCAAATACTCGATGTCGTCAATCTCGTGCGTCGTGATCAAGACACCGCGGTCTTCCATGATGTCACTCGAAAACAGCTCGACGATTTGCTCTTTTGAAAACACATCGATACCTGAGAACGGTTCGTCGAGCAGCAAGTAGTCCGGGTCTTGGGCGATGCCGAGCGCCAAATTGACCTTGGCGAGCGTCCCTTTCGACAGTTCACTCAACTTGTCTTCTGGAAACAGTTTGAACTCGTCGACGAGTCTAGCGAACAACTTCGTGTCGAACTTCGGATAAAAATCGCGCATGAACGCTTCGCACTGCTCGATCGAAAAGTGGATCGGAAACGTCGAATGGTCCGGTACGAACGCGACGTTGTTCAAATCGATCGGCTTGCCGTCAATCAAAACGTTGCCTTGGTCAAACGGGGTCAGCCCCATGATGCCTTTTAAAATCGTCGACTTGCCGGTCCCGTTCAGACCGATGAGGCATGTGATCTCGCCTTTGTTGGCCGTGAACGACACATCTTCGATGACTTGTTTTTTGCGGTAACGCTTCTTAACTCCCAGTACCTCGATCATCGAGATTCCCCTCCCCGTATTGCCGTTTGATTTTGCTGACGAGCTCGTCCATCGTGACGTCGAGCTCTTGAATCGATTCGACGAAGACAGCGACCGCCTCATCGACGAGTTCGGTCCGAATTCGTTTTAATACGTGGTCGTCCGTCGTCACCCGACTTGGACGATTGCGTTCGGTCGTGATCAATTGCTGTTCCTCCATTTCCTTGAACGCCTTTTGGACGGTGTTCGGATTGATTTTCAGTTCGGTCGCGAGCTCTCGCCGCGACGGCATCTCTTCGCCCGCCTTCAACTCGCCTAGCGCCATCTTCTTTTTGAAGTAGTCGACGACTTGGATGTAGACGGGAGACCTCGTGTTAAATTGAATGATCATGTTGTCACCTCTCTAAGTGTATGATGCGACTAATACACTATCTGACTGTATTATTACCGTAATACACTTGACTGTCAATAATAATTTCCCAAAACAATCCAAAACAAAAGACGCATCCTCATTGATTAGGATGCGTCAGTTTGATGAGCGGACGATATAGTCGGCTCGTATCACTGGATTGACCGTCTTGATGTAGTTCGCTTCACCCGGCCAGTAGCGGCGCTCATATTTGGCGAGCCGTGCCGCTAAATCGCCGATATACGTATCGCGATTTAGCACACGCTCGTAACGCGTCTCGCGTGGACAGTCAAGATAAACGATGTAGTCGAAATACGACCGCCACTCGTCCCGCAATAAGAAGATGCCTTCAATCAACACGAGCGCATTCGGAGCCACATCGATCGTCCGCATGACAATCGCGTCCTCGTCTCGCTCGTAGTATGGCAACGTCAGACGCGTCTCACCTCGGGACAACGGCTCGAACAACATCTTCACGAGCAGATCGACGTCCCATTGGAGCGCATAGTATTCCACCGCCTCAGGCTGCCCCGTCTCATAGCGCCGATGCCGTTCGACGATGAAGTCATCAATATGTAGAAGCAGTTCGTTCGGCGCGATACCACTCAATTGTTCGACGAGCGTCGTCTTCCCGGCCCCGCTCAAGCCGTCGATCGCGACGATGAACGGCCGGTCGTGGACACGGTTAGCGTATGCTTCACGAATCACTTCCTGTAACGTCTCCATACGTTCTCCCCCAAATCAAAAAAGTCAGCTCTAGAGGCTGACTTCAGTTTACCAGAGCACCCAACCTTTCGCTCCCGGAGGCGCGCTTTCAATCAAGTGCCAAATCGGAACCGTGTAGGCGAATGCGATCAAGACGAACGTGACCGTGATCCAGAGCTTCCAGTTCTCAAAGAACCGTGGCGTCTCCATTGCCGCCTCTTCCGTTTCTGCGAGTGGGAACTCTTCCTCACCTTTTGGTGCGAGGAATGACAAGTTGAACATCGAATATACGAAGATGAGCACCGAGACGAGAAGGATCGTCCCGCCGATTGCCATCGCCATATGGTACGGGATCCATTCACGCGTCAACGCGTCTGAGAAATACGTCGCCGGACCGGTCCGACGCGGGTTACCTTGAAGGCCTGAGATGTGCATCGCATACGACATGATCGACATCCCGAACGCCCACGTCCCCGTCTGAATCAAACCGAGACGGTTCATTGATTTCGTGAGTGTACGTCCGCGTAGTACCGGTACGAGCCAATAGGCAGTTCCAAAGAACGTCAAGGCGACGGCCGTTCCGACCGTGATATGGAAGTGACCGGTGACCCAAAGCGTGTTGTGGACCATCGCGTTCAATTGGTGCGACGCGTTGATGATACCGCCGGCACCAGCCGGAATGAAGAACAACATCCCGACGAACGGGGCGAGGAAACGCACATCGCCGTACGGCATCTTTTTGACCCAACCGAACAGACCGCGTGCTCCGAGAGCGCGTCCCCGCAGCTCGAACGTCGCGAACAGCGAGAACGCCGTCATGAACGACGGAATGACGACGAGGAACGTCAAGATGACTTGGACGAACTTCCAAAACGGATCAATCCCCGGCTCTGTCAACTGGTGGTGGAAACCGACCGGGAACGAGAACAAGAGGAATAACAAGAACGCCATCCGCGCGAGCGCGTCCGAGAAGATCTTCCCACCGATGACTTTCGGCACGACCGTATACCAGACGATATAGGCCGGCATGAGCCAGAAGTAAACGAGCGGGTGACCGAAGTACCAGAACAACGTCCGGCTCAGTTCAATCCCGACCGTGTCTTTCCATCCGAGCGAGAGCGGGAGCAGTTGGAACAAAATCGTCCCGGCAACACCGAGTGTCGCGATGACCCATAGCAACATCGTCATGATACTCATGTACGCTGGGAGTGGCGGATGGACGCCAGGGTGTTCCCGTTTATAGTCCGCATACATGCGGAACATCGCGAACGCCGAGAACCATGTACCGACGACGAAGAGAACGAGACCGACATAGAAGATCGGGTCGGCCATGAGCGGAGCGTAGAACGTGTAAAGTACAGTCGCTTTATTGGCGAGCACCATGATCGTCACGAGTACCGCCCCGGCGATGATCATCCAAAAACCGAGCCAAGCGACACGTGTCGGGAACGATTCAAACCGTCCGAACGACTTGGCGAGCAGCGCGTAAAGTAAGCCGATGATAAACATCGTCGTAAAGACGAGACCAAGCATGATACCGTGGGCCGTCAACAATTGATAGTAACCGAATACTTCCGGAATGATTCCTGTACGGATGAGCGTCTGCATGAGTCCCGCGATCGCTCCAATCAAGACGGCGAGTACCGAGACGACAACGTGGGCATAGGCGAGGCGCGCTTCTTTCACACCGATGCTCGGCACCGGCACACCGCGCTCCATTTCCCACTGTTTCAGTTTTGAGGCTACGTCGTTCATTTAGTCCACCACCTTAATTTTTGTCGCCATCATGTGATGGCCCGTCCCGCAATATTCGTTACAGAGAATTAAAAATTCGCCTGTTTCTTCAAACGTATACGTGAGCGAGTTGATATGCCCCGGCACGACCATCATGTTGACCGGTGTCCCCGTCAACTGGAAACCGTGGACGACGTCCGGTGACGTGACGAGAAACGTCACTTTCGCACCTTTCGGGATTTCAACGTTACCCGGTGTGAACGTGAACGCCTGCGCGACCATGACGAGTTCATACTCGTTATCACCAATTTTATTAAGTCCAGGTTTATCGAACGGCGCCGTCTGATGCACTTTCGCCGGGTCGATCAAATCAGCGTCCGATGCGGGCTGGTTGCCGGCCGCAAACGCCGAAATGCCGAGCACTGTCAAAAACACGCCTAATAGAACGATGCCAAAGATCAACCAATATTTTTCAAGCTTATGAATATGCATGTTTGTTTTCTCCTTTTGACGTTATCGTGTAACAAATAAATAAAAGACCGACGACCACATGGCGATGATGACACCCGCGACGATCATGACCGATGTAAACGTGCCTTTCAGATTCGGTTCTTGTCCACCGTTCTTATCCACGTGAAGGACCCCTTTCGCTATAATTTCCTCTTTCATTGTATGAAATTCACCCCGACTTAATATGTGACTTTTATCACTTCAAAAGTGACAATCACATCAATTTTGCGTAGTTTCCACACATAAAATTCACAATTAGCCAAATCAAGACGACAAAAAAACCGCCTCTCTAAGAGACGGTTCCTCGTTATAATCGGCAAATCCCGGCCGGACAGCCTTCGCAATGGCACAGCTCTTTTAAGAAATCGATATCATGCAAGACGATCGAGTTTCCCGTCGTTGTCAGGACGCCTTCTTTTCGCCACTGGTTCATCATCCGGTTGACGGTCTCACGCGGTGCCCCGATCAGTTGACCGAGCTCCCCATCGGAAGGATGTCGTGAGATGACGACCGCGTCATCTTCCTCCACACCGTGCATGGCCGCCATCCGAAGCAACGTCGATGCGAGCGCTCCCGGCTTTCCGTACAATAGCAAATCACGCAGTTTCATCTCTGAATGTTTACGCATCATCGACGTCCAGCGCAACACGTCACCGGCAAATTTGGCGTCTTGCTGCATGATAGTCTCGATGTCTTTCTTTGAAATAACGCCAATGACACTTTCTTCCGTCGTCTCGATGCTGTAAGAACTCGGGAACGTGTCGACGATATCAAACTCACCAAAAAAATCGTCGGCGCCATATAAGAACATGACGATTGGATTCCCTTTTTTCGTGATCTTCGTGAATTTGACAGATCCGCTCTTCAAATAAAAGAATTTATCACACTTCTCACCTTCCCAACAGACGATGCTAGCCTTCGGGTAGTCTTGAGGTGTCATCATTTCGAGCAATAACTGTTTCGTCTCCGCTGAAAAGATAAAGCTGTTCGGTTCGGTCGTCCCACATTTCGTAGACATATTCGTCTGCTCCCTCCACAATTCATTCGTGCCTGGAATGTCTCGTACGTTTCATTTATGGCTTTATTATACAGTAGCGTGAGCACCCTGATCACAAAAGTATGTGACATTTCAAACAATCTTCTATTTTTCAATTCGTTCTCATAAAAAAAAGACTGTAGAAAGTCTACAGTCTCAGATCAGTCTCAGCGATAGACGAGACGGATCAGCTTCTCCGCACCTTTAAAGTTTGGATAACGAATCGGCACATCAAATTTTGTCGTGTTGCGTAATATTGATTTGGCATGGCTGAACGCCTCAAAGCTATAGCGTCCGTGATAAGCCCCCATCCCACTCTCCCCGACACCGCCAAATGGCAAGTTCGGGTTCGTCAAATGCATGAGGACATCGTTGACACAACCGCCGCCGAATGTCAGATGCTTGAGCACCGTCTGTTCGACAGCTTTCGTTTCCGTGAACAAATAGAGCGCGAGCGGATGCGGACGGTCGGACACAAACTCGATCGCCTCATCGAGTTGACGATACGTCAGCACCGGCAAAATCGGTCCGAAAATCTCGTCTTTCATGACAGCAGCCCCATCATGAATATCCGTCATGACGGTCGGGGCGATTTTCAAACTTTCCCGCTCCGTCGCTCCCCCGAAGAAGACGTCCCCTTGACTCAAATAACTCGTCAACCGATCAAAATGAGACTCGCTGACGATCCGGGTGAACCGTTCTGTCCCGATTCCGTTCCCAAACATCAGGAACGCTTCCCGCTTGATTGCTTCAAGAAACGCATCACGTTTCGACTCGTGGACGAGCACGTAGTCCGGGGCGACACATGTCTGCCCGGCGTTCATCCATTTCCCCCACGCAATCCGTTTCGCCGCAATGTTAATATTGGCATCTTCATGGACGATGGCCGGTGACTTCCCACCTAGTTCGAGCGTGACCGGCGTCAATTGCTTGGCCGCAGCCTCCATGACGATTTTTCCGACTTGGGTCGAACCGGTAAAGAAGATATGATCCCATTTTTGCGCGAGCAAAGCTTGAGCGACGTCTTTATCCCCTTCGATACTGACGACGTAACGATCGGTGAACGCCCGTTCGAGCACTTTCGTCATTACTTGGGCCACGTTCGGCGTCAATTCCGACGGTTTCACGACAGCCGTGTTCCCGGCCGCGATTGCTCCGATGAGCGGTGCGATCGCCAATTGGAACGGATAATTCCAAGGCGCGATAATGAGAACGGTGCCGTACGGTTCATACATGACTTCACTTTTTGTCCCGAGGTGGATCGCTGCACCGCGGACACGTTTCGGGCGCATCCAACGCTTCAACTCTCGATTCGTCCGACTGATCTCGTCGTAAATAAAGCCGATCTCCGTCGTGAACGCATCGAGCTCTGATTTATTTAAATCTGTTTTTAACGCTTCAATAATTTCCGTTTCATGATGTTTGATCGATTCTTTCAAAAACGTCAACATACTGAGACGGAATGCGAGCGATTTGGTCGCTTGCGTCTTAAAGAAACGACGTTGCTTACTGATGAGCTCTTCGATCGTCAACTGTTCGATTGGTGCGAGCATAAATCTGCCTCCCTTTGAGTGATAACGCTGTCTTTATCTTATCACTATCCAATCAGACCCGACCATTTTGAACGTTCAGCCGTTGCTGCTTGATACGTGCCCATCTCACCCGGTCTTGTTTGAAACGACACGTTTCCTTGTCTGCTCGATCACAATCAAAAGCAGGCCCGCTAGCAGCAAAACAATCCCGGTCAGCGTGAATTTCTGCGTTAACGAGACGGACAGCCACCCTAAGAGAGCCGAACCCACGACCGTACCGAGCGAGAAGAACGCATAGAAGTAGCCGTATGATTTGCCGCGATTGGCACTGTTCGTCGCTTTGATCAACATCGTGTTGATGGCCGGGAACAAAATAGCGAAGCCGACGCCATAACAGCCGAGCACGAGATAGAGCAGATTTGCGCTACCCGACAAACCAATCAGAATTTGACTAATCCCAAGGATGCCGATCCCGAGCGCAGCCAAGCGCGCCGGTTCGAACCGGTCGAAGATACGGTTCGTCGGCAAGACGAACACGAGGACGGCAGCAACGCCAAACGTGCTGAGCAACGTCCCGCTGAGCCGTGAGTCGTAACCGAGCGCTTGCACGTAAAGCGGTAATAAATAAGCGAGCGCTCCTTGCGAGAACATTAATAAAAACGCCCCGACATACGCTTTGACGACGTCACGCTCTAGCGTTTTCGAGCCAACCACTTCGCGCCGGTCCTCATGTTTAACAGCGAATCGCAACCGCTTTAACACGACGAGGGCAAGCAAAGCCACAAGCACGCCATACGCCGCCACGTACGTAAATACGACCGGGACCGATGTGCGGCTGGCCATGATGCCGCTGAACGCTGGTCCTAGAATCGCCGCCAACCCGACGAAGCTCCCGGTGAGCGCCACTTTTTTCCCTTGTCGATTGGCCGCGGTCAAGTTCGCGGATAGCGTAAACGCAGCCGGTACAATCAAGCCGGCCACGAATCCGTGAACGACACGCACCACCAATAACATCGAAGCATCATCGACAAGGCGATACATGAGCAGACTCGCACTCGATAACACTAAACCGACGAGTAAGATTCGGAACGGACCGAACTTGTCCGTCCAAACGCCAGACAAAATGTTTCCGAACGTGTTCGACAATGAATAGATGGCAATGACGACACCGGCGATGAACGGCGTCGCACCGACTGAGGTCGCGAACGTGCTCATGACGGGAAGTTGGGCAAACAGATCAAAAAACGCAAAAAAGACGATACTATAAATCACAAAAGCGGATGGTTTATTCACGGAATTCTCTCCTTAGCTCAGCACCTCCACGGACACTGAGTTTTCAGCTTCAGTCTAGCTTGCCGGTTCCGCTTTGTATAGACACGTTGGCACACTGACACAAAAAGTCCCTACAAACGTTGCGTCTGTAGGGACTTATGATTTAGTTCGTCACTTCGACTGCTGTGTCGAGGGCGACACGAATCATCTCGTCGAACGTCGATTGACGCTCTTCTGATGTCGTCTCTTCACCCGTCAACAAGTGGTCAGAGATCGTGAGGATCGTCAAGGCGTTGACTTTATGTTTCGCCGCGAGCGTGTAAAGGCCGGCTGCTTCCATCTCGATTGCGAGGCAACCGAAGTCCGCCCACTTTTTGAAGTGGTGGAAGTCATCTTGGTAGAACTGGTCGGCCGTGAAGATTTGACCGACTTTGACCGGGATGCCCGCTTTCTCCGCGTTCATATACGCACGATGTAGGAGGTCGAACGTCGCTGTCGGTGCGTAGTCCATGCCATCGAACCGGACACGGTTTTGTCCCATCTCACTCGATGCGCTCATCGCGATGACAACGTCACGCACTTTGACGTCTTCTTGAATCCCGCCGGCTGTACCGACACGAATCAAGTTTTTAGCACCGTACGACATGATCAATTCGTTGACGTAAATCGACATCGACGGCACACCCATACCTGTCCCTTGAACAGAGATGCGTTTGCCTTTATACGTACCTGTGAAACCGTACATGCCACGCACTTCGTTATACAGTTCGACATCCTCTAAGAACGTCTCGGCGATGTATTTCGCGCGCAACGGATCTCCTGGAAGTAATACCGTTTCTGCGATTTGTCCTTCTTTTGCCCCAATGTGTACACTCATGATAAAATTCCTCCTTTAAAGTTGTCGTTGGTAGTCTTCCCGATATTCGTTCGGGGTAACACCAACTTGTTTTTTAAAGACTTTTCGGAAGTATTTGTCGTCCGAAAAACCAACCGCTTGGGCGACTTCATAAATACGTTGTCTACTTGTTTCAAGGAGACGCTTGGCTTCGAGCATGCGGATCGACAGCAAGTACTCGGATAAGTTGACGCCATACTGCTGCTTAAAACGACGCGATATGTATTCGCGGCTCAAGTAAAAGCGCTCGCTCATCCCTTGCAAGCTGAGCTCTTCCGCATAATGACGCTCGATAAACGCACCGATTTGGAAGATTGGGTCTTCCTCGGCTGGACAGACGTCCGCGAGGGCACGTTCGAGCGTATCGTTCAACACGTCCGGATCAATCGGTTTCAGTAAGTAATCGAAGCTGCCGAGCTGAATCGCGCGCCGCATATACGAATACTCATCGTACCCGGTCAACACGATCAGCTTTACCGACTCCACCTCTTGATGCACCCATTCCATCAACTCAATCCCGTTGCAGCGCGGCATTTGAATATCCGATAAAACCAAGGCCGGGCGCTCTTTCGTGATAATCCGTTTCGCTTCTTCGCCGTCGCTCGCTTCGAACACTTTCGTGACGCCGAGACGTTCCCACTCCCCAAGCAATTTGACCGCTTCCCGTACCGGCGACTCATCGTCGACGATCAATACTTTCGTCATGACGCACCCGCCTCCTTCACGGCCGGGAAACGCATGACGATGCGGAATCCGCCGGTCTCTGGTGTAGCCAACATAAACTCAGCCTCCCGATTATAGTTTAACATGAGTCGATCGCGAATGTTCTTTAAACCGGTGCCTTCCGCACCATGAATCGGTCCTGTCGACCGTTCGATCCGTTGTTGCAGGGCGTTCAGCTCAAAGTCCGAGATCGCTCGCCCGCTGTTCTCACAACGGATGATGAGGTCGGCTCCCGTTTGACGGATGTTTAAGCAGAATCGATTGGCCGCCGTCGCCCCGTCCCGCTCAAACCCATGTTTGAAAAAGTTCTCCGCGAGCGGTTGGAGGATCATCTTCGGAACGATCAAGTCGAGCAACGCGTCCGGGACGTCGACCTCGACGTCGAACTGATCGGGGAAGCGGACCTGTTGGAGCCGAACGTACGAATTGAGATGCTCGACTTCGCGCTTGAGCGTCACCATCGACTCGTCCGGGTGCATCGTGTACCGCATCATCGAGGATAACTGTGTGATTAAGCGATAAACCGTTTTACCGTCCCCTTTTAGGGCGAGCGTCCCGATCGACTGCAGCGCATTGAATAAAAAATGCGGGTTCGTTTGTGCCTGCAGGGCGCGCAGTTCGTTCGTCCGATTTTCGAGTGCCAACCGATATTCGCGCTGAATCAAGTCATCGATCCGTTCGATCATCCGTTTGAACTGCCGACCAAGGACGCCGAACTCATCATTTCCCAGGGAATCGAACGAAACGGTCATGTCCCCTTGCTCGATTCGCCAAATGTTCGACGTGAGCGTTTTAATCGGCGTCGTCAAACGCATCGATGCGTATGTCGCCCCGATCAACGCTAAAACGAGCGAAACCATCCCGACGACGAAGATGATGAATGACGTCCGGGATGCCGGTTCAATCAACAACCGATCCGGAATCGATTTCCCGACATAAAACGTTTGATTTTCAAACTCGAACGATTTAATGATCCGATGATGTTTCCCGTCGACCGACATCGACTTCGCCGCCACAGTGTCCGGGATGTCCTCGTCCCCGAGCTTGGCAAACACTTGATTGTTCCCGCCAATAAACCAAAGGCTTTCCTCCGGATTGTTTTGCAACGACGCGAGTTGTCCGACAAACACGTCTTCCGGTATATCGATCGAGAGAATCGCGAGCGGTTTATCCGTCTCGATCTTGTCGAGCCGGAAATGGAGCGTCACGACCTCTTCTGCCGAGACGATCGGTCCAAAGTCATGGTACGGGACGAGCGGATGCGACGCCTCGAGCAAGACACGGCTCTCTTCATACTTCAGCAATTGTTGTTGAATCGCACTCGGTTGTTTTTTCGAACGTGGTGACACTTTCATTTTATAGGCGGCGAACGAGTCCATGTCTTCAAGCATGAGCAATTGAATCTGTGCGACATCCTCCCGTGATAAGTACATACCAAGAAGGGCCCGCCGAACTTCAAGCTCCGTCTGCTCGAGTGACAGCCCGGGACCGTATTCAAGAATGTCGAGGACGTCCCGATTGGCGTATAGGCTCGTCGGCAGGCGGCTCAAGTCAGAGATGTAGCGTTCGATCTGCAACGTCCCGCGCTCGAGTGACCAGTCCGTGAGCTCGAGACCGCGCTCTCGTTCCCGGTCTTTGACGTACCAAAATGATATGACGGTCGCTAAAATAACCGGAACGATGATCGTCAATGCGATCATCCCGGTCAATTTCGTACGGATGCTCCTCACCGACACCCCTCCTCTTGAAGATTATATCACGGGTCATGCAAGCGTTTGCAATCCCAACATAAAAAACTCGTCCCTCAGTTTCCCGAGAGACGAGCCAGCTGTTCATTCATAAGAACGTAGCAGTTCTATAATCCCAAATTCGTGGCTCCAATCTTTCGCCACATCGATCGGTGTCATACCATCGTCATTTTCTATGGTGACATCTGCCCCGCTTTCGAGCAAGAGCACTAATGAATCGTAGTCCATTCCATCGTTGTACAGCAAGTTATGGAGCGGCGTATCGCCATAACTGTCTTGCATATTGACATCTGCCCCATTCGCCAGCTCTTCTCGAATCGCATCGGCACCTGCATTGTCGTACGCCAATTCTTGGAGCGGTTCTTCCGTCATTTCACCAGCGAACCCTTCGCTGAACGGTGAAGCGGCGAGGCTCGTGAACCCATCACTCATGACGAGCCACGCGATGATGGCCCCGTTGACGAGCACGGTGACGACAATCGTTCCGATGATTGAGGCTTTGACATAACCAGCCGTCTTGAACATCGGCACGTTCGCCTCACCGGCATGCGTGGCGATAGCGGCGATCCGTTTCGGCAATGTCGGATGCGTCGAGATCAGTTCGCTATATTTGGCGATGAACCCGTTCTCACGACTTGCTTCATATAAATAGTCAAACTCGTTCACTTCTTTGGCGAGCCTTCCACCGACGGCGAGGATAGTGAGCGCCCGTTTTGAAGCCGCTTCGTCTTGAATGTAATGGGCGGCCATCCGGTCGCACGTATATTCGCAAGCGCGTGAATACGCTGTCCCTAAAAATGGGACGATATTCCCGAGCAAGACGAGCCACTGTTTTTGGACGTGATTGCGGCGGATGTGGGCGAGTTCATGCGCGATGACGAACTCGACTTCTTTCGTCTGACCGTTCCGAGACAGTTCCACGACGTCCGAATACAAGATGATCATATTCTTTTGGAAGAATCGGGTCGCGAACGCGTTCAAGACCCCGCCCGCCTGTAAAATATAGACGTCTGGCAACAAACGGATGCCCATCCCTTGTCCGACGCGCTGATACATCTCATGCAGGTCGGCGAATTGTCGCTCCGTCACTTTGACCCCGTTCGTCCGAATATAGCCGATTTGAATCCAGTGCGCGAACATCGACAGCGAGACGATTAGCCCGATGATCCACAGGAAGATACCGAGTGAGGCAATCGTCAAGACGATGCCGACAATGATCGTCAGGATGCTCATCGCGACGAGCAGTCCGAAATACAATTGTTCGTGTTTATGTACCAATTTTGAATGATCCATGTCATTAACTCCTTCATTTTCCAATTAACGTCTTTATTATACGTAATCTCACAAGTAATACAACAAAAAAATAGAAACTGACGAGATGTCAGTTTCTAACGTAATTCCAACATGAACAGTTGATCGTCTTCCGCTCCCGGATTTCCCCGGCCGTCCGTATTGTTCGTGATGTAATACAGACGGTCGTCTTCTAACCAGACGTCCCGGATGCGCCCTTGATCCTCGACGAGCGGAACGACTTCGCGCGTCTCACGGTCGATCGCGACCAAACGATTTCCACGCAACGTCGCCATATAGACGTACTGTTCGTCGGCAACGATGCCAGATGGCGCCCATGACGTTCCTCCGACCTCAAACCAAGGCGTCTCGAGACCGTCTTCCGTCTCATCGGCCTCGATGATCGGCCACCCGTAGTTGTTGCCTGGCTCGATGATGTTCACTTCGTCATGACCGGACGCCCCGTGTTCGCTCGCATAGAGCACGTCTTCGATGACGGTCAACCCTTGCGGATTCCGATGGCCGGACGAATAAATCCAATCGACCGGGTCCCCTTCGCCGGACAACGGCACGCGCAGGATTTTCCCGGCAATCGACGTCTCATCTTGAGCGAGGTCTGGGACGAGTGCGTCTCCGGTCGTGACCCAAATCACGTCACCGTCGAGTAATAAGCGTCCGCCGTTATGGAACTGCGCCCCGGGTATGTCTTCCAAGACGATGTCCGTCTCTTCAAATCGTTCTCCGTCCCACGTCAATTCGACGACCCGGTTCCGCACATCCCCAGGTGTCCCGTACGTATGATAGGCGTACAGCTGTCGCGACGTCGCAAAGTCATCCGCGAGAGCAAGACCGAGTAGTCCGCCTTCCCCGATTTCAAGCACATCTTCAGTCAGCTCGACCGGTTGACGCGAGACGTTACCGTCAGCATCAATGACTGCAATCGTTCCCCCGCGCTCTGAAACAAGCCAACCGTCCTCGGTTCGTGCAATCGACCATGGGACGTCGAGCTGTCGTGCAATCGATTCGTTCGCCCCAACCGATAACGCGTCATCTTCGTTCGGCGCCCCTTCCGTCGATTCAGCCGGTTGTTCGATCGGGGTTTCCTCTTCTTGGACCGCATCGTCCGCCGAATCAGACGCACAACCGGCAACAAAGACGAGTGACAACATGAGTAACCATCGTTTCAACGTGACCGCCTCCTTTCCCCCATCATACCGCGCTTTTAGGCGTCGCGTGAAGGTTCGGGTGGGCGAGCCGGTAACCGAAGCGCGATGAGCAAAGCGATGAACGCCGCGAGCGCCGCTCCGACGAAGACACTGTTCAGTCCCGAGGCGATCAACTGCTCACCTTGCAGACGGACGCTCTCGTCAAGCGTGGCACTCGCCGCCCGGTTGAAGAACGATTCGAGCGAGACACCGCTCAACGTTTCGTCGTTCCGGAATCCGCTCAAGACGATAAAGTTGAACATCGCCCCGAACACCGCGACGCCGAGCGTCTGTCCGACCGTACTTAAAAATGAGTTCGCCGCTGTCGCTGTACCGCGCTGACGGTATGACACGACCGTCTGCAACACGACGATGAACATCGGTTGTGACAAACCGAATCCGACGCCGATGATGGCGACGGCGAGGTACACCCAGACGTCCGAACTCGATGGAGTCATCAGCGTCAAGATGACCGTCCCGATCAAGAGCAGGCCCATCCCGAAGACAGCCCGTCGTCGCGGTGATGCCGCTCCGAGCGTCCGTCCGCCGATAATCGACGTGAACGTCCATGCGACCGAGAGCGGCATGAGCATGAAGCCCGCCTCCGTCGCCGATTTACCAAGTACAGCCTGCGCCCAAATCGGAATGTAGGCTGACATCGAGACGAGCACCCAAGCAGCAAAGAAGACGGCCCCGTTGATGGAAGCGATAATCGGCTGCTTCAACAGCTCGAGCGGCAGGAGTGGTGTCTTGGCCCGGCGCTCTGACATGAAGAAGCTGACGAGCAACACAAGACTGAATAGACCGCTGACGACGACCGGTAGCGTCAAGATGTTCGTTTCACTGAACGTGATCAAGGCGTACAAGAATGCGGTCGTCCCCCCAGCGAACAGGAGTGCCCCTTTTATATCGATCCGTTCGGTCGTCTCAGCGACCGTCTCTTTATAAAATGTGACGATCATGATGAACGATAAGAGCGCAAACGGAACGTTCAACAAGAACACGTAGCGCCAAGACAACGTCTCGACCAAAAATCCTCCGATGACCGGTCCGAGTACACCGGACACGCCCCACACCGCGCTTAAAATCCCTTGGATTTTGCCGCGCTCTTCATACTTATACAAGTCCCCGATAATCGTCATCGAGATCGGCAGGACCGCACCGGCACCAAGACCTTGCAGCGCCCGAAACACGATCAACTGCTCCATCGATGTCGCTAAACCGCATAAGAGCGAGGCAAGTGTGAACAGCCCGATCCCAAACAAGAGGACACGCTTTCGACCGAACAAGTCGGCGACTTTCCCGTAAATCGGTGTCGACACCGCGGTAAATAGTAAGAAGGCGGCAAATACCCAACTAACGAGCGCCGCGCCGTTCAACTCGCTCGCAATGACCGGCGTCGCGACCGAGACGACCGTCCCTTCGATCGCCGCCAAAAAAGTCGCAAGCAGTAGTGCGACCGTAACATTCTTTCTCATCTGTTCCATCTCCCCACAAAAATAGTGGCGCCGGAAGGCTCCGACCACCACTTCAACTGTCTATTATTTTGTGCGAGCGGCGTCTGTTTGACAAGCCTCAACTTCCGGTTCGAAAAAGAAGTTTTTAATTTCGGCGTAAGCGGCCTGTTCATCTTGAACGAGGACACGTCCGGCCAGCCGGCCGGCATCAAGCATCCAGACTTCGTCAGCAAGCCTCGCCGCCACATCGAGCTGGTGTGTCGAGAACACGACCGTCGTCCCGCGGTCGGCCTCTTCCCGCAACAGTCGGCCCAATACATGCATCCACGTCGGATCGAGACCGTTCGTCGGCTCATCTAGCAGTAAAATGTCAGGTTTCGTGACCAACGCTTGAGCGAGCAGGAGACGTTGCCGCATCCCTTTCGACAACATCCCGACCTGTTGCCGGGTCTTGGCGTCAAGCCCGACACGGTTCAATAGAGACGCATCCGGTTTGACTCCTTGAAGCAACGCGTAATACGCAAACGTCTCACCGACGGTCCACGACGGATCGAATGCGAAATCATCAGGCATATAACCAAACGATTGATTATACGATTTTCGACGGTCACGCGTCTCCCCGTTCAACGAGATATGACCGACACTCGGTGCGAGCGTACCGTTCATCATGTTCAGTAGCGTCGATTTCCCAGCCCCGTTGCTTCCGCATAAGGCGACGACCCGACCGTCGGCAATCGCTCCGTCAAGCGGATGGAGCGACCATACATCGCCATAGCGTTTACCGACCTGTTCAAGCTGAATCATGTCGTCCCTCCTGTCGAAGTAACCAAGCTGTCCCGAACCACAACACAAACACGACACTCAAGATCGCGATGCTGACGGTCAAACTACCGAGTGGGTCGCCGAGCCAGCCGATAAACGTTTCATAGACGGCCCCGAACAGGTCAGGTGCCGACAAGACCGAGCTCACCCAGACGCGCAGTAGCTCAAATCCGTTCAAAAACAGAAGCCCGACCATCGCACTCGCTTGCGACCCGTAAGGCAGCCAAGCAATCGTTGCCACGAGGAGCGTCGGCCAAAGTAAAACGAGGACGACCCAGACGATGAACGAGAGGAGCACGGCTCGAAGCCTCGTCCGTCCGACGACGCCGATGAACGTGCCGATTGCGGCACCGTACGCGGTGAGGCCGAACGCATACACCCATAGGACGAACCACGTCTCGAGCGGCATCGAAACAAGGAACGAGGCGAGCGCGAACGCAAGCGTGATGATGAGTCCTTGCGTCGCCAGGAATGCGCTGTAACGCATCCAGACCACGCGGCGCATCGACACCGTGAACGTCGAGACGAGTCGCATCCGCTTTGATTCACGCTCATTGCCCCACTGCAGTGCCGTCGTCAACATGACGAGGAGCGGTAACACGAGCCCGATCACCGTGACGAGTGTCGCGCTGACGTTCGTATACGCCGTCGCCACCGGGATTGCTTGGCCGAGACCACCCAGCAAGACGAGTGTCAGTACCCAAGCAAGCAAGAAGACGTAACTTTCTTTCTGACGCAGCGTACGGGACCATTCGATCCGCCATAACATCGCTTACTGCCCGTGACCGTCAGATGACTCATCCGAATCGTGCGCGTCACTCATGTCGCTCGCTTCGCCATCGTCGTCCGAATTCATTTTTTTATGACCGTTCATCTCGCCGCGTTCCCACGTGTGTTCTTTCAAGTCGTCTAAATCCATCACCATGCCGCCATTCTCTTCGGCATACGTCTCCGCGTCCGCTGCTTTTGCGAACGAGACGATGTTATAAGCCATCGGCGTTTTCGCTTCTTTATTATAGACAAACGTACCTTCATCTAAATCGACCCAGTCCATCGTATTGTAGTCTTTCACATACATCGCCGCGATGTCCTCTTCCGTTTGCTCAGGGTACCAGTCACGCATCAAACAACCGATATCGTCGAACGCATAGCCTTTCCCGTTGTCCATAATCGCTTCGGCAGCGAATTGTTTATCCATCACTTTCATCTTGCACACTTCACACTCGGTCTTGCCCCATTCGATATCGAACGGTTCCGCCGCAGCGCTCGAACACGCCCCAAGTGCGAGCGTCAAACTTGATGCGGCGAATAGTCCTGCCATTTTCTTATACGTAGTCATATCGTTTCCTCCCAAATATCCATAGTAAAACCATCATTCCGGTTAAAGCGACCGCTCCGAACGACCCGTTCCACTCGATGCGAAACGCGGACACAATTGGCCCTGCGTCCGTGAGTGTGACCTCGTCCGGGCTACGGAGCACACGTTCAAGCACGGTTAGCCCCGGGGCACCGTACAGCAACTCGAACGCTTCATATGAATCGGCCAATAAAAACAAGTACGGGTCGGCCCGAAACGGGATCTCACTGAACCCGTCGCGTGTCAAATCGAGCGTCTGTCCGCCCCAATCGTTTCCTTGAATCACATTGTCTGCCGACTCAAACGAGACGACCGGATACCGATTGCCGGTCAAGTCGTTCCCTGCCATCGTCATCCCGTTCGCCGACTTCAAGCGCAGTCCTACATCATTGCCGTTTACACCGTTGTCATGAATCGTCGTCCACTCCGATTTTTCCGCATAAATCCCGATCCGATTGCCGAAGATCGCGTTGGCACGCAACGTCGTCTCGACTGCTTCAAACAACATGATCCCGGTCGCCGTCGCGCCGACTTGGTCATGGATTTGTCCGTTCTCGATGACGACGCGCTCTGTCCCCATGATCATCGCACCTGCTCCGTTGCGCCGGAGGTTCGGCAAATTGATCGACACGTCTGTCGGAAACATGAGATGGACACCGTATCTAGCATCGGCAACGCTCGGTCGAATCAGCTGGTGACCCGACCCGTTCTCGATGTAGATCCCGTCACGGACTCGGTCGATGACCGCCCCTTTGATCAAAGCCGCTTCGCTGTTCAATAGCGAGATGCCCTCGTGTTGATTAGACCCCGAGATGACGGGACGGACGAGCCTTACCCCGTAGCTGTCTTCCACTACGATACCGGTCCCGGACGCTTCGACGGTCACATCGATCAGCTGATGGCCAAGCCCTGAGACTTGTATGGCAGCCACGTCCGTCTGCCGGCACTGTTCGACCAAAACATTCTCGAGCACCGCCCCGGTCCCTTCTAACCGAAACGCCGGTTCATTGCAGCTGACGAAGCGTTTCCCCGCACCGTCAAACGTCTCATTCGAACGGACCACGATCGGTTCGTCAAGCGTCACTAAATCGGACTCCGCGTGGACAGACGGGGCTGCGAACAACAAGCCGATGAGCAATCCAAGTTTTAGTTGTCTCATAACCCCTCCTCTTGATCAATCGCTTACAAAACATATTGTACGAAAACCTAGGGGGGTATGTGTGTGCTTTTTATGGGATTCCTGTGACAGTTTCTTCATAAAAAAAACACAAGCGGCGAAGGGGTCAGTTCGCTGCTTGTGTTTTCTTTATTTAGCTTTATCCATCCATACTTTTGTGAAGTCTTGGAGCATCTCGTCACCGGTCTTCTGACCGCCGACGTACGCTTGCATCAAGGCACCATACTCGTTGACCGCGCCGTCCGGATACTTGAACCAGTTCCATGAGATCGTCTTGCCTTCGTTCGAATAGGCAAGGATATCGTCAGCGAGTGGTCCGAGGTCGTTCGCTTCGATCGACTTGAACGCCGGGATGAACTTGAACTTGTTGACCATGTAGTCTTTTCCTGTGTCTGACGTCGCCATCCACTCGAGGAAGTCTTTCGCTTCTTCTTTATATTGTGAGTTTTTGTTGACGACCCAGTTATTCGGGACGCCGACCGGCAAGCGGTCCATCTTCTCTTTATCATCATTGATCGGAATCGGTACGAAGCCCATCTCGATGTCCGGATTCACGTCGAGAATCATCTGTTGGGCCCAGTTGCCTTGCTGGAGCATCGCTGTCTCGCCTTGGGCGAACTGTGTGACTTGCGTGTTGTAGTCCGTCGTGAGCGGGTTCTTGTTGCCGTATTTGATGGTCAGGTCGAACAGTTTCAAGAACTGTTGGAACTGCTCATTGTCTTCGAACTTCTCTTTGTTGTCGTTGAGCGCTTGGATGAACGCATCGGGATCATCTTGTTGTGCCATCGGGATGTTGAGCAAGTGGATGCCGAGAATCCAAAACTCCGCGTATCCGACCGAGAACGGGGTGATGCCCGCCTTGTCCAATTTTTCAGCCGCGTCCGTCAATTCAGACAGCGTCTTCGGCAGTTCACTGATGCCCGCTTTCTCAAACAGCTCCTTATTGTAGATGAAACCGTAGCCTTCAAGGTTCATCGGCATACCGTACAGTTTCCCGTCCATCGTCATCGGTTCTTTGGCTACTTCCGTCAAATCACCGACCCACTTTTCATCCGACAAATCTTCCAACTTATCTTTCCACGTCTGCGCTTCCGTGAAGCCACCGTTGTTAAAGATATCCGGTTCATTGCCAGATGCGAATTGCGATTTGAGCGCGGCACCGTAGTCGGCTCCGCCGCCGACCGTTTGAACGGTTACTTTGACGCCCGTCTCTTCTTCATATTCTTTCGCCATCGCCTCGAGGTCTTTAGCGATTTCGGCTTTAAATTGGAAGACGTTCAACGTCACATCTTTTGAGTCACCGCTATCCGCGTTCCCGTCAGCCGACCCTTCCCCTTCTGTGAGCGATCCGCCCCCGCAGGCAGCGAGCGTCAATACCATGCCAGCCGTCATCACAGCTGTCGATAATCTCCATTTGCGTTTCATCTTGCTTCCTCCCTCGGTGTGTAAGTCGACTAAAATAATCGATCCAATCAGTACACCCTTACTTTAAATGAAAACGCTTCCATTATGTAGGTGTCAAAATTGACGTGTAGGGTGGAAAATGTTGTACAGAAAACCAGGACTTTCTCGTAAGAAAGTCCTGGCTCATTTGCTTCTATATAATTACAACAGGCTAATTCCAGCTTCTTCGCACGCCGCGACCATCTCGCTCGGCCAGACCGACGATTGGACTTCACCGATATGACGGGCCCGGAGCAGATACATGGCGACACGTGACTGGCCGATTCCGCCTCCGACCGTAAGTGGGAGACGTCCTTCGAGCACGGCTTGATGGAACGGATACTTCCGCTTCTCTTCCGCGCCGGCTGTCACCAACTGCTCAGCGAGCGCTGTCTCATCGACACGGATTCCCATCGACGACAGTTCGAACGCCGTCTCGAGTTCTGGATGCCAGACGAGAATATCGCCGTTGAGCGACCAGTCGTCATAGTCAGCCGCTCGGCCATCATGTTTCTCTCCTGAGGCGAGCGCGCCTCCAATTTGTGAGAGGAAGACCGCGCCATGCTCTTTACAAATCGCATGTTCCCGTTCTTTTGGCGTCAGCGTCGGATACAGGTCTTCTAGCTCTTGGCTCGTCAAGAAGTGAATCGACTCAGGGAGAATCGCTTCGATCGCGTATGCCGACTCGACCGACCGTTCCGTTTCAAGCAAGGCCGCATAAATCGATTCGACGGTCGCTTTCAAATAGTCGGTCGTCCGGTGTTCCCGGGCGATGACGCGTTCCCAGTCCCATTGATCGACATGAAGCGAGTGTGTCGCGTCGAGTTCTTCGTCGCGGCGGATCGCACGCATCTGTGTATACAACCCTTCGCCAACTTTGAACCCGTACCGGCCGAGCGCTTCGCGTTTCCATTTCGCAAGCGACTGGACGATCTCAAGCTCATGTCCCGGATATTGTGTGTCGAACTGAATGATGCGCTCGACGCCGTTCAAGTGATCGTTGACTCCGCTCGCCGATGTGACGAATAGCGGTGCCTGTACTTGCGTGAGACCTAGCGCCGTGCTGAACTTGTCCTCGAACATTGCCTTTACCGCCGTGATTGCCTGTTGTTTTTCCTTCATCATGCTTGTTGCTGTCGTTGTCATTTTGTCTTCCTCCAATTGTGGGATTTGGGACGGAGCAATAGAAAAAAGCCCTCCAATCCCATGGACTATGGGACGGAAGGCTTCAAGCTCCGCGGTGCCACCCAAATTAGTAGACGAATCTACTCACTTTTTCGAGACGAACATCTCGTAGTTCCGATAACGGGGAACGGTCCGGCTACGTCTACTTGCAAAGCGTTCGGGTAGCGACTCCAGGAGGTTCTTCGACAGAGATTTCAGTCCGGGCTCTCACCTTCCCCGGCTCGCTTTGCTTACGTCTTCTGTGTACTCGTCCTTTCAATGTCGTTCACAATTGAATTGAACTCATTATTATAAATATTCAGACGAATGTCAACAGCTTTTCTAAAAAAAATTCTCCCCCGTGTAGCGGACGAGGGAGATCCCTTGGGAAGGGTTATTTGATCGAGCCGCTCGTAATCCCTTTGATGATATGCTGTTGCATAGCAAAGAAGAAGATGAGGAGCGGAACGATCCCAAGAACTAAACCAGCGAGTGCCAAATCCCATTGTTTCGTATATTGTCCGAAGAAATAGAACGTCGCGAGCGGGATCGTCCGCAGTTCAATGTCTCGGAGGACAAGTGAAGGTAACAGAAAATCGTTCCAAATCCATAGGCTGTTCAAGATGACGATCGTTACCGTGATCGGTTTCAAGAGCGGGAACACGATCCGCCAGAACAGCCCCCATGTCGAGCAACCGTCGATGATGGCCGCCTCTTCGATCTCTTCCGGGATCGATTTCATGAAGCCATGATATAAGAACACCGAAATACCTGACCCGAACCCGAGATACATGACCATCAGTCCCCAATGACTGTTCAATAGACCGAGCACGCTCGATACTTTCACGAGCGGAATCATGATCGATTGGAACGGGATGACCATCGCCGCGACGAACAAGAAGAAGATGACGGTCGAGATCCAATGTTTCGTCCGGACGAGCTTCCATGCCGCCATCGACGTGAAGATGACGATGACGATGTTCGCGCCGGCCGTGATCAAAAGCGAGTTCAAAAAGACGCGGCCATAGTTCATCGCCTCCCACGCTTCCGTATAGTTCGATCCGAGCCAGACGTTTGGGAGTGCGGACGTGTTCGTATAAATCTCAGCGATCGACTTGAATGAGTTGACGATGACGTAATAAAACGGGACGAGATACAACAGTCCTAGTAAAATAGCGACCAATTCGATGAGGCCAAGGCCGGTCGTATACCCGCTCGTCCGCAGCGGCTTTTGCGGCAACTGCCGTCTCGGCGTCTGATCTGCTTTTGGTTCGAACTGTTCAATTTTTTCCGTCGTCATGCCTGCACCTCCCGTTTTTTCGTCAAATACACTTGGGTGACGGTGATCGCCGCGACGACGAGGAAGAAGATGACCGCTTTCGCCGAGCCGAGACCGTAATTGTTGTTCACGAACGACTCTGTATAAATGTTCAAGGCGAGCATCTCGGTCGATTTGAACGGTCCTCCGTTCGTGAGCGACAAGTTCGTATCGAATACTTTGAACGACCAGGAGATCGTCAAGAACAGACAGATCGTAATCGATGGCATGATCATCGGGAGCGTGATATGGCGCAACATTTTCAACCGGTTCGCCCCGTCGATCCGGGCCGCCTCGAGCAAATCCGTAGGCACGTTCTGCAGCGCCGCGATATAGATGACCATCACGTAGCCCCCGCCTTGCCAGATCGCGACGATGACGATTCCCCAAAACGCTGTCTGGGCGTCGCCGAGCCACGGCAGCTCGAACAGGCTCCAGCCGGTCAATGATCCGATCGACTCGAATCCTTTCACGTAAATGAATTGCCAGATGAAACCAAGGATAAGTCCGCCAATCAAGTTCGGCATAAAGAAGACCGTTCGCAATATATTTCGCGTCTTAATATTCATCGTCAACAGTAGCGCCAATGAAAAGCCGACAATGTTCGTCATGATGACGGCCACGATCGTGTATTTCGTCGTGATCCAAAACGACGAACGGAACTGGGCGTCCTCGAACAAGAGTCGATGATAGTTATCCCATCCGACAAAGTTCAACTGACCGGTCACCCCGTTCCAGTCCGTGAAACTGTAATAGATCCCGTTAAAGAACGGGATGAGTACAATGGCCACGAACGCCAAAAAGGCCGGACCGACAAATGCGATAAAGCTTGCCGGCTTCTTCCAATTCCGTCTCTGTTTGCTTCGCTTCGGTGTTTCAATCATCTTCATCGCCTCCACTATCAATTTACCTGCAATGAAATAAAATGAAAACGGATACATTTGACGGAATGGGTGGAATATATTGAACTCAATTAGTGAATTTGCAGAACTGATGCGTTATGATAAAGTCAATGACAATACGAACGAGCCAGTTTATATTAGAGAAACGATCCGAATTATGGCTCGAATCACGAATGAATCAAACATAATACTAGTAAAACGTTCGAAAGTGGAGGGAATTTATACATGACGACAATCAAACCGTTATCTGACTTAGCGATCGCCCAACAAGCGGACATGCTCCCCATCAAGCAAATCGCTGAAAAGCTCGGCCTACAAGAAGATGATCTCGACCTTTACGGGAAATACAAAGCAAAACTGTCGTTCGATTTGCTCGAACAAGTGAAGACTCGAGCAGACGGCAAGCTCGTCCTCGTCACAGCCATCAATCCGACGCCCGCCGGAGAAGGAAAATCGACGGTCACCGTCGGACTCGGTCAAGCGTTGAACCGACTCGATAAACAAGCGATCGTCTGTCTCCGCGAGCCGTCACTCGGCCCGACGATGGGGCTAAAAGGCGGAGCGGCCGGCGGCGGATTCAGCCAAGTCTTGCCGATGGAAGACATCAACCTCCACTTCACGGGTGACATGCACGCCATCACGTCAGCCCACAACACGATCAGCGCCATGCTCGACAACCATCTTCATCAAGGCAACGATCTAAAAATCGACGTTCGGAAAATTGTCTGGAAGCGCGTCCTTGACTTGAACGACCGTGCCCTTCGCCACGTGACGGTCGGACTTGGCGGAGCCGCACACGGTGTCCCGCGCGAAGACGGTTTTGACATCACCGTCGCCTCAGAAATTATGGCGATCCTTTGCCTCGCCGATTCGCTCGCCGATCTAGAGGCGCGTATCAAGCGGATCGTCGTCGCCTACGACTTCGATAATGAACCCGTCACGGCTGAACAGATTGGTGCGGCCGGTGCGGCCACACTCTTACTGAAAGAGGCGTTCAAGCCAAACTTGGTCCAAACACTTGAACAGACCCCGGCTCTCGTCCACGGCGGCCCGTTCGCGAACATCGCGCACGGCTGTAACTCGCTCATCGCGACAAAGACTGCCTTGAAGCTCGGCGAATACGTCGTCACCGAGGCCGGTTTCGGAGCTGATCTTGGCGCCGAGAAGTTCTGTCATATTAAATCGCGTATCGGCAACTTAAATCCTGATGCGGTCGTCCTCGTGGCGACAGTCCGCGCGTTGAAGATGCATGGTGGTGTCGCCAAAGACCAACTCCACATCGAAAACGTCGAGGCCGTCACAAAAGGCATGGAGTTGCTCGCCAAACATGTCGACACGATGACAAAGCTCGGTTTGCCAACCATCGTTGCCTTGAACCGCTTTAATTCAGATTCGATCGCAGAGCTCGACACTGTGCTCGACTGGTGCGAAACGCATCAAATCCGCGTCGCCCTCAGCGAAGTTTGGGCGAGCGGCGGACAAGGCGGACAAGCACTTGCCGAGGCCGTCATCGAGACAGTCGAGTCGAACGAAGCCATGCTCACACCACTTTACGAGCTGACTGATTCGATCGAACAGAAGATTACGACGATTGCCCGAGAAGTTTACGGAGCGGCCGGCGTCACGTTCACCGCTACGGCGAAAAAGCAAATGGCTCAAATTAAAGGGAACGGATGGGACGATTTGCCGATCTGTATGGCCAAAACACCGTTCTCACTATCCGACGATCCGACAAAACTCGGATACGTTCAAGGATTCACGGTAACCGTACGAGAGTTGAAACCGTCGGTCGGTGCCGGCTTCCTCGTCGCTTTGACGGGTAACGTCTTGACGATGCCAGGACTGCCAAAACATCCAGCCGCTCTCAACATGGGCATCGACGAGACAGGTAAGGCCATCGGATTGTTTTAATCCACACGACAACGGAGGGATGACTTTGGACGTCATTGAGCACACGTACGCAGACGGGTACCGCACGCACGTATTGCACGTCCCGGCAACGAACCCGATTGGAAATTGTTTCTTGTTTCACGGTATGCTCGAGCACCACGGCAGGTATGTCGAGTTCGCCGACTTTATGGCAACAACTGGATTTAACGTTTTTGTTTGCGACCTTCGCGGAGCTGGAAAATCAGCGCGTGCTCAATCCACATACGCTCACTTACTTCCAAAAGAAGGATTTGACCAAATGGTCGAAGACGCTGTCGCATTGATCGGTCACTATCAAAATGATTTGCCGACGTTTGTAATCGGACATAGTTTTGGTTCTTTGCTCGTCCGTCGTCTCGGTCAAATCATGGGTCATAACCTAGCCGGCATCGTCGCCATTTCGCCGCCTCCCGGCTCTGGTTTCGTCGGCCGGCTCGGGCTTTACGCCATCGGGTCGGCAATTCGTATGAAAGGGAGCGATTACCACTCTCGCCTGTTCGAACGTCTCTTGTTCGGGCGCTACAATTTAAAATTCTTCCCAAGCAAGACGGAGAACGATTGGATTTCTAGCGTCCCGGAAGAAGTGGCCTCTTACCGCAGCGACCCGGACTGCGGCGGTATCCCGACACTCGGTTACTTATATGAAGTAGCTAGCGCTTCGCTAGAGGTCACATCCCTCGCCCGTATCCATGAACATCCGAAGATGCTCCCGATCCTCTTCGTCGCCGGAACGGACGACCCGGTCGTACACGACGGGGAAGGGTTGAAAGGGATTGTTCGAAACTATCAGGCAGCAGAAGTCGAACTGACGGTGCTGTCTTACGACAACGCGCGTCACGAAGTGCTCCGCGAACGGCAACGCGACGAAGTGTGGACCGATATAAGCAGTTGGCTCTTGCGCAACCTTTAAGCTAAGACATGGAAAAACCTCCTATTAAATGGAGGTTTTTTTATTTTTACATTTTAAACCAACGACTTTCTAATTCATTTACCTTTTTTGAAATTTTTCATCTTCTTTCCATTTTTTAAGTGCGCTATACTTAGACCGCGCACTACGAAGAACACTTATAGATTGAAGTATATGGAATGAAAGGGGTAACACATTGAAACCAACTATTACACGACTGAGCGCGGCCGTCCTCATCTCTAGCACAGTATTGAGCATGATCGGACCGACCGAGTCATATGCAGCAACATACGAAGGCACGGTGAATACCTCCATTTTGAACGTCCGGTCGTCTACGTCGACTTCGGCAGCGATTGTCGGCAAGTTGACGAAAGGAACTGCTGTACAAGTTTATTCGACAAGCAACAACTGGGCCCAAATCGAGTTTCAAGGCCAAAAGCGATACGTTTCTTCCTCGTACTTAACGTTGAAGTCTACCGTCACGAAAGCGGCAACAACCAAAACGTATACAGCTAATGCGACCGTCAATATGCGCTCGGCGATGACAACGAGCGCTTCAATCGTTACAACGATTCCAAAAGGTGCGACCGTCACTTACATATCGACGCACGGCGCGACTGGATCATGGTTCAAAGTCACATACGGCGGGAAAACTGGCTATGTGGCTCAACGCTACTTCTCTCAAGTAGGAGGCGAAACCGTGGCACCCCAAGCGAACCCGACGCATAGTACGACAACAAACACGACGATGCATAGCTCGATGATTTCAACGTCCCCAACCCTGATTGCGATCCCGAAAGGTGCGAAAGTAACGTTCCTCTCGGAGCACGGCGCGACCGGATCGTGGGCCAAAGTGACATACAGCGGGAAGACGGGCTATGTCGCGAAACGGAACTTGCAGCCGCTCGTGACAGTCGAACCGACAACGATGTACGTCAAATCGACATCAAGTATTTTCAATTCGATGTCGACTTCAAGAAAAGTAGTCGGCACACTTCAAATCGCGACAAGCGTTAAATTGATCTCGACACACGGTACAACCGGGTCTTGGGCGAAAGTCGCAGCCGGCTCGTTGACAGGTTACGTACCGATGCGAAACTTATCTGAGTCACAAGTCGCAGAACAGGTCACACCTTACTACGCTAAAGAGACGGCGACGATGTACTCTTCGACTTCGACGCGCGGAAACGTCCTTCAAACGATCCCGGTCGGTGCAAAAGTCGATCAGCTGTCGGCGCACGGCGCGACGGGCTCATGGTTCAAAGTTCGTTACGCAAACACGACTGGGTATGTCGCAGCACGTAACTTCTCGCTCACAGCCCCGTCGACTTCAACCGAACAATACGGACCTGAGCTTGAAGTACAAGTCATCTCAAGCGGTACGCCACTGAACGTCCGGCCGACTCCTGGGACTGGAAATGCCGCCATCGGCACCCTTATCCATGGCACGATTGTAAAAGTGAAACCTGTCTTGAATACGGAATGGGGCATCTTGACGAGCGGAAGTTTCGTCGGCGGCTATATCCATTTGAGTTATACGGCACCCGTTACGACGACGCCGCCAGCTACTGGTATCCAACGCATTGTATCGTATACAGACTATCCAATGACAGTTCGCGGGATGGCCGAACGCCAAGCCGCCAATTCCGGGCTGACAGACGCGAATAAAACGAAAGCGACTTACTTACCGCGTTCGTGGGTAAAAGTCACCGGGTCTACTGGTGTGATCACTCATACACCTCTTCAAACAGTTCGATCGATTAACTTGCAAAAAAATCCGTCAAGCAATAACGCCGAAGTGTTGGCGACAATCCCAAGCGGCGCTCTTCTTCAATATATGGAGCGTCCGAGCGGCATCTCGACGTGGTACAAAGTTTCTTATGGTCCAATGATCGGATACGTTCCGGCCTCTTCCGTTGTCGGAGAAGCAAAACTTCTTAGTTTAGATAATCTGAATTCACATGTATACGGACATATTAACCCTGGTGAAACAGTCCGTATTACGGGACAAGTCGGAAATTACTATTTAATCGGTCCGTACTACCGACCAGGCGGACATAACGTTCGTATTTACGATCATGTTTGGCGTCACGCTTCGTTGTCTGAAATTGATGCGTTTACAAACCCTGATCATTTCACAGTTGGTTCAGGTGGATTTTATCAATTCCTCGACTTGACGAAGAATGCAGGAACGACTGCCCCGATGTTGAATAAAGTCCTCAATAACAACGGCAGATTGAGCGGAACGTTAACCGATAAAGGACAACTCTTCATCGACTCAGGAAAACAATATAATGTAAATGAAGTCTATTTGCTTGCCCACGCTACACATGAAACAGGGTATGGTTCATCACTTTTATCTAAAGGGGTTCCTGTCGATAAAGACGGCAACGCATTAATTAATAATAGCGGTACACGCATCTATCCTGAACGTCCTGTTGCGGCTACAGTCTACAATATGTACGGCATCCGAGCTTCAGATAGCAATCCCGTTGTTTTAGGCGCGAAATTCGCGTTCGAGCAGAAGTGGTTCACACCAGAGATTGCAATTAAAGATGGTGCTAGATGGATTAGCGAACAATACATCAATCACCCAACCTATAAACAAAATACACTTTATAAGATGCGTTTCAACCCAGACCGACCGGGTGTGCATCAATATGCGACCGATATCGGTTGGGCTTTAAAACAAACCCATCGAATCAATAACGTGTATAGCCAACTTAATTCGTACACAGTTCACTTCGACGTACCAAAGTTCCAATAACGAACAAGAGACACGAGCCAACTTGGCTTCGTGTCTCTTTTCATGTCCATTCGATGGAATCGACGATCGCTTCGATCTCTAACTTTTCATCCGTCTTCTTGTCGGCGACGTACGTTAAAAACAACAGGCGCTTCCCGTCCGTGAGCGACCAGACGTCCAAATACATGTCGTCTTCAATCCCGCTCGCGTAAGCCGTCGTCATGCCGCCCGATTGATCCGTCACGCTCGGCGCGACTTTAATGTCGATCGGGAACTCCCCTAAAAAGGTATTCAGTTCTTGCAGCGCCGCATCTTCAGGTGCCTGGGCCTCCTCTGCTTCATAGATAGACATTTGAAGCGTCCCTTGCGCATCTTCCTCCACCGAATAGAAGCTGACGTGATCCTCTTCTTCATTGTATTCATAGTGCTCTGGGTAGGATAAACGAAGCCACCCGTCGATTTCGTATTCTTTCATGCTAATTGCTCCTTCGTTTTCTTGAATGTCAGGCCGGTGACCATTTTGGCTTGCAGCGCATATTTGAGCCGCTCCGTCACGTAAAGGCGTTGGCTGTTTCGATCTTGGGCGATCATATGTCCGCATAAATCCATCCGAACGGTTTGTCGGGACAGAAAGTAGAGACGATCCTCGCTTAACGGACGATATTCACCGGAATCCTCGAGGTGCTCGATCTCAAATCGGCGTAAGACGTTGAGCGCGCAATAGTGGTCGGTCTTGCCGGTACTCGTATGCAGTTCAACCCGGACGAGCTGGATGTCGTACGGACATAGATTCATAAAGATGGGTCCGATTCGTTCGTGGATGAGCAAGACGCCCATATCCGTCTCAATCAAATCGGGTAACGCCCCCGCGTCTTGGGAGATGCTCAAGACGACGTAGGGTCGTTCAGTCGGTGCGAGCAGTTCCCCTTTAAAAAAGCGGAACCGTTGGATGCCGGTCAATACGCGGGCCCGCCAAGCGCTGCCACGGGCTTCCGCTTCAATCCGATACAGTCGTTCTCGACTCACGACTACTCCCCCTTCAATTGTTTGAGCGCTTCGACGAATCGTTCCCACTCTTGGTCGTCGCAGACGATCTTACTTTCAATTCCCCATTCTTCCTCGATTTTCAAACGTACCTCGTTCGTTTCAACGTGGCGCGTGAGATGCAACGCTCCGATTTGAACGAACATCGGCTCGATGACCAACGTCTCGGTCGGTGAACTGACCCATTTTAGCCGGTCAGTCCGTAAAATCACATGCCACATCGACTCATGCCGCACCGAGAACGTCCATTGACGGAGCGTTACAGTTTGTTCGACTTGTTTCGCCTGGTTCATCATGCGAAACCCTTCACTCATCATCTTCAAATAAGATTTTCGTTCGCTCATGCCCGTCCCACTCCCCTCTTCTATTATCTTAGCAAGACCACCTATCCGCCACAACTAATGTTTTTTCGAAAAAGGGTTTGCAAAGGTTAAATCGTGTGCTATTATATTACCGTAACGTTAAGCGTTTCGCGGGTGTAGTTTAATGGTAAAACCTCAGCCTTCCAAGCTGATGACGAGAGTTCGATTCTCTTCACCCGCTCCAATTTTTAAATCGTATACTTGAATGTGCGGGTGTAGTTTAATGGTAAAACCTCAGCCTTCCAAGCTGATGACGAGAGTTCGATTCTCTTCACCCGCTCCAATTTCCGACATATTCGCGAGGCTTAACTCGCACACATAACCACATGGTGCACACCATGTAACGAGCAGGAGGTCATTCGACTTCCTGCTCTTTTGTTTTTTGACGTCACGCTTAAATGAGACCGATTCGGGAAAAGAATTGGAGATATGAAGGAGGGATCACCATGATTCAAGTCCGCCTACAGCCATTTACCGTTTATGAGAGTGCTTTAATGCGAACCACATCGACTTTGATCGACACTGAAGACAGCCTCATCTTAATCGACCCGAACTGGTTGCCAGAAGAAGTTGCGACCATCCGTCGCGATATCGAGTTGAAGCGACAAGGTAAGAAATTGTACGTCATTTATACGCACCAGCACTATGACCATATCATCGGCGCTTACGCTTTCCCTGATGCGACCGTGATTGCTTCAAAAACGTTCGTCGAAACAGACGCCAGCGCCCAACTTGAAGAGATTAAAACGTTCTACGAACAGTATTACATCGACCGCCCGATTCAAAAGCCAGTCGTCGACATCATCATCTCCGAAGACAGTACGGTCGAGCTCGGTGCTACCCCGATCACGTTCTACTTGACGCCAGGACATGAAGCGACCCATATGTCACTCATTGTCGAACCGTTGCGTCTGCTCGTGTGCGGTGATTACGGATCGAACATCGAACCACCGTTCATTGAGCACGACGCGGAAGCGTATCTCGAATCGCTTCAAAAACTTCAATCCGCCGTCTACGAACACGAGATCCGTTGGCTCATCCCCGGCCACGGCGACCTATGTGATGACCGCAGTAAGATGATTGAGCGACTCAGCGCTGCCGAAGAATATATCCTCGCTTTGCCTGAAGAACGCGTCTGGTCCTCGCTTTGGCCTGAGCACGCCTTTTTTAACCGGGTTCACGAACGCAATCGAAAACATGTCGAACAAAAAGAGCATGAGCGCGAGGCACGCCAACGCGACTATTGACGCAAAAAAATCGCAACGTCTCCCCAAGACGTTGCGATCCCCCTCTGTAAACCTATTTCTTTGTGATGCGTTCTGAACGGACCGTGAACATACGGTCAATCCCATAAATCGTCACTCCGGTAAGAGCGAGCAATCCGATCATAGCTGATGAAAACATTGACCATACCCCCATTGTTCACAAATTCGTCATAATCACCCCGTGCCTTCATTATAGAAGAAAACATTTCAAAAAGAAAGCGTTTTCTTCAAACTTTCTTCACAATTACTGATCGTTGTTTACTTCTCCTTCGTTTGTGTAGCAACATTCAAATATGTGTAGGTTTTATGGAATGTGGGAATACACTCTATAAGAATAAAAGAGACAGAAAGCTGTTCGCTGAGGAGGAAGAGGCATGATCAAATACGGCACGTTGGTGCGAGTCGAAGGGAAATACGCCGTGTTACGTTGGAACAACGGCTCAAGTTTTATCCCACGACGATTCTTGCCATCAGAAGCACGGGTTGGCGATACGATCATTCGAGATAACCACCATTATTATCTTGAAGAAGACATGACACCGAATTTCGATGCGCTCATCAAACAACATTATAAAAAGTAAACAAAGACAGACCGGTTCTCTTCCAGTCTGTCTTTGTACGTTCATTTTGTCTGTTCGCGTAACCAGTTAAAGTCGACCGGACCGACTTGTTTGGCTGTAATCACACCGTCCGGACCGACGACATACGTTGTCGGCAAAGCGACGACGCGGTACGTCTTCTCCACCGTGCCTGCTTCGTCCAATAATACCGGGAAGCTGACCGGGACTTCTTTCAAAAACGCCTCGACGTCTTGTCTGCCGCGTCGCTCATTTTTCGTGACGTTCACCCCGAGCACCGGAATCCCGGTTTCTTCGCCGAACTCGATCAATTCCGGCAGTTCTTCTCGGCAAGGCGGGCACCACGATGCCCAGAAGTTTAAGACGACTTGCTGTCCTGCGTATGCATCAAGTGCCAACGTTTCCCCTTCGATTGTCTCCAGTTCGAAGGCGGGCGCGCGTTGACCGATCTCGAGACCACCGAGAACCGTGTCGTCCGTCGCGACACGGTCAGTCTGTTCGCTCGCTTGACTCGCCTTGTATTCGTCATACCCTTTATAGCCCAGACCGGCGATCAGTCCCGCCATAATCAATCCAATAGCCAGTTTATGAAATCGCATCATTTACCCCTTGTTCTCTGTCCTATTCATTTCTAAACTTAACTTATCACATTCACTCAAAGGAGCGGAACTATCGTGCAACTTCACAATGAAAAAGTCAGTGTCACTTTGAAAGCGCAAGGCGCGGAAATGACGAGTTGGAAAGTCGACGGGACCGAGCTACTCTGGCAAGGCGACCCTACGTATTGGGGACGACAAGCCCCGATTTTATTCCCGTTCGTCGGACGATTGTTGGATGACCGTTACTTATATGATGGCTTGACGTATACGATGAGCCAACACGGATTCGCTCGCGATGAGACGTTCGAAGTCGCAGAATCGTCTGATACACACGTCCGGTTCGTTCTCCGTGACTCGGTCGAGACACAGAAACACTATCCGTTCCCGTTCGAACTTCACGTGGACTATCGACTGATCGGCGAGGAATTGAACGTGACATATCGCGTCCGAAACGGCGGCGACGAGGTGTTACCGTTCAGCATCGGCGGACACCCTGCCTTCAATATCCCGTTCGCGGGCGGGGTGTTCGAAGAGTATACAATCGATTTCGGTGAGACGCGCTCACTTGATCGCTTATTGTTAGAGGGTCCTTATTTGACCGGCGCCTATCAACCGCTCGGCGAACGCCGCTACATCCCGCTCTCGCATCACTTGTTCGACCAAGACGCTTTAATTTTCGAAAATATCGAGTATGCTGCACTGCGCCACCAACCGAGCGGTCGCGCCATCGTCATGGAGTGCCCGACATTCACCCATTTCGGGATTTGGTCACCGCCTCAGTCTGACGCCCCGTTCGCCTGCCTCGAACCTTGGTTCGGTCATGCCGATTATAAAGGACATCGTAAAGACATCCGTCAAAAAGAAGATATGCAGTTGCTCGCACCGAACGAAACGTTCGAAGCGACTTACACGCTCTATACGGAATGAAAAAACGTGCTGACCGCATTGGTCAGCACGTTTTCGTTAGAAGCGGCTTTCTTGTTCCGCCTCATACTCTGAAGGCGGTTTTTTCATGACAATCGCGAGCACGATATAAATTAACAAGCCCGGTCCGCCGAATAAGGCGAGAACGACGAAGATGATCCGCATCAACGTCACGTCTACTCCGAGGTACTTCCCGAGCCCCGAGCAAACGCCTGCTATCATTTGGTCAGACGGATCTTTGTACAGTTTTCGTTCCATCAAGACACCTTCTCCTTCATTTTTTCGGTCATCGCTGTGGTCGACGAAGTGTCGTTCTTCCAGCTGTCGCGGCTTCGCCTCGACTATCAAAATCGAGTGCATCGTTGATCGGTGTACTTCCTGATCTAATTTCAATCCGACGTCCGTACAAGCCCCGATTATCGAGCGAGGCAGCAATGACTGTCGCGACGTCCGTCTCGGAAATCGTGGCGCCTGAGGCGTCACTTAAGTCTTCTGAAGCTTCGATCGACCCTTTTCCAGGTCCATCTATAATTGCCACTGGGCAAATGATCGTGTAGTTCAAGCCGCTATGTTCGATATACTCATCGGCCGCATTATTCGCAGACAAGAAGTTGTAATGTTCTTTCGGGCCCGCGTCTGGTCGATCGGCACCGTATGCGCTTAGTAAGACCACGTGACGGACGCGCTCTTTTTTAGCGGCGTCAATCGCTTTCATCGCGACGTTCCGGTCAAGCAGTTCAATCTCTTTGCTCGTGCCTTCAGCACCTGCTGTCGCAGCGACGATGACGGCGTCTTGGCCAGCGGTCGCCTCGTGAATCTTTTTATCAAGCTCTTTTTCAACATCGACGGTGAGCACGCGCGCACCCATTTTTTCGTACTCTGCTTGCAGTTCAGGATAACGAATTAAAGCGGTCACTTGATGCGTTTTCGCTAAACTTTTCAAGACACGTCTACCGATCTTTCCTGTTGCTCCAATGACTAAAACTTTCATTCAAATTTCCCTCCTCAAAAGAGTAGTTCATTTGATTAAAATTCCTCTTTCCGTACGGAATCAAACCCGTTTCGCAAAATTATCTCACAGTTCCCCACATCGTTAAGTCGAGCGCGTCACGAATCGATTGGACGCTCTCTTCATTCGGTTGGTAATAGTAGATGTTGTCAATGTAAGCATCTTGTCCGTCGACTTGAAGTTTGTTCACTTCGGGTTGAAGCATCATCGTGAGGCCAACCGACGCCATTTGCAGCGGATTCATTTCGAGCCCCATCTCATCTTTCATAAAACTGTACGTGGCCGGGATCTTCGACCATCCGGCCGGGCTTACCAACTTGTCGGCCACTGCCGACATGACTTCGGTTTGGCGACTTGAACGGGCACCGTCTGTATCCGATTTACGATGTCGCGCGTAGGCGAGCGCCATATCCCCGTCCATCGAATACGATACACCTTCCGTGTATTCATACGTTTGATTAAACCCCTTTTCGCTGAACGAATGGGTGGCCGTGATGTTCACTCCGCCGACGACGTCGATCAATTCCATGAACGTCTCGAACGTGATGACGACTTGACCGTCGACCGAAGTCTCGGTCAATCCTTCGACTGCACCGACCGTACACTCAGCGCCTCCATAAGCGAAGGCATGGGTAATCTTATCGCCTTCGCGCTCAGGTTCACAAGGGATCGTCGTATACGTATCTCGTGGAATCGATACGTTTTGAACGGTCCGCGAACGCGGGACGAACTCCATCAACTGAAGCGAATCGGTTCGTGAACCGGACACCGATTCGCCGACACGGGCGTCACTGCCCATGACTAAGAACGTAACTGGGTTTGATGCCATATAACCGACCCCGATCACGAGGAGCAACAAGACGAGCAAGAGCTTTCCTTTCCAACTTCGGCGCTTGCGCTTGTCTTTTTGCGGCTTTTGTTTCGGCGGTACGCTGCTTTGCTGCTTCGGAACACGCTCTTTCGTGTCATGAGAGCGAGGTTCTCGCTTGTCCTCACGCTTTTGGCGCTTCGCTTTTTTCCCGAACGGCATCTTCAGTTTAGGTGCCTGAACCTTCCGTTTTCGATTATTGTTCGTCTCGGTCCGTTTTTCATCGGAACGATCTAAAAATGGATGGTCTTGTCCTTCCGCTTGCTTCGACTCTGGTGAAGGGCGAATCACTTCGTCTTCCGCCTCACCCGGATTCACTTGTTCATCGCGAGACAGTTCTTCTAGCCGCTCGCGTTCTAATTCACGTCTGCGTCGTTCGACACGTGAGAGTTGTTGATCGTCATTCATATGATGTACCTCTATAGTTTAGATTTTCCTACATTATCATCGACAAACTCTATTCTGACAACGGTTAGCGCAAAAATCCGTCTTAAGCATGAGACGCGAGGATTGTTTTAAATGAAAAGCGGGAAAGGAATAATAATCGGTGTCTGCCTATAAACGAGACATGGCAGCCCGTTCGATGTCCTTTGAAGGGAGGGAGAGCTAATGCGCATCGGGAAGCTCCGCATGTTACTTGAACAGTACGGAGAGACGACTCTTCGCGATTTAGTCGTCGAAATGTACCGAAACACCCCTAAAGCCGTTATCGAAGAAAAAGATATGGATTACATGATTAGTCAGTTCACTCGTTACAAAGAACAAAAATCGTCAGACGAGCGACATTCGCTCTCGCAGACAGTAATCCTCGCTGAACGCTTCGTGGAATTGGCTTACGATCACCTCTACTTGCTGCCAAATCAAATCATGAGCGAACGCGATCAAAAGAATTGGTATATACACGCCAAGAAAATCATTCGTGACTTATCGTATTACGCCGAAGATGAAGCAGAGGCACGGACGATGTATGAGGAAATGTTTTTACTCTTGTCCTCTTCGGCAGGGGAAGAGCCCCTATTTTCAACAAGTGACCCGTTTCGACTGCTGAAACTCTCGCAAACCACGATGCTCACTCAATTGATTCATTACTATCAACTCGACGCCCCCACCTCCGACGTGTGGATCGATCGTTCTTTGTACACGGCGCTCCACGTCCCAAAAGATGTTGACTCGACACGGGTCGACTTACTCTCTACACTTCTTGAGCAACCCTACACTTCGTTTGAATGGAATTTATTCCATCAACGCATCATCACACTTTGTGAACGGACACTTGCCAAAGCCCCGTCCGATGACAGTGCACTTGAGGACTATCAAGCACTTAAAATGCTTGAACTCGAACTCCTCGTTGAGCGCGGACAATTGTCAGAAGCTGAACGGAAGTTGTTTTCTGAGTACATCCCCTTCTTCTCACACCGTTCAGAACCGTTCAAAGTGTATGTCAATATGCTCGAGAGCCGCGGACATTCTGATGAAACGAAACGACTTCGCCGGCTAGCCAAAGAGAAACGCATCCAATTTTAAAAAAAAGGGAGTCAACCGACGGCGTCGGTTGACTCCAAAACATGATATGAACGAGGGGTGTTCATCTGAAAAGAGGAGTGGAAGTTGGTGCAGAACTTCCTTCCTACATACCTAGTATAAAAGATATTTGAAACCGCTTCCGGGATAGTTATTGCAGTTTTGTGAACGTTTTCACGTTATTCAATCGCGTTAATAATGCCCAACCCGATCACTGACAACAGAACAATTAAAACGAAAATAAACACCATCTCATTTGGTGACCGGAAGCCTTCGTATAACTCGACCTGTTCTTCAACGATGACATTGTCATGGACTACAATCGGTTCAGTCTCGGCAAGAGCCGTGGCCGGGACACCGACCAATAGCAGCGCCAACCATAAACTTATTACGTATCGCATATCATACTCCTGTCGTTTTTTCTCACTGACAGTATAGCACGTCTCTCTCGCTTCGACCCATTCGTTTCTCCTCTTCCCACCGGAAAAGTTTAACAAATCTCACAGCCCCTTCGTTGCTCTAAACTTCCTCGTTCCGACACGGATCACACTTCGATAAAATGCTCATTCCAAAGCCATTTCCCTCACCATTCCCCTTTAAAAATCTGACTTTCCACGTGTCAAAACAGTAATCAAACATGATGAATGTTCATAAAATGAACACGACATTTTTCAATTGGTAGCCCTTACAATTTAAGGGTAGTGATTATTTTAGAAGAAAGAAGGATTCCTCATGAAACGGACGCTTATATTCGCGGAGTGTCGCCAAATCCAACCTAAAAAACGTTCACTGCTTCACCAATTGTACAACCCGGGCGAGTCGCCTCACATCCTCGCCATCCGACCACACCAATATGTCCATACGGCCTGGCAAGGAGATGTTCCCGTCGCAGCAATCGCCTCCGACTATAGCGATTATGCAACGGATCAGATGATCCGGCTCACGCACGAGGCGTATCGGGACCGCTATGTCTTCCGAGGTTTGCTCGACCGACTGATCCGTGAGATACGTCGAAACAGTATACATGACACAACGTTGCTGTTACACGTCAAACAAGACCACGACCAAGATAAGCGTCGAATGTTTGAAGTGCTCGGTTTTGATCCATATCACGAGACTGTCACTTACACATTGCCGCTCATCCCTTTCCAAAAATATACATACGAGAACTGGTCGCTTCACGTTGATTATTTTGCGACACACTCTAGCTGGCTCGCCTACCGAAATCAATATGCGCATATGCTGACTGATGTGTTGCCGCTGACTGCATCACGACTGCTCGAGCATGAACGTCGTCAGGAAGTCTTCCATTCCCTTAAATTGAAAGGGAAAATCGTCGGCATCATGCGATCAAGAATTGGATCTGGACGACTGGACGTATATGAACTCCACGTGTCAGGTAGCGATGAATTGATTCAAGAGGCCGTGTCTTTTATTCAGCAAGAATTTTATTTCCGGTTCAGGTCGCTTGAACAAATTCGGGTCACGTTGACTTCACTCCAACCAGAGCTACGATACGCTTTGATCCGACAAGGCGGATCGCCAACCCAAGCAGGAACCTACACGATGATTAAAGAAGTGGCGCCTTCCGCGCCATCGTTTCCACTCAATTAGAAAAAGACGCTAAACGTCACGTCCTTTTCACGGAAAGGATTCGTTCGTTTGGCGTCTTTTCTTCATTCAGCAGCGTTTGCCGATTCGATTGCTAAGGGTGGCATCTCTTCGAACAGCACGGTTCGAAGCCCGATATCACGTCGGTCCAACGATTCAATCCGATCGAATTGAATTTCACGGTCCGCGACACTGAACCAATACGTGATGTGAGGTTCATCCGTGAAGCGAAGCGCATAATTCGAACCGTTCAAATGAAAATCCACTTCGGTCGAAAGGATTTCTGCCGGGCCGATTTTTTTGTGGGTCGTCAGTCGTTCGAGAACGACTTGCTCCTCATTGATCTGATAATCGACAAACGTCGCAAGTGAGAGTCCAAACACAAATGATACCAGCGCGAACGCGCTGATCAATCCAAGAGTGATCTTTCCGTTCATGTCGCCGTCCCTCCCTCTTCTACTATATCGGATTTTGCTAAAACGTTGTGAAGTGACATTTTGTTCAAGTTTCGGCAAACTAGAGCAAGAGGAGGGATTAGTATGCAAATTGACCACACCGGGATCGCTGTTCGCGACTTAGACGAAGCGATCTCGTTTTACACGAACGTGTTACAAGGAAAACTTGTCGACCGTTATACGAATACGGCAGCCGGTGTCGAAACCGAGCTCGCCGTGATTCACGTCGGTGAAGACGTGATCGAGTTGCTCTTGCCGACAAGTTCGACGAGCCCGATCGCCCGATTCATGAAAGCACGCGGCAAAGGCGTTCACCACATCGCCTATCGGGTCGATGATTTAGAAGCATCGATTGCCGCTTTGAAACGCGACGGCATCACGTTTTTAGAAGATACGCTCCGAACGACGGCAAAAGGCCGACGCCTCATCTATATGGACCCACGCCACTCGGGCGGGGTCATCGTCGAACTATGTGATTATCCGGCAATGAAGCAGTGAGGGACATCCCTCACTGCTTCATTATTGTCCGCTCGATAATATCACGATTTTTCGCTTTCAACCGTTCGTTGTGCGACGACACCATCGCCGACTTCGTCGCGTCCGGATCGATGAACGTCTTGGCCCGGTTGACCGCGTTAGCCGCATCTTGGAACGCTCCCGCAATCAGATGCACCTTGCCTTCATGCGTCAAAATATCGCCCGCCGCATAAAGTCCAGGTACTGACGATTCGCTGCTCGCGTTCCCGTTCACATAGAACCCATCCACCATCTCGACTTTTAATTCGCTGTCGTTGAGGAGAGCCGAGTCCTGTTCGTAGCCGTGGTTGATGACCACTTCATCGACCTCGACCAATTCACTTGCCCCGGTCCCGCAATCGATGAGCTTGACGGCATGGATCGTCGTGCCATCATTGGAAATCAAGTCCTCGATCGTTGTATGAAGTCGGCAGTCGACTCGGCCACAGAGGAGCTTGTCGACTTGCGATTCATGCCCTTTGAGCGCTTCTTTTCGATACGTCAAAATCACGCGCTCCGCAATCGGCTCAAGTTCGTTCGCCCAATCGATGGCGCTGTTGCCGCCACCGGAAATCAATACCGTCTTCCCTTTAAAACGCATCAACGACTTAACCGTATAATGAAGGTTCGAGACTTCGAACCGCTCCGCCCCGCTGATCTCAATTTTTTGAGGTTGTAAAATACCGCTCCCCGTCGCGACGATGACCGTCTTTGACACGTGCCGGCCGTTTGTCGTATCGAGCACGAAATGACCAGTGTGATCTTTCGCCATCGATTCTACTTTCTCGCCGAGCACGACGGTCGGATCGAACGTGAGACCTTGCTCAATCAATTGTTCGATGAGGCGGGCACCCGTCGTCGGGGTGACGCCACCGATGTCCCATATCATCTTCTCCGGATAGACATGGATCTTACCACCGAGATGCGGTTGAAATTCGATCAACTTCGTCTTCATCCCGCGCAACCCGCTATAAAAAGCGGCATACAATCCCGCCGGACCGCCACCAATGATTGTTACGTCGTACACGTCCTGTTCGCTCATCCGCTCCATCCTCCTTAAACATTTACCGTCACTGATTATCATTCTCATTTAATATACATCGAAATTTTAGTTCAGACAATCTATTTTGATATCAAAACATTCGTTGACAGCTTTTCATTCAGACTGCTATAGTTGACGTTACATTGAGAATCATTATCAAAACTACTGTTACGAGGAGAGGGGAATCCACATGTCACGGATCCATACGGCAGACATCGAGGTCGGTTACGGCGGCAAAACAATTGTGAAGCAATTGAGTTTATCGATCCCGGACCGTCAAATCACAACCATCATCGGCCCGAACGGTTGTGGGAAATCGACACTCTTGAAAGCCATGACTCGGATTCTGTCCCCGTCTAACGGTTCGGTCCATTTAGACGGAGCGGACATCGCCAAATGCAATACGAAAGAAATCGCCCAAAAGATGGCGATTTTGTCGCAAACGCCTGAAGGCGCTGGCGGCTTGACCGTGGGAGAACTCGTCTCGTACGGTCGCTTTCCTTATCAATCCGGGTTTGGTCGTTTATCGAAACATGACCATGAAGTGATTGATTGGGCGCTTGACGTGACCGGTACGCTCGAGTTCAAAGATCGAAGCGTCGACGCCCTTTCAGGCGGACAACGCCAACGGGTGTGGATCGCGATGGCACTGGCCCAAGAGACGGACTTGATATTTTTAGATGAGCCGACGACGTATCTCGATCTCGCGCATCAGCTCGAAGTGCTCGAACTACTCGAGACGTTGAACCGCGAGCAGGGCCGGACGATCGTCATGGTCCTCCACGACTTGAATCAGGCCGCCCGGTTTGCCGACCATATCGTCGCCATGAAAGACGGAGAAGTGCTCGCGACGGGCTCCGCCGAGGAAGTCATTTGTCCGCTCGTCCTTAGACAAGTCTTTCATATCGATGCCATCATCGGACGAGACCCACGGACCGAAAAACCGATGTGCCTCACCTACCAACTTATAAAAGATGAGATTCAACGTGAAGCGCTCGACCCTTCGAGTGCTGATCTCGTTGCTAGTTCTCGTTAGTATGATGAAGCGAACGGAGCGCCTCGCACATTGCGAGGCGTTTTTCAGCAGGAAGAGGCGGGTAATGAGTGGAACATATTGAAGAAAGGGGGAAACGCTATGGATTGGCTCGATGGTTTGTTCATTCTCGTCTCGACCGCATGGCTGTATGAGATGAGGCGATACCGTAATCGTGATGAACCGACCGATGGCAACAGTGAGCACATGAGCTTTTACATCGTCTCACTCATTATGGTCACCGTGTTCGCCGTCTCGATCGGTTTATCTATTTTCACTGAAACACGCCAACCGCTCCTAGTCCGTTGGCTCGGGCTCGGGTGTTACATAGCCGGTGTTTCACTTCGTTACTGGGGAATCGCGCATTTGCGTCATCAATTCACTCGTCACGTCGTCGTCCGTCCTGCTGATGAGATCGTCAGCTCTGGACCGTACCGCTTTTTGCGCCATCCGCTCTATACCGGGCTATTATTTATCACGTTCGGATTTTCGCTCTATTTCAGTCATTGGGGCGTCGCGCTCGTCGGTACGTTCGCCATGGGGATCGCCTTGCTTTGGCGCATCCATATCGAAGAACAGATGTTGACGTCACACTTCGGCAGCGCCTATCAAACTTGGGCGAAATCACGAAAACGATTGATTCCGTTCATTTATTGAACAAGCGTCGAAAAACACGAATTGATAACCTCGACCCAACAAAAATGCGATCCTGTCAGCAAATGACAGGATCGCATTTTTTATACGGAAAATCGGCCGAGCAGTCGGACGATCAAAAAACCGGCAACGAACGAAACAACGCTCAAGACCCACATCGTCGCCGTCTCCGGAAGACCCGGGAAGACGACGGCGAGGGACCCGATGACGAGTCCTAAGATGACCGAGAACGTCATGCCCGGGAAATTCCCGAGCAAATAACGGATCACTTTACTGCTGACGATGAATCCGACGGCTACACCGAGTCCGACGATCCCGATAATGAGCACGTTCAAGTTCGACAAGGCGCTGATGACCGTCGGGTACACGCCGATCAAGAGCAAGACGAACGAGCCGCTGATCCCCGGGAGCAACATCGCCATACTGCCGAGCCAACCCGAGAAGAACAACAACAGCGCCGTGCCGGTCGACAGTTCAGTAATAATGGCTGTGTCGGCCGGTTTGATGATTGCCATACTTGCTACTAGAATCGCTCCGATCACCATCGCCACGATGTGCACGGGACGCATCGTCGCACGCGATTTCAATTCAAACATCAATAGCGGGATAATCCCAAGAATCAAGCCGATGAAAAAGAACTGTGTAGGTGCATAGTATTCTAACAATAAAAATTCAATCAGACGGCTCAGTCCTAAAATCGCGGTTCCCATTCCGATTGCTAACGGAATTAGAAACCCAATATGCTTTTTCCACTGCCGACTGAACACACCGCTGATAGCTTCGATCAATCGATCGTAAATCCCTAAAATGACTGCGATTGTCCCCCCGCTGACGCCAGGAATCAAGTCACTCGTCCCCATCGCGATACCGCGCAGGATATTTTTCCACTCCATAATCGATCTCCTTTTATATCTGATTCGTTTCAAGCACTTAGTATATCCGAGAAGCTCGGGTTTTGCATCGGTTTCGAGACTGAGACTCGGACTTCGGTCCATGTTTCACAAGTCGAGCATCATATAATCGAAACGGTCTCCTGAAATCTCAATCTCTTTATGTTTGCGGAATCCAAGACGTTCGTACAGACGAGCCGCTGCCGGATTGCCCTGGTCGACGTTGAGTGTGACGGCCGGGATGTTTGTTTCGCGAGCATGTTCGACCACTCGCTGGATCAACTTCGTACCGATGCCGCGTCCTCCAAATTCTGAGTCGACGGCCACGGAATCGATATACAAAACGTCTCCTTCCGTCTCCACGTCAAGATGTCCAGGCTTCCCATGCTCGATGAGCCATTGCTTAATCGGCTCATCCAACTCAATCGCGCGCTTGCCCTCATAGGCGATAATAACGCCTGCGATGACGCCGTCTATGTCTGCCACCCAAATGTTTTCATAACTTAACCGGTTGTTCGGTCGGCCGATCCACATCGCTAAGCGTTCGAGCACTTGCTTTTGGTCTGCCGTCCCCGTCAATGAATAGGCGATATCATGAATCGCTGCGTAAACGAGCGGTGCGATTGCTCCACTTTCGTTTGACTGTGCGTGTCGAATGTTCATCATTTATCTCCTCCATCAATCAGTTTAGCACAAAGCTAGAAACTGGTGGTTTGTCACATCTAGAAGTGTGGGATGATAGAAACAGAAGGGAGGAATTTGTAATGAAAGCTATTTTAACGGGCATGAACGGTACAGTCGCACCGGTCGTCGCCAAAACGATACAACGACATGGGATCGAACCTGTCGCCTGGGACAGGTCAACAGTCTCGACGTCAGACGAGGCGGCGATGCGTGAATTTATCGAATCGGTGCGTCCTCATTATTTTCTTCATATCGGTATGGGATCGGTTGAATGGGCGGAAACGTTGGCCCGCCTTTGCGGAGAATACAACATCCCGTTCTTGTTTACGAGCACGGTCTCGGTATTCTCAGACAATGTGACCGGTCCAATCACGCCGGACACACCACCTGACGCATCAGACGAATATGGTGCCTATAAACGTGCCTGCGAAGAAACGATCGCCCGGACCAACCCCGGGGCACAAATCGTCCGACTCGGCTGGCAAATCGGCGAAGCTGCCGGTTCGAATAATATGATGGACTATTTCACGAATGAAATGAACCAGCACGGTGTCATCACTGCGAGCGCACACTGGTATCCATCGTGCTCCTTTTTAGAAGACACGGCCGACGCATTGTTCGAGATATTGACGAAGCGCGGTCCGGGTCTATATCAATTGAACGGCAATCCGAGCCTGTCGTTCTATGACATCGCCACTGCGTTAAACGAGTTGCATGACCTCGCGTGGCGCGTCGAGCGAACGGATGAACCAAAACGCGACAATCGGATGGTCGACATGAACATCACGATCCAACCGATCACGAAACGATTGACACTTCATACAAAATGAGTCGACGAATTCGTCGACTCATTTTATGGTTATAAAGGATGTTACCTCGCTTCTACCGAACAAACTTACATAGGAAGGGAGGGGGCCGTATGCTCTCATTCATTTTGACGTTCCGTCGCATGTTTCGTGGAATATGGCGTGGGTTGAAAGAGCCTGAATTTCAAGTTCTGTTCAGTCTAGCATTCCTCACGATTTTGTCAGGTACGCTGTTTTACTCCCGTTTTGAAGATATGCGTTGGTTAGACGCCCTCTATTTCAGCGTCATCACGCTCACGACGATCGGCTACGGTGATCTCGTCCCGACGACCGATATCGGCAAAGTGTTCACGATCGGTTACGTCATCACCGGCGTCGGCATCATGGTCGGGTTCGTGACACAAGTATTCAATCACTTGCAGCAGGCACGACTCGAGGAAATCAAGAACAAACGTAAAATGCCGCCATCCGATTAAGGATAGCGGCGTTCGTTCGTTATGATGCTTTTCGACTTCGGTTCTCGATTGCCAATTGCTGATTAAAACGCTTCGTCTCAGCGATGACGACGCCCGACAAGAACAAGAGCCCGATCAAGTTCGGGATGGCCATCAAGCCGTTGAAGACGTCAGACAGTGCCCACACCATGTTCAAGTTCGTCGTAATCGCCCCGAGTCCAGCGACGAGTACGAATGCGATCCGATATGGGATGATCGATTTTTGACCGAATAAGTAATGAATCGATCGCTCACCATAATACGACCAACCGAGCACCGTCGAGTAAGCGAACATGACGAGACCGATTGTGACGACATAACTGCCGAACGGCCCGAGGAACTGTTCGAACGTCGCCGTCGTCAACTCGACCCCTTCAAGTCCCGATCCGATTTGACCGCCCATGACGAGCGTGATCCCGGTGACCGAACAGACGATCAACGTATCAAGAAACACCTGCGTCATCGAGACGAGGCCTTGACGACCTGGCATGTCCGTCTTGGCCGCGGCCGCAGCGATCGGAGCCGAGCCAAGACCAGCTTCGTTCGAGAAGACTCCGCGCGCAACCCCGTACCGGATGGCTGCCCCGATGGCCCCGCCGCCAATCGCTTCGGCACTGAACGTGCTGCTAAAGATGAGCGCGATCGCATCGGGGATGAGTGTGTAGTTCATGATCATGATCAAGAGACCGCTCCCTAAGTAAAAGACAATCATGACCGGGACGAAGTAACTGACGACACGACCGATCGATTTGACACCACCGAGAATGACGGCGCCCGTGAAAATCATCATCAAGATACCCGACACGTAAAGCGGAACGTCGAACGTCGAGTTGAGCGCTAACGCGACCGAATTCGTTTGAACCCCGTTCCCGATCCCGAACGCGGCCAGTGAGGCGAACGCTGCAAACGCGACTGCGAGCCAGCGTTGCTTCAAGCCCCGTTCCAAATAATACATCGGTCCTCCGGCCATTTGACCACGTTCGTCCGTCACCCGGTACTTGACGGCGAGCACGGCTTCGGCGTACTTTGTTGCCATCCCGAAGAAGCCCGATACCCACATCCAAACGATCGCGCCTGGTCCCCCGAGGACGACCGCAGTCGCGACACCGACGATATTCCCCGTACCGACGGTCGCCGCGAGCGCTGTCATGAGCGCTTGGAAGTGGCTAATATCTCCTCGTGACGTCTTATCTTGATTTTTAGAGAATGCGAGTTTCAACGCGTAAGGCAACTTCGTGATTTGGAGTCCCCCGAGACGCACCGTCAAATAAACGCCTGTCCCCACAAGCAAAATTAACAGCGGCGGTCCCCACACAAAGTCTGAAATCGTACCGATTAGTTCGCTGAACGATTGACTCATGCTGTAATCCCCTTTCCCCTTATGTAATAAATACACCTCTATTTTTTCAGAATACTCGGAACGTTGTCAAAAGTATTGTGCTAAAACAAAGAAGGGGATAAACGCCCTGTATCTAAAACAGCGAGCCGTCGGTTAGACGTCTCGCTGTGACGGTGGCTTTTCGCGTTGCAGAGGGGCTTTCCAATCAAAATCGTCCGGCACATAGTCAAGTCCGCCCGAATGGAACGGTTGGCAGCGCAACAGGCGCCGCGTCGTCAAATATCCGCCTTTGACAGCGCCATGCTTCTCAATCGCCTCAATCCCGTAGTGCGAACAGCTCGGATAAAATCGGCACGTCGGGGGCTTTAAAGGAGAAATAAAGCGCTGGTATCCTTGAATCCCACGTACTAATACTCGTTTCATTTCAATCGCCTCGCTCAGTCAGATTACTGCAATGATAGCCCGGACTGCGTGAATTGTCATCTGCAGCGCTTCGTCGATTCTCGTTACAAAACGACGATTTTTTTCCTTTCTTTTACAATTAAAGCGTGGCAGGCGATAATTGTTCGAACATTTGTTATGATAGGCAACATATATACGACCGAATCAAATGAATGAAGAGGTGACGGAAATGAACATATTAATGGTAGGAGCAGGATCGATGAGCGAGGCACTCGTCCGAGGCTGGATCGCTTCCGGGCTCTCCCCTGAACAGATTACGATGACGAACCGGAGCGACCTTACACGTCTAGAGCAGCTGCAAGATGAACTCGGCGTACAGATCGTCGAAACAGAAGACGTCAACGCTTATACAATCGTCGTGCTCGCGATGCAACCAGACGGCGTCTTAGCTTACGCTCAATCACAGACGTGGAAAACACCACTGCTCGTATCCGTTGCGGCGCATATCGAGCCGAGCGAGCTTGAAGAAGTAGCCGGCATCCCAGCCATCTGCGCGATGCCGAACACCCCGGTCGCCCATCAAACCGGGATGACCGGACTCTGGTTCGGACCTGAGACAGATGCGACCGACCGCGAGACGGCGACGGCACTGTTCAACCGTGTCGGTCGGACGGCCGTAACGGACGCGAAAACGATGTCGGCTTTCATGGCGGCGGCCGGATGCAGTCCTGCGTTCTTTTACGAGATCGTCGGTTCGATGACCCCGGTGCTGACAGAAGCCGGGTTTGATGAAGACACTGCCCGCCAAATCGTCGCTCAAGCGATGAAAGGATCAGCCGAGTTATTGTTGCATGAGACACGTCCGACCGACGAGCTGATCGCAGACGTCGCCGCACCTGATGGACCGACCGACCGCGGTGTCGGCGTGCTCCGCTCACGTGACTTGTCTGACGTGATGTCGTCCGCGCTCCGCGAGAGCGCGAAAGAAGATCATGATCCTATCGACGCAACGATTGAAAGAACGTAAGTACTTGAACCGCCCGATGCAAGCCGGATTTTATTCCGACTTACATCGGGCGGTTTTTTTAATTCTCGCACTACTATTTTTTAGAAGTCATAAAATCCACAAATAATCCTGCTTCCCGATAGTAAAGAACGTGTTATGCTACCAAATGAGAAGAATTATCATTTGACTAAAATGGAGAGATCTTAATGAGTTCATTACTTGCTATGCCGCTACATCAACCAGTGCTCATATCCGATTTAACGAGAATTGATGACCGCTTGCGGCGTCGCATGATCGCCTTAGGATTTTATGAAGGTTGCTCCGTCCGAATCAAGCGCCGGGCCATCTTTTCCGGACCGCTCACGATTGAACAAATCGAACATCAACAAATGATTGCCATCCGTCGCTGTGACGCTGAACAGATTGGGGTGATCGTCCCATGACGCAACGGATTGCCTTAATCGGAAACCCGAACACCGGAAAAACGTCTCTATTTAACCGATTGACCGGCTCCTTCGCCCACGTCGGTAACTGGGCAGGTGTCACGATCGAACAGAAAATCGGGCAGCTGCATGGAAACATCGGACAGTTGATCGACTTGCCCGGTGTCTATGATTTAGACCCGCTATCGGCTGACGAAGCAATCGTCTCGCGATTCCTGTTTCAGGAACCGTTCGATGGGATGATCAATATCATCGATGCCTCGCAGTTCGAACGTAACTTACAATTAACGCTCCAATTGCTCGAAATGGGCCGTCCGCTTCAAATCGGTCTGAACATGGTCGATGTCGCCAAAGGACGGGGCATCCACATCAATTTAGAGCGCTTGAAAGAACGTTTGGACGTGGACGTGTTTCCGATCACAGCGCGCACAGGCGCCGGCTGTGAAGTCCTCCTGTCCTCCCTGCGAACGACCCCTCGCGAACCTTTCGTACTCGATTACGGGGAAGAGACCGAACTGGCGATTCAACAAATTCTTGAAGCGACGGGACTGAGTGAGCGCGATCGCTGGGTCGCCATTCAATACTTGGCCGGAAATCGCGTCATTTCAGAACAGCTCGAATCGTCGTCGCCAACCGTCAATGAAATTCGTAAAGCGTTAGAAGTGAAACTCGGACGCTTCGCCCACGCCCACATTACAGAACGCAGACGCGACTGGACGAAAGACGTTCGCCATCACGTCGTCGATCAGCAAGGCGCACAACAAGCCACGGTCACCGACCGCATCGATGCCGTCGTGACACATCCGATCTGGGGCTTACCTATTTTCTTTACAGTACTTTACACCTTGTTCCACATCACGTTCAACTGGATCGGTGCCCCGTTGTCTGATCTGTTGGATGGATTTCTGTCGGGTCCGGTCACGTCCGGAACGAGCTCGTTGTTACAACTGCTCGGGACCTCTTCTTTCATCCAGGCGTTGCTGATTGATGGGGTAATTGCCGGTGTCGGCGGTGTCCTCGTCTTCGTCCCACAGATTTTCGTGCTCTTTTTCTTTATCTCGTTTTTAGAGGACTCTGGCTATATGGCGCGTGTCGCCATTGTCATGGACCGATTTATGCAACTCGTCGGACTGAACGGGAAAAGTTTCATTCCGATGATCATTGGATTTGGTTGTAACGTCCCAGGTATTATGGCGGCAAGGACGGTCGAGGAAGAACGGGAGCGGCTCGTCACGATTTTTATTTCGCCGTTCATGTCGTGCTCGGCGCGTCTACCGATTTATGCCGTCTTCGCTGCCAGTTTTTTCGCATCAAACCAAGCGCTCGTCGTCTTATCGCTCTATATGCTCGGGATCGTCCTGGCGTTGATTGCCGCGAAAATATTCACGTCCGTATTGGCGGCGGAAGATCGGAACAGCCTCTTTATCGTCGAACAGCCTCCATACCGTGTCCCCCAAGGGTTGACGCTTTGGCGCAGCACGTGGCAAAAAGCGAAAGGGTTCGTCCGAAAAGCAGGTACGTTCATCTTTGGCGGTTCCGTCTTCATTTGGTTACTCGCCTATTCCGGTCCAGCCGGAATGGACGTCCCGATGAATGAGAGTTTTCTCGCTATGATCGGCGGGGTCGTTGCGACGTTGTTGGTTCCACTCGGTTTCGGGACGTGGCAGGCCGGTGCTTCGCTCATCACAGGTTTTTTGGCGAAAGAAGTCGTCGTATCGACGATGGCGATCATTTATGCGGTCAGCGAATCTGACTTGTCCGCTTCGTTGCTTCCGGTGTTTACGCCGTTGAGCGCATATAGCTTCATGGCGTTCGTCCTCTTGTATGTCCCTTGTCTAGCGACCGTCGCCGTCATTCGGCGCGAGGTGGGAAGTGCCAAGTTGACGTGGATCGCTAGCCTTTATGGGCTTGGTGTTGCGTACGTCGTATCACTGATGATCTATCAAATCGGTCGTCTGTTCGGATTGTCTTAACAAGGAGGAAATCATATGTTCTTATTTGATTTACTGATCGGTCTTGCCGTATTCGGGTACGCCGCTTATTCGCTCCATCGCTACACCCGTAAAGCAAAAGCCGGTAAATGCGCCACGTGCGAAATCGCACCGACTTGTACGACATCCTGTGACGCCGCAGACTGGGATCAAATCATTGCGGAAGCACTACATCCTGATCAACCAGTCACGGCCCACAAAAAAACGGACTAGCGCATTTTTTTCGCTAGTCCGTTTTTCATTGGAAGATATGTAACGTGGTGACAATGATCGCGACCATCAAAATACCGGGCAGCAAGTTGGCGACACGAATCCGGGTGATCCCGACCAGGTTCAACCCGATGGCGACGATCATGACGCCGCCGGTCGCCGTCATCTCCAAAATAAAGTCATCCATGAGCGACTCCGGAATAAACTTCATGATCTGGATGGCGAGCAACGCGATCGCTCCTTGGTACAACAAGACCGGTACGGCCGAGAACATGACGCCGATGCCGAGCGTCGAACTGAGCACAAGCGCCGTGAAACCGTCAATCAACCCTTTTGTATAGAGGACGTCATGGTCCCCGCGCAGGCCGCTGTCGAGCGCCCCGATGACGGCCATCGCCCCGATTACAAAGATGAGCGTCGCCGTGATGAAGCCTTCCGCGATGCTCGACTTACTTTTTCCACCGAGACGCCGTTCCAACTGATAGCCGATCTCGTTCAACTTCTCGTCGAGCTTCCACCATTCGCCAAGTGCGGCTCCGATAACGAGACTGCCGATGACGATTAAAAAGTTCTCACTCTTCATGCCCATCTGCACGCCAAGCACGACGACGGCGAGACCGATGGCAGCCGTGACCGTCTCTTTCATCCGCTCGGGGATTCGGTGAAACAACAACCCGAGTAATGTGCCGACCACGATCAAGGCCGCATTGACGATTGTTCCGGTTAATACCATCGTATAATTCCCCGTTTCTGTATGTATTGAGAGGAATATACCAACTGTTTATGTGGGCTGTCAATTAAAAGAATACACAAAAAAAGCCACTTCTCGTAAGAAGTGGCTGCGCGGAAACCCACGTTCCTATGGGTTTCGCATCGGGTTTGGCACCCAAGTGATTCTGACTGGGCTCGAACCAGCGACCTCTACCCTGTCAAGGTAGCGCTCTCCCAGCTGAGCTACAGAATCAGGTCGTGTCCTCTCTTTAGGACACTATTAATATATCAAGAAACTAATGCCTTGGCAACTGTTTTTTAAAACTTTTTTTATTTTTTTCACCGCGTCATTTCTTCCCGCTTCATGTGACGGCATAGACGTTCCAAATCGCCGGCATACACGGACACAATCATGCCTCCGTGTTCGGTGTCACGGTCCCAATGCAATCCGTTCGCTTTCGCGACTCGTTGTGACGGCACGTTGTCCGGGTGAATGAGCGAGATGATGTCTTTCTCGCCTTCCTCGAACGCATGCCGCATGAGACGCGCGGCCGCTTCCCGGCCGTAGCCCATGTGCCAGTGCTTTGGTGCCAGCCAATAACCGACCTCGAGCTCGATGTTGCCATCAAGTTCATGCAAGAGCGTCCCGGCATGGCCGATCGGCTCATCGCTGTGATGTGTCATCAGTTTGAGGAGTCCGGTCTGTCGGCCCGTTGTATAGCGGACCAATTGTCTCTCGAACCATTCGATTGTCTGTTCATCCGTATATGGCTTGCCGTCCGGACTGATGAAACGCATCACTCGCGGATCTTGGAGTAGCGATTTTACGAAATAGAAATCGGAGATCGTGTAATGTTCAAGCCGTAGACGTTCTGATTGCAACTCGACAAGATTCATCTTTCCCGCCCCTTTCGTTCACAGTCTGAACTATTCGATTCCCGTTTTTATCTCGTTTCAATCCTATTCACGCCACGACTTTCAATCCGATAACGCTCCCGATAATGAGAATTAAAAAGAAGATACGCCAGCGATCCCTCGACTCGTTCAAGTACAACATACCGAGAATCACTCCGCCCGCCGCACCGATCCCGACCCAAATCGAGTAAGCGAGTCCGAGCGGCAACGTCTCGAGCGAACGTGACAATAAATAAAAACTTAGTGCGAACGTCGTGATCGAAAGAAGCGACCATTTTAAAATCTGATAGCCTTTTGATTTTCCCATGAAGAAAACAGCAAGCATCTCAGCGAGCCCAGCCCCGATTAAAAATGTCCAACTCATGCCGACTCACCTCCTGTCACTTGCTTCAAACCGACCACCCCGATGAGGAGCGTCGCGATAAACAACAGCTTCATTCCCGTCATCGTCTCATCAAACAAAATATTTCCAACGATGACCGTCCCGACGGCGCCAATACCCGTAAAAACGGCGTACCCGGTGCCAGCTGGCAACACACGGAACGACATCGCCAACAAGCCAAAACTGACAATCAATAACACGATGGTCACGACGGTCGGTCCTAACACGGTAAACCCGTTCGACAATTTCATCGTCGTCGCCCAAACAATTTCAAGAAGTCCGGCGAGCACGAGCCACAACCAAGCCATTTGTTCCTTTTTCATGTCCACCCGACTCCTCTCTTGAAAATTTTAAATGCTGCATGCTGTCGTTGCGCTCGATTCGTTGCAAACGAAAAGAGTGAAAGCAACGCCCCGTCCAAAAAACAATAGTACGCGTCATATACGTCGTCGAGCGATTGTTCCGGTAAATCGCCACGCTCCATCGCCAAACGGAATTGCTCTTTCTCAAACGCCTGGAGCTCGGTCTCGACCGACCCGATCGTCGTCTCGATGAAGACGCGCAGCTCAGGAGGCGGTACGAGCAGCATTCGTTTCGTCAGCATCCACGTCTCTTCTTCTTCGAAGAAATGAATCAGCGCTTCAACGATTGCCTCGATCCGTTCGAGCGGTGCCGCATCATTTGACGCGTCCCGCGCTTGTGACCAAGCTCCCTGGTAACGCTCGGCCATCTGTTCGACGACTTGTTTGAACAGCTGTTCTTTTCCGTCGATGTGCGCATATAAAGACGCCTTCTTAATCCCGACATCTTCGGCGAGCGCCGCCAAAGACAGTCCTTCATATCCTTCGAGCGCGAACCGGCGTCTGGCAGCTTGTTCAATGCGCTGTTTCGTGGTCATGTGCGATCTACCCCTTTCATCTCCTCTTACTTTACCTAACGAACGGTAGGTAGTCAAATTTCCGGATTGAGTTTTTGTACAGACAACGCCAAAATGAGAAGAAATTGTCAGAGGAAGGAATGATTGTATGATCGAACAGTTTAGTTTCACCTTGCCGACCGAGACGATGCGCGGCCGAAAACGAATCGTCCGCGTCTACCGTCCCGACTTCGCTCGTACCGACGAGGCGTTGCCCGTGCTCTATATGCATGACGGCCAAAACGTCTTCGATGGCAAGACCGCGACAATCGGGGAAGGTTGGGCGATTGACCGCCATCTCGACGATTTGCAACTGCCGCTCATGGTCGTCGCCATCGCGAGTGCCCCCGATTGGCTCGACCGATACGATGAGTACTCATTTTATGAAGACGAGATGCTTTACAAGCGCATCGGGCCTGAACTCGCTAAGACCCGGCCGACACTCGGCGGCAAGGGGCGCCTCTATGCCGACTGGCTCATGCAGGAGCTGAAGCCGTGGATTGACGCACGCTATGCGACCGATCCGGATGACGTCGGCGTGATGGGCAGTTCGATGGGCGGCGTCATCTCGCTCTACATGATGGCGACGTATCCGGCAATACGTCGTGTCGGTTCGCTGTCGACGGCCGCCTGGTCCAACCTCGACTCGCTCATTCGCGAACTGAAACAAACTGACCTGTCTGCCCGACTCTATATGGATATCGGCACGAACGAGACGAGCGGACCGATCACGCCCGAGGACTACTTATACACGAATGCGAGACTCGTCGAAACGATCGCTCGGACCGGCGTCGCCTTCCGCTACGAAGTCGAGCCCGGGGCGGTCCACAACGAGATTGCATGGCGGCGTCGGTTGCCGAACGCGCTCGCATTTCTGTATGAACTCTCATGACATGAAAAGACGCAAAGGCGGTCGCCTTTGCGTCTTTTCAACTATCTTTTTCTATTAGATGACCCAGTTCCCATCACGCATGATCGCTTCGCGTGTTCCGTCCTCGAGCTCACCGTCGATATTCATTTCGGCCGAACCGATCATGAAGTCGACGTGTGTCATCGAATCGTTCGCGCCATTCTCAGCGAGTTCTTCGGGCGACATCGTCGGTCCGCCTTCAAGGCATGTCGAGTAGGCACGTCCGAGCGCCAAGTGGCACGATGCGTTCTCATCGAACAACGTGTTGTAGAAGAGGAGTCCCGAGTTCGAGATCGGCGAATCGTCCGGCACGAGCGCGACTTCTCCGATGCGGCGCGCCCCTTCATCAAGGTTCAACAGTTCATCGAGTGCTGCCTGCCCCTGCTTCGCTTCCGCTTTTACGACTTTTCCGCCTTCGAACCAAAGCGTGAACCCGTCGATCAAGTTCCCGCTGTAGCTGAGCGGCTTCGTGCTCGACACGTGTCCTTCGACCGCATCTTTATCGGCGAGCGTGAACACTTCCTCCGTCGGCATGTTGGCGATGAAGTCGACGCCGTCCATGTTCGGACCACCGCCGCCGAGGAAGACGTGCTTCTTCGGAAGACCGATCGTCAATTCCGTGCCTGGTGCTTTGTAGTGAAGTTTCGCGTATTTCTTATCCGTCAACAGCTGCGCCCGCGAGCGCAACGCTTGATCGTGCTCGTCCCAGGCGGCAACGACATCGTCTTGGTCCATTCGTGTCGCTGCGAAAATCGCTCTCCACAGGGCTGGAACCGCATCTTCACGGTCTGGGAATACTTTTTTCGCCCATGCTTCAGATGCACCGGCCACGATTGACCAGCTGACATTATCACTCATGACATACTTACGCCATTTCGCGAGCGCGACACCAGACGCCCGGTTCGAGTCGGCGATGCGTGATGATTCGACACCGTTCAGCGCGTCAGGATCGTCGCTGACGATCGACAAGAACGCCGTCTTCTCTTCCGCGAGTTGCTCGAATCGTGCTTTGAGCCACTCCGGGAACTCCTTGAACGCTTCAGTCGGTGCGTTGAAGTAACGCACTTTCGTCGTCTCTTCATCACTCCAGTTGACGTACACTTGTTTCGCTCCGGCCGCGTAGGCCGCTTTCACGATTTGGCGGACGAGCGGTGCTTGGCTAATATCGGCTCGGACTTCGAGCTGTTGACCCGGTTGAATGTTGACACCTTTTTTGACAGCAAGCTCGGCATAGCGGGCAAATTCTGCCTCGGTCGGTAAAGTTACAGTAGACATATGTACAGTTCCTCCTTTTTCACTTACTTCTATTTTCTTAAATTTTCGGAAAAGTTGCAACCAAATCGCAAAAACGGGCATATTAGTAGTTGTAGAGAGAAGGAGGAGAAAAACATGTCAGATTGGAAAACGACTTATTCACACTTTTTAAACAACGCCCAAACCGAATTCACCGAGAACGAAAAGCTAGGTGACTTATTAGTCCAAGGAGAACTCGCCCTAGCAAAAGTCACGGTCGACGTCGCCTCAAACGAAATCAGCGACATCGAACGGGAAGAGGAGCTCACACTATACTTCCAAATGAAACAACTGCTCAACATGCTACGTGCCGTCTACAACGCCCAGTTCGAGATGCAGCCCGACAAGCAACACGCTCTCGTCGCGGCCGTGCTCTATTTCGTCTCACCGTTCGACGCGATTCCGGACGACGCCCCGCTCGGACTGTTTGACGACGCTCAAGTCATCGACTACGTCCACGAACAGCTAGCGAGTGATATCGACCGCTTCCATAACGAGTTATAATCTTTCAAGACTTGAAATTCCGGCGTCATCGGAGTACGCTTGCATGAGTTCATTCAAAGGAGGCGTATGGCGCCTTAGCCACTCATATGTACGCAAAATCACGTAAACGGATCGCTGTCGAGACTATCCTTTTTATCATCGCCGGAACAATCCTACAATCTATCTTTGTCGGTCTGTTACTCAAACCGAATGAAATCGGATCCGGCGGGATTGTCGGAATCACGCTCATCGTCAACGAGCTGTTCGGCACACCGATCGGACTCACCCAGTTGGTACTAAACATCCCGCTCTTCATCATCGGGATCAAATATCTCGGGAGACGATTTATTCTCATGACAGGACTCGTCGTCATATTATCATCGATTTTAATCGATGCGCTGCCTGTCCTCATTCCACCGACGCCACTCGACGATCCGCTCGTCGCGTCCGTCTTCAGCGGTATCGTCTCAGGACTCGGTTTGGCACTTTTGTTATTTGCCGGGGCATCGACAGGCGGGCTCGATATTTTGGGGAAAGTCATCTTCATGAACAACCGCAACTTATCGCTCCCAAAAATCTTTTTGACCCAAGATATCATCGTCTACATTCTCGTGTTCATCACGTTCGATATTAAAGCGGTCATGTACGCACTCGTTCTCAGTTTTGTCCGGTCGCGGACGCTGTTGACGATCCATCGCTTCTTCTCCGCCCAAAAACAGTGTTTCATCATCTGTAAAAAAGCGGATGAGATCAACTTGGTCATCAAACAAAACTTGAAGCGTGGGGTCACCATCATGGACGCGACCGGCGGCTATTCGAACGACGCGAAAAAAATGCTATACGTCGTCGTTCAAAACAATGAGATTCCAAAGTTGCGTCAAATCGTCTCAGACATTGATTCCGAGGCGTTCGTCACTGTCTCAGAAATCGACTCGATTGTCGGTAACTTTAAAGAACATTCGTATACACTTTAATCGACAGCATCGTGCTGTCGATTTTTTTGTGTAATAAATACCCGAACGGTCCGATAATAAGGATGAGCCTCAGAGACATATACAGAAGGAGGTGCATAAGTTGTCTAGCCACACTTTGCGCCAATCAGTCCCCGCTCTTCTCGTCGGGACGTTTTTTATCGGTCTATTCGTTATCTTATTCAGCCCTTATGCGTTAAGGGAGACGAGCTTGTTCGTCTACTTTATGATCATCGCACTCGTCGCCACCGTGGTAAGCGGGAGTGCCATATTGCGCCATCACGGGATGCGCCGCTATATCTATCTTCTCATTAGCGCTGGCAACGTCTGTTTCATCGCTTATTTGGTGGGACACCGCTTTACCACGGCGATGCCAATTGATATGATGCTGTTCATTCAAAACTTCTTTTATTTGATCATGGCCCTCATCGTCATCACCCAATCGATTGAAATTAGAACGTTGAAGTTGCGTACGTTTGATGTGTTCGCACTGCTCAGCTTTTTGATTGTCGGTGCGTTGCATATCTTCTTTTACACAAAGAACGGCGGCCAGTATGTCACGAGTTTGAACGGCTTTGAAGAACAGATGGTGCTCATCAGCCTTTACATGGTGCTCGGTTTCTTATATTTGAATCGCATCGTGACATCCGGGCAAGGCTTCCGCGTGATGCTCCTCATCGGGATTCTCGGTTTTACAACCGCCTCGATCATCAATGAGCTGCAGTTGTTAACCGGTATCGGCCATGAGCTTCTCCATTTGCTTCAAGTCATCAGCATTCTCATCATTTCAATCAGTTATTTGTTCGATGAATCGACAGAAGACGTCCTCGCCCATGATTCTGTGTTTGATTACGTCATCTACAGTACGATTGTCATGCTGTACATGCTCGCCTCGGATCGACTGCTCGGCACCTCGATCGTCGACTCGATGATTGCGAACGCGGTGTTGCTACTGCTCATCCGTCAATTCGTTGTCGCCAAACAGAACGCACTCATTAGCCATCGCTTACATACCGTCAATACAGACCTCGAAGTCGCGGTCACGACGAAAGCCCACGAGCTCGAACTCCGTGAACAACAGTACCGCTCGCTGTTCGCGTATCACGCAGAGCCCATCTTTTTGTTCGACCTTGACGGCGAAGTGTTGTCCGTCAACGAAGCAGGGAGCTCTGTCCTCGGTCATGACACCGAGACGCTCATCGGATCAAATATTTTAGACATCATCGAACAAACGGATCGATCCGCCTATACGAACGTGTTACGTGACCTTACGAACGGACGGCCGCAAACATTAGACGTCAATGTCGTGACAGAAGATGGTTCGGCACGCGTTTGGCAATTGATGAACATCCCGATGATCATTGATGGGGAAGTCGAAGGCATCTATGCCATCGTCAAAGACATCACGCAAATGATCGTCCAGCAAGAACAGATCCTGTATCAGGCTAACCACGATAGCTTGACCGGGCTGCATAACCGTTACGCGCTGCAAGAACAGATCGAGCGCCTGATTGCGGACGGCCGACCGTTCACACTCATGTTCTCCGACCTCGACGGGTTCAAAGAAATCAATGACCAGTTCGGCCATCATATGGGTGATCAGTTGCTGCAGCACATCGGTAAACGTCTACGCAGCGCCTTGTTGCCAAACGAATATGCCGGACGACTTGGAGGCGATGAATTCATCGTCGTCGCCGAACACAATGATGATGAAATTCTCGTTGAACGTTTACGTCGTCTCGTTTATCGTCCTCCTTATTTCATGGCCGGGAACCTCGTCGAAATTCATGCTTCAATCGGAATCGTCCGTTATCCGGAGCACGGCACGACGCTGAAGCACCTCTTATCGAACGCTGATTTGGCCATGTATAAGGCAAAAGACAAAGGACGCGATGAGACCGTCATCTTCGCTCCTGCGCTTCGCGTCGACAAGGAAGAACGAAAATTGTTGATGGAAGGACTTGATATGGCACTCGAGAAAGGTGAAATCTCACTTTATCTCCAGCCACAGGTCGATGCCTCGACGAAGGCGATCATCGGCGCCGAGGCACTCATGCGTTGGCAACGCGACGGCAAGTTCATCCCGCCGAGCGAATTCATTCCGATTGCCGAAGAGACCGGTCATATTCATGACCTCGGTCGTTGGATGATTCATGAGACGTTCCAACTGATGTATGCGTTTGAACAAGGCGACATCGATTTGCCGAAACTATCGGTCAACTTGTCGGTCCGGCAATTGTTCGATGAACACTTGATCGATTATTTGACGACGTTGTTCGAACGCTTCCCGATCGAACCGAGCCGCTTGAACTTCGAGTTGACCGAAACGGTCGCGGCGCACCAGTCGGACCGCGTCTTAAATCGAATTCTCGAGTTGAAGGCACTCGGCATCAAACTATCGATCGACGATTTCGGGACCGGCTACAGCTCACTCGCCTATCTCGTCCGCTATCCGATTGACGAGTTAAAGATCCCGCGGGAGTTCACGATGCAGCTAGAAGAAAATCGCGAGTATCAAACCGTGACCGCGACCATCGTCGCCATGGCACGACAACTTGGGATGGCTCTCGTCGCTGAAGGCGTCGAGACCGAATACCAAGAGACGTTCCTTCGGCGGATCGGTTGCAATTCGATGCAAGGGTATCGTTACGCGAAACCGATGCCGCTCGACGAGTTCGTCATCTATTACATGAAACAAAACGCTTGAACAGACAAACGCCTCGGATCCACTTACGGATCCGAGGCGTTGCTTATTTCATTTCATAGATTTTGACTTCGCCTGGCATCAAATTGACCCAAAGGTCCCAGTTGTCGTCGAACGAATGCTCGGCGTACGGCCATGAGTTCGGTGAGTACACCATCTCGGCGAAACGACTCGCGTTCCAGTTCCGGCGACGCACCCCATCGAGCGGCACCTTCCCTTGCAGGTGCTCTTGCATATTCGTGTTGGCGATGATGAGCAACGTCTCGTTCGTATCTGCCCGTAACCAAGCTAGACCGATGAACGGCGCCCCCATATCCATCATCGTGAGCGGTTCAAAGTGACTCGGGTCGACGAGAACATCGAGCCAACGGCGGCGAACTTCCGCCACTTGATGCATGAGTTCAACCATTTCAGTCCGCTCGGGATGATCCCAATGGAACTGATACGCGTCGAAGAAAGCAAGTTTCCCGAAATATGGATCGGTCGGGAACAACTGATACGCCTCTTCCGGTCGGCAATCGAGACCGGTATTCATCGGCTGCGTCTCATACAGTTCAAGCCCCGAGTTCGTCAATGGCACCCCGTTCGGCATGAAGCCGTTCAGTACGGTGAGCAAGCGACTCGCCTGGCGTCCACCGTCTCGTGTCGCAATCCGGCGTGTATCGGCTGTCTCACCAGCCGCAAATACCGGCAACGGCAAGAAACGTGAGTCGTAGATGAATTGATGGGTGTCATGCGTGTCAAAACGCGGCTCTTTATAGAATCCGTATCCGATGATCATATTGTAGCCGGCGTCACGCGCCGACCAAGCCCCGACTTCGATCAGTTCTTCGGCGATGAAACTGAAGTTCGAATCGAGTTGACGCGGCTCTGTCAAGATGCGCTGGGCGAGATCGACTGGCAAAGCGTGTCCCATGTCGATTCGGGCACCGTCAATCCCATATTCGCGTTGATAATGCGGGATGATGTCGGCTAACATCACCCAAAGCGGCTCGTTGATCTCGTCACCCCGGAACTGGTTCGACTTGATCGAGTCGAACAAAATATACGGTGCCAGACTCGCCTCGCCGACATAAGGTGCAGCTGCTGTCGGGTGATCGAGGAACAGGCGGAAGTATGTGACGTCCGACCACGGCGGTTGCGGATCGTTGATACAATCCGAGAACGCCGGAGCGGTCGTCAAACCGAACTCACGCTCGATGACGGCAAGTAAGTTTTCGTCCGGATGTTCGACCAAGTAGGCTTTCACCGTCTCCCACTTGGCAGCATCGACAAGATTAGGCGCCATCGAGAAGCGGCGGAGATGGTGCCAAACGTCCTCAGATCCATAGATCATCGGCAGGAATGCATACTCAGGCTTCACGTTTTCTCCGATTCCCGGGACGTGAGGCGGGTGATAGTAATCGAGTTCCGCAACCGGAATCCAGTAGAACCATTCCGGATTTTCTAAAATGAGACGGTTATCGCGGGCGCACGTGCGAGGAATGACATCGATGACGACACGAATGCCCACCATATGACACGCCTCGACGAAAGCGGCGAACTCTTCCTCGACCGTCAACCCGTCCCCTGTCAATGTCTCTTTTAGTTCTTCGTCGATGGCAAAGAAATCTTGGACAGCGTATGGGGAACCGAACTCACCTTTCTTATTTTTATGACTGTGCTGCGAGATCGGCAATAAAAATAACGTGTCGATCCCCATGTATAACAAGTGCGGCAACAGAGCCAGCGTTTTCACGAACGTGCCGGTATCTTTCATGCCTTGAGAGTTGTCCATCTCGACGTAGCCTGACCCGTCATGGTCCCACGACGTCGAGGTCCGGACTTGCATCGAGTAGACCGAGGAGCGCTTAATCCAGTCTCCCCCTGTCTCGAGGTGCCCGTCCGCTTGTGCGACCGACTGACGATAATCACGCCCGTTGACAGCGTGCGGAAGAATGCCTCGTTCAATCGTATCGATTAAAAAGTCGTACGGGTTCACCCGTTCGACACCGTCGCGCACGGGTTCTGCCGGAAATCGCATCCGGTTCCACAAGGTCGGGATTTCATATTGAAGATTGGTCCGGTTTGTTTTTAAGACCTGATGTAACTTTTTTAACGACGAGTTCTCTGGCATATTTACTCTCCTTATGAATGAAATCATTCCATCGTCTATTGTAAGCGATAACAAGAAACGTCATATTATATATTTAACTCTTTACCCGGTTTTTCCTTTCCCAAAAAAATATTTTATGCTGAAACCCGAAAAATATTGTACGATTGTCTTCATAAAGGAGGGATGAACATGTCCCAACGAAAGTGGCTGCTGCTGCTCGCCTCATTGTCCGTATTAATCGTCCTCGTCATCGCCAGTTTCATCGTTCAACTGCGAAATACGACTGACCAGATCGATACCATTCACGAGCAACGGTTCGATTCATATGAAGCAATTGAAGAAATCATGTACTACAATATCGAACGCGCCAACGCTATCCGCGGTCTCCTCGCCTATGAAGACCACCGCTTTTTAGAAGCCTATTACAGCATGTCCCAACGTACGAAAGAGTTGAAGGAATCTATCAAGAATGATCCGAGAACGCCAAGTTCATTCCTCGACTTACTGCATCGGGACGGCATTTGGGAACAAGAAGCCGACCGCGTCCTCGTCATGTACGAGAGCGGTGACATCGAACAGGCGACGGTGACGGCCAAGTCGATGACCGATCAACGGCAGACGATACTAGAAGATTTAAGAGCTTTGAAACAGATGCAATACAACGATATCCGGAAAGAGCTCGTATCCACTCAAAATCAAATCGATATCGTCATTCAAGCACTGTACTCAATCGTTTTCTTACTCGTAGCGGTCCTCATCATCCTCATGTTCATGATTTTCAAAACACGTCAAAAAAAGACCGATCACAACTGATCGGTCTCAAGTATTCACCAAACTTCAAGCTCGCTTGAAGTTTTTTTAGTTGGAACGGATCAAGCGAGTCGCGTTGCCGATCGCGAGCAACGCGACGCCGACGTCTGCGAACACAGCTTCCCACATCGATGCGAGTCCGAGCACGCCGAGCAGGAGGAACAGCGCCTTCATCCCGAATGCGAGGATAATATTTTGCCACACGATCCGCTTCGTCCGCTGACTTAGCTCAATCGCCGCAACGACATCGCTCGGTGCGTCATTCATGAGCACGAGGTCTGCCGCCGTCACTGCGGCATCGCTCCCGATTCCACCCATGACGAGTCCGACGTCCGCACGGGCCAGCGCTGCCGCATCGTTCAAACCGTCACCTACGAACGCGACTTTCCCTCGTGCGGCCAACTTCTCCACTTCCTCGACTTTCTGATGGGGAAGTAACTCACTTTTCACTTCATCGATTCCGATTTTCAAACCGACCGACGTCGCAACTTCATCCCGGTCCCCTGTCAACATGACCGTCCGATAGCCGAGACGTTTTAGCGCGGCAATGGCTGCTGCGGCATCCTCTTTCACCGTATCCATCAGTTCAATCCGCCCGAGCCAGCGGTCATTTCTCATGACGTGGACGCTTGTGCCCATTTGTTCATCTTGAATCGAATGTCCTAACTTCCTCATGAAACGAGCACTTCCGACATAGATTGTATCCGTGCTATCTGTCGCTGTCAGACCGTAGCCCGGGTCTTCGGTAATATTCGCAAACGCGGTCGTCTTGCTCGCCTTCGCGACGATTGCTTTTGCCAACGGATGCGTCGATGCCATCTCAACACGGGCAGCGAGCGTTAACAACTCCGCTTCTGTCACGTCTCCGTTCGTCGTCACGTCCGTCACTTCAAAGCGACCGGTCGTGAGCGTTCCCGTCTTGTCAAAGATGACCGTCTTCACTTCGGCGAGCACGTCTAAATACTCGCCGCCTTTGACCAAAATCCCTCGTTTAGAACCAGCCCCGATCCCGCCGAAATAACCTAACGGAATTGAAATGACGAGTGCGCACGGGCAACTGATGACGAGGAAAATTAAGGCACGATACACCCACTCCTCTAAATTCCCAACGAAAAGAGGTGGGATGAACGCAACGATTGCTGCTAAAACGACGACAATCGGCGTATACACTCTGGCTAAGCGTGTGATCATCTGCTCTGTCTTCGCTTTGTTCGAGCTTGCCTGTTCGACAAGCGCAATCATCTTTTGCAAGCTCGACTCCGTCGCAGATCGTATGACGCGCACTTCAAGTCGCCCTTCTAAATTGACCATTCCGGCGAGCACTTCATCGTGCGGTCCGACTTGACGGGGAACCGATTCGCCCGTCAATGATGCCGTATCGAGTGAACTCGAGCCGATCACGACGCTCCCGTCCATCGGAACTTGTTCTCCGGCACGGACGATGATGACCGAGCCGATTGCCACATCTTCAGGACGCCGTTCGAACTCACCGTCCGGACCGAGCACACGTGCCATCGTCGGTTTCATATTCAATAATGACTGGATCGACCGACGCGACGCGTGGACGGCTCGTCCTTGGAAGTATTCGCCGAGTTGATAAAATAGCATGACGGCGACCGCTTCCGGATATTCTCGAATTGCGAACGCTCCAATCGTCGCAATCGTCATTAAAAACTTCTCATCGAACCATTCGCGATGCCATACGTTTCGTGCTGCCGCATAGACGACATCATAGCCGGCGACCGCATAAGCAACAACGTATAACGGCAGTGATTCAGTCAAGAGAGCGAGCACAAGCAGGCTGAGGGCGATACCAAAGCGCCACAACAGGTGGTTCGATGCTTGCTCGATTTGATCAGTTTTCACGAAATGCGCGCCCGGTTCAATCCGCCCCATCGTCTCTTCAATTGAACGGAGCGCTGTTTCACGCTCGGACGGATCAATCCATTCGATGATCATCCGGCTCGTCGCAAAGTCGATTTGACAGGATGCGACACCGGTCTGCTCCGAGACGCTTTTCTCGATCTTCGCCGCACAATTTGTACAAGTTATACCTTCGACTGGTAAGACGTCACGTGATTCCATCGCTCTTCCTCCCACTTCATTCAAACGTTTATTTGAATATATCGTAACGCTGATTGGAAGAGAATACAATATAAAAAAGTGTCTACTGTGTTGTCGCAGTAGACACTTCTCAAAGACCTGATTGCTGTTCGGCACTGTGCGCCATCGCGATTTCGACGAGAAGACGAACGTGCTCATCATCTAATGAGTAATAAACAACTTTCCCATCTTTACGATATTTTACGAGCCCTTGATCGAGGAGCGTCCGTAAATGATGAGACGCGGTCGCGTTCGAGTGTCCGATCACGGCGGCGACGTCACAGACACATAATTCTTGCTCGAGCGTCAGGACGTACAGCACTTTCAGTCTCGTCGGATCAGCGAACGCCTTAAACAACCGACTGACTCGGTTAGCATCCAATCGCACAAGTGCCTGTTGCAATACAGCCACATCTTCACTTTGGATGGCGATTGTTTCGCATTGTGGTGCCTTCATCCGTGTCACCTCATTTCGTATAATTTCATTTTAGCAAATCCAAACAGAAAAATCTGTTATAGATTATAATTGACTTAAACAGAACTGTTATAATACAATGAATACAACTTAACAAACGCACGCATACTTAAAGGAGGCGCTTTATATGAATGAATGGGCAAGCCGACTCGAATCGTCAGTCGAATTTTATCGGAAATTACCAGATAAGACGTGTCAAGAATGCGGACAACATATGGATGAGCAGTGTGAGTCTTATGAAAACACATGCGCATCATGTGCTGAAAAGCTTCAACTCGCTGAACAATAAACAATCCCTCGGAGTTTCCGAGGGATTGTTTATTGTCCAAATTGGTAGCCGAGGTAGGCGGCAATTAAACCGAAGACATACGTCGCCAGTAAGTATAAACCAAAGCGAACCCAATCTTTCGTCACGAACCGCATCACTTCAAGTTTGAACGTCGAGAACGTCGTGAACGAACCGAGGAAGCCGACGCCGATTCCGAATCCCACCACCGAAGGTACAGGGGCCGCATACAAATATCCGAGCCAAAACGATCCGGTCACGTTCACGAACAAAGTCGCCCAAGGAAAGACCGATGTCGTCCATACTTTAACGAGCTGACCAATCCCGAAGCGGGCCATCGCCCCGAAAAAGGCACCGATCATCACTGTCAAAACAGTCATCACGCCTCCCCCTCTCGCTTCACAAAACGCCGGAATCGTCTTCTTCCTAGTTTATAGCCTAACCACGAGCTGAACAGACCGAGGACGATGCTCAGTGTCACATAGGTGAGCGCTCCGACCAGGTTCCCTGACTCGATCATCACAATCGTCTCGACACTGAACGTCGAGAACGTCGTGAACGAACCGATAAACCCTGTACCGACCGCCGTAATGACCATCGGTGAAAACTTTCCGGTCTGAAACAAGTAATGGGTGAGCCAACCGAGTAGAAAACTGCCGATCAAGTTGACGGTGAGCGTCCCTAGCGGAAATGTACCTGTCCACAACGTATGCATCCCTATACCGACCCCATACCTTGCTAGCGCTCCAAGCGCTCCTGCTAAACCAACGTAAACGTAGAGCACGACCGTTCCTCCTTACGAAAAGACACCTGCCGCGAAAACATCGCCCGGCAGGTGTCTGCATTTCTTCTCAAATTATAACAAGCCCTCCCGCATTATGAAATAGGAGTCGGTGCGAATACAGCCTCGATTGCCGTGAACGCCTCATCGAGTTCTTCTTTCGTAATGACAAGCGGTGGCGCGAGTCGAATGACCGTCTCGTGCGTCTCCTTGCAGAGCAAGCCCCGCTCTTTAAGCGCCTCACAATAAGGACGAGCCGCTTCCGTCAACTCGATCCCGATGAATAGGCCGCGGCCCCGGACTTCTTTAATGCGTGGGTTGTCGATTGACTTTAAACGGTCCATAAAGTACGTCCCGAGTTCGAGCGAACGCTCCGGAAGCTGTTCTTCTTCAAGCACCTCGAGCGCAGCGATCGATACCGCCGCCGCGAGCGGGTTCCCCCCGAACGTCGACCCGTGCGATCCTGGATTGAACACTTGGAGGACGCTTTCGTTAGCAGCCACGCAAGATACCGGGAAGACACCGCCACCGAGTGCTTTTCCGAGGATATACATATCGGGATCGACGCCTTCCCATTCGATCGCGAACCATTTTCCAGAGCGGCCAAGACCTGACTGAATCTCATCTGCGATGAACAACACGTTGTTCGCCTTACACAATTCAGCCGCCCGCTTCAAGTAACCCGCCGGCGGGATGATGATACCCGCTTCCCCTTGAATCGGTTCAACGATGAACGCCGCCGTGTTCTCCGTGATCGCCGCCTCGAACGCGTCGATGTCTCCGTATGGCACGACTTTGAAGCCTGGGAGGAGCGGTCCGAAACCGCGCTGATAGTCCGCTTCTGTCGACATCGACACAGCCGCCATCGTCCGTCCATGGAAGTTGCCGGTGCAGACGATAATCTCGGCTTGCCCCGGAATTTGTTTGACCTCATAGGCCCAGCGCCGTGATGCCTTGACCGCGGTCTCGACCGCTTCGGCACCGGTGTTCATCGGTAACACCATTTCTTTATTTGTAAGCGTTGCCACTTTTTTGTAGAAGCGACCGAGCTGATCATTGTAGAAAGCACGTGACGTCAACGTGATCTTGTCGGCTTGATCTTTTAACGCTTGAATGATTTTCGGATGACAATGCCCCTGGTTGACAGCCGAATACGCACTCAACATATCCATGTAACGATTCCCTTCCGGATCCGTCACCCAAATCCCCTTCGCCTCCGAGATGACGATTGGAAGCGGATGATAATTGTGCGCCCCGAATTTCTCTGTCAATTCAATCACTTCTTGTGTTTTTGACATTTGATTTCCCCCTTATGAAAAGAACTACCTTACACCTTCAGTATATGATGACCGTCTTTCTTTTGACAACGACGAACTTGCCCGTTCCTTGGGTTGGGAAAATAAGGTACACTGAACGTATAGTATGACTTATTTGATGTAGATTGGAGGAATTTGTGTGACTTCATTGCGTGATTTGCCGATTGATACGTTCATCGATGCCCTATCGATCCCATGCTGTTACATCGATTTTGACGGCACCGTCCTTCTTTGGAACGAACAAGCGGAGACGCTGTTCGGTTGGGAGCGTGACGAGGTACTTCACCACGCATTACCCGTCGTCCAACATTTAGAGCAGGCGCTTGAAACGTGGTCACCATTGCTCCTTCAATATCCATTCTCGACGACGGCGTTGACGGCGTTTAAACATAAAAACGGCTCGGTCGTCTATGCGACCGCTTACTTACAAACTTTTTCGATCAACGACGTCAACGGCTATTTTTTAGCCTTCCTACCGAAAGGCTTCGGTCCGCTCATCAGCACCGAGCAGTTCAACCTGCTCCACCACTTCCAAGCGATGATCGAGCATTCGACTTATTATTTGGCAGCCAACGCTCGTGGCGAGATCACCGAGATCAATCCGCTGTTGTGCGACTTGATCGGGGCACCTGACCAACAATTCATCGGTCGTAACTGGTTCGAGCTCATTCACCCATCCTTTGAAGATGATCCGATTGCGGGTGTGGTACGTCAAGCGCTCACGACCGATCAAATTTGGAACGGCGAGATGCCGGTTCGATCGCAACGACATGTGACGAACATCTGCTGGCTCAACTTGACGATTGTACCGATTTTAAGTGAAGACGGCGAAATCGCCCAGTACACGGCGTTTGGTTTCGACGTGTCTGATAAAAAACGTCTCGAACAAGAAGTGAACTACCTCGCCTATCACAACGATTTGACCGGGCTGTTAAATAAAAAAGGGCTCTTGCGCCAATATGCGCATTCACTTACTGACGTGAAAGAACATAACGGGTTATTGCACGTCGCCCTCTTCGATATCGATCGGTTCAAAATTATCAACGAGTCGTTCGGTTCACGCGTCGGCAATGAACTGTTGCTCCAAATTAAAGACCGGGCTGAACGCTTCCTGCCCCAGTCGAGTGTCATGTTCCATCCTTCGGGCGGCTTGTACGGTATTCTTTTCTTTGAACAATCAAAAGAAGAAGTGTTCCAGCTGCTTCGTCAACTGCAACACGAACTGCAACGACCGTTCCGGATTTACCACCATTCGATCATGTTATCGATCTCGATCGGTTGCGTGTTCTACCCATCGGCCACTAATTCGTTGGACGAGCTGTACACCCGGGCCGAGAGCGCTTTGTTCAAAGGCAAGCGCATCGGTGTCGGGACGATCCAATTCGTCACGAAAGACATGGACGATGCGTTCTCAAGACAAGTCCATATCGAAAAAGCGCTGTACCAAGCGCTCGAAGAAAAACATTTTTATCTCGAATACCAACCGAAGTTCGACTTGAAAACGGATAAGCTGATTGGATTTGAGGCGTTACTGCGCTGGCATCACGACCAACTCGGGCAAATCCCGCCTTCGGAGTTCATCCCGCTCGCTGAAGAGATGGCGCTGATCGTCCCGATCAACAACTGGGTCATTCTTGAGGCCACCAAGCAACTGAAGGCGTGGCAACCGCTCGTCAATCATCCTCTATCGATGGCGGTCAATATTTCGCCGAACCAGTTCCGCAGCGAGAGTTTCATCAACACGCTCCGAAACATCAAGCAACAACTCGATTTGAACCCGTCCGACGTCATTCTCGAGATCACAGAAAGTCTCGTCATGCAACAGACGGAAGAAACCATCGCTCGGATGAATCAAATCAAACGGCTCGATTACCGCCTGTCGATCGACGACTTTGGAACCGGCTTCTCGTCGCTTCAATACTTGAAATCGTTCCCGGTCGACGAGCTGAAGATCGACAAAGTGTTCCTCGACGACTGGTTGACGTCGAAGTCTCACTTGCTCGACGTCATCGTCCACCTCGGCAAGAGTTTGAACCTTCACGTCGTCGCCGAAGGCGTCGAAGACCAAATCATGCTCGACCATTTAAAAGAGACCGATTGCGACTCGTTCCAAGGATTTTTATATGCCAAACCAATGCCACCCGACCAAGTCGTCCGGTTGCTCACGAATAACGAGACATAAAGAAGCACCGGTCGTCATCTCGACGACCGGTGCTTCTTTTGATTAGAGGCTAATCGCAGCCGTCCATAGTCCGTACACACCATAAGTCGCCGCGAGGATGATGACAGTCGCAATCGCATACTGGATCCCGCTTAGGAACTTCCGTCCTTGCTCCCGTTCTGCGAGCATGAAAACGAAGATTCCCGGCGCATACAAAATCATTGCGATGAGCATGTATTCAATCCCGGATGCGTAGAGTAACCATGCCGCGTAGAGCGAGGCGACACTCGAAACGAGGACCATTTTCCGAACACCAGTCCGCCGTGCCTCTTTCCAGCCGAACAAGGCCGAGAATAAGTAAGGCACGAGCGCGGCGATACCGGCGATGCTCGAGAGCACCAAGTACGTCTGTTCCGAGAACAAGGCGATGACCGTGACTGCTTGCGTGAACGCTTGCGTGATGAACAAGGCGCTCACCGGCGTATCATTTCGATTGAGTCGATTGAACAATTTCGGGAACACACCGTCCCGGCTCGCCACGTAGGAGATCTCCGTCGCCAATATCGTCCACCCGAGCAACGCCCCAGCGAGCGACACGAGCAGACCGATATTGATGATCGTCGCACCGACCGGACCGACGACCGCTTCGAGCACGTACGCCATCGACGGTTCCGGGAGCGCCGTGAGTTGTTCTTGCGTCATGACGCCGAAGGATAAGATTGAAATCATCATGTAAATCAACAGCGTCCCGATGAGGCCGATCACCGTCGCCCGCCCGACATCGCGCTTATTGCGCGCCCGCGACGATAAGACGACCGCGCCTTCAATGCCGACAAACGCCCAAAGCGTCACGAGCATCGTCGATTTCACTTGGGGAAACACGTGCGACCAACTGAAACCAGACTCGCCCCAAACATCGATTTGGAACGTCTCAATCTGGAACGCAAACAAAATGAGCACGATGAACAAGAAGATCGGGACGAGCTTCGCAATCGTCGTGACGATGTTCAAGAGCGCCGCCTCCTTCATCCCTCGGGAGATGAGCCAGAACAGCCCCCAAATGAAGAACGCGCTCATCACTAACCGGAACGATCGATGCTCTGCTGAAAAAATCGGGAAAAAGTAACTGAGCGTGCTAAAGATCAGCGTGATGTTCGCTACCGTCCCGATCCAAGCGGACATCCAATAACCCCAGCCGCTATTGAAGCCGACGAACTTCCCAAACCCTTCTTTAGCGTAGGCATAAATCCCACCCTCAAGTTCAGGACGTGAATCCGCCAAAAATTGGAATACGAACGCCAGCATAATCATACCGACCCCTGTGATCGTCCAACCGATCATCACTGACCCGACCCCGGCACCTTGGGCCATCGCTCCTGGCAAATTAAAAGCTCCTCCGCCAATCATCGTCCCGACGACCATGGCAGCAAGCCCGAAAAAGCCGATTCCGGCTGATTGTGACTTCATTCAAAACCCTCCAACATTAGTTCACATTTATCGAATAACTATACACACATAATGTATAAACATTCGACGATTTTCTCATTCTACTGAATAAAGGAACGTTTAGATAGGTATTTCAGTAATGTTTGTATTTTCGAATAATTTAAAAAATTTTATTGCGCATTCATTCTGTTTGTAGTTTAATTGCAATATATTCGAAACAATCAGAATTTTCGGGAGGTAAGACAATGCGGAATAAAAAATGGTTAGCTTTATCGGGTGTCGCTTTGCTTGCTACAGCAGCGTGTGGCGGTGGAGAAGAGGCAACAGATTCGACGGACGGATCGTCATCAAGTGACGCGAAAAAAGAAGTCACGCTCGTTTCGGCAACTGATTTGCCACAGCTTGACCCGACACTCACGACCGACTCGACATCGATCATCGTGACGAACAACGTCTTCGAGGGACTGTATCGTCTTGATGAAAACAACCAACCAGTACCAGGTATTGCTGAGGACGTCGAGATTTCGGAAGACGGTCTTACATACACATTTAAATTACGTGACGCCAACTGGTCAGACGGCTCACCAGTAACGGCTGAAGACTTCGTTTACTCGTGGAAACGTGCCCTCAACCCTGAAACGGGTGCCGAGTACGCATACATCCTTCAAGACTTGAAGAATGCCAACAAAATCCTCGGCGGCGAAGCTGAACTCGATTCACTCGGTGCGAAAGCAGTCGATGAGAAGACGCTTGAAGTTCAATTGGAAGCACCGGCTCCATACTTCCTCGGGTTGACAGGATTCCCGACGTACATGCCGCAAAAACAAGAGTTCGTCGAAGAACAAGGCGAGTCGTTCGCGACAGCCGTCGATAAAACGCTCTACAACGGCCCTTACGTACTTGATAGCTGGCAAGACAACGAAGGTTGGGTTTATAAAAAGAATCCAGACTACTGGGATGCTGAAAACGTCAAGATGGACACGATTAACGTCAAAGTCGTCAAAGAAGTCGCGACCGGTGTCAACTTGTTCGAGTCAGGTGAAGTCGACTATACGCTCTTGTCTTCTGAATTCGTTCCACAATTCCAAGAAGCAGAAGAGTTTAAAACACGTGCTGACGCACGGATCAACTTCCTTCGTTTCAACCAAAAGAATGAAGCACTCCAAAACGTGAATATTCGTGAAGCGTTGGCGAAAGGTTTCGACAAGCAAGGCGTAACCGACGTCATCTTGACAGACGGTTCACAGCCGGCCAACTTCATCGTCGCTAAAGACTTCACGTTCACGGAAGACGGAGCTGACTTCCGCGAGAAGTATCCTGATCTTCAAAGCTACAACGTCGACGAAGCGAAAGCTGCCTGGGATAAAGGACTTGCCGAGCTCGGCGTCGAGACGATCGAACTCGAATTCCTCTCACGTGATGAAGAAGCGTTCAAGAAAGTCAACGAGTACATCAAAGGTGAACTCGAGAAGAACTTGCCTGGACTCACGCTTAACATCAAACAACAGCCGTTCAAAAACTTCCTCGAGCTTGAAGGTGCAGGCGACTATGATATCTCTGCTGCCGGCTGGGGCCCTGACTATCAGGATCCAATGACGTACCTCGACATGTGGATCACAGACGGTCCGTTCAACCGGATGGCGTACTCGAACGATGAGTACGATCAGTTAATCCAAAGCGCGAAGAAAGAAGCTGATCAAATGAAGCGTTGGGAGACGATGCAAGAAGCTGAACGCATCTTGCTCGAAGACGACTTCGCGATCGCACCGATCTACCAAAAAGGTGAAGCTTACCTCGAGCGCTCAAACATTCAAAACATGTACCGCCATCCGTTCGGAGCTGACGCTAGCTTCAAGTGGTTGGACGTTAACTAAAAAACAAATCCTGTCGCATAGCGGCAGGATTTGTTTTTACATTCCATACAAAAAAGATGTGTGTCACGCGATTCGTGACACACATCTTTTCGGATTGTTAGACGAGCTGTTTACGCTTCACGCTCAGCACGCATCTCTGCCGGCACTTGGCCGCGCTTCGAGATGATTTGAGCAATCACGAGAGCGACGACGAACGTCGCGAACGCCGCGAAGAATCCAATCCACATCGAGCTTGTGATTCCGAGCACCAAGTAACCGACCGCCGACACTCCTGCCGCGATTAACGCGTACGGGAGTTGTGTCAACACGTGGTCGATGTGGTGCGACCCGGCACCCGTCGAACTGAGGATCGTCGTATCCGAGATCGGTGAACAGTGGTCACCGAACACGGCACCTGCGAGCACAGCGGCAAGTGTCGGGAGCAACAGCTCTGGGTCGACCGCCATGATCAAATCAGCACCAATTGGTAGCATGAGACCGAACGTCCCCCAGCTCGTACCTGTTGAGAACGCCATGAGACCGGCGATCGCGAACAAGATGAGCGGCAAGTATGACGCCGCGATCGTATCTGTGACGAAGCTTGCCAAGTAATCACCAGTTCTCATATCCCCGATGACGGCAATGATCGTCCAAGCGAACAGCAAGATGAGTACGGCTGGCCACATGGCCCGGATACCGGCCCACGCTGCATGACCGTAGTCTACAGCTGGAATGTTGCGACCGATGAGAAGCAAGAACGCCACGATCAAACTGATGACCGCGCCGGCAACGAGTGAACGCGTCACGTCCGTCGATTCGAACGCTCCGAGCAGCGAGAAGCTTTGACCGTCAGCAGCAAGCGCTTGGCCACCTGTGTAAAGCATGGCCGAGACGGTCGCGATGATCAAGACGATGATCGGGACGATCAAGTCGCGGACTTTCCCACCATCATGCTCTTTAATGTCTTCACTCATTCCCATCGGTGCACCTTTCGACACATCGTAGAGCTCGCCTTTAAGCGCACGTAGCTCGTGCGTCCGCATCGGTCCGATGGCAAGCCCTGTGAAAGCGACGTACCCCGTCAACATGAGTGCGAAGATGGCATAGAAGTTCATCGGGATGATTTGAATGAACGCCGAGAACGACGAGTAGCTGTCGATTGAGTACTTCGTTAAAATACCAGCGATGATGGCGATGATGTAGGCACCCCAGCTCGAAAGTGGGCTGATGACACAGACTGGAGCCGCCGTCGAGTCGATCGTATACGCGAGTTTAGCGCGCGATACTTTCTTGCGATCCGTCAGCGGTCGGCTAATGTTCCCGACAGCGAGACTGTTGAAATAGTCGTCGATGAAAATCAAGATTCCAAGACCGAACGAGACGAGGCGCGCGCCGCGCGCCGTTTTGACGTTAGAAGCCGCCCATTCACCGAACGCGCGAGCGCCGCCCGATGTTTGGATGATCGACGATAAAATACCAAGCAAGAGCAAGAACGCGATCAAGAGCACGTTCCATTCGTTTATGGCACCATCTGCCCAGAACAAGGCGATGACGTTCGACCATAAGTACTGAATCGATTCAAGCGGATTGAAGCTATGAAGGAGCAAGACCCCTGCGATGATCCCGACACCGAGTGACGGAATGACTTTCCTAGTTGTGATCGCCATAATGATGGCGAGTAGTGCCGGTACTAACGAAAGTACCGATGTTGAATAATCTACCATGCTGATTTCCTCCTCTTCTGTTTGAGATGAGGCCCCCCAATGCTTAAAAAAACGCAAAGCGAGGGCATCGGCAACAAAGCCGACACCCTCGCTGGATGTTCCGTCTTTCTTAGCCGACTTGGAGCGCTCCATACGTAATATATGTATGGCAGTCTGACGGGTGTTTCCCGTCAGCCCAGCATAAAGTCAGAGACATGACTTTACACTTCGGCGATTCTGCCTTTCTGTAGTCTTCACCGTTGTCATCCTCGGACTACTTACTCATCAGCATCGCACCTCTACCTCATCGATAGCACGAATATTCATTTAAAGTTACGTCTAAATTATCATAGGTTACAGTAACATATCAATAGTTTTTTTAGTCACGGACGATTTGTTTTAATACAGCGAGCGCGGCTTGGTCGTTTGACTCAACGGCTTTAAAGAAATCACTAAAGAAATGATAAAGCACGAACCGTTCGGCATGCGATGACGTATGATCTTTGATCGTCAATAAAATCAAACGGCGCAACCGTCGCTTCGTCTGCGTCTCGCTAGGCAATTCTTCACATCGGTCCTTGAAGGCACGATACACAGAATTGATCAAATCCTCATGTTCATCATACGACCGGTTGTAAGCAACTTGTTCCATCTGTTATATCCCCCCTTTCAATTTGTACCGATGAAACTTGTTGTAACTATATCAACTTAAGCGCACGCATTCAATCGTTTCGGGTTGGTCTTTACGAAAATCATACGTTAGACCGAGTCAATTTTCGATAAATGAGAACGTCGTCACATCAAACAGTCCCATGTCCGTCAACTTCAAGTCGGGAATGACGGGAAGTGCCAGGAACGACATCGTCAAATACGGGTTGAAGTGACGGTGAGCCCCGACGACGTCAAGTGCGTCGTTCAGCTGTTCGAGCACGTCTGCGACTTCATGATACGGACGCCTCGTCATGAGCCCCCCAATCTCGAGCGGCAAGACGGCAAGCACTTCCCCTTCCGAGACGGCGACGACACCGCCACCGACCTTCTCGAGCGTCTCTGCAGCCAGTAACATGTCTTCCGGGCTGACACCGGCGATGACAAGGTTATGGCTGTCGTGGGCGACAGTCGCTGCGAGCGCACCACGTTTGAGTCCAAAGCCCGTCACCGGTGCGAGCGCCATATGGCCCGTCCCGTGATGCCGCTCGATGACGGCGAGCGTCACGATGTCCTCGTTAAGATCAGCGCCCGATTCATCCGGATTGAACACGTGGCGGACGTGCTTCGTCAACAGGCTGTTCGGCAACACTTGAATGACATCGACCGCTTCTTCCTTGATCGGCAAGCGGAACGAGTCAGTTGTCAGGTCCGGGAGTTTGAGCTCACCTTTCATCGGCTTCGGCACTTCAATCCCTTCGGCCTCGAACGTGGCTTTCCCCGCTCGAGCGACTACTTCACCATCGACGTAGACGGTTTCGATGTTAACCGATTCGACGTCTGACAAGATAACAAAGTTCGCTTTCTTGCCCGGCGCGATCGCACCGACGTCTTTCAAGCCGTATGCTTCGGCCGCATGAAGGCTGGCGATGGCGTATGCTGTCTCCGGCTTGACGCCCTGACGGATTGCCATGCGGATGTTATAGTCGATACCACCTTCTGCCACGAGATCATCGAGGTGCTTGTCGTCCGTACAGAACAAGAAGCGGTGGGCGTTACTTTCGGTGATGGCCCGACTCACTTTTTCGACGTTTCGCGCGACCGAACCTTCGCGAATCTGGACGTAAAAGCCACGACGGACCCGCTCGATCGCCTCTTCTGCCGTCGTACATTCGTGGTCGGTCATGATGCCGGCTGTCCGGTACACGTTCAACTGATCAGGATTGAGGCCTGACGCGTGACCATCGACGACTTTTCCCGCGAGTTCCGTTTGTGCGATTTTTTGGAGCATGTCCTCGCTTCCGGCTTCGACCGATGGATAATCCATCACTTCCCCGAGACCGTGCACCCCTGGGTCTCCTAAAAATGGCGCAAGGTCTTCGGCGTACAGTTTGGCGCCCGCGTGTTCGAACGGCGTCGCCGGGACGCAGCTCGGGAGCATCATCCGGACGTCGAGCGGCAACCCGTTCGCATCGGCAAGCATATACTCGATCCCGAGCGCACCGTTGACGTTCGCGATCTCATGTGGGTCGGCGATGACCGTCGTCACACCGAGCGGCAGGACTGCTTTCGCAAACTCATGCGGAGGTACCATCGACGACTCGATGTGAACGTGTGAGTCGATGAATGACGGAGCGAGCGTCCAAGACGGGTCATGATATTCCGTCTCCCCTTCGTAACCTTCCCCGATGGCGACGATATAGCCCGAGTCGATGGCGACATCGGTGCGAATCGTCTCGCGGCTATAGACGTCGATGACCGCTACGTCCTTAAAGACGACCGCCGCTTTCTTTTTCTTGGCGGCAATGTCGATCAAATATTGTTTTTCCATCTGTCTGTCTCCTTTTGCAACGTATTTTACCTATCTTATCAAGAATAATCTTTCGGGTGCAATTTCTTTTTGTAGTTGTGCGACAATGAAAGCATATCTAATTGAAAGGGGTTACACATATGCAATACAAATTAGGAGACCTGATCCCACAAGTCGACGAGACGGTATTCGTCGCGCCTGGCGCCCACGTCATCGGTGACGTCACGATCGGAGCCCATTCCGGCGTCTGGTTCAACACCGTCATCCGTGGAGACGAGGGTCCGATCCAGATCGGCGCTTACGTCAATATTCAAGACGGGTCGATGATCCATCAATACGAAGGATCACCGACAATCATCCATGACCGTGTCTCGATCGGTCACATGGCGATGATTCACGGGTGTGAGATCGAGGAAGGCTGTCTCATCGGGATGCATGCGACCGTGCTTGACGGTGCGAAAGTCGGGAAAGGCTCGTTCGTTGCCGCCGGCGCCCTCGTCACACCGAATATGCAAATTCCGGAAGGTGTCATGGTCATGGGCGTACCAGCCAAAGTCGTCCGTCCGCTCAATGACGAAGACCGCTTCATCATGGAACGGACCGTCAACAAGTATGCGAAGCGGGCCGAGCAGTATTTGAACACGTGTGAACCGTTAACACCGACACAAAGTTTGTGAAAGCGTTTACAAGATTCATAAATTGTTAACGATTACCCCGATTTTTCTTCATGTTTCCCTTGTATACTGAGGATGTAGTCAAGCCGACGTGTTGAAAGGGGCCAATTGTATGTATCCAAACCATGCACAACTCATGTTAGACCTGTACGCCTCGTCCATTAACCCGAGCTATTGCCTTCACATCGATGATTCGTTCGATGATACGCTAAAAGGTACACATCGAGAGGTTTGGGAACGGATGCAATCGGATAATGACATAGAAGAAGAAACTCAAACTGGGGGAAAATAATTACCATGATTCCGACGAATGTCATTCAAAACTGGCTTGCTGGCAAGCTCAAAAAATAAACTGAGACGTTTTTAAACGTCTCAGCCTGTTTATACATCCAGCTCGAGTGCGGCCACGCCGTGCTCGAGCTTTTTCATGTTCACTCGAAGATCGTCAAACACGCATCAAGCGACTGCCGCGCCTTCGTCGGCGGAACGTCTTCAAATCGTCCGAGTTGGAGCAGACCGACGAACGTCTCCCCGTCCGCCCCGATCATCTCCTGCAGGCGAGCGTCTTCGAAGATACCGCCCGTCCGCCAGACGAGCCCGATGTTTTGCTCGGCACAGAGCAAATGGAAGTTCTGGATGAACGTCGCCGTCGCGAGCAGTGCATCCTTTTGCCCTTTCTCCGTCTCAAACGGCTTCGTCGTCACGTACACACACGCCGCCGCGTTGCGGATTCGTCCGGTAATCTTCTCTCGCTTGGCCTCAGGACCGTTTTGAAACGCCGGTTCGAGCGCGTCTAACAACACGCCTTTCCCGTCTCCATTGAACAAATAAAGATTCCACGGCTCGACTTTGTTATGAAACGGCGCTTGGTGGGCCGATGTCAGCAACTGATACAGCAATGCCGTATCAAGCGGTTCCTCTACAAACATCCGAATCGTCCGCCGCGACTCGATCAACTGTTGTCCGACTGTCTTCTCCATTAGAAATCACTTCCCCTGATGTAGTCTTTTTCATCATAAGTGAAAACGGTTCTCACGTGTAGCAATTTGACCGAAAAGCATGGGAACTTGGTAGCTCATCGTCCCGTATATAGAAATGACTAGACTGTTCTTTTGATTGAAACTTGCACTCCGTTTGAAGACGATACAGATAAGGAGAGGATCACCGTGCCCCCACGTTTCAAATCGTTTCTATTATGTACGCTCTCGTTCGTCATCTTTACAACAGCATGTCAATCCGCGACATCGTCACCTTTGACGATTGACATGAAGAGCGAAGAAGAACAACGCCAAATCGTAGACAACTTCGCGTTCGAAGATTATAAAGCACTGTTTGACGACGTCATCATCGAAGCAAACCAGTTCGACGTTGAGGAACCGTTACGAAAGTGGGTAATTCGGACATTGTCCCAAGAGAAACTGTATTATGAAACCGACTTGACGGATGAACAAGTCATCACGCTCTCAACGGAAGCGATGAAGCATGACATCGCATGGAAAATGGTCGCAAAAGAGCAGTACAACATTCACGTAACGGAAGAAGAAATTGACCGTTACATTCAACAAGGACCGGACCGGAGTGATTTACCGAGTCATCTCGCCTACGCGAGCGCCCTCGGCTTGTCGCTGCAACAACTAAATCATCAGTTCGATCGAGACCTTTATGAAAAGAATACGATTTGGCTAAAGTTGAAACTTGAGTTGGAAAAGAAGTACCAGACAGACGACAACAACGAGCTCGTTGATTGTTATGAAGCGGAAGTCAACGCACAACTAGATTAACCTGATAGATCGACTCGGTAAGGTCGCATCGGTCGTTCATACGAAAAGGGGTTCAGTCGTGTTTATGACTGAACCCCTTTTCTTTATCTACCTACAAAATTATGTCGATTGTCCAATCACTTCACACGCGACCAAGTCTTCGAGTGTCTGTCTGCGGACGACGAGACGATGTGTCCCGTCTTTCACGAACACGACGGCCGGGCGGAGCATTTGGTTATAGTTGCTCGCCATCGAGAAGTTATAGGCGCCTGTCGCTTTGACGAGGAGAAGATCCCCGGCTTCGACCGGCGGGATGAGCGAACGGTTCGAGATGATGTCTCCCGACTCGCAGCATGCCCCGACGATCTTCGCTTCAAGCGTCTTCGCTTCATCCATCCGCGTCGCCGCAATGACGTCATATTCGGCATCATAGAGGGCAGGGCGGATGTTGTCTGTCATGCCGCCGTCGACCGAGACGTATGTGCGGACACCGCTCACGTCTTTGACAGTCCCGACTTCATACAGCGTCGCACCGGCGTTGGCGACGAGCCAACGTCCCGGCTCGATGCCAATTTTCGGGAGCGGTAGACCGAATCGCTCCACTTCTGAAACGAGCGTATCCATCACTTGCGTCATCGTAGCGGCAAAGTCGAGCGGGTCGTCCGTCTCGAGATAGGCGACGCCGAAGCCACCGCCGATGTTCAACACATCAGCCGTAAAGCCGGTCTCCCGACGAATCGTCTCGATGAAGTTGACCATCGTCTTGACCGTATTGATGAACAGCGTCGGTTCTTGAATCTGTGACCCGACGTGACAATGGATCCCTTTCAGATGAAGACGTTCCGTTGCGAGTGTTTCCCGAACCGCTTCGAGATACGTGTCGTCATGCGTCGGGAAACCGAACTTCGTATCGACCCCACCCGTCTGGATCGCCTCGTGGGCGCCTCCGACGACTTGCGGGACGATGCGGAGCAAGACGTCGACATCGACATCATGCTTTACAGCGAGACCCGAGAGCAGACCGATCTCACGCATGTTGTCGATCGTGAAATGGGTGATGCCGTTCTCGAGCGCGAACGAGATGTCTTGCACCGTCTTATTTGACCCGTGAACGTGAATCCGGTCAGCCGGGACACCGGCATGGAGCGCGACGAACATCTCACCGCGTGAGACGACGTCGATGCTCAAGCCCGCCGTCATGACTTTCTCATACACGGCCGCGATCGACATCGCCTTTGACGCATAGAGCGCGTACGTGTTCGGATACTTATCTAAAAATGCGCTCCGGACGAGCCCGAGCCGAGCTTCAAGTTCTGGCTCGCTCATGATATAGAGCGGTGTCCCGTACGTCGCTTGAAGTTCTTGGACGGATACGCCCTCGATCATACAAACGGATTGGTTGCTGGTGTACATAAAATGCCTCCTTCAAAGCGATGCGGGACACGCCATGAGCGTGCGCATAGTTGTTCCGAGTTGTTGGCGTGCCCGGTCCGGGTCACGTCATCGATCTTCGTCTCATTACCGTACAGCTCGACCCGGTCGCCGATTTGAACCGTCTCGTCGACGCGGAGGAAGCTGTGGCTCATGAAAATATTGCTGACGAACAGGAACGCCCGTCCATTAATGTGGACCGGCAAATGCCGGCGAGCCCGCATCAAGCCATCACCATATCCGACTGACAATACGGCGATCCGCTCTTTCGACGGTGCCGTGTAGCCCGTCCCGTAGCCGACGTGTGCGCCGGCCTCGATGTCGTGCACGGCAACGACTTCCGTCTCCCAATGAAACGCCGGGACGAGCCAATCGACCGCCTCGACCGATGAGTAGCCGTAGAGAAAGATTCCGACCCGGACGTGCGTGCAGTGCCCGAGACGCGGATCGGCTTGAAGCGTCGCCGCGCTGTTGGCGGCATGGACGACTTCAAACGAATGCCGTTCGATCAGACGCGTCGACCAGTCGGCAAACCGTTCGACATGGACGCTGTGCTCGATTTCGGCGTTATCGGCGTCGGCGAGCGGAAAGTGTGTGCATAAACCGACGAGATTGAGCTTTTCATCTTGGCAGAACGCTAAGATGGCGAGCGCTTCTTCGAACGTCTTCGCACCGAACCGGTTCATGCCGACGTCGAGCTTCAAATGAAGACGGACGCCGTCGAGCTCATGGCGTTGTGAGACGAGCCAATCGTACGAACCGATTGCTACATCGAGGCGATGGGCATGGACCGCTGCCCAATCATAGACCGGGTTCATGACCAAGACACGCGCCTCTTCCGCATGACTCCGCACTTCTGTCGCTTCCTCGAGCGTCGTCACCATGAAGTGACGCACCCCCTCTGCGTACAGTGTCGTCACAACTGGCTCCATCCCTAAGTTATAGGCGTTGTTTTTCACGACGGCAAACACCGGTCGGCCGAGTGCCTCGATCCGACGTTTGTTCTCGCGAATCGCGTTTAAGTCAATTGTGACTCCCATACACATTGCTCCCTTATTCTTTGACTGCTTCTTTGACGAACGTGATCCAATCGCGATGTGCCGGGATCAGTCCCGTCACGGTCTCGCGGTAACGGGCGAGCATAGTCGTTGCGACCGTCTGGACCCCGCCGCCGATCGAGATATTGTCGACTTCGATGACACTCGTCACTTCAGCTGCTGTACCCGTCAAGAAGATCTCATCTGCTACATACAATTCGTCACGTCCGATATGGCGCTCGATGACCTCGAACCCTTCTTCACGGGCAAGATCGATGACCGTTTGACGCGTGATGCCGTCGAGGACAGAACAGTCGAGTGACGGTGTGAAAATTTTATTGCCTTTGACGAGGAAGATGTTGGCGACGCTCGCCTCGCTGACGTTTCCGTTCATGTCGAGGGCAATCGCTTCGTCATACCCGTCTCGGACCGCTTCTCCTTTAAGGAGTTGCGAATTCATATAGTTGGCTGCCGCTTTCGCTTGCATCGGCATCATCGTCGACGAGACGCGGCGATATGACGCGACTTTCGCCCGGATACCGACCGTCTTGCTGAAATATTCGCCGAGCGGCCAGCATGAGATGGCAACGTGTACTTTCGTTTCCTGCGTCGGCATGAGTGCCTGCCAAGGTGTGCCGAGGAAAACGAATGGACGGATGTAACACGCTTCAAAGCCGTTGCGTTCGATCAATTCGATCGTCGCTTGTTCGAGCTCGTCGACCGTGTACGGTAGTTCGACGTGATAGTAAGCACACGAACGAACGAGTCGCTCCAAGTGTTCACGGAGTCGGAAGATGGCTGGACCTTCCTCTGTGTGATACGCCCGAATTCCTTCGAAGAACCCGCTACCGTAGTGGATCGCGTGCGTCATGATACTCGTGTTCGCGTCACTCGGCTCGATCCAAGCCCCGTCTTTCCACATCCATTGTCCATATTGTTCCATTGTTCAACTCTCCCATTCACTTTTGATATTTTCTGTCTATTATACGTTACAGGGAGCGTAAGTCATCCACTAGTTGTGTTTTTTCTGCTGTTTTTTCATCTTTTTGCTTGATGACACGGGCTGGCGTGCCGGCGACGACACTTCCTGCCGGGACGTCGACTGTGACGACACTGCCTGCTGCGACGACCGCATTCTCGCCGACACGGACACCTTCTAAGATGACCGCGTTTGCACCGATCATGACCCCGTCTTCGATGATGACCGGATCTTTTGAAGGCGGCTCGAGGACACCTGCGACGACTGCGCCAGCGCCAAGGTGGACGTTTTTACCGAGTGTGCCGCGGGCGCCGATGACGGCGTTCATGTCGACCATCGACCCGTCACCGATGACGGCGCCGATATTGATGACCGCCCCCATCATGACGACGACGTTGTTGCCGATTTGAACGTGGTCACGGATGAACGAACCTGGTTCGATGCGGGCGTTCAACTTCGTCGTGTCAAGCATCGGCACGGCGCTGTTGCGGCGGTCGAACTCGAGGTGCGAGTCGGTGATGACTGACGCGTTCGCTTCAAGGAAAGCGGCCGCACGTTCAGCCGTCGTGAGGAATAGTTTCGACTCGTCCGTTCCGAATGCTTTTGCTTCTTCGATTGTTAGACCTGCCAACTGACCGTTGACGTACAATTTGACTGGCGTTTCTTTCTTGGCATCTTTAATGTATTGTGCGATTTCATAAGCGTTTGTGAGTAACATGAGTGGCCTCCTCGTATAGGTTCGTTAAATTGTATAATCCGGCTGGGCGGTCGAGAATTGTCGCCGCCGCGGCGAGTGCCCCGTTCGCGAAGACGCGTTTCGACAGGGCCGTATGTTTTAATTCAAGCATTTCATCGTCTCCGGCGAAGAGCACCGTATGCTCACCGAAGATCGTACCGCCGCGGACCGAGTGCATGCCAAGTTCGTCGGCACCTCTCGCCTCACGGCGTGACGCACGTTCGTACACCGGCGTCACGTCCCGCTTAGCCTCGATGGCACGGGCGAGCAGTTCAGCCGTCCCGCTCGGCGCGTCGACTTTTTTACGGTGATGCGCTTCGATCACTTCGATATCATAACCAAGCGTGAGCGGCACGAGCTGGTCAAGCAACTGCTTCAACAGTGCAATCCCGTAAGACGTGTTATACGACTGGAAGATCGGGATCTGTTTCGATGCGTCCTCGATCTTTGCCAGTTCCGCTTCCGAGAAGCCCGTCGTCGCGATGACGAGCGGGATTTGCTTGTCTTTCCCGAACGCGAGCACGTCATCAAGCAGCGCCGGGTTCGAGAAGTCGATGACGACGTCGATCGCGGCGTCAACTTCTTTCAGTGAAACGGGATGATCGCCGCCCGCCGGTGAGACGATGGCCGCGACGTTCAAGTTTTGAGCGAGCGCGACTTCTTCAACGATCTGCCCCATCGCGCCGTATCCGTGAATTAACAAGTTCACTGTCTCACCTCATTAAACTGCTCCATCGCCGACAACAGACGTGCCTCGGCCGTCGCGCTCATCGGAACGAGCGGGAGGCGCGGCGAGCCAAATTCGAAGCCGCGTGCGTTCAACGCCGCCTTGACCGGGATCGGGTTCACTTCGGCGAACAGTTCATCGATGACCGGAAGCAAGCGGATCTGCCATGTGCGGGCCGTCTCTAAATCTCCGGCGAGAAGCGCTTCGGCGAGCGCGACCGTCGCTCCCGGATACACGTTCGAGAGCACCGAGACGACACCTTGGGCGCCCCATGCCATGTACGGCAGGATTTGGTCGTCGTTTCCACAGTAGACCGGGAAACCTTCCGGCAAGTGGGCCATCATTTGCGCCATCACCGAGATGTCCCCGCTCGCTTCTTTCAACGCAGCGATCTGTGGGTGTTCGGCGAGTTCACCGACCGTTGCCGGATCGAGCGCGACGCCTGTCCGTGACGGGACGTTGTAGAGCATGAGTGGAATCGGTGACGCGTCGGCGATCGCCGTGAAGTGGGCGATCAGCCCCGCTTGGGTCGACTTATTATAGTAAGGCGTGACGACCATCGCCATCTCGGCACCAAGTTCTGCCGCCCGTTTCGTCTTCGTGATACTTAACGCCGTATTGTTCGACCCTGTCCCGGCGATGATGACGGCACGACCGGCGGCGACTTCGATCGCCTTCGTGAGGAGCGTCTCGAACTCTTCGTCCGTGATCGTCATCCCTTCGCCTGTCGTCCCCCCGATGACAAGACCGCTGACGCCTTCTTTGATTTGATCTTCAATCAATGCTTCCCACGCTGTGAGATTTAACTGACCGTCCGTTTGGAACGGTGTAGCGAGTGCTGTAGCGACTCCTGTGAACATATGATTTCCCCCTTATTTCGTAGCGACTTGCCCGATCATGCACTGGGCGATTTGAACGGCGTTCGCCGCCGCCCCTTTGCGAACGTTATCGGCGACACACCAGAGATGGAACGTGTTCGGTTGCGACTCGTCGCGGCGGACGCGACCGACGTACACTTCGTCCGTCCCGTTCGCATCGAGCGGCGTCGGGTAGACGAGCTCGCTCGGGTTGTCCATGAGGACGACGCCTGGCGCGTCACTGAGGACCGCCTTCACTTCCGCGAGCGTCGCTTCACGATCGAGCGTGACCGTGATCGAGACGGCGTGGCTGTTACGGACCGGGACGCGGACACACGTCGCCGTCACACCTAATTCTGGTGCGTTCAAAATTTTGCGTGTCTCGTCGATCATCTTCTGTTCTTCTTTCGTGTAGCCGTTCTCGAGGAAGACATCGATATGCGGCAGCACGTTATCGTAGATCGGATACGGGTAGTTTTGCGGCTCTTCACCGCGGGCGCCCCGTTCGAGGTCTTCGATGCCTTTTTGTCCCGAACCGGAGACGGCTTGGTAAGACGTATAGGCGACGCGTGTCAATCCGTACACTTCTGCGAGCGGTGCGAGGGCGACGACCGATTGGATCGTCGAGCAGTTCGGATTGGCGATGAGCATCTTGTCCGGGCCCAGTTCGACTCGGTTCACTTCTGGTACGACGAGCGGGATTCCTGCTTGCATCCGGAACGCGCTCGAGTTATCGATGACGATGACCCCTTGTTCACTCAGGCGCGGTGCATACTGTTCACTGATGCTACCACCGGCCGAGAACAAGGCGATGTCGATCGCGTCTGCGTAAATCGCGTCCGACAGTTCACGGATGACGATGTCGCGACCGTTCACTTCGACTGTTTTCCCAGCCGAGCGGGCTGACGCATATAGTAATAGTTCGTTGATTGGAAACTCATATTCTGTGAGCACGTCGATCATTTTTTGACCGACGGCGCCTGTCGCACCGATGACGGCAACGTTGTACATGGTAACTCCCCCTTATAAATGGAAACGCTCCGCGATGGCCGCGACCGCCGCTTCGACGTCTTGATCGTTAATCGTGTAAGAGATGCTGATCTCTGAAGTTGTGACTTGATAGAACGGGATCCCGCTCTCACGGAACGTGGCGAACAATCCGGCTGCGACACCGGTCGCGTCGCGCATGCCGATCCCGACGACCGAGATTTTCGCATGTTCGGTATGACGGTCGATTTTAATTTGCGGGAACGCCTCCGTCAGTTCGGCGAGCGCTTCTTCGAGGAACGCCTCCTCGTCAAGTGGACAAGTGAACGACAGGAACACTTCACCGTCGAACGCTGTCTGACTGATCATGTCGATATTGACGTGACGCTGTGACAACTTCTCGAAAATATCGGCAACCCCTGCCACTGAATGCGGAATATGTTTGATCGAGACGCTGAGCACGTTTTTCACGACGCTCACGCTCGTCACCGCTTTTTGTTCCATCGCCTGTGTCATATCCATGATCCATGTTCCTCCTTCGCTCGATAGCGTCTTCCCTACAAAGATGTTCACATCATATTTTTTGGCCAGCTCGACGCTGCGCATTTCCATCACTTTCGAGCCGAGTGCGCTCATTTCCATCATCTCGTCATAGGAGACCGTATCTAGGCGCCGTGCCGTCTTATGGATACGCGGGTCGGCCGTATAGACACCGGCGACGTCCGTATAAATCTCACAACGTTTACTGAGGACGGCGGCAAGTGCGACGGCTGTCGTATCCGAACCACCGCGTCCGAGCGTCGTTACATCCCCGAACTCGTTGACGCCTTGGAAGCCGGCGACGATGACGACGTCATTCGTTCTGAGCCTTTCTTCCAACACTTCTTTCCGGATCGCTTTGATCTTACTTTTCGTGTGAATGCCCATCGTGTCGATCCCGGCCTGTTGCCCCGTGAGCGAGATGGCGGCGACGCCTCGTGAGTTCAAGGCGATGCTGAGTAGACTGATCGTCTGTTCTTCTCCGACGGCGAGCAAGCGGTCGAGCTCACGAATCATCGGACGCTCTGTAATTTGTTTTGCGAGTGACAGGAGTGAATCGGTCGTTTTCCCCATCGCGGAGACGACGACGACGAGTTTCTCGCCAGCGACGACTCGTGTCTGTAAATATTCAGAAATTGCCTGAATCTGTTCGATTGTGGCAACAGAACTTCCTCCAAATTTTAGTACGGTTGTCATCAGGTTCCCCACTTTCATGATGTCGACCAACAGAAAAAGCGGCAGACCGGTAGGAAGCACTCTCCCTACGGTCTGCCGCTTGTACGCGCAGTTGAAAAACGATTAAAAAATCGTTCCGTAGATAGCGCTCCATGGCATTTCATCCATGGCAGTGTAGGCGTTGTTCACGACTACCCCAGCCTTCGTTCGTACGCATGCGAACGTTGACTTCGGCGAATTTCCCCTTTCGGCTCGATCCGGAATGCGTCCGTTTCAATCAAGCTTACTCATGTCATTCGCAACCTCTATCTGTCAGTTGTTAGTTTTAGTTATAACAAATGCTTCCCGGCTTGCCAACCTTTTTTTAGAAAAAAAGAAACTTTCTAAAAATAATCACCACGACTTCTTCATCATCCGATGCGGGATATCGGCGTCTAAAAACTCGTCACCGAACGTCGTATAGTCGAGCCGTTCATAGAACGGGAGCGCCGTCAGTTGAGCGCCGAGCTTCAACTCATGCAGCCCGCTCTCGCGCGCCACATCCTCGATTTCGAGCATCAGCTTTTTCGCATATCCGTTCCCTCTCGCCGATGCGAGCGTGGCGACCCGTTCGACTTTGCCGACACCGTCTCCGATTGGTCGCAGTCGTGCCGTCGTCACGGGCTCCCCGTCTATCATCCCGACAAAATGGATACAGATTGGATCGAGGTCGTCATATTCGAGCGCCGGGTCAATCCCTTGCTCGCCGATAAAGACAACCTCCCGTACGGAACGGGCTCGTTCGATGAGCGACGTGTCGTTGCCGTGTTCAATCGTCAACATGACACCACTCCTTCCTGTAACCGTTTGACGACTTCTGCCGTGGCCCGTTCTAGGTCGACGATCGATTCGAAGCGGGCTTGGGCTTGTTTATGACTGCCACCGCCCCGACCGATGCCAAGGTCGTCTAACGTCCGTTTTAAAAACTTGCCGATGGCGATGTCATGCGTCCCGTCATGCATGAGTAACAGTTTTTGTCCGGTATGATTGGCACCGACGGCAATCCGTCCGGTCGCCGCGATCCGTTCGACGATCATCGTCGTGAGCGTCTCCGCCTCGGTCTTGCCGATGTGCGTGATGACGTAATTGTCCTCTTGTAAGAATGCTGCGACTTTTGCCTTGGCGACCCGGGCCTCGAGCACCTTCACTTCTTTTTCACGTTCGAGTCGCGCCGTCCGCTCTTCGGCGACACGGGCCGCGACCGTCTCGTTCGTCGTCGACAACGTTTGATGGATCGCCCGTAGCGCGGTGCGCGAAGATTGGATGACCGTTAGTGCCCGCATCCCTGCGACATACGTCAAACGAACGTTTCCCCGCACTTTTTTCATCGAGGTCACTTTAATGATCCCGAGCTGGCCGGTCGTCGACACATGCGTCCCTCCGCAAGCGTTATAATCGAGTCCATCGATTTCGACGATCCGAATCGTGCCGGTGCGATCCGTCGCTTTACGTAACCGGTCATGCTCGACTTCGCCATCCTGTAATTCAAAAATATGAATCGGTCGGTTGTCGAAGATGATCTGCTGAACGTCACGTTCTAACGTTTCGATTAACTCCCAATCGAATGATTCGGCCGCGATCTCGATCGATGAATCGTCAGCACTGATTCCAAAACTGAGCGTCTCGATACCGTATCGGTCTTCAAGCAAGGCCGTCAGCACGTGTTGCGCCGTATGTTGGATCGAGTGGTCGTGACGTGTCGCTGCGTCGATTTGACCGATCACTACCGTTGCTTCGTCGATTGGCTCGTTGACGAGGTGCCACACGGTCGAGTCGTCACGTTGCACATCTAAAACGGCTTGTCCGCCAATCGTCCCTGTATCGGCCGGTTGTCCGCCACCTTCCGCGTAAAAATGTGTTGCTGCAAGCGCGATCCACGTGCCCCGCTCATCTTCCCGCTGCGCTGTCACCGTCGTTTCAAATTGCCATGAGTTCATATTGGTCGCCACCTTTTCTGCATGATATGTTCAGACAACTAGTCTGATTTGGTCTATAATAAGTAACACTTACCCTTAGGTCAGGAGCGATATGTATGTTACAGATTGATAAAAAGTCCCCGCTACCTATTTATTATCAAATCGAAGCTTATTTAAAGCAACAAATAGACGCTGGCGAGCTCCAACCCGGCGAATCGATCCCGTCCGAACGGGAATACTCGGAGCGGTATAACGTCAGCCGGATGACGGTGCGCCAGGCGATCACAAACCTCGTCAACGCCGGTTATTTGAGCCGTCAAAAAGGACGTGGTACGTTCGTCGCCAGTAAAAAAATCACGATGGCGTTGTCCGGTTTGACGAGTTTCTCAGAAGAAATCAAACACCGGGGCATGCGCCCGTTCAGCCGTCTATTGTCATTCGACACGATTCCGGCCTCGAATAAAATCGCGCAGAAATTGAATGTCGCAGCCAGTACGCCGGTCTATGAGATGAAGCGTCTCCGACTCGCCGACGAGGACGTGCTCGCTTTAGAGACCGCCTATATCCCGGTCGCCTTATTGCCCGAACTGACCGAGGCAGATGCCGTCGGCTCGATTTATGAGTTCGCCGAACAGTCCGGACTGCGTTTGAAAAACGCGACACAGACGCTCGAAGCCCGAAGCGCCGGACCTGTTGAAGCGAAGCTGTTGACCATCTCCCCGAACGCGCCCGTCCTATTGATCGACCAACGGACGTATCTCGAGAACGGCGACATGTTCGAATACAGTCGTTCTTTGTTCCGCGGCGATGCGTATTCGTTCACTGTCGCGATGGAACGCACCTAAAAAAATGGTTTGCCCCGCTGAGGGCAAACCATTTTTTATTGGGCTTCGTATGTGATGCCGGACGGGTCGAGCATATAAGACTCGAGCTCCGTCTCCGTCATCGCTTCGACTTCGTTGCCGGAATCCGCTTGTTGCACACGGTACCGGACCTCGTCGAGCAACGGTTCGTTCAAGAAGTAATAGAAGTGGCCGTCATTGCCACGCGCACCTTCTCCGGTCAATTGATATTGAACCGTGTTGTTAAGGGCACCGACGTCTTCGATCAAACGCATATAGTCGTTCGGTCCAAGCGTCGTCTGCATATTGTCACCGACCGATTTGAGCACTTTATCATAGTTGTTGATCAATGACGTGCCGAGCGACTGCTCGAGCACGGCGTTGATGACTTCCATTTGACGTTGGCCGCGCCCGATGTCCCCGCGCGGGTCGTCATAGCGGTTTCGGACATAAGCGAGTGCTTCTTCACCCGACAACTGCTGAAGGCCGGCTTCGACTTGGACGGCTTCACGGGATGCGTCATAACTCTTCTGTTCAGACGAGAACGGAACGTCGATTTCGACGCCTCCGACAGCATCGATGAAGTCGACGAATCCTTGGAAGTTGAGCGACACGACGTGGTCGATTTCAACACCGACTAGGTCTTCAACCGTATTCGTCGACATGCGCATACCGTTGTTCGGATCCGACTCGTCCATCGATCCGAAATAGTAGGCGTGCGTGATTTTGTCTTGATCGAGACCGGTCTTACCGTAAGGGATATCGAATCCTGTGTAATCGATATTGACGTACGAGTCTCGCGGAATGCTGAGCATCGTCGTCTGCTTGTCTTCCTTGTTCAAAATGACGACAATCATGACGTCAGAGCGACCGAACTCCCCTCGCGCTTTCTTTTGCGGGGAGAGGTCGGTCCCGAGCACGAGGAAACTTTCGGTGTCCTCTTTATCAAACCGGGTCGGTTCGATCGTCGGATCGTCCTCGAGCGTCACTTGTGTGCCGGACAACATGTTGTGCGCTTTATAAAAAGCCGCCCCATACATGCTAGAGCCGACGATGACGGCAATGAGGATCAGCGAGCTGAACACTTTATAAAACGTAGACGGACCTTTACGCCGTCTACGCGCCTGGGTTCTTGAGTTCATGTTTTTCTCCTTCACGGTCGAATGATACGAGCTTCACTTATTATAGAGGAATCCTCGAGTTTTGTCGAAAACGTTTTGATGACAAACTCATTTCCATACAATTTCCCATAATCGCAACCAAAAAAACCTGGGGACGTGCGTCCCCAGGTTGAACGGTTATGAGCGGATCGAGAAGAACCTTGCGGCTGCTTCACTTCCGCGTGCCTGTAAAGCTTGCGCGCACTGTGAGGCCGCCTCGGTATCAAGTACGATCGTGACACTCGGATGCGCCTGCAAAATCGTCGCGGGCCAATCGACAGACGGCACACTCTCGATCATGTGATGGACCGCGTTCGCTTTTCGGTCTCCCGTTGCGACGAGAACAATCTCGCGCGCGTTCATGATCGTATCGAGTCCCATCGTGATCGCGTGCGTCGGGACTTCTTCGCTTGCATCGAAGAAGCGGCGATTCGCCTCCCGCGTCGACTCAGTGAGCGCTGTCACGTGCGTCTTCGCATCGAGCGCCGTCCCCGGTTCATTGAACGCGATATGCCCGTTTTCACCAATCCCGAGCAGTTGAAGATCGACACCGATTGATCGGACGAGCTGTTCATACCGCTCCGCTTCAGCATCAGGATCTTTTGCGTCACCACGCGGAAGATGGCTTTCTTTGAACGGAACATCGTTGAACAGACGTTCTTCCATGAAATGATAGTAGCTTTGAGGATGACTCGGAGCAAGCCCGATATATTCGTCTAAATTAACGCTTGTCACATGGCGGCAATCGAGCTGGTCCTGCTTGAACATCTTATACATCCCGACCGGCGTGCTCCCCGTCGCCAGCCCGAGCACGAACTCACGTTTCCCGGCCAATCGCTCTTTAATGAGCGTATAGGCAATCTGTTCAGCGTCCGCTGGTGTCTTCGCTACTAATATATTCATTTCACGTCCTCCTTCTCAAATCCGATGCGTCCTTGGTGAATTGTCTGCTCGACCGTCAATGACTCGTCCCAGATGACGAGATCCGCATCAAACCCGGCTGCGATTGACCCTTTTTTACTCATGCCAAACTCCGCGGCTTGGTTCGCGGACGTCATCTTCACGGCTTCTTGAATCGTGCACCCGGTGAAGGCGATAATGTTGCGGAACGCCGCGTCCATCGTCAACACACTTCCAGCCAAGTTACCGGCTTCAAGCCGCGCTGCGCCATCCTCGACGATGACCGGTTGTCCTCCGAGCTCGTAACGCCCGTCCGGAAGACCTTTCGCCCGCATCGCATCCGTGATGACGACGAGACCGTCCGCGCCTTTCAAGCGATACGCGAAATCGACCATCTCGGGACGGCTGTGAATCCCGTCCGGAATAATTTCAACCATGACGTCCCGTTCTAGCAGGCAGTAACCGACCGTCCCCGGTTCACGGTGGTGCAGCCCGCGCATTTGATTGTATAAATGTGTGCCGTGCTTCACGCCAGCCGCTTTGTTCTCGGCAAACGTCGCATTCGTATGACCGGCTGAGCCGATGGCACCCGATTCAATCATTACTCGCTCAAGCTCTCGTGCGCCCGGACGTTCCGGTGCGTACGTGACGAGTCGGATGTGACCGCCCGCCTCGTCTTGCCAGATGCGAAACTGTTCAGCGTCAGGATCGATAATATATTCTGCCGGTTGAGCCCCCGCGTTCTCGACGTTGACGAACGGTCCTTCTAGATGGATACCGGCAACCGTCGTCTCGTTTGACTCGATGACGTCACGGACAGACTCGAGCGCCTTGGTGATTTCTTCCGGTGACTGCGTGATCGTCGTCGCAAAAAACGAGGTCACTCCTTCGGCGAGCATCGATTGACTGAGGAAACGTAACCGGTCTCGGTCCGCATCCATCGTGTCGACGTCATAACCCCCGTGGACATGTATATCAATCATGCCCGGTGTCACGAGTTTTCCTGCGACATCGATCACTGTCTCATCTCCAGCCTCATAGTCAGCCATCGCCCCGACCGCTTCAATCGTTTTCCCGTTTATCCGAACATAACCGCGTTCCCACGTCTCCTGTCCAGAAACGAGGTGTGCGTTAATAATCACCATCATCAGTCATCCACCCTTTCACTACTATTCTCGACAATAGCATAACAAAAATCAGTATAGTTGTATAGACCAATTTATCCATTTTAAAAAAACATCAAATCATCAGTCATTTGCCCGACTTCCCATCGACTCAAACAAAAAAAAGGCTGAACCCGGGCGAACCGGCATCCAACCTTATTTTGTCACGCTGTCTCTTCGACAGCTGCTTTGGCATTGTATCGTTTGACGATATGGACGAGGCGCATGAACAAGAGCACTGCCCCGGCGGCAAGTCCGACGATGAGCCCGATCCAATAACCATCGGGACCGAAGCCGAACCGTTCCGCGAGTAAGAAACCGAGCGGCAGCCCGATCACCCAGTAGGCGATGAGCGACAACACGAGCGTCACGTTGACGTCCTTGAAACCGCGCAAGATGCCTTGAATCGGGGCGGCGACGGCGTCAGATAATTGGAAGAAGACCGCAAAGATCATGAAGTGGGCCGCAAGTTCCACGACAGCGGCGTCATTCGTATAAATGGCGGCGACGCGTTCATTCTGCCAGAACAACAAGGCGCCTGAAAATGACGATACGGCCAAACAGAGCACGATCCCAATCTTGGCATAGCGCACCGCGTCTTGGAGTCGGCGCGCACCGAGTTCATAGCCGACGACGATCGTCAAAGCGCTCGAAGCGGACAACGGCAACATATAGACGAACGAGGCAAAGTTGATCGCCGCTTGGTGGGCGGCGACGATATTGTCCCCGTACTCGCTAAGGAGTAAGGTCACGGCCGCGAAGATGCTGACCTCGGCAAAGATGGCGAGGCCGATCGGCGTCCCGAGCTTGAGCAGTTCTTTTTGGCGCGGCCATGCCAATCGATCCGGCGCGCGCAGGAACCGATACTCAAGGAACGGTTTCCCGCTCCGGACGAACGCGAACGCCATGAAGAAGAGAAGCCAATACGTGATCGCAGAAGCGATGCCGGCCCCGATGCCCCCATAAGCAGGAAGTCCGAGCTTCCCGAAAATGAAGATGTAGTTTAACCCGACGTTAATGGGTAACCCTAATAGTATAAGCAACATGGAAATTCGGGTTTTTCCGAGTGAATCCATGAGCGTCCGGAGCACGTTGAACAAGAACATCGGCAAGACGCCGAATCCGAGCGCGAGCAAATAACCTTTGGCGATTCGTTTTCCTTCCTCACTTAGCCCCATCCCGTCCACTGCGGCCGGAACGAGGAACGCACCGAGGACGAGTGTCGCGATGCTCAGTCCGATCGCTAAGTAAACGCCTTGATACAACGTCCGTTGGATATGTTGGATATTACGGGCTCCGAGCGCCTGAGCGACAATCGGTGCGACGGCAAGCAGAATCCCGCTCAGTCCCGTATAGACCGGCATCCATAGACTCGAGCCGACACCGACGCCAGCCAAGTCGACGGCTCCGGCTCGGCCTGACATGACCGTATCGAAGAAGCTGATTAAGTAGAATGATACTTGCGTGACTAAAATTGGAAAGAACATCGTGAAGAACAATTTTATTTTTTCGTTAAGTGAATGCGTTTGATACATGGACAACCCTCATCTCATTTCAGAAAGGAACAAATTCGGATGAATCAACGGAATGCAGAGAAGCTAAAGTACGAACTATTGGAAACATGGAATACGTTCAACCATTATATGACCGAAGCGCTCACCTTTCAAAACACAGAAGACGTGCATCAGGCCCGGGTCCATTTGCGCAAGTTGCTGACGTTCATGCAACTGTACGAAACGAAACCTTCCACGTATCGGCAATTGAAACAGCTGATGGAAGCGCTCGGCGCGGTCCGTGACGGGGACGTGTTGCTCCAAGGTCTCGCAATCGAGACCGGGCTCGAGCAGGCGTTTGCCGATCACATGGAAGCGAACCGCGCCAAAGACCGGACGTTATTAAATTCGCGCGTCACCGAAAAGATGACGCCGTCGCTCGACCAACAAGTGCGCCGCTTCATCGGCGGTCAATTGTATCGCTCGTTAAAGAAGCAAGACGCCTCAGCGTTTCTCGATAAGGCAAAATCGGAGCGGAAACGCCGCGTCGAGTCCCACCACCACGCCACATCAAAGCATGACCGGCTCGAGGCACTCCATAAAGTCCGGCTCGCCGTGAAGCGTGAACGCTACTTGCACGAGTACTTGATAAACTACGAAGAAAAGGCCTCGAAAGACCAGGTCCAAAAGTTGAAACGGCTCCAAACAGAGCTCGGTGAGATGAATGACCGTCATCAATTGCTGCTGCGCTGGACCGATTTTTCACCGCCGACCGAATACGTTTCGGCGTATGAACGACTCATCGACACACTGCACGAGCAACTTGACGCTTCTGTCGACGCCATCAAGCTCTAGCGTGACGTGTAGCGTTCGACGAGTAGTTCGAGTAGCTTCATACCAGCAATCGAATTGCCTTTTGAGTCGAGCGCGGGACCGAAAATCCCGAAGCCGACGTCGCTCAGTCCGAGTTCGTGCTTCCCAGTCGCGAGAATCGCACCCGACACCCCGCTCTTCCCTGGCAGACCGACACGGACCGCAAACTCACCGGAGGCGTCATACATGCCACAAGTCGTCATGATCGCTTTGACGATGCGGACGACCCGGCGCGGAATCAACTCTTCGCCTGTGACCGGGTCTTCCCCGTTGCCCGCGAGCACCCGTCCGATGCGGGCCAACTCAAAACAGTCGATCTCGATGGCACATTGTTTCGTATAGACGTCGATGATCTCATCGACGTCGCCTTCCACGATGCCGTGGTGGCGCATGAAATAAAGCAAGGCCCGGTTCAAGTCGGTCGTCTCGTATTCCGAGCGGGCGACTTTTTCGTTGTACGTCACTTCTTCGACCGGCACGCCGAGTAACGTCGCTAAAAATTGACGGAACTGATAAATTTTAAGTTCCGCCGTATCCCCTAATATCATGCTCGTGACGGCTAGCGCCCCGGCGTTAATCATCGGATTGAGTGGTTTCGATGGCACGGTCTCTTCGAGCTTGGCGATCGAGTTGAACGCATCACCCGTAGGCTCCATCCCGACTTTCGAGAACACGAAGTCCTCGCCGAACTCCATCAATACGTAACAAAGCGCGAGTGCTTTCGAGACGCTTTGAATCGTAAACTTATGATGGACATCACCCGCATGGATGTAAGAACCGTCAGGCAGGCAAATCGCCACGCCGAGCAAGTCATCCTTGACATGTGCGAGCTCAGGGATATAATCCGCAACTTTTCCTTGAGCCGTATACGGACGACACTCGTCGACCAAATGCGCCAACTGCTGTTCTAATACGTTCATCAAAATCACCTCATATCCGATAGTTTACAACCGGCTCATCTTATCATATCTTCTCAAGCTTAGCCATCAGGCGGACCGTCATCTTTGGACGATCCTGGCTTGTACCAGTCTTCGTCGGCCCAAATGACCGGCGGACTTTCCTCATCCCCGGCAAGCTTCTCTCCATGTCGGTTCATCGCGGCGATAAATGCGACAATCCCAACGACGACAATCGAAGCTGTGATGCCGAACCAAACCATAGTCGCCCCTCCCTTTCATCCGTGACAATTTCGTCTAGAACCGTGTGATACTTATCCTATGTCTACACCCATATTCTCGGTACGGTTAATTCGAAGACTATATAGAAATGGGTGAATCAATTGAACAACATTGCGATTATCGGGGGCGGCATCACGGGTATGGCCGCTGCCTACTATGCGAAACAGGCCGGTGCACACGTCACACTCTATGAATCGAGTGATCGGGTCGGCGGGAAAATCAAGACGGTTTATCGGGACGGATTTGTACTCGAATGCGGTCCCGACGGTTATATGGCCAGAAAGCCGACGTTGACCGAGCTCATCACCGAACTCGGTCTTGATGAACAGCTCGTTCGTTCACAGACCGGCACGTCTTACATATACGTTCGCAACAAGTTACGGCAAATGCCAAACGGTTCTGTCATGGGCATCCCCACGAAATTTTGGCCGATGGTGAAGACCGACCTGTTCACGTGGCGTGGAAAGGCTCGGGCCGGGATGGACTTGGTGCTCCCCCGCGTCTATGCGGGCGAAGACATTTCGCTCGACACGTTTTTCCGGACCCGGCTCGGCTCTGAAGTCGTCGAATCGATGATCGAACCGCTCCTATCAGGCATTTATAACGGGACGCTTCAAGATATGAGCATCGAGTCTACTTTCCCTCAGTTTATCACGATTGAACAAAAAACACGCAGCTTGATTCTCGGCATGAAAGCACTCACGCCGCCTGTACAAGCCGGAGTGAAACCGCGTGAGGCCGGGAAGTTTTTATCGTTACAAAACGGGCTCGGAATCCTCATCGAGGCGCTCCGTCCGTCGATCGACCGCCTCTACACCGACACCCGTGTCGCCTCGGTCCGCCCTCATGAGATCGAACTCGAGGACGGCACGATCGAACAGTTTGACGGCATCATCTTAGCGACTTCACCGAATGCGCTCGGCCCGATCCTCGGAATCCCCGAGGCGGAGCGATTATCTCAATTGAAGCGCACCTCATCGATCACCGTCCTCGCGGCGTTCGACGAGAAAGATGTGGCGTCACTCGACGGGACAGGTTACGTCATCGCCAAAGCGGAAGCCAATGCGTTGACCGCCTGCAGTTGGATGCATAAGAAATGGCCCCACATGGCACCGAAAGGTAAGGCGCTCTTGCGCGTCTATATCGGTTCCGATCACGTTCCCGACTTATTAGCTGCAGCGGATCAAGCGGTCGCCGAGTTTGCGTTAAACGAGCTCCGCAAAATTCAACACGTCGGGACACCGCTTTTCACGAAAGTCGAGCGCCACGTCGATACGATGCCACAATACGAGGTCGGTCATAAGCAACATGTGCACGCGTTCGAACATGCCTTGGCCGCTCTCGATGGCGTCGAGGCGTGCGGGGCGATCTTACACGGGGTCGGGCTTCCCGACTGTGTCGATTCCGCCAAACAGGCCGTCATGCGGGCGATGACGGCGAAGCAGGTGGTGCGCTCATGAAACGGATTGATTACAACGAGAACCCGTTCATCGTCATCTGGGAAGTGACGCGCGCCTGCGCCTTGTCTTGCGTCCATTGCCGGGCCGAGGCGCAGTACCATCGTTACCCGGATGAATTAGACACGGCGCAAGGCAAAGCGCTCATTCGTGACATTTACGCGATGGACAACCCGATTCTCGTCTTCACAGGCGGCGACCCACTCATGCGTGAAGACTTGTTCGAGTTGACTGAATACGCGGCGTCACTCGGCATGCGCGTCTCAATGACCCCATCAGCGACGCCACGGGTGACTCATGACGCGGTCAGACGGGCCAAAACGGCCGGGTTGACACGCTGGGCGTTCTCACTCGACGGTGCCGACGCGAAAGCGCACGATTATTTCCGGGGGACACGCGGCAGCTTCGAGCGGACGATCCGCGGCATCTCCTATTTCCGGGAGGAAGGCATGTCGTTCCAAATCAATACGACCGTGACCGAGTACAACGTCGACCAACTGCCAGAGATCGCGAAACTCGTCGGTGAGCTCGGCGTCTCGGTCTGGACGTTGTTCTTCCTCGTCCCGACCGGTCGCGGCTCGCTCCTGCAACCAATCTCGCCGGAACGACATGAGGACGTGCTGCGCTGGGCATTCGCGCTGCAAGAACATGTGCCATACATCATCTCGACGACCGAGGCCCAGTTCTATCGCCGGGTCGCCCGGCAAGAAAATCAAAAACGGAAAGACGCAGGACTCGCGCCGATCGGTCATCCGCATGACGACCTCGCCAAAGCGCCACGCGGGACGAATGACGGCAACGGCTTCGTCTTCATCTCGCACACCGGTGATGTTCAACCGTCCGGCTTCCTGCCGATCAACTGTGGCAACGTCAAAACGACACCGCTCGCCGAGATTTATCGGGAACATCCGGTGTTCAAGACGCTGCGTGACCCGGACACGCACGGCGGCAAATGCGGCTACTGCGAATACCGTTACTTATGCGGCGGATCGCGGGCCCGAGCCTACGCCGTCACCGGCGACTATAAGGCAGAGGAACCGTATTGCACGTATCAACCTGAACACGCGAAATAAGGAGCGCAGGCCTCGGCCTGTGCTCCTTATTGTTTAGTACGCCACCGTCGTCGGACGGAGCGTCAATTCTCCGTTCTCGACGTCGATCATGACGGTCTGACCATCCTCGACGTCACCGGCGAGAATGCCGCGCGCGAGCTTCGTCTCGATCGTCCGTTGTACGTAACGGTTGATCGGACGGGCGCCGAACTGTGGCTCGTACGCTTCGTCGGCGATGAACGCTTTCGCCGCGTCCGAGATTTCGATCCGAATCGAGCGTGCCGTCAAGCGGCTGCCCATCCGAGCGACCGCTTTCTCGACGATCTGTCCGATTTGGGCGCGCGTGAGCGGATGGAACAAGATCGTCTCATCGACCCGGTTCAAGAACTCCGGCCGGAAGTGGCGACGGAGCCGCTCGATGACTTGACGTTCTTCCTCTTCATCGATGATACCGTCTTTCGCGGCCTCGAGTAAAATATCGGCCCCGATGTTTGAAGTCATGATGACGATCGTGTTCTTAAAGTCGACGACGCGACCGTGTGAATCGGTCAAGCGACCGTCATCGAGCAATTGTAGCAAGATGTTGAACACGTCGGCGTGCGCTTTCTCGACTTCGTCAAGCAAGAGCACCGAGTACGGGCTGCGGCGCACCGCTTCGGTCAATTGACCGCCCTCTTCGTAGCCGACGTATCCTGGAGGTGCCCCGACGAGGCGAGATACGGCGTGTTTCTCCATGTACTCACTCATGTCGAGACGGACGATGTGGTCTTCAGAATCGAACATCGCTTCGGCGAGCGCTTTCCCGAGTTCGGTCTTCCCGACCCCGGTCGGACCGAGGAACAGGAACGAGCCGATCGGACGGTTCGGGTCTTTAATGCCGGCCCGGGCCCGGATAACGGCGTCGCTGACGAGTCGGATCGCCTCATCTTGTCCGAAGACACGTCGATGCAGCACCGTCTCGAGGTTGAGCAACTTGTCGCGCTCACCTTCTGTCAACTTCGTCACCGGGATGCCCGTCCATTTCGAGACGACCTCGGCGATCTCTTCTTCCGTCACTTCTTCCCGGACGAGTTCACGCGTCACCGAGCCGGCGAGACGTTCCGCTTCGGCGAGGTCACGTTCGAGCTCTGGAATCCGTCCGTACTTCAACTCGGAAGCCCGGTTCAAGTCGTATCGGCTCTCGGCTTCTTGCAGTTCGAGCTTCACCTTCTCGAGGTCCCCGCGGATGTGTTGGACGCGGTGTGTCGACTCTTTCTCGTTCTCCCAGCGCAGGCGGAGTGCATCCGCTTGTTCACGCGTCGAGGCGAGTTCTTGCTGGAGCACGTCGAGACGTTTTTTCGAGGCCTCGTCGCTCTCTTTCTTCAAAGCGGCCTCTTCGATTTCAAGTTGCATGACGCGGCGCACGAGTTCGTCGAGTTCAGCCGGCATCGATTCCATCTCGGTCCGGATCATCGCGCACGATTCATCGACAAGGTCGATCGCCTTGTCCGGCATGAACCGGTCGGTGATGTAGCGGTTCGACAGCACAGCGGCTGCGACGAGCGCATTATCATGAATGCGGACGCCGTGATGGATCTCAAAGCGTTCTTTCAATCCGCGCAAAATCGAGACCGTGTCTTCAACGTCCGGCTCGGCGACGAGCACTTGCTGGAAGCGCCGTTCGAGCGCAGGGTCTTTTTCGATGTATTGGCGGTACTCATCGAGTGTCGTCGCGCCGATGCAGTGAAGTTCACCGCGGGCGAGCATCGGTTTGAGCATGTTGCCCGCGTCCATCGCGCCTTCCGATTTACCAGCCCCGACGATTGTGTGCAACTCGTCGATGAAGAGGATGATCTTCCCTTCCGCCTCTTTTACTTCGTTCAAGACGGCTTGTAACCGTTCCTCGAACTCACCGCGATATTTGGCACCGGCGACGAGCGAGCTCATGTCGAGGCTAAATATCGTCTTGTCTTTTAAGCTTTCCGGGACGTCACCGCGGACGATACGCTGGGCAAGCCCTTCGACGATCGCCGTCTTCCCGACCCCTGGCTCCCCAATGAGCACCGGGTTGTTTTTCGTCTTCCGGCTCAAGATGCGGATGACGCGGCGAATCTCACTGTCGCGCCCGATGACCGGGTCGATCTTTCCGGTCTTCACTTCTTGAATCAAATCACGGCCGTACTTCGTCAAGACGTCGTACGTCGCTTCCGGTGACTTCGACGTGATGCGTCGGTTGCCGCGCACGGCGACGAGCGCCTCGCGTAACTTGTCCTCGGTCACGCCTTTGCGCTCGAGCATCGCTTGCGCTTGGCTCTTGTTGAGGAGAATTCCGAGTAGGACGTGTTCGACCGAGACGTACTCGTCACTCATACCGGTCGCTTCACGCTCGGCCGTCGTCAACACGTTAAGCAGCGAGGCCGAGATCATCGGTGTCGTCGGATTTTGAAGTTTCGGTGCGTTCTTGAGCGCCATTGCTACTTCTGCTTCTATCTCCGCGACGTTCAACTCCATCTTTTGCAACAACAGTGGAATGATGCCATCAGCTTGCGAAATCATCGAGGCGAGGACGTGCCATTCATTCATCTCGCTATGATGATACTGTTTAGCAAGTGCTTGCGAACTGACGATCCCTTCATGCGCTTTATCTGTAAATCGATTGAAATCCATGTTGTTTCCTCCTTATGCTCAGCGTTCTAGTTGTTCATAAACAGACCGGTGGGCGGCGTCGAGCGGCAAGTCGACCTCGAGTTGGATGAACAAATCGGACCGGACTTTTGAAGCGGTCATGAAACCACGACCCGGAATCCGCATCCGTTGGCCCGGACGTGAGCCCGGTTTGACTTTAAGCTTGACGCGGCCGCCGTCGAGCGTCGCCACGACGACTTCGGTACCGTCTAGGAAAGCGAGTGGCCGCAACCGTTTGACGGTGATGACGTTCGCTCCTTCTCGTCGATACGTCTCGTCATCGGTGAAATGGAGTTCGACGTACACATCGCCCCGGTCGCCTGATTGACCGACTTTGCTGCTCTTGCCTTTCAGTCGAAGTTTTTGGCCCTCATGGGCGCCTTGCGGAATCTTCACGTTGACCGTACCCGTTTGCAGGCGCAAACTCACTTTCGAATCACTCGTCAACTGACTGAGCGGCACGTTGACCCGGACCGTCTCATCTAAATCTTCTTCTACCGCTTGGTTGAAGAAACTTCCGAACATGTCGTCGAATCCGAACGTCCGCGACGTCGTGCGTGATCCGCCACCGAACTGACGGAACAAGTCTTCAAATTGCGCCGAACCTTCCCCGTATCCGTCACCGTCATACGTCCCTTGACCGAACGTCGGGCCTTCCGGACTGCCGTAACGGTCATAATTCGCTTTCTTGTCAGGGTCGCTCAACACATCGAACGCTTCTTGGATTGCTTTGAACTGATCTTGTGCCCCCGGCTCTTTATTCACATCCGGATGATATTGTTTCGCTAGTTTTCGATAAGCTCGCTTAATGTCTTGGTCGGATGCCTGTTTCGACACGCCAAGCACGTCATAGTAGTTTTTCGTCATCTCGATTCACCTCACCTTATTCTTTCCCGTTTCTGTTAAGTCTATTCTACCGATTTGGTCAAAGAAGGTCAAAGATTTTCCTCGTTACAATACATACGAAAAAAAGAGGCGCTTCGTTTCATTACGAAGCACCTCTTCTGTTAAAAGTAAACTTTCGGTGTATCCATGCCTTCTTCGAACACGATTGTCACTTCTTGTGTGCCACCGAGTGAGGTGACATTGATACGGACCGGGACGTTCCGATTGTATTCCCAACGGTTCTCAAGCAAACCGACGACGTGTTGCGTGAAACCGACGAGTTCGGCCCGGCTGTAGAATTGAATCGGGATGTCGATCTCGATGCGTGACAAGTCACCGTTCTGATAGAATCCTTTACCGATCATGCCGCTGAAGTCAGGGAAGACATCAGCGATTCGGTCGCTAAACAACGTGAACTTCTGTGCGTCATCACGCACTTCGGTCGTCGCCGTATTCGATGGGAAGTAGTAGTACTTCTCGTCGATTGCTTTCCAATCAGACGCGGCTACTTCCGCACCTTCCCCGACGAACGCTGACTTGACATAATTGCCAGGTGTCGGTGACCCTTGCGCCGACTTCATGTATAGGGCAACGTTAATGTCAAGACCCTTAAAGTCTTCACGCTTCCGCAGTTGTGCGACGAGTTCATTTGCCATCCGTTCCCCTTCTGCGATGACTTTTTTCGCATCTAACTTTTCCGTATAGGTCGGACCGAAGTTCGGGGCCTGGAAGACGTACTCACGGTTCAAAATGAGGGCGAATGAGACGCCATCGAGTTGATATCCGCTATCCGTCTTTGTCATATAGTTTTGTTCGATGAGCGACGCCAAATAGAGCGGCGACTTCTTGTTTTCTTCAACGAACTTGTCCTCTGCCACTTCTGCCGTCCCGTTCGCATAGGCCGGGTTGAGCGGTGTCAGGCCTTCAGACGTTTTATCTTTTCGTCCGAGCAGACGAGAGACGTCTTCAGCCTTCAATAATTGCCCTTCTTGATAAACGTATTGTTCAGGGGCGAACGCGCCGGTCGAATGGCGCATGAGACCAAGCTCGACTTCTTCTAGTTCGAGCGATGAACTGACTTGGCGTTGGGCGAGCCCGCGCGCTGCGGCCGGCTTGAACGGAATCACCATCTTGTAATACGAGTCACGCGCTTCAATCGCTTGTGTGACACCTTCTGACGTCGTCTCGTTCCCGGTCGGCGTCACTTCTTCTTCCCCCATCGGAATTTTCATTGAACACCCACCGAGAAATACCGTCGCGGCGAGGGCGGGGATTATTATTTGTTTCCATTTCATCTATGTCCAAACTCCTTTGACGAATCAATTCGTTATACACTTCGTCCATTATAACAAAATCGTCTGTTGAAAAAAGTGTCGAAGCGGAATCAGTCGAGAATCACAAAAATACGTCCCTCGACTTTCATCGAAGGACGTATGATCAAGTTTTTGAAGACGGCCGGCGCCGGTGTGTGAAGAACAATAGGCCGAGTACGATCAAGACGAGGCCAATCACAGTAGCCCACGTCTCGGTCGTGCCGGTCATTGGCAATGTGCCTTGCTCAGGTGACACGGGCGTGGTCGGTTCTGGTACGTATGCTTCCTCGTCTTCCCGTTCCGGAATCGCTTGTTTGACGTGGACTGTCGTTTCCGCCGACCGAGAGACGCGAGCTGCCTCGTTGACTTCAAACGTGAACGTGACCCGGTTCGTCAAAATCCCCCCGGCTCGAACATCGTATGACGGCAGCAACACTTTTTCTAGTTCGAGCACGACTTCCTCGCCCGGAATCAATCCGTTCTCGACTTCAGCGAGCGCTCGCATCCCGTCGCGGAGCACCTCTGTCGTCTCGCGTTGTTCTTTCGCCGTCAAAGCGCCGCTCGTCCACTCTTCCACCACGTCGACGAAGTAAAGGGTGACGTTCGACGTATTCGTGAGCGTGTACGTATAGAGGATCGTCTCGCCCGGATGAACCGTTTGCGGGTTCGCGACTTTCGTGACCGTGAAATCGATCCGGTTGAGCAAAACGATTTGCTGACTTTCGGCGTTGACGACACGACCCGATTCATCAGTCGCAGCGACACGGAAGATGTTCCCAACTTCAGGATGCATCACTTGGTCGTAGTCGCTCGGCACATCGAGAATTACAGTCGTTTCGACGCGTTCGCCGGAAGCGAGACCATCGTCACCGATGAGCGCCGTCAGCTTGCTGCGTACTTCCTCGTTGAAAGCAGTGATGGCATCGTCTTGAATCCCACCGCTGAAAAACTCGTCTTCAATCGATGTGATCGTCAACGTCGCATCGCCCGTGTTCTCGATGACGAACGTATAAGGGATGCTCCCTCCGACGACGGCTTGGTCGATGTTCGCCTCTTTGCCGACTTCAAGTCCGATTGCGACCGCTGGTTCGACCGTCGTCGCCGCGACTTCTTCGGTCATCGGCGCTTCGGTTGCCGGTTCTGTCACTTCGCTCACTGGTTCACTGCTCTCGTCGGTGACACCAGGTTCTGCCACTTCGCTCATTGGTTCACTGCTCTCGTCTGTGACACCAGGTTCTGTCACCTCGAGCGCTGGCTCTTCAATCCGTAGCTCTTCAATCGGTAGCTCAGCTGTAATCGATGCTGGCGTAAACGAGTACGGTACGCCTTCCTCGTTATATAACGTGACTTGATCAATCAAGGACGTCTCGACTGCTTGAACGTCCACGATAAAACGCCAGACGTCCGCGGTCTCGCGAACCCCATAATACGTAATATCGGCATAGACAAGACTAGCTTCGTCTAGTATCGCTTGCTCTTCAGCGGTGAGATCGACTTGGACGTACAGCGTGCTCGTTTCCGTCGTGTCGCTTGCATAAAGAACGTTTGGTGCCCACATGCCGATGAGTAAAACGAATAACGTGATGAATGCCGTGAACCGTTTGGTGGCGCTACGCATGGTGGTCCCCTCCTCTAAGATGTATGTCCATCAGTGACAAAATGTCCCGACGACAGCGCTCTGGCACGGAGAGGAGATAGAGGGTGAGTGTGCGCGAGTCGTGGTGTCAAGAGTACCTCGGTTGCAGAAATATTTTACAATTTTGTTGTTACTATTCATTACCCGTCCACCACTTTAGTGAATCCGTCCATATACTGAGATTTTTATAAATCAGGTCAATGAAAAAAGACCCTCGCTTCTTTGAGGGTCTTCCGTTCAGACGTGTTCCGCTAAAAAGGCGAGCAGTTTCGATTCATCCCATACTTCGACACCGAGCGCTTCGGCTTTCGACAGTTTTGAACCTGCCTTCTCGCCAGCGACGAGGAGATCGGTGTTCTTACTGACACTTCCGGTCACGCTCGCGCCGAGGAGTTCTAATCGTTTTCCCGCCTCACCGCGTGTCATCTCATACAACTTCCCGGTCAAGACGACCGTCTTACCAGCGAGCGGGGCGTCGGCGGCGACGGACCGCTTCACTCCTTTGAACGTCAAGTTGACACCGGCCGTATCGAGTTCACGGACGAGTTCACGCGCCTCAGGCTTCTCGAAGTAAAGAACGATCGATTCCGCCATCTTCGTCCCGATCCCGTCAATCCCGATCAACGCTTCAACCGAGGCGTCCATAATCGCGTCCATCGTCTCGAACCGCTCCGCGATGAGTGAGGCCGCTTTCTGACCGACGAGACGAATCCCGAGGGCGAACAACACCCGTTCAAGCGAATTCTGTTTCGATTGTTCGATTGCGGCAAGCAAGTTCGTCACTGACGTCTCACCCATCCGTTCTAAATCAAGGAGCGCTTCTCGCTCGAGGACGTACAAATCGGCGACGTTATGGACGAGGCCAGCCTCATGAAGCTGGGTGATGACTTTTTCACCGAGACCGTCGATATTCATCGCTGGTCGCGACACGAAATGAATCAGCCCTTCGAGCAGTTGGGCCGGACATTCCGGGTTGACGCAGCGATGATCCGCCTCACCGTCTAAGCGGACGAGTTCGGACTCACAAGCCGGGCACCGGGTCGGGAAAACGATTTCTGCCTCGTTCCCGGTCCGTTCGCTGACGAGCGCGGACACGACGGCCGGAATGACGTCCCCGGCCTTTTTAATGACGACTCGGTCGTTGATCCGAAGGTCTTTCTCTTTGATGAAGTCTTCGTTATGGAGTGTCGCGTACGTCACGGTCGATCCCGCGACCGCGACCGGCGCGAACCGGGCCCGCGGCGTCACTTTCCCCGTCCGTCCGACACTGAAATCGACGTCTTCGATCGTCGTGACGACTTCTTCGGCCGGGAATTTATAGGCGACGGCCCAGCGCGGGCTCTTGGCCGTAAAACCGAGCTGTTCTTGTTCTTCGTAAGCCGCGACTTTGATGACGATCCCGTCAATCTCATACGGAAGTTCTGAACGTTTCGTCACGTACATCTCGATATAGTCCCACAGCTCGTCCGCTGTCCGACATGTCGTATATTCCCCGCTCACGGCGATCCCGAGACGCTTCAAGTATTCGAGCGACTCATCATGTGACGCGACGAGCTCATCGTTTGAGACGAGCCCATACGCGAAGAAGGCGAGATTTCGTGACGACGCGATCTTCGAATCGAGCTGCCGCAGGGACCCCGCGGCCGCATTACGCGGATTGGCGAACAACGGCTCCCCAAGGCGTTCCCGCTCGTCGTTCAAGTGTTCGAACGAACGTTTCGGCATATACGCCTCGCCGCGCACTTCGAACGTCACATCCTCATTCAGACGGAGCGGGATCGTGCGAATCGTCTTCAAGTTTTGCGTGATGTCTTCGCCTGTCGTCCCGTCTCCACGCGTCGCCCCGCGCTTGAGGCGACCGTCCTCGTATTTGAGCGAGACGGCAAGACCGTCGAACTTCAGCTCGGCGACGAACAACGGGGCATAGCCAAGATCTTTTTCAATCCGCTCGACCCACTCGATCAAATCGTCTTTCGAGAACACGTTGCCGAGCGAGAGCATCGGGGTATCGTGCGTCACTTTCACGAACGCATCGAGCGGGGCGCCGCCGACGCGTTGCGTCGGCGAATCCGGGCTCCTAAGCTCCGGATAGTCCGTCTCGATTTGAATCAACTCGTTCATGAGCCGGTCGTACTCGGCGTCCGGGACGCTCGGCCGGTCAAGTACATAATATTCATAGCCGTATTGGTTCAACTTTTGTCGTAACGTTTCGACGTGTTCTGTCATCTCCATACGATCACCTCACGCTTTTTCGATCGGGGCAAATTTGGCGAGCAGGCGTTTAATCCCGACTTGCGGGAAGGCGATATCAAGTTCGAGCTGATCGCCCTCGCCGCGTGTCTGAACGACCGTCCCTTGTCCCCATTTTTTATGATTCGCTTTATCCCCGACTTGCCAGCTCATCGACTCGGCACCTGACGATTGGGCGACTTTTGGCTTCGGTTTCGAGCTGAACCCGTTGACTGGCAACTTCCCAGGTGATTCGACCGGATTCCACGGCATCGCTTTCTTCGCTTTGCCGGAACGTTCGAGCAGCGTTTCCGGCAACTCGTGCAAGAAACGGGATTCCGGATTGTTTTGGAACCGTCCGTACAACATGCGCGACTGGGCCCGTGTCAAATACAGGCGCTTCTCGGCACGGGTGATGCCGACGTAGGCGAGACGGCGTTCTTCTTCCATCTCTTCCGGGTCGTTCAACGAACGGCTGTGCGGGAACAACCCTTCTTCCATCCCGATCAAGAAGACGACCGGGAACTCGAGCCCTTTCGCCGAGTGAAGTGTCATGAGCGTCACTTGATGCAACTCATCGACCTCTTCAAGCGAGTCAAGGTCTGAGACGAGCGTCAAATCGGTCAAGAAGGCGACGAGCGTCTGCTCTTCGCTCTCCTTCTCAAAGTTTTGAGCGACCGAGAGAAATTCTTGTAAGTTCTCGAGGCGGCTCTCGGCTTCGAGCGTCTTCTCGATTTTAAGCATCTCTTCATAGCCTGACTTCTTCAGCACTTCTTCAATCAGTTCAGAGATCGACAAATAGTCTGCCATTTGCCGAAGGTCGATCATGAGCTGGCGGAACTCGGTCAGCTTCGTCGCCGCTCGCGGCGCGATGCCCGACAGTTCGATGTCGCGAATCGCTTCCATGAGCGAGACGCCTTGCATACCGGCGAAGTCGCCGAGCTTATCGACCGTCGCCGCGCCGATGCCGCGTTTCGGTTCGTTGACGACGCGGACGAACGAGAGGTCCTCGTCCGGATTGGCGATCAAGCGCAAGTACGACAGGATGTCTTTAATTTCTTTACGCTCATAGAACTTCGTGCCGCCGACCATCTTGTATGGGATGTTCGACTTGAGCAACGTTTCCTCGAGACCACGCGACTGGGCGTTCGTCCGATATAAGACGGCCATCTGGCCGTATTCGATGCCTTCTTGGCGCAGTTCTTTCATCTCGTTGATGATAAAGAACGCTTCGTCCCGGTCGTCCGAGGCGACGTGGATGAGCAGTTTCTCTCCCTCGTCGTTATCGGTCCATAAGTTTTTGTCTTTACGGGTCGAGTTGTTTTTAATGACCCCGTTCGCCGCTTCTAGAATCCGTTTCGTCGACCGATAGTTCTGTTCGAGCAAGATGACGTGCGCGCTCGGATAATCTTTCTCGAACGTCAAAATGTTGGCGATGTCGGCCCCGCGCCAGCGATAGATCGACTGGTCCGAGTCACCGACGACACATAGGTTCTCGTGAGCGGCCGCGAGCATCTTGACGAGCGTATACTGGGCCCGGTTCGTATCTTGATACTCATCGACGTGGATGTATTGGAACTTCTTCTGATAGAACGCGAGCACGTCCGGGGCTTCTTCGAATAACTGGATCGCTTTCATGATGAGGTCATCGAAGTCGAGGACGTTGTTGTGTTTCAGCTTCTTCTCATACGCCGTGTAGACGTCCGAGATGACTTTTTCGTACGGATTGTTGCCGACGAGTCCGGCCGCGTCTTTCGCTGTGCGCAGTTCATTTTTATGGTTCGAGATCATCCCGAGTAACGTCCGGGGCTCGTACTTCTTCGGATCGAGGTTCAACTCTTTGAGCACTTGCTTGATCGCCGTGAGCTGATCGGACGAATCCAAAATCGAGAAGTTACGGTCGTAACGAATCCGATCGATGTCGCGGCGCAAGATGCGCACACACATCGAGTGGAACGTCGAAATCCAAATGTCGTCCGCCACGCCGCCGACGAGACGGGCAATCCGGTCTTTCATCTCACGGGCTGCTTTGTTCGTGAACGTGATCGCGAGAATATTCCATGGCGCGATCTGTTTCGACGCCATCAAATAGGCGACGCGATGCGTCAACACACGTGTCTTACCTGATCCGGCACCAGCCATGATCAAGAGCGGACCGTCTGTATATTTGACCGCTTCTGCTTGTGGCGGGTTCATGCCTTTGACTAATTCTTCGCTTAAGTTATACATAGGGGGTATCCTTCCTTATTTCCAAACATTTGTTCTTATTTTAACGGACTACTTGCACAGTCGCAAGCGCCCCTTCGAGATTGTCGTAAATGATGTTGCCGACGACGATCGTGTCGGCGTATTCGGCCATCATCCGGGCCGTGTCGCTCCCGTCGATGCCGCCCCCATAAAACACGTGGGCATCGGGTAAAGCCAGCTTCACTTCTTTGACGACGTCAGGTGAACCGAGCGTGCCGCTATATTCGAGATAAAGCGACGGGAGACGGAACAGATGATGACCTGTTTCCGCGTAGGCGACGACTTCTTCAAGCGTCAACGTTGCTCTCGCCCCGGTCACAGCGGCCACTTTCGCCTCCGGATTCAAGACGATATACCCTTGCCCGGTCACGTTGTTTGAGTCAAACAGATGGCCGTACCGTTCGAAAGCCCGCATTTGATGACCGACGACCCAATCGACGGTGCCGGCGTTCAACACCGTCGGGATAAAGTAATGATCGAATCCACGGATGGCGTGTTCAGGATGACTCATCTCGAGCGCGACCGGAATCCCGCAACCTTGCAGCCGTGCGTAAAGGGCGAACGTGTTCTCCGCATCGACCCCGTCCGTACCACCGATGAGAAACGCGTCCGTACCTGAACGGAGGAGCGCGGCAAGTGCCGATTCATCGAGCTGTTTGTTCGGGTCCAGTTTAAACACATGGCGCCACGTCTGAAAATCCATCCATCTTCCCTCCATTCGATACCTTCTCTAGTGTAGCGATTTTTAGGACAGGTTGCATCTGTTGGACAAAAAAAAGACTTGCCGAAGCAAGTCATGTACGTGCGGTCCGGCTACGCTCGCGCTCCGTCAACCATTTGGCGACGAGGAGCGCGAACAAACCATAGACCGGGACGAACCAGAGCGGGTTGGCCAAGAAAAAGCCAAGCACGGGGATATCGAGTAGCGGTGAATCCGGCGAACAAAGCGCCGTCCCGTTCACAACGGCGATAAACGGCAACACCGGAACAGCGAACACGTAACCGAAATTGATCCAAAATGCCTTCATGTCACAATCTCCTTAACCTAAGATAATCGATTCTTTCGGATAGTTGTACATTCGCTTCGGCTGTCTCCGTTGCAAGAGCAAGATGAAGGCGATGACACCGATCCGACCGATGAACATGAGAATGGTGAGCACCCATTTGCCGACATTGCTAAACTCCGACGAGAGCCCGACCGAAAGCCCGGTCGTCCCGAACGCCGAACACGCCTCAAACAAAATGCGCGTAAGCGATGCGTCCTCAAAGAACGTGAGAATCAACACTCCGGTCAGTAATACAGCAAGCGATACCGTGATGATCACGAACGCTTTCCAAATATCTTCGAGCACGATCTCACGTCCGAACACCTTGATCGATGAGTCCCCGCGAATGAACGCGATGACTCCGAGCACGGCGACGGCGAACGTCGTCGTCCGAATCCCCCCGCCGACAGAAGACGGCGAGGCCCCGATGAACATCAAGATGGATAAGAGCAGCATACTGCCTTCGGAGAACAAGTTGACGTCAACCGTCGACAGCCCTCCGTTTCGCGTCGTCACGGACTGAAACAACGAATCGGAAAGCGCGAGCCAAAGCGGTAAATCTTTGAACGCGTTATTGTATTCGAACAAGAACAGACCGACCGTACCTACGGCGATCAAACTGAAGAACGTTGATACCGTCAACTTTGTGAACAAAGAAAAACGACGCGGGAAGTTCTCACTCTTCCGACTGATCCGGTTCGTCAAGTACGTCCGGATCTCGACGAGCACTGGGAAGCCGATCGCGCCGCCGGTCATGAGCACGATTTGCGTGAAGATGACGAACGGGTCTTCACGGAACGGTGCGAGCGAGCTGCCGGTAATATCGAACCCGGCGTTCGTCGTCGCACTGATCGAACCGAATAAGCCTTGCAGGAACGCCTCTCCGGCCGTGTCAAAGTAGTTTAAGTAATGGACCCCGAGCAGGATCGCCCCTACCGCTTCAATCGCGATAACGGTAATGACGATTTCCGCGATGTATTTGACGATGCCAGACATCGACGTCTGGTTCTGGTCGCGCAAAATCAACTGGCGCTCGCGGAATCCGATTCGTTTCCCGAGCAAGATCCACATGATGACGTGGAGACTGATCAAACCGACCCCACTCACTTGAACGATGAATAAAATGATGAACAGTCCAAACGTCGAGAACGTATCGGTCACGACGATCGGGGTGAGTCCGGTGACACTGACGCAACTGACCGCGAAGAAGACGAGATCGGTGAACGTGATGGTGACACCAGGTTGTCTTGCGATCGGCAGAGCCAATAAAACCACGGAAAGGACGACCGCCGCGCTATAAATTAAAACGAGCGTCTGGACTGGCGTCAATTTCCGGAAAAATAGCTGTAAATTTCGCTTCATGAACTTATCTTGCATCTCGCCCCTCCTCTCCATCAAAAACAAGATGACTCTTACGAGTCACCTTCTGATTGTTGTAGACGTTCAAGGGCAAGATCATAGCCGCCTGACCCGTAATTCAAGCAACGCTTGACGCGGGAAATCGTGGCCGTCGAAGCACCTGTCGCTTCTTCAATTTTATGATACGTGCTGCCTTCACGAATTTGGCGTGCCACTTCTAACCGTTGGGACAACGCCTGCACTTCGTTGACGGTCGCTAAATCTTCGAATAGTTGATAACAGTCTTCGAGTGTGTCGAGCTTCAAAATCGCTTCAAAAAGCTGATCGAGCTCTCGTCCTCGTAATTTATCGAGTTGCATCCGCAAGCATCCTCTCTCATCGTACTTCTTTATCATTCTAAAGCACGACCGGCTCGGACTCAACTGTTCATCGTAAAATCGCCGGAAATAGTATTTGTTTTTTCATAACTTCGTATATACCGAGCGGTGTCGCCCGGACGTATGGCAAGTGGGTCGACGCCAGGAACAGCAACGTATAGATCGGGTCCTCGAAGTGATAGCCTCGGGCGATCAGCTCGGCACGCAACCGTTGTTCTTGGACAATCAATTGCTCGAGCGGCTCTGTCGAAGTCATCCCACAAAGCGGTAACGGGATCTCCGCGATGATTTCCCCTCTGTCGACGAGGACGATTCCGCCGCCGAGCTCTCTCATCCGTTCGAACGCCATCAACATATCTTGTTTACACTTACCGAGGATCAAGTAGTCGCCGCTGATCGAATACGAGCTGACAAGACCGCCAAAATCGTTGGCGAACCCTTTCAGTACCGTATTGAGCCGCCATTTCCCTTCTTTATCTAACAGCATCAAGAACGATTCGTCGCAGTCGCGCGGCAGTTCGTCTTGACCGGTGTCGTGTGTGATTTTAAACAGCTTCATGATGACCGAGTTGACCATATCGAGTCCGACCGGCATGCTGAACGATAAATCGTTTGGCGTCAAGTCGATCGTGACGTCGGTCGCCGGCATGAGCGCGAGCGCCGCCTCGATGAGTTCGTTCGGGAAGAACGAGGCCCCGTCCCGGTAGATCCATTGGCCTTTAGCGATGACGGCCGACGGACGCGGCTCATCGATCGCATCGAGGATGTTCAGGTGGGCGATCCGTCCCGGCGCAATCGAGCCGAGGACGTGATCGAGTCCGAAATGCCGCGCCACGTTGAGCGACACGATCCGATACGCCTCGATGGCAGGCAGACCCGCCTCGATCATAATCTTCACGAGCGCGTCCTGAAGGCCGTCTTGATAAAACCCAGGGGTCGAACCGTCCGTCGTCACCATCAAGTGGTCGTACGCTTCGAGACCTGCGCCCAATAACCCGCGAATCATGCCCGGCAAATCGGGACGGATCGACGAATGACGGAGCGTCGTCGTATAACCATGTTCGAGTCGGCATAACGCCTCGTTCGCCGTCATCGCCTCATGGTCGCTGTGAACACCCATCAACGCCATCTTCGTCAACGTCTTCGCGGACGCGCCTGGGAAATGTCCTTCGACCGGGAGACCGCACGTCTCCGCGTCGAGCATCCATTGGAGCATCTCATCGTCACCTTTTAACGTACGCGGCCAAGCCGTCAATTCTCCGGCCATGACGACGTCAGGATGATTGAACCACGCGTGGACGCGCTCCGAGTCGACGAGGACGCTGTCGCGGTCGAGCTCGGTTTGCGTGTCGAGCCGAGCCCACCAATACGTGCTCGTCGGGAGCTGTTGAATCGCCTCGAGTTGCGCAAACGCTTGCTCCTTGTCTTGTAAAAAAAGAAGCATGTTATCGTTCACGAGCGTCGTCGTACCCCGCTCGCCTGCATACTTCGACAGCGTCGCCGGATTATAAAGTTGGAACGGATGCGCGTGCGGCTCGATGTAACCTGGTACGATATATTTCCCGGTCATGTCGACCGTCTCGACGGCCGAATCCGGCACGTCTGGTCCGACGTAAACGATGCGGTCGTTTTCAATCCATATGTTGGCCTGTTTCCACTGTTTCACGTACACGTTTAAGTATGTGGCGTTTGTCAATACGAGCGAAGGTGGTCGCAATTGATCCACGACTTCAAGTTGTGAGCGAATCATCGCTTTTGACCACGGTGCCCGCGCCGATCGTTTTAAAGGCATCGAACCCAGTCCTCCCTTAATCGCTTCAATAGTATCAAAAAATAATATTGTAAGCGTTTTCTTTCATTTGTTTCAAGTTTACCTTTTCTATGAAACACCTGCAAGCTATGTTGCCAATTGTAACGGAATTCACACGAAATTCACATAATAAAGACGCCTCTTCACAGAGGCGCCTTCACCAATCGTACATCGTTGCCGTTTTCTTCAAATAATGCTCCAGTTGCGCGAGCGGAACCGGCTTGCTGTAATGGTAGCCTTGAATCAATGAACCGCTATGCTCGAGCACGAACGCGAGCTGTTCCGGACGTTCGACCCCTTCGGTTACGATGTCGAGCCCGAGCGTATGGAACGTCTGGTAAAGTCCTTCAAGGAGGGCCCGGTCGAACGTGTTCTCAGGAATCCCTTTGACGAAGTTTTGATCGATCTTGATGATGTCGAGTTGCAGCGATTGCAAGAACGACAGCGACGATGTGCCGACACCGAAGTCGTCGAGTGAGATCTTGACGCCGATCGCTTTGAGCGAACGGATGAACTGTTGCAGCTCATACAAGTTACCCCCGACCTCGCTTTCCGTAATCTCGACATGGAGCAGGAGCGGGTCAAACCCTGTTTCGTGCAACACATCCTCTAACTCCTGAAGGAACGAACCGTCCGCAATTTGACGCTTCGAGACGTTGATCGACAAGAACAAGTGATGGCGGGCTGCGTGCTCTTTCATCTCCAACATGGACTGCCTGAGTACCCAGCGCCCGATATCCGAGATGAGTCCCAGTTGCTCCGCAATCGGGATAAACAGCCCAGGTGAAATTTGTCCTTTACCCGGATGGTTCCAGCGAATGAGCGCCTCGACCCCGCGGACAGCGAACGGGCGCGGGGACACGATCGGCTGGTAGTATAGCTCGAACTCATCATGTTCAAGCGCGTAGCGTAAGTCACGCTCCATCTCGAGCGTCTGGAGATAGTGACTTCCATCCTCGATGTCTTGGAACGACAGGATCCGATTTTTCCCAGACAGTTTGGCCTCATGGATGACGACGTCGAGACGTCCCATCATGACTTCGTACGTATGATGCGACTCGCGACAGGCGAATACATCGAGACCGATTGTCGCCGTCATTCCTTTGACACCGTTCACGTCGGACCAGTTTTTCAAATCTTTCGTCAGTCGTCGCGCAATCGGCTTCAATTCTTCGAGTGTCCAATCCGGGTGCAAGAAAATGAACTCATCCGCACCGAGCCGGGCCGCAAATCCGGCTTCTTTATAGAAATTCAGACGCGACGCGATATAAATCAAGACGGCATCACCGGTACGGTGACCGAACTGGTCGTTGATACGTCGGAAGTCGTCTAAGTCCAAACCGATCACACCGATCCGTTCATGGCCCCCCCTCACGGTCGAAAAATAGTCTTCGAGGGCGAGCCGGTTCGGCAGCAACGTCAACGCATCGCGAAACGCGCGATCGAGCACTTCTGCCCGCGTATCTTCGAGTGCCGAGAGCACTTCGTTCATGCTCGTCGCCATCTGTTCGATCTCGTCTCGGCTATGTTGATCTCGACGCAGACGGAGCCGGCTATCGCGCTCGACCGTGATGTGTTTCAACTCATCGACGATTTCCATCACTCGCCGAATCACGACATGATGAATCGTCCATAGAAGCGACAAGAACAGACCTAACGCTAAAGCAAGCAACGACAACATCCCGAGCCTCAGCATCGAGATCGTGTTCTGGTAATGGGTCGGTTCGACGATAAAGCCGACTTCAAAGTCTGCCGTTTGAAAGACGGTATCGAGTGGCACGACGACCTCGGTCCCATCATTTTTGAGCGTCATCTTCGTCTCACTATGTTGGACAGGCTGCATCGTCAGCGGAATTTTCGTTTGGGCGCTTAAGTCTGCCAAAAAATCCGCGTCAACAAATTCAAGCATGACGAGCGTCCCTTGAACCGGTCCGCTCGTGTCACTCCGTAAGATCGGGTGACTGGCGTATAGGATCGGTCCATAGTCGCTGTCATATACACCGTCTTGTTTTTCTAGGCCCGGGCTCAACCGATTCGTAATATCTGAGATGATCGTTTGCCGATCCGCTTTAGACAACGGGGCGTCTTCTTGACGGAATGTCGAATAGTGGACCTCACCTTCACGGTTCAAGTACACAATCGCTTGCACACTCAAGTTTTCGAGCGACTCCTCACTTATATTGCTCGCTATGTAAGAATCGTTCTGATTTTGAATGAACGCATACGTGTCGTTCCAAACCGCCCAGTCGACGAGCGTCCGTTCAAGCGTACTTTTTCGATTCGCGAGCGTCTCGGTCACACTCGCAATTTGACTCTCGACCGTTTGACGGTCTTGCTCCATGCTTTTCTCGATAAAGTAGGGACGAATCACAAAAAAGATGACACTGACAAACACAAGTATATTCACGGCAACCGCAATCATCAGCTTCGTCCGAATGCGCACGTCGACCACCTTCTTCCTTCAATCTACTTCACCATTGTAGAGCAGGAAGCCGGTATTCCCTTTTTTTCGCATGAAAAAAAGGATGGGTTGACCCATCCTTTAAAAAATCCGCGCAAGCGCCCGTCCGCCGATGTCTCGACGATAGAATGTCTGCGGTAAATCGAGCATTTCTAGTCCCGCGTAAACAGCCGTCTTCGCTTCAAGCAAGGTCGGTTTCGTCGACGTGATGACGAACAGTCGCCCACCGTTCCCGATGATGTGACTACCGTCACGCGTCGTCCCCGCATGAAACACGAGCACGTCTTTCGGTAAGCGCTCAAAATCTGAGAGCACTTGCCCCGTCGTCGCTCGTTCCGGATAACCGGCGGCTGCGACGACGACACCGATCGTATACCCGTCAAGCCATTCAATCGCATACGGTCGTTTAGCGACGACCGCCTCGATGACGTCAAGGAGCGGCGACGCCAAGTTCGGGAGGATGACTTCCGTTTCCGGGTCACCGAACCGGGCGTTGAACTCGATCACTTTCGGTCCGTTTTCCGTCAGAATCAGACCCGCATATAAGAATCCTTCGAACGGTGTCCCCCGCTCCACCATCTCCCGCGCGAGCGGGACGAGCACACGTTCCACCGACTCAACGTAAACGGCTTCCTCTAAATGCGGCATCGGGCTATACGCCCCCATCCCGCCCGTGTTCGGTCCTTTGTCCCCGTCGAATGCGCGCTTATGGTCTTGCGACGTGATCATCGGGATGACGTGTTCACCAGAGACGAACGCCATGAGTGAAAACTCTTCCCCGTCCAAAAATTCTTCGATGACGACGCGTGACTGGTCACCGAACTTGTCGGTCGTGAAGATATCATGAATCGCCGCACGTGCCTCATCAAGCGATAAGGCGACCGTGACCCCTTTACCGGCTGCGAGACCGTCCGCTTTGACGACGAGCGGTGCCCCGATTGACTCAATATAAGCGAGCGCCGCTTCCGCTTCCGTGAACGTCTCATAATCTGCTGTAGGGATGTTCGCTTCACGCATGATTTCTTTAGCGAACGCTTTGCTACCTTCTAGCAACGCCGCTGCTTTCGTCGGTCCAAAGATGCGTCGTCCGCTCGCGTTGAACGCATCGACGACACCCGCCATGAGCGCTGACTCAGGCCCGACGATCGTCCAATCGATGTCTTCGGTCTCTGCGAAGCGGACGAGTGCGGTGACGTCCGTCTCTTCAATCGGCACACACGTCACACCGTCCATGTTCAAGTTACCCGGGGCGACGAATACGTCATGCCCGTCTTGTCTCAACTTCCACGCGAGCGCGTGTTCACGGCCGCCGCGGCCAATGACGAGTACGTTCATCCTCTTGCTCCTCTCAATGTTTGAAATGTCGGACTGAAGTGAACACCATCGTAATGCCGTGACGGTTCGCCGCTTCAATCGACTCGTCGTCCCGAATCGAACCACCTGGCTGGATGATGGCCGTAATGCCGGCTGCAGCTGCAGCTTCGACCGTATCGCCCATCGGGAAGAACGCGTCGCTGCCAAGCGCGGCACCGACTGCACGGTCCCCTGCCTGTTCGAAAGCGATTTTCGCCGCACCGACTCGGTTCATCTGTCCGGCACCGATGCCGATCGTCGTCTCGTCTTTCGCTACGACGATTGCGTTTGATTTCACGTGTTTGACGACACGCCACGCGAGCTTCAAGTCTTCCCATTCGGCCGCCGTCGGACGACGGTCGGTCACGATTTGGCACGAAGCATCGTCGAGTATCATGTCGTCGCCGTCTTGGACGAGGAGACCGCCCGCGACTGCCGTCAGACGCATGCCTGTCATCTGCCCCATCTCAAGCGTCAATAGACGTAAATTCTTTTTCTCTTTCAATCGGTCAAGTGCTGCCTCACTAAAGGATGGGGCAATGACGATCTCTAAGAAGATGTTGCGGAGCGCTTCTGCCGTCTCGAGGTCGACTTCACGATTGAGGGCGACGATACCGCCGAAAATCGAGATCGGGTCGGCCGCATGGGCGCGAGCGAACGCTTGGCTGATCGTCCGACCGACAGCGACGCCGCATGGATTCATATGTTTGACGACGACCGCTGCCGGTTCCGTCAACTCGCTGAGCGCCTCGAGCGCCGCGTTCGTATCTTGGATGTTGTTGTACGAGAGTTCTTTGCCGTGGAGTTGCACCGCGTTGGCGAGCGTCATGCCGTCATAGAGCGGAGTCTTATAGAACGCCGCCTGTTGGTGCGGGTTCTCCCCGTAACGAAGGTCTTGGACTTTTTCGTACGTGACCGTCAGCTGTTCTGGGAACGTTTCGCCGATTTGCTGACCTAAATAGTCGGCAATCAAGGCGTCGTACGCCGCCGTATGACGGAACGCCCTCAAAGCGAGTCGTTGCCGCGTCTCAAACGACGTACCGCCATTCTGAATCTCTGCGGCAACGTTGCCGTAGTCGGCCGGGTCGACGACGACCGTCACGCTGGCATGGTTTTTCGCGGCTGAACGGAGCATGCTCGGGCCGCCGATATCGATGTTTTCAATCGCCTCTTCATACGTCGCGTTCTCTTTTGCGATCGTCTCTTTGAACGGATACAAGTTGACGACGACGTAGTCGATCGGCTCAATGTGGTGATGTTTCATCTGTTCGACGTGTGAATCTAAATCACGGCGTCCGAGCAGACCGCCATGGACGAGCGGATGCAGCGTCTTGACACGTCCGTCGAGCATCTCGGGGAACGATGTCACTTCCGAAATATTTTTCACGGGCAGTCCGGCCGCGACGAGTGCCGCTTCCGTCCCACCTGTCGAGATGAGTTCGATGCCCGCTTCGTGCAAGACGCGCGCGAGTTCGACGATACCTGTTTTATCTGACACACTCAGTAATGCTCTCACTTGAAAACCTCCTGTTGGTTCAACACTTGTTGTAATACGCGTGGATAGAGTTGGTGTTCGATCGCTTGAATCCGGTGGCCCGCCTCGATACGGTCACATCCCGCGATGTCGACTTCTTGTTGCGCGATGATTGGACCCGTGTCCATCCCGGCGTCGACGTAATGGACGGTGACACCGCTCGTCGACACGTTCGCGGCAAGCGCTTGACCGATTGCATCTTTTCCTGGGAAGGCCGGCAAGAGCGACGGATGGATATTGATGATCCGACCCGGATACGCCGCGAGCAGCACATCCCCGATTAAACGCATATAACCCGCCAAGACGATATAGTCGACGTGTAGCGCTTCTAACAGAACGAGCAGCTCCCACTCAAACTCTGACTTCGACGCATACGCCTTCGGCTCGAACGAGAACGTCTGGATATGATGACGGTCTGCCCGCTCGAGCACTTTCGCCTCAGGCTTATCCGTGACGAGGAGCATACACTGTCCGCTCAGCTCGCCGCGCTCAATCGCTTCCCAAATCGCTTCGGCGTTGCTCCCAGATCCAGAGGCGAAGATAGCGAACCGCTTCACTGGTCGACCCCCATAATCCGGACGCCTGGTTTCGCTTCGACTTTGCCGATCCGATGCGACGTCTCGCCGATCCGTTCGAGCGCGGCTTGTACCGTGTCGACGTCTTCGGGACGTACCGTAATCATGAAGCCGATGCCCATATTGAACACGTTGAACATCTCTTGCTTCGACACGTGGCCGACTTGTTCGAGCCAGTCGAATACCGGCAGGCTCGGCCAGCTTGATGCGTCAAACGTGACACCAAGACCTTCAGGCAGCATGCGCGGCACGTTCTCATAGAAACCGCCACCAGTGATGTGGGCCATCCCTTGGACGAGTCCGGTCGAAATGGCCGCTTTCGCCGCTTCCGAATAGATGCGGGTCGGTAGCAATAAGGCGTTCCCGAGCGTCGTATCGAGCATCGCGATTTCATCCGTGTACTCGAGCCCTTGCGCCTCGACGATGTGACGGACGAGCGAGAAACCGTTCGAATGGACACCTGACGAAGCTAACCCTAGAACGATGTCCCCCGCTTCGATCGTCCGTCCGTCGATGAGTAACTCTTTCTCGACGACACCGACGGCAAACCCGGCGATATCGTACTCCCCGTCCGGATACATGCCCGGCATCTCGGCCGTCTCGCCGCCGACGAGGGCACACCCTGCTTGGACGCAGCCTTCGGCCACACCCGCGACGATGCGTTCGAGCTTCGCCGGTTCCGCTTTTCCAGTCGCGATATAGTCTAAGAAGTAGAGCGGTTCGGCTCCGTGGACGAGACAGTCGTTGACGCACATCGCCACGCAATCGATTCCAATCGTATCATGTTGGTCGAGCGCGAACGCGAGTTTTAGCTTCGTGCCGACCCCGTCCGTCCCGCTCACGAGGATTGGATGTTTCAATTGCATCGAGCCGAGATCGATCATCGCCCCGAAACTGCCAAGTCCGGTCATCACTTCTGGACGCATCGTCCGTGCGACGTGACGCTTCATGCGTGACACCGCTTCATAACCTGCCTCTAAATTCACACCCGCTTGTTCATATCTTAAACTCATCGTCAGTCCCCCTCAAGCTTTTGTCTCTGTCACAAGTTCCGCCAGTTCAGTTGGATAAAGTCCGGTGAAGCAAGCGGCACACTGCCCGCGCAAGTTTCCTTCGAACGGTCGGCCGATCGCTTCGACCGTACCGTCTAATGTGAGGAACGCTAATGAGTCGGCCCCGATCTCTTGTTTAATCTCTTCGATCGATTTGATGGCCGCGATCAACTCGTCCTTTGATGATGTATCGATACCGTAATAGCACGGATGTTTGATCGGTGGTGACGTGATGCGCACATGTACCTCGGTTGCCCCTGCTTCCCGCAGCAACTTGACGATGCGACGGCTCGTCGTGCCCCGGACGATCGAATCATCGACCATGATGACACGCTTGCCGTTGACAACCCCACGTAGCGCCGACAGCTTCATCTTGACGCCGCGCTCACGCAATTCTTGTGACGGCTGGATGAACGTCCGCCCGACGTAACGGTTTTTGATGAGACCCATCTCGTACGGGATCCCGCTCGCCTCGGCGTACCCGATGGCTGCCGAGATGCTCGAGTCCGGGACACCGGTCACGACATCCGCCTCGACCGGTGCCTCGTTGAACATCTTTTTCCCCATCGCCTTACGGGCCGTATGCACGTTGATCCCGTCGATGATCGAGTCTGGCCGCGAGAAGTAGATGTATTCCATTGAACACATCGCCCGGACCGCTGCTTCACTGTAACGTTCTGAGACGATCCCGTCTTTCGTGATCATCAACAGTTCGCCCGGTTCGACGTCACGTACGTACGTCGCCCCCACGACGTCGAACGCGCACGTCTCTGAAGCGAACACGAACGCCCCGTCTTCAGTCTTTCCGAGCGAGAGTGGACGCAAACCATGGACATCGACGCCGACGTAGAGCGCGTCTTCCGTCAAGAAAAGAAACGCGAACGCGCCGACGAGACGCGCCAAGCTGTCCGAGATCCGCTCTTTCAACGAGTTGCCGCGGCTCCGTTTGATTAAGTGGGCGACGACTTCCGTGTCAGACGTCGTCTGAAAGATCGCCCCTTCCGCCTCGAGCATATGCTTCAACTCGTTGGCGTTGACGAGGTTGCCGTTATGCGCCATCGCAAGGTCCCCGGTGAGCGATTTGAAATGGAGCGGTTGGACGTTCTCAAGCGTGTTGCCGCCCGCGGTCGAATAACGGACGTGACCGATGGCGTGATGTCCCGTGAGGGCATCGAGCGACGGTTCGTCGAACACTTCGGCGACGAGACCGAGCCCGCGTTTCGCGTGCAGGCGCTCGCCGTCAGCCGTGACGATGCCCGTCCCTTCCTGACCTCGGTGTTGCAGGCTGTGCAGTCCGTAGTAGGCGAGGTGTGACGCTTCGTGGTGATTGAACACCCCGAACACCCCACACTCCTCGTTCATGCCTCGGATGTCATATAACATGGAATAGCTCCTTCCCATACACGTTCAAGTTCAGTGACGTCCATTTCAATTAACCGATCGCTCGAGCGGACCGTCAGTTGCGCCGCTTCGGTCACTTGACCGATTCGTGTCGCGTTCGTCAGTTTGGCGAACGTGTCCGCGTGAATTGGCGCGACCGTGACGAGGAAGCGCGACTGTGACTCGCTGAACAGTGTCGTCACGAGATCCGTGTCGACGCTGACGTCTGCACCGAGCCCCGTTCCGAACACGAGCTCAGGAAGTGCCGCTGCTAAGCCACCTTCTGAGACGTCGTGAGCTGCCGTGACGAGTCCTTGACGAATTGCCGTGAGCAGAGATTGCTGGTGACGGCTCTCGATCTCGAGGTCGAGCGTCGGTGCTTGTCCGCTCACTTTTCCGTCTTGCAACATTTGTAGCGCACTGCCGCCAAATTCAGGCTTCGTATCGCCGAGAAGGAAGATGACATCTCCCGCTGTCTTGGCGTGTGACGTCGTGATATGTTCCGGTTTCGTGATCAAACCGACCATGCCGACGACCGGTGTCGGGTAGATCGCCGTTCCGTTCGACTCGTTATAAAGCGAGACGTTCCCGCCGATGACCGGTGTGTCGAGTGCTAAACACGCCTCGGCCATACCTTCGACGGCTTGGTCGAGCTGCCAGAACCCTTCCGGTTTGTCCGGACTCCCAAAGTTCAGGCAATCGGTGAGCGCAAGTGGCTCGGCACCGCTCGCGATGATGTTGCGCGCCGCTTCAGCGACTGCGATGGCACCGCCGACGCGCGGGTCGAGGTAGACATACTTCGCGTTACAGTCGGTCGTCATCGCGAGCGACTTGTCCGTGTCACGGATTCGGATGACGGCCGCGTCGCTACCTGGTGCGACGACGGTCGACGTTTGGACCATATGGTCGTATTGCTCGTACACCCAGCGTTTCGAAGCAATCGTCGGCATCGCGAGGACATCTTTCCACGTCGCGAGCACGTCTGTGACGACCGGTTGAACCGGCGCCATCGCTTGGAACGCCTCGTAGTATGCTGGAACTTTTGACGGTTTATGGTAGACTGGCGCATCTTCCGCGAGCGCGTCGACCGGCACTTCAGCGGCTACTTCGCCGTGATGGACGAGACGGAGCACTTTCTGTTCGATGACTTCGCCGATCTTGATCGCATGAAGTCCCCACTTCGTGACGATCGCTTCGATCTCATCTTCGTGTCCTGCCTTGACGACGAGGAGCATCCGTTCTTGTGACTCGGACAACATCATCTCGTAAGGCGTCATATCCGCCTCACGTTGTGGGACGAGGTCGAGGTTCATCTCGATACCCATGCCCGCTTTCGATGCCATCTCAGCCGAAGACGACGTCAGACCGGCCGCACCCATGTCTTGAATGCCGACGAGGGCCGGATGTTTGATGACTTCAAGACACGCCTCGATCAACAACTTCTCCATGAACGGGTCGCCGACTTGGACGGCCGGACGTTTCTCATCGGCGTCTTCGCCGAGCTCTTCAGAGGCGAACGTGGCGCCGTGAATGCCGTCGCGTCCCGTTGTCGCCCCGACGTACATGACCGAGTTGCCGACCCCCTCGGCGATCCCTTTTTGAATGTCTTCGTGGCGGATGAGACCGACACACATCGCGTTGACGAGCGGGTTGCCGGCGTAGGCCGGGTCGAACGCGACTTCTCCGCCGACCGTTGGGATGCCGACACAGTTGCCGTAGCCGGCGATGCCGGAGACGACGTGGCCGAAGAGATGTTTCACACGTGATTCGTTCAAATCTCCGAAGCGGAGCGAGTTGAGGAGTGCGACCGGACGTGCGCCCATCGAGAAGATGTCGCGGATGATCCCGCCGACACCTGTCGCCGCACCTTGATACGGCTCGATGGCCGACGGGTGGTTATGGCTCTCGATTTTGAAGGCGACCGCCTGACCATCGCCGATATCGACGATTCCAGCTCCTTCACCGGGTCCTTGAAGGACGTGTTTTCCGGTCGTCGGGAATTTACGGAGCACTGGCTTCGAGTTTTTGTACGAACAGTGTTCAGACCACATGACCGAGAATAAACCGATCTCGGTGTAGTTCGGGTCACGGCCTAAGAGCGAGACGACGAGTGCGTATTCGTCGTCAGTGAGCCCCATTGTGGCATACAGTCTTTGTTCACGGATGTGCGTCGCTGTCGGTTCAGTTGTAAGTAACATGTCGTGTCCCCCATTTTACAATCGAAGTGAATAACCGTTTGCCGTCTTCTCCGCCGAGCATCGCCTCGACCGCTCGTTCCGGGTGCGGCATCATGCCGAGCACGTTTCCTTGTGCGTTCGTGATGCCCGCGATGTTCGCGACCGATCCGTTCGGGTTGTCTGTGTAGGTGAAAGCGATCTGGCCATTCGTTCGCAGTGTCTCAAGTGTTTCTTCGTCACAGTAGTAGTTGCCTTCTCCATGTGCGATTGGGACGCGAATCGTCTCGCCCACCGCATAATCGCTCGTAAACATCGTCTCGTTCGTCTCGACTTTCAGTTCGACCGTCTTGCACATGAACTTCAAATCACGGTTGCGCATCAATACGCCTGGTAGGAGTCCTGCCTCGACGAGCACTTGGAACCCGTTGCAGACGCCGAGTACCGGACGTCCCTCTTCAGCGAATCGCTTCACCTCACTCATGATCGGTGAGAACTGGGCGATCGCGCCGCAACGCAAGTAGTCCCCGTATGAGAACCCGCCTGGTAACAGCACACCATCAAAACCGACAAGTGACGTCTCCGTGTGGAATACATATTCCGCTTCCTCCCCGAGCACGTCTTTGACCGCATGATACATGTCGAGGTCACAGTTTGATCCCGGGAAGACGATGACTGCGAACCTCATGCGAGTACCCCCATCTCGATCCGATAGTTCTCGATGACCGTATTGACGAGCAATTTCTCGCACATGTCACGGACCATCGCCTCGGTCGTCTCGTCTGCGACTTGAAGTTCGATGACTTTACCGATCCGTACCGATTCGACGCCTGCGAAGCCGAGATGCTCGAGTCCGCCTTTGACGGCGACGCCTTGTGGGTCAAGTACACTTTCACGTAATGTCACGTACACGTTTACTTTTTTCATTGGTCAGTTCCCCCTATGCGTGTTAACAATTGGCCGTACGTCTCTGTCAGTGATCCGAGGTCTCTGCGGAACACGTCTTTGTCGAGCTTTTGTTTCGTCTCTTTATCCCACAGGCGACACGTGTCGGGCGAAATCTCATCGGCGAGTATGATCGTGTCATCGAGTTTACCGAACTCAAGTTTAAAGTCGATCAAATCGATACCGTGTCCGTCGAAGAAGTCGAGCAAGACATCATTCACCCACAACCCAAGTTGTCGCAATGTTTCGACTTCTTTGTGTGTGGCGACTTGCAGTAAACGGATATGGTCCTCTGTTAAAAGCGGATCTCCGAGTGCGTCATCTTTATAGTAGAACTCGACGATCGGCGACAACAGCGGCGTCCCTTCTTCCCAGCCGAGCCGTTTAGCGAGACTCCCTGCGGCGACGTTGCGTACGACGACTTCGAGCGGGATGATGTCGACGCGGCGTACGAGCTGCTCGCGGTCTGACAGTTTCTTGATGAAGTGGGTCGGAATCTTGTTGTCGTGCATGAGCTCGAACAAACGCGTCGTGATGGCGTTGTTCAACACGCCTTTCCCTGCGATCGATTCTTTTTTCTCTCCGTTGAATGCCGTCGCGTCATCTTTATAGTAGACACGGAGCACACCTTGTTCTTCTGTCTCGTATAACGCTTTCGCCTTACCTTCGTAGATTGCTTCCATCTGTATCGTCCCCCTTTAAAGTGAGAGGGGCATAGCGCCCCTCAACGATCACAAACCACAGCGTTCAAAGATTGTATCGACACGACGTACGTGATGGCTTGGGTCGAACAAGTCATCGAGCTCGTCACTCGTGAAGAGTGCGCCCATCTCGGCATCTTGTTCGATCAACGTCCGGAACATTGTCTCTTCTTCCCACGCTTGCATCGCTTTCGGTTGGACCGCGTCATAAGCGGCTTCACGTGACCAGCCTTTCTCGATCAAGGCGAGCAGGATGCGTTGCGAGAAGATGATGCCGAACGTCCGGTCCATGTTGCGGCGCATGTTCTCCGGGAACACCGTCAAGTTCTTCACGATGTTGCCGAAGCGGTTGAGCATGTAGTTCAGAAGGCCGGTCGCGTCCGGGAGGATGATCCGTTCCGCTGACGAGTGCGAGATATCGCGTTCGTGCCAAAGCGGGACGTTCTCATATGCCGTCACCATGTGACCGCGAATCACGCGGGCGAGTCCCGTCATGTTCTCCGAACCGATCGGGTTACGTTTATGCGGCATCGCCGACGAACCTTTTTGGCCTTTGGCGAAAAACTCTTCGACCTCACGTGTCTCTGTCTTTTGAAGGCCGCGGATCTCGGTCGCCATTTTCTCGATGGATGTGGCGATCAAAGCAAGCGTCGACATGTACTCGGCGTGGCGGTCACGCTGTAACGTCTGTGTCGAGATCGGGGCTGCTTGAATCCCTAACTTGTCACACACATACGACTCGATGAACGGGTCGATGTTTGCGAACGTTCCGACGGCGCCGCTCATTTTTCCAAACTCGATCGTCTCGCGTGCGGCCATGAACCGTTTCTTGTTTCGCTTCATCTCTTCGTACCAGAGTGCGAGTTTCAAACCGAACGTCGTCGGTTCTGCGTGGACTCCGTGTGTACGACCCATCATGATGTCATATTTGTGGGCTTTCGCTTTCTCGGCGAGGATGTCGATGAAGCGATCGATATCGGCTTCAAGGATGTCATTCGCTTGTTTGATCAAGTACGATAGCGCCGTATCGACGACATCAGTCGACGTGAGACCGTAATGGACCCATTTCTTCTCGTCTCCGAGCGTCTCTGAGACGGCCCGTGTGAAGGCGATGACGTCATGGCGCGTCTCCTGCTCGATCTCAAGGATACGCTCGACATCGAATGATGCCTTGTCCCATAATACGTTGACGTCCTCTTTCGGGATGACGCCTAGTTCGCTCCACGCCTCGCAAGCATAAAGCTCTACTTTGAGCCATGCATCAAACTTGTTCTCATCTGTCCAAATCGCCGCCATCTCGGGACGGGTGTAACGTGAAATCATAAAACGGTCTCCTTCCAAATTGCCAGTTGTTCGATGGTGTGAAGCGCGTCCTCGACGGTACTGCCGAGCACGTTCAAGTGCCCCATTTTCCGTCCGGGTTTCGCTTCTTCTTTTCCATACAGATGTAGTTTAACATTCGATGGTAACGTTTGTGGGTTCACTTTATCCATATGTTCGCCGAGCAGATTGACCATGACGACCGGTGTGTACTGTGTCGTCCGTCCGAGTGACATGCCTGTAATCGCGCGGATGTGTTGTTCGAACTGTGACGTCTCGCATGCATCAAGCGTATAGTGTCCTGAATTGTGAGGACGTGGCGCGAGCTCATTCACGTATAGCTCGCCGTCTTCCATCACGAATAGTTCGACGGCTAGCGTACCGATCAATCCAACATGGTCAGCGAGCTGAAGTGCTAAATGGCGCGCATCTTCTAGAATGTCCATGTCGAGCCGGGCCGGAACGATCGATAAATGTAAGATGTTATTTTGATGGATGTTTTCACTGATTGGGAATGTTGTCGTCTCATGTGCGCCTCTCGTCACGATGACCGAGATTTCTTTTCGGAATGGCAACCACGCCTCGGCGACATATTCATCTTCATTGAACTGTTCTATGAACGCGCGTACGTCCTGTGATGTCCGGAGCACGGTTTGCCCTTTCCCGTCATAACCGAAGCGGCATGTTTTGATTACCAATGGGAGTCCTAGCAAATCTTCGGCCCGGTAAACGTCCCGTACCGATCGGACCGGCACGTAAGGTGCGACATGCAATCCGGCCGCCTCGATCATCTGTTTTTCGAACAGACGATGCTGCGTCGCTGTTAACACGTCCATCCCTTGCGGACATTTATCGGCAATCGCCTCAATCATCGCTGAGTCGATATTTTCAAATTCGTACGTGACGATGTCCGAACGGCCTGCTAGTTCTTTTGCCGCTGAGATGTCGTCGAACCCGGCGACGATACTCGGTGCGACTTGTGCTGCCGGAGCCGTCGGGTTCGGGTCGAGACTGAGCGTCTCGTAACCCATTGCGCTCGCACTGAGTGACATCATCCGCCCTAACTGTCCTCCGCCTAATATCCCGATTCTCATTAGACGAGTTCCTCCGTTCCGCGCAGCGCCATGTCTCGTTTTTGTTGACGATACGTTTCTAGACGATCGATGACTTCAGGGAATTGAAGACTGAGAATTTGAGCGGCAAACAGTCCGGCGTTTGTCGCTCCGGCTTTTCCGATGGCGACCGTTGCGACAGGAACACCTGCTGGCATCTGAACGATTGACAGTAACGAATCAAGTCCGTTCAGTGCTTTCGATTGAATCGGGACTCCGATGACCGGAAGCGTCGTCTTCGCTGCTACCATACCCGGAAGGTGGGCCGCCCCGCCTGCACCGGCGATGATGACGTGTATCCCTCGTTCCCGAGCCGCTTCGGCGTATTGGAACATCAAGTCCGGCGTTCGATGCGCGGAGACGACTTGTTTTTCGTATGGAATGTCTAACTCTTCTAGCGCGTCGCACGCATGCTTCATCGTCTCCCAGTCAGAAGAACTTCCCATGATCACACCTACTGTTGCCTTCACATCAACGTCCCCCTTAAATAAAGAAATCCCTAAACTGATTAAACAGTTTAGGGTATAGGCCATGACAAAAAAATGTCGGCTATACCCCATAGTCTGATCAGAATCGGTGATCAGGTAGAAACTTGCAAGCCATTTCCTTGCGATTATATGGAGCAATATTTGATTTTCTTAACTCACAAGCCTATCGTACCTTGTTCTTTGAAAACATGTCAACAAACAGCGAACAATTTAATTGTCTGAATATTTATCGTTCGTCTTTACGATGTTTTTACAAAAACAAAAAAACCGCCACGCATTCGTGACGGTTTGGCATTATGGTTTGAGAGCGACGCACTCAAATAAGATTGATTGATGAGAATGAACAGGTTCGTCTTTGGTTCCCGTTTTTTCAAAGACAGGCTTTTCAATCCTTCGTACCGGGCGATACCCCATTTGAGCGATTCGGTCTAAACACTCACCGACTGTCTCGTTTGGCTCGACGTATACTTTGATTTTCTTGGCCATCTGTTATTCCTCTCCTTCATTTGAGTCACGATACAAAATACAAAAAAGCGGCGGCCCTTGAGCGAATGCTCCAGAACCACCGTTTGCCTGGCGACGTCCTATCCTCACAGGGGGAGACCCCCAACTACTTTCGGCGCTGAAGCGCTTAACTTCCGTGTTCGGCATGGGAACGGGTGTGGCCGCTTCGCTATCGCCACCAGACAAGGGATTGTTCCCTGAA
>NZ_SJUT01000006.1:0-210883 GCF_004336795.1 Exiguobacterium sp. SH4S7
ATATCGTTCTACAACCATGATCGTCTCCAGAAACGACTAAACGGCTTGAGCCCTGTCGAATACAGGGCTCAAGCCGCCTAGGCTGGTTTTCATTATTTACCCTGTCTACTTGACGGGGAGCAGTTCAATGTCTGCGGTAGCGTTCGTTATTTTTTGACGACAACTGTTTTAGCAGATGCGCCTTTCGTATACGTGATGCGTTTGACGTTCTCGGCACCACGAATTTCTGCAAGGTTTGTTCCGTCGACGATGACTTCTTTGACGGTCGCGCCTTTGAAATCGATGATGGCACCGGCTTGTTTCGGCTTCACTTGAACGACGACGTTCTTGAGCGGGTCACCCGTCAATTCCGTGTAAACGCCGCGCACGAAGATGCCGTTCTTAAAGTTCGTACCTTTACCGATTGTCACGCCGATGTAGTCGTCTTGAAGGACAAGACGGGCAGCCTTATTGTTCTCGACCGTGTAACGTTTCACATCGACAACGGGTTCTGGTGTGAGGTCGATTTGCGCGAGGACCGGATCGTGGTCACTGGCCCGGCCTGACATCTCTGTGAAGTCGGCGTTGACATGGATCATATCAATCTCGGTCGTAGCGGCCAAACGGTTCGACACGAGGATGTGGTCGAGCACTTGCGAGTTGCCTTGGTAGACGTAAGAGTAACGATCGATAGCAGGTACTTTCTCGACCATGTTCGTCATCAAGTCACCTTTGAAGATTTGAAGCGCGTCTGAGAACTCGAAGTCGTTGAAGTCACCGAGAGCGACGACGTTCGCATCCGGGTTATCGGCTTTCACGTCCGCTACGAAGTTGTGGACGAGTTGTGCGATTTTTTTCCGTTGCACTTCACTGCCGAGCACGACTGGTTGTTGTGAACCGAAGAAGCCGGTATCGCCACCTTTTGAGTTCCAATGGTTGGCGATGACGACGACGTTCTCACCTTGGAAGTCGAACTGGGCCGCGAGCGGCTTACGTGAGCTGTTGAATGCTGGGTCGAGTGGCGCGATTCGGCCCGGGTTATGTGTCAACTTGCCGTTTTCGTAACCGACGGCCGTTGTCGCGTCACCAGCAGGGATGCCTTCCGTGAGCGAGACGCGTTCCGGATTGTACAAGAAGCCGACACGAATGTTGGCGTTCGGTGCGCCGCCATCTTGATTGTTCTCCGGATCGATGTTGACGTACTTGTACGACTTGCCGCCGATTGAGACGATATCATCGATCAAGCGTTGATAGCTTTGGTCAGCTGCAGCATCTCCTGTGCTTTGACCGTTGTTGTCTTGAACTTCGGTCACGCCGATGATGTCCGGGTTGTTCAACTCTTCGACGAACGCTTTCGCCAGTTTGAGCGCCTTCTCGTCCGACGTCTCCTTCACGTTGTTCGAGAAGTTCTCGAGGTTGTAAGAAGCGATCGTCAACTTGTCTTCTTCTGCCTCGATGAATGTCGTCTCACGCTTAGCATCACCTTTGACAAAGGCAGCTTTCATCTCATCGAGACCTGCTTGAATTTTGTAGTTTCCATATGAATAACCGACGACACCGACGATTGGTCCGTTGAAACGGTCACCGGTCGCGACATCGAACTCACGCGCTTCTGCGTTCGGTTCGAGACGGAACTGGATACGTTCCGGGTTTGCGTCATCTTTCTTCAAAAGGATTCCTCCGTTGAACGTCTCGGTAGGCGTGCTTTCGAGTACGGTCACGAGGTCACCGTTTTGTTGCGGCGACACCGATTTGAGATTTCCGGTCTCGACGCGCATCCCTTCGAGGCTTTCCCAGAAATCGATGGCGTCTTTGTCTGGATTGAAGACGGCGAGGGCGTCGCTGTCGATAAACTCGGTCGGCAAGTTCGACTCGTCAATCTTCACTGGCGTCGGGAGTGTGACATCACTCTTGACGACATTGACACTACCGTTGCGTGTATCGATTTGTGTCATCAACATATCTGTCCGTTGGCGATCGCTATAGCCTTCGATGGCGTACTCGCTGACGACACCTTTCACGTTGACGAGGTCTCCGACTTGAATGCCGGCGATCGAACGTCCGCCGTACAGGATGATGCCTTCTGACGTGCGTGCGTCTTGGTCGGCTTCCATGTCCGGTGTTTGAATGTAGTAATAAGTCGTACCCATCGAGACGAACGTGTACGTGACGATTCCTTCGACGCCTTCGACCGTTTGGCCGTTCATCGGTGACGTGTGGCTCGCGCCTTGGATGTCATGGATGCGGATCTTGTCCGTGATCTTATAGTCGTACGTTGTCACGGCGCTGAACGCATCGCCTGACTTGACGGCGACTTTGAGCGTCTTCGTCTCTTCGACACGGACTGGACCTGTATAACGTGTCCCGTTCACTTTCGGGTCTGACCCGTCGAGCGTGTAATAGATTTCAGCGCCCGCAGTCGTCGTCGAGAGCGTCACGTCTTGTGGCCCGACGAACGTTCCTGCGCCTGGCTTCGCCGTTGCCGGACGGAGCACCGTCGGGTCGATGGCTGTGTCAGCCGCATCACGTGGGATGATTTGATACGTGTTGTCGAACTGTTGGACGATCCCGGTGATTGATGCGTAGTTGACGTCCGTCTGTAAATCGAGAACGCCGCGTTCGTCACGGACGACAAATTCCTTCGTTCCGTCTGTCGCCGTCAAGTTCTGACCGCTGCCTGTTAGTGTGACGTTCTTCACCGTCACGAGTTCAGACTCGACGTCCTCATTGATCTGTTCGCCTGTGAGAACTTGCGCAGCTGGGACGCTCGCCGTTTGTTTCGAGACGACGACCGCATTGTTTAATTGAAGGAGCTCACGGTATGAACCGATCGCACCTGTGACGACGACTTCATCGCCGACGTTGACCGCGAGTGATGTCGGACGGACTGAGAGGCCGCCTGTCGCGTCTTGAATCGAGATCGTGTTCGCAAGTTTGGCCGTAACGATGCCTTTGATCGTGACCGTTTCACCTTCTGCCTTCGTGCGGGCATCACTGATTGAAATCGGAGTGACCGGTGCCGGTGGTTCTACCGTTCCGCCATCGCCGTATACGACACCTTGGAACGTGTGCGACCCGAGGTTCGTGAACGTATCGATTGGTTGTGAGTTCCATTCCGCCGCTGGGTCGAACGCATCCGTACCGTTAGCATCTCCGGTCGTGACCGTATCTTTACGAATCAACGTCTGGTCAGCGGTTGCGACGCTTGTTCCCCATTTTGTGCCCGGGTCGACACCGATTTGACCGAAGACGTCGAGCACAGTGTCACCTTTTTTCAAGACGAGCGTGTCATCACCGTTAAAATTCGTCACGCCGCTCGTCGCATTTGATTTTGCCTTGAGCGCTTCACTCGCACTGCCGTTGACGATGACATACGTGCCACCCGGTTGGAGGGTCCCCGTCAAGTTGAGCGTCGTGCCAGGAGCCGTCCCGCCGTTTGAATACAGTTCGAGCTTGTAGGCAGAGAGGTCGATGGCTGAATCGGTTCCGTTGAACAATTCAATCGCTTTGTTGTTGCTTGAGCCTTCAATATACTCCGAGATGAATAAGTCTGCTGCGTTCAACGTTTCGGCTTGTACGTTTGCCGCGATTGGCGTCATGCTGCTGACGATCAGTCCGGCTGATAAAGCGAGGCCGGTCATTTGTTTGAGTGAACGTGCTTTTGGTTTCCCCATGTTGTAGTCTCCCTTTGGTATGTAGATGGCCGATACGATTTCCCAATTCGTTTGGTCACTTGTTGAGCGTTTAGCCCCCTCCTAGTCAATACAAGAAATGATAGCGCTTACATTAATCGACTGGTGTCTATGAAAATGGCTCGTTACGACTCCATCGATTGGTGTATTTGACTATCATTTACCAACTTTGCAACTACATGTTAAACATAACCAAGCAGACGTCAGAACTCAATCTCCTTTTCACGAAGTTCATATTACATTTCGATGACAAGGTAATGAGTTTTTGGATTTTTCCCTTTTAGGTTGACGACAAGGCCATGAACTCTTACAATTCATTAATACAAATTAAGTGTATCGGTTAACTGTGAATTAATAGGGAGGAAACGAATGACGACGACTACTTATCCGGTCATCCCGGGAGCGGGGACGTTTTATTATGAAGGGAATCAAACCGGGATATTATTATGTCACGGTTTTAATGGGACACCACAAAGCGTGCGCGATGTCGGGATAGACTTGATGGAAAAGGGCTTCACGGTGTATGCCCCTCGCTTGACGGGGCACGGGACCGACCCCGAGGACTTTAGATGTTCGACGAGCAAGTGCTGGTATGAGAGCATGGAAGCAGGTATCCGCTTCTTGCGCGAGCGATGTCGCCACGTCATCGTCGTCGGACAATCGATGGGCGGGACGCTCGCCTTGAAAGCCGCGCTCGCCGGCCTTGCCGACGCCGTCATCACGATCAACGCGGCGTTGTCTGTACCGGGCTACGCGTGTCATGCGGCTGACGACGTCTGTCGCTTCATCGACGAGGACGAGCCGGATATCAAGGCAAATGACGTGTATGAGATCGTCTACGACAAAGTACCGACGTCGGCCATTCGCGAATTGCTCGCTTTGATCGAGGAAGTTCGGCCTCGTGTGTCGGACGTAGTAGTTCCGACGTGCGTCATCCATTCCGCTGTCGACCACGTCGTCCCGCCGGAAGATTCGATGTGGTTGTATGACAAGATTCAGGCGCCGAAGCAGCGTATCGTTTTGGAGCAATCGTACCATGTGGCGACGATGGACCATGATCGCGGTCGATTAGCCGACGCGATCGGTACGTTCTGTGAACAAGTGACGACGGTTGAACAAATGTAGTCTCTAAGACTGCATTTTTATTTGCACTTCTTTGCAAACGCTTGCACTAATGATATTGTAAGATTAGATTTACCCAAACAGTGGTATGTACCTTCATTGATACTAATCGTAGGCTTAGGAGGAATTTGGCGTATGGAGACGGCGTTCAGACAAAGTGAGAAGCAAGGCATCGCCCGGGCATGGTGGAAAGAAGCCATCGCCTATCAAATATACCCACGCAGTTTCAAAGATTCGAACGGGGACGGCATCGGCGACCTCCGTGGCATTATCGAAAAGCTTGATTACTTGGAAGACCTCGGCATCGATGTGATCTGGCTCTGTCCGATGTACAAATCACCGAACGATGACAACGGCTATGACATCAGCGATTACGAAGACATTATGGAAGAGTTCGGGACGATGGAAGATTTCGATGCGTTGCTGAGCGCGGTCCATGCGCGAGGGATGAAGCTATTGCTAGACCTCGTCGTCAACCATACGTCAGACGAACATCCATGGTTCGTCGAATCGAAAAGTTCGAAAGACAACCCGAAGCGGGATTGGTATATATGGCGAGACGGGTCAGAAGACGAGCCACCGAACAACTGGGCCAGTATTTTCGGCGGCTCGGCCTGGGAATATGACGCGGCGACCGAGCAGCACTACCTTCACGTGTTCTCTAAAAAACAGCCTGACTTGAATTGGGAGAATGAAGAAGTGCGCGGTGCGGTCTACGATATGATCAACTGGTGGCTCGATAAAGGAATCGATGGGTTCCGGGTCGATGCGATCAGCCACATTAAAAAGATGCCGACCGAGACGATGTTGCCTTCCCCGGATGGCAAACGTCACGTCACGGCGTTCTCGATGTATTCAAATATCGAGGGGATCCACGAGTATCTCCAAGAGATGAAGCGCGAGACGTTCGCCAAGTACGATATCATGACGGTCGGCGAGACGAACGGGATCGAGCCGAAAGCGGCCGACCTGTGGATGGGACCTGGAAACGGGGCGATGAACATGGCGTTCCATTTCGACCACGTCGATATTATGCGCAAGTCCCGGCTCGCCCCGCTTGACGTCGTCGAACTGAAACTTATTTTTGACAAGTGGCAACAAGGGTTGCTTGAAACAGGGTGGAACGCCCTCTATATCGAGAACCATGACATGGTGCGTGCCGTCTCGCTCGTCGGGGACGAGAACCACTATTGGCGTGAGAGTGCGACCGCGCTCGGGATGATGTACTTCTTCATGCACGGGACGCCGTTCATCTATCAAGGGCAAGAAATCGGTATGAAGAACGTGCCGTTGCCATCGATTCACGACTACGATGACGTCGCGACAAAGAACGAGTACTTCGAACGGATCGCGAACGGGATGAGTGAAATCGACTCGATGCAACACGTGTGGGGGACGTCACGCGACAACGTCCGGACGCCGTTGCAATGGGACGCCTCGCCGCACGGCGGCTTCTCGTCAGCCACCCCGTGGATGCCGATCCATGCCGAATATGAGACGTTGAACGTGGAAGCACAGTCTAAAGACGTGAACTCGATTCTGTCGTTCTACAAGGCGATGATCCGTCTACGCCGAGCCGAGGAGACGTTCACGTATGGAAGTTACCGTGATCTCTTGCCGGAACATCTGCAAGTATTCGCGTATGAGCGCAAGTTCGAGCAACAATGCTTTTATGTGCTCGTCAACTTGACGGCGAATCCGGCCGAGACGACGCTGCCTGGTCTTGACGAGGCGACGCTCGTCTTGACGAATGAGGTGGACCCGGAACCGATCGAGCAAGACACGTTCATGCTGAAGCCGTTTGAAGCCCGGTTATATCGCTTATAATGACGAGACACCTTCCATTCGGGAGGTGTCTTTTAGGAGGGGATCAGTATGCATCAGATCGAACTCGGGAACGACGACGTCACGGTTCGATTCATCATTGCTGAGGCTAATCGTACGACGCTAAAACTCGTCCTCGCTCGCGACGCAGAAATGGTCCGGACGGCTGACTATGTCTCGTTTGGACGAGACCTTACCGAAGCGTATGAGCAATTGAGCGGTAAGGCCCACCTTCAAAATGAGAGCGGCCGGACGATTTTAACGATTGCGTTCGAAAGGGGACGGGTCGATGTCTCAATCGCGTGGGGACAAGGCGTGACGACGTTTGTGACCGATCAAAGTTATTTGACGAAAACGCTTGGTCAGATCGGACCGTTTGAATAGACTGTGACAAATGCGGGAAAAGAGCATATGATAGAGGTTGACTATACGGAAAGGGGTGTCGGGTATGGATGGTAAGAAACGCGCGGACATTCGCCCAGGACTCCACGTCCAGATCGTCCTGAAACAAGATCAGCGGAGCGGGAAGTTGACGAAAGGCGTCGTCAAAGACATTTTGACGAACTCGCCAAGTCACCCGCACGGCATTAAAGTACGCTTAAACGATGGACAGGTCGGTCGGGTAAAAGTGATCGAAGCTGGAGGTGAATAATATGAGTGAAAAGAAATTGAGTTTCCAAGAGGCGATGAAGCAAAAACTCGCCGAGAAGAAACAGAACGAAACGAAAGTGCCGACAGGACTTCGTGGGACGAAGCAAAAACCGTTGACGAACCAGTTGACGAAAAAGCCGAACAACCAGAAGAAACGGACCGGCGTATAAACCAAGCAGTTGCTCATGCGAGCGACTGTTTTTTTGTTGGGGTCAATCAGGAGACGCATCAATGAAATGGCGATCGTTGAAGTCATGCAGATGAAGCTTCTTTAAAAAAAGTGAAACCTTAAATCAAATAACGAAATAAAAATGATGATTTATTCATTCTTCCAAAATAGCATGTAAGCGCTTTAAGTGTCGGTTTTTCAGTCTTTTTGTCGTGTGTCATGTGAATTTTTTGTGAACTCACCTATAAAAAAATTGTTGCTAATTGTCAGAATCTTTGTATAATTCAGAACTAAGACATCATAAAAAATCTTCAACTTAGATTTCCACAACAGGGAGGAACTTATTCATGGAAGCTGTACAAAACTTGTTACAAGGAAGCGTCGACTTTTTAAACAACATCTTATGGTCGTACGTGCTTATCGTCGGATTGATTGGGGCCGGGATTTACTTTACGGTCAAGACAAGGTTTATGCAGTTCCGCTACTTAAAAGAGATGTTCCGTGTCGTCACAGAAAAATCGGACGCCACAGATAGTAAGAGCATCAGCTCGGCGAAGTCGTTCTTCATCGGAGCGGCAACGCGAATCGGGACTGGTAACTTGGCAGGGGTCACGGTCGCGATCACACTCGGTGGACCGGGAGCAGTGTTCTGGATGTGGATCGTCGCCCTCGTCGGTGGCGCTACCGCGATGATCGAGAGCACGCTCGCTCAAGTGTATAAAGTAAAAGACGACGTCGCATACCGCGGCGGTCCAGCTTACTACATTGAAAAAGGGCTCAACAACCGCGTCCTTGGTATCATCTTTGCAGTATTGATCGCATTCACGTTCGGTCTTATCTTCAACTCGGTACAATCGAACACGATCGCAGCAGCGTTTGATAACGCGTTCGGTCTCGAAGCTGCAGTCGGTGGCGCTATCCTCGTCGTCTTGACAGGACTCGTCATCTTCGGTGGCGTCCGACGGGTCGCGAACTTCTCGGCAATCGTCGTACCGATCATGGCTGTCCTTTACTTGATCGTCGCTCTTTATGTCGTCGTCGTGAACATCACAGAAATGCCAGCCGTCCTCGGCATGATCTTCAAGAGCGCGTTCGGAATCGAGCAAGCGTTTGGCGGTTCGGTCGGTGCGGCTATCATGATGGGTGTCCGTCGTGGTCTCTTCTCGAACGAAGCTGGTATGGGTTCGGCACCGAACGCAGCAGCGGCAGCAGAAGTGTCACACCCGGCGAAACAAGGTTTCATGCAGACGCTCGGTGTGTTCTTGGATACGTTGATCGTCTGTACGGCGACAGCGGCTATCGTCCTCCTTTCGGACAGCTACGCGGCTGGTAACGGTGAAGGGATCGCACTCCTTCAAAACGCGTTGGCTGAGCAAATCGGTGCTTGGGCACCTGGCTTCATCGCTGTCAGTGTCCTCTTGTTCGCATTCAGCTCGATCGTCGGTAGCTACTACTACGGTGAGACGAACATCGAGTTCATCAAGAAGAGCAAAGGCGCTGTCTTCGGTTTCCGCCTTCTCACAATGGGCTTTGTCTTCCTCGGTTCGGTCGCGAGCCTTGGCTTCGTTTGGAGTCTCGCCGACTTGTTCATGGCCGGTATGACACTCATCAACTTGGTCGCCATCTCGCTTCTCGGCGGTGTTGCCTTCAAAGTACTTCGTGACTACGAAGAGCAACGGGCCCAAGGTCTCAACCCACGCTTCTCGGCCCGTAAGCTCGGCATCGAGAACACGGAATGTTGGGACGTCGACGAGGACGAAGTCGCAGAAGGTGCGGTTCAAATCGCCGCTGCCGATTCGTCAAAATAATCATTTACGCAACAACAGGGGCCCTGCATCGGGGCCCCTGTCTTTTTATGCGTTCTGGCGGAGCGTTTCCACGTTCGCCGTCCCAGGTTTTGCGTTCAAATGGAGGTACGTGCCGGCGACGAACAAGGCGCCCCCGACGATATTGCCGAGTGTGGCAAACAGTAGATTATAGAGTGCGAGCCCGATGTTGATGGCTTCAGACGGCACATAATAGAGGGCCAGCCCGAAGATACCCATGTTGGCGATCGAGTGCTCGAAACCGGCGGCGAAAAAGACGACGACCGGGAGCATCGTCAACATGATTTTGGCGACGTCGTTTTGCGTCTTGAGCGGCATGAAGATGGCGATACAGACGAGTACGTTACAAAGAATTCCTTTTAAGAAAATGGCGAGTGCGTCACCGCCCATCTTTTTAGCAGCTACGACTGCGAGCAAGTGGTCACTATTCATGTCACCCATGCTGTGGGCGCCGATGACGAGGATCGTGAGCAACAGCGCGCCGACCAAGTTGCCGATCCAGCTGATGCCCCACACTTTGACAAGATCGCTCCATGCGACACGTCCACGCTTCGCACCGGTATACAAGTACATCGTGTTGCTCGTGAACAGCTCTCCGCCCATCCAGACGATGAAGACGAGTGCGACCGAGAAACTCATGCCGGCAAACAGCATCGTCCCTGGTACGTCGATGAACATGTTTCCGACCGTAAATGCGAAGACGACTCCGATTCCGATCAAAAAACCGGCGACGAGCGAGCGAAGTGCGTATTGACCGAACGAGTGATGAAGGAGCGTCGCTTTTTTATGGGCGGCTTCTTCCATATAATCGATAACTTGCTTTTCCATTTGAATAAGACCTCCTTTAGACAACTTAAGTCTAGGAGGTCTTAAAAAAGTTTGCAATTGTTTTCACAAACTTTCGATAAGGGGATTTGTATCCGTTCACATCGTCGCCACGAGTTCGACTTTGATGCGATCCGGGTCTTCGAAATAGAGCGCGACGTAGTTCGGACCGCCCGCATACGGAAAACGGTCGGCGTACAGCTCATTGAAGCCGTAACGGGACAAGCGGCTGCGAAAAGATTCGAGTTGCTCCACCGATTCAGCGTGAAAGGCGAGGTGGTTCAGTCCTGTTCGCTTCCGATGGTACGAGGGTTCGAGATATGCCGGTTCGGTTTGAACGAAGACGAGGTACGTCTCACCATGACGATAACTTTTTCCGTGTTCCCATTGTTGGTATACCGTATACCCAAGTTCTGTGAGGAGCCAGTCCCAAGCGATTAAACTTTTGTTCAGGTCAGAAACATAGAGCTCTACGTGGTGAAGCATGCGTCTCATCCTTCCGTCGGACGTTTCAAAAGCGGCCGTTTAGTATAATGGTATTATACAACGACTGCAGGGGGAACCATATGGACAACACGGGGCTTGTCTCGAACATATTGATCGCGGGAAAAACAGGCGTCGGCAAGAGCGCCTTCTTGAACTATATTTACGGACGTGACGTGGCCGAGTCACGGGCGGGCAGCCCGGTGACGGCAGAAGGCCTGCACGAATACGAGTATTACGATCTTGAACGCGGGATCTTGTTCCGCTTTTTTGATACGTGGGGACTTGAAGCCGACCGGTCTGAAGAATGGCATGAAGCGGTCATCGCCGTCGTCAATAAGCGGGAAGGGGCACTCGACATCGCTGACTGGTTCCACACGATTTATTATTTGCTGTCGATCAACTCAGGTCGTGTCGAAACGTATGAGCTCGAGTCGATTTTGAAGCCGCTTTATGCGAAAGAGAGCAACGTCACCATCATCTTGACGAACTATAATCCGGACAGCGCGATGAACGTGGAGAAAGCCGAGGCGATGGAAGACGTCTTGATGCGAGAACTTGGCATCAATCGTGACGCCATGATCCGGGTGAACAGTGTCGAGAAAAAGCTGCTGAGCGGACAAGTCGTACCGACGCTCGGTTATGAGGCGGTCTGGCAGCGGAACCGAACGAACCTCTGGCAGGATGTCGAGCGGAAATTACCGCTCAACTTGACCCGGCATTTATTGGACGAGCTCGAAGCGTGGCGCGACCGGAGTTACCGTTCGGCTGAAAAAATTCGGATGATCACCCCGCAAGCGATGATCAGCTGGAAAGCGCGTCAAATCGAAAAAGATTTGGAGAGCACGCTCGAACAGGCCGCGCTCACGACAGAAGAAGCGATGGCGCAGGGGGTCCGTCATTACATTCAACTGATGGAGCGCTATCCGCTCGTCGGCAAACAAGCGGACGTCGGCTTCAAGACGCGCCGGGTCGAACTCGGCTTTGATTATTCATTTAAGCGGACGATTCGAAAGATGGTGCTCGGGATGATTCCGGGTATTCATTTCATCTACTGGGCGTTCAAGCGCCGGACGGCGGAGCGGGGCATCAAAAAAGCCATCGACCAACAGTATGAGACGGTCAGGGAAGCGATTGTTCAGGACGTGCAACGTGGATTCGAGAACGAGATGAAGCAGCTTGGGCGTACGCTCAAGCAATGAGGAGGAAGTCATATGGAGAAAAAAGCGCCATTTAATTTAGATACGTACGATTTGAAAGAAGAGTTGGGTCGTCTGCGAGGCGAAGTCAAGAAGCCGAACATTTTAATCGCCGGTGCGACCGGTTCTGGGAAGAGCTCGGTCGTCAACCATGTGTTCGGTCGCGATTTGACGAAAGTGGCGGCCGGCGAGCCGGTGACGCGTGGAATCCACCAGTTCATGAGTGATGACATCGCGATTGTCCTCTATGATAGTGAAGGGTATGAGATCGGAAGTGAGCGCCAACAGGCGTATGCCGACGAAGTCATCGGCTTTGTCGAACGGGCACAGACAAAACCTGCGGCCGAGCAGATGCACCTCGTCTGGTACGCTATCAACGCCTCGATGAAACGGGTCACACCGCTCGATCGGACGCTGATCAAACAGTTGAACGACGTCACTTCGGTCGCAGTCTTATTGACGCAAATCGATCAAGTCGACATGGATGAATTGACGGCGCTGCGAAACGAATTGGCTGGAGTCGTACCGGAAGACGCAATTTTTCAGGTAAGTGTCGCCGGTGAGTTATTGAACGATGCTGAACTTCGGGACCACCTTGACTGGGAACGTCTCGTCACATGGTCGGTCGACCAGCTCGACCAGTCACTTCAAGAAGGATTGCTCATGGAGATTCATGCGGAGAGCGAAGCGATGCTCAAGCTGAAACGCAAGAAGGCGAACCGGATCATCTCGGGCTATGTCGCGAGTGCTGGGACTGCCGCTGCCGTGCCACTCCCGTTCGCGGATGCCATCGCGTTGACACCGATCCAAGTGACGATGAGCGTCCACTTGTTCCGTTATTGGGGCGTCAAAGCGAGCGATGACATGTTGAAAACGTTGATTGGCAGCACGATCATCCCGCAAATCGGACGGACGCTTTCGAAGACGCTGTTGTTGAACGTCATGAAGTTCTTCCCAGGTGCGAACGCGGCGGCGAGCGTGATCAATGCGACAGTGGCATCCGGGATCACCTGGGCAATCGGCCTTGCCATCAATGAAGTCGCGTATCGCAATGCGATGGACTCCTCGAAGACGATCGAGCAACTGCTCAACAGTGACTTTAGTTCATTGTTCGATCAGTTCATAAAAGAGAATCCGATGTCGAAAGACAAATCGTGATTCGAAGTTTGTTACGATGAGAGAGAACAGGGGGAATGGATATGAAGAAACGAATTTACATCACACGACGTCTGCCAGAAGAAGCAGTGGCGCCGCTGCGAGACAAGTATGACGTCCGCATGTGGGACGAAGAGGCGGTGAGCGTACCGCGTGACGTCTTGTTGAAAGAAGCAGCATCGGCTCATGCGCTATGGACGATGCTCAGCGACACGATCGACCGCGAGTTGATCGAACAGGCGCCTGACCTCGAAGTCATCTCGAACTTGGCCGTCGGTTATAACAACATCGATATCGAAGCGGCAAAACAGCACGGTATCGTCGTGACGAACACACCGGACGTCTTGACCGAGACGACAGCGGACCTCGCGTTCGGACTCATGATGATGACCGGGCGCCGGCTCGGAGAGGCAGAACGTGATTTGCGGGCGGGGGAATGGAAATCGTGGACACCGATGGGCTACGTCGGGATGGACCTGCATCAGGCGAAGCTCGGGATTATCGGGATGGGACGCATCGGCGAGGCGGTCGCACGCCGGGCCCGCGGCTTTGACATGGACGTCTTGTACCATAATCGGACGCGTCGTCATGAATCGGAGTCGATGTACGGATTCGTCTACGCCGAACTCGATGACTTACTCGAGCAGTCGGATTTCGTCGTCGTGCTCGCACCGCTCACCGAACAGACGCGCGGCATGATCGGCACCGAACAGTTCGCCAAAATGAAAGACACGGCCGTCTTCATCAACGTCGCCCGCGGCGAGATCATTGATGAGTCGGCACTGTACGAGGCATTGAAAGCAAACAAGATTTGGGCAGCGGGGCTCGACGTGTTCGCGAAAGAACCGGTGGCGATGGACCATCCGCTCTTGACGCTTCCGAACGTCACGACGCTCCCGCATATCGGCAGCGCCACGATCAAGACGCGCCTCTCGATGATGGCGCTCAACCGAGAAGCCATCGTCAACGTACTTGAAGGGAAAGAACCAAAAAATCGATTGACGTAAAAAAGAGGAACCTGACGCCATGTGTCAGGTTCCTCTTTTATGTCCATTAAAAGCGGCGAATGTTGTCTGGATCTTCAACATCGTTGCGTAGAGCACGGTCATCGAGACCACGAAGCTTCGCTTCTTTATCGTTCAGTTTGGCCTTTTCGTCCAGTTTTGTCTTGCTCTGGGTCGACGGCCCGATTCGGATTGTCTGATGAGGATTCGTTGAACGGTTTTGAGTCGATCTCTAGGCTGTCGTCATTGCGATGCTCTCGAGTAGTCGACTTGTGGCTTGGTTCGTTAAACGGCTTCGAATCGATCTCTAGGCCGTCATCATTGCGATGCTCTCGAGTAGTCGACTCGTGGCTTGGTTCGTTAAACGGCTTCGAATCGACTTCCAAACCGTCAGCAGTATGGTGTCCTTGGTGGCTTGTATCATGTTTCGTATCGTTGTAAGGCGTCGAATCGATCGTCAAACCTTCATTGTGACGTCGTTCGTAGTCTTCATCGACATAAATCAAAATCTTCCCGGCCTCGACGTCGCTGTAATGGCGGTTGACTTCTTCTTCGCTCAGCCCCATGTTGCGGAGCCCGGCGTGAACGTCTTCGTGGCCGCTCAAGAACGAACGGACTTTGTCGAACCAACCTGTATCGTGCGAGGCCTCGGTGTGCACGTCCGTTTTACGGCGCAAAATCGAGACGCTGTCCTCATGTTTGGCGACGACGTAAATGTCTGAGTCTTTGTATCCTTTGGCACGTAGCTCCTCAATCTTTCCTAGAGCCGATTCTTGCGTGTCGTACATGCTAATAAATCGTTTCTCACTCATGGTTGTCTCCTCCTTATAATCGGCGATGGTCCTCTAAGCCGGAATGTCCCCGTACAATCGGATCTTCTTTCGTACCGCGTGGTTTTTCATCATGATCATTGAACGGTTTGGCATCGAATGCAATCCCGTCTGCCTTTTCCCCTTGATCGTGGTCGAGTTCACTGTCTTTTTTATACATATTCGGATAGCGCTCGTACGAATGTTTATCGACGTAAAGCAACAGTTTACCGTCGTCGATGGCTGAATAGTATTCCTCTGCCTCGGCATCGCTAAGACCCATATTACGCAGCTCATCGCGAATCCGGTCGCTGCCGTGAAGGAATGCTTTGACGCGGTCTAACCAATTGACATCTCGAATCCCAGACTCGGCGTTCACATCGGTGTGATAGCGCAATGCGGAAATTTCCCCGTCCCGCTTGGCTACGACATGCATATTTTTCTCCGCTTCCCCGGCCTTTTTGAGTTCGTTCACTTTGTCCATCACTTCTTGCTCGCTATGAAATAACCCGATCATTTTGCGGTCTGACATGGTCTGCCCCCTTTATCATCTCGTCTTACGATTAAATTGACATCACGGTATTAGTAATTTCCGTTCTGGCGAATGTTCAAACAAAAAACGCCATCTCACCTGAGACTGGCGTCATTAATAATAAATGGTCATCGTATCGTTCCCGAGATGGCAACGCGTGCTCTTCCAGACAAACTCGGCGAGTGTCCACAGCGCCATGAAGCCGCTAATCGCTAACAACACTAACGCGTAGATGGGCGTCAATTGAATCAAAAACGACCATCCGAGCGTGAACAGGAGCGGTTGGATCAGGATCACGAAGCCGACATACACGAGAATGATGAGCAGTGCGAACAAGATGCGCCGTCCAATCGTCTGAAAGTGGTGACGGAAGCGCGTCAGTAAACCGAAGACGGCACCGGTCAGTAAGACCGGCAGCACGAAGGCGAAGTAATCGAGCGGATACGAGGTCGTCGGTGCACTGAACAGCCGTAGACTGAACAAGTCGTCCATGACGAGCAACAGGTTGGCGTAAGCGAACGCGAGCACCATGCCGAGCAGCCAGCCGAACTGGTTCCAAATGCGGCGAGACGATTTGATCGCCTCGATTTTTGTGTAGGCGAGAAACGAGACGTCACGCTTTTCGATGTCTTGGAGTTCGAGCTGCGTCTCGTTCAATCGCTCGACGGCCCAGTCGAACTCACGGTTTGCCTGTACCTTCTCATGCATTTTAAGTTCGCCCGACTGCTCGATGATGGAGCGGTAACGACGACGATACTCGTCGTTCGTTTTTGGTTTTTCGATCAAGAACATCGCATAGGCGCGTGGGTCTTGACTCGTCAGGCCGTCGAGGGATTGACCGCTTCTTTCTGCTTGTTGAATATACCCGGCCAAACTGTTGAGCAAGCGCTCCGCTGTTGAGTTATCGTCTAACAGTTCAGACAGATGTGTTCGCACTTGTTCGTAAAATTGCTGTACGGTCGGGTCGTTCGATACATGTGGGTTCAGGACAATTCCTCTCTTCTATATAAAATGGTCATACAGACGGTTCGTCGTTATGGGAAAGTTTGAGCGATTCAAAGTCGCCTTGTTCGATGCTGCGAATCAAGATTTCACTTCCACCCATGTTTGTGGCGAGCGGAATCGAGTAGACGTCACAGAGGCGCATCAATGCACTCACGTCCGGCTCGTGGGGTTGGGCCGTCAATGGGTCACGGAAGAAGATGATCATATCCATCTCTCCACGGGCGACCGAGGCGCCGATTTCTTGGTCGCCACCGAGCGGTCCCGACTTAAAACAATGGACCGGAAGTCCCGTCGCTTCGGCGACACGTGTTCCGGTCGTTCCCGTCGCAAACAAATGATGTTTCTCTAATATGTGAGAATAAGCTTTGACGAGTACGATTAAATCATCTTTTTTCTTGTCATGGGCAATCAGGGCGATGTTCATCTTGACTCCTCCTTAAAAAGACTTCTTCTTAATTCGTATCATATTTGAACTAGAAAGACACGCCTTGTTTCTTGAGGGAAAATTTTCCTAGAAAATCATTTTCCCAGTTAATATTTATTCAAGGGTGATAATTGTCTATGTTTAGGCATATGAAAATGTTGGTATTTATACAGAGAGTCAAATAAATAGTAATCATTTCAAAAGAGATTGGAGGAAGATGTCGGATGAACGATACAACGTATAATTTCAACACGTTCATGTCTTGGTTGCCAGAGCTTTTGCTTGCACTTCTTGTCCTTGTCGTCGGTTTTATTTTGGCAAAAGTTTTGGAAAACGTGACACGTAAAGCGCTGCGTAAAGCACGCCTCGACGATCGTGTTGGTGTCAAACAAGAAGGGGAGCCTGATAAACCCGGAAGAGAAGAAAAGCGGTGGACACCTGAACGAATCATCGCGAAAGTCGTCTTCTTTGGAGTATTACTTCTCGCATTCTTAATCATCTTTGAATTTATGAACGTGCCAGCGATCACGCAGCCGTTTAGTCAAATCTATGAAGGCTTCTCAGGTTTAATTACCGGAGTCGTCAAAGCAGGTCTCATTCTACTCGTCGCCTGGATTATCGCGACGCTCTTGAAAAAAGCGATTCAAATGGCGGGTCATCGCCTCAACTTGAGCAAGTTGATGGAGAAGACAGGTCAGGAGTCGACAAGTGTCAACCAGACGAAATGGGTCGACACGGTCGCAAACATCGTCTTCTACTTGGTGTTGTTGCTAGCACTTCCTGCCGTCCTTGACGCGCTCGGTCTCCGAGGCATCAGTGGACCGTTTGAAGACTTGTTGAACAGCTTCCTCGCCTTCATTCCGAAACTCGTCGCAGCGGCACTCATCTTTGCGATCGGTTATATCGTCGCGAAAATTGTCCGCGATATTTTGACGAAGTTCTTGGAAGCGGCAGGACTCAACAAGTTTGCCGAGAAACTTCACTTGGCAGATTACGTGAAAGGGTCAAGCCTGGCGAAAGCGGTCGGTACGGTCGTCTTCATCTTGATCATGATCCCGGTCACAATCTCAGCACTTGAGGCACTCGACATTCGAGGCATCTCAGACCCTGCCATCTCCATGTTGAACAATGTCTTGGCCATGATCCCGAACATCATCGTCGCAATCGTCTTGATTCTCGCTGGTGTGTTCGTTGCCAAATGGCTCAAAGGGGTGGTCGTATCACTTCTTGAGAATTTGGGCGTCAACTCGCTCGCAAGCAAGATGGGTCTCGGTGGACGTTCGACATCATCGACGTCGATTGCTCAAGTAATCGGTACGATCGTTCAAATCATCATCATCTTGTTGTTCGTGTCGGAAGCCCTGCAAGTCGCTAACCTCGACTTCATGGCCTCGCTCGCAACTGCAATCTTTGCTTACTTGCCGATGGTCATTGCAGCCATCATCGTCTTGGCGGTCGGTTTCTGGCTCGCCAATATGGCAGAGCGTCTCGTCGGCAGCGTGCTCGTCGATGCGTCAGGTCAACCGAGCGTACTACGCCACGTCGCGAAGTATGCGATTCTCGGGATCGCCTTCTTCATGGCCATCAGTCAGCTCGGCATCGCACCGATGATCGTCAATACGGCGTTCCTGCTTATCCTCGGTGCTGTCGCCCTTGCGTTCGGCCTTGCCTTCGGTCTCGGTGGACGTGAAACAGCAGCTCGCTACTTGAAAAAAGCTGAGAAGAGCATCGACGAGACGGAAGTATCAAAAGAGGGTTTCGAACAAGAGAAAGCACAAATGAATCAAGAAGCCGAAGCTGCGAAGCGACAGGCGAAGCAAGGTATCGATCAGTCGAAACGTGAAGCGGATCAAACGAACCAAGAGTTGAAACGTGAAACGAATCGGACAACGGATGTGACGAACGTGGACGGTCCAGAACCGAACCCGTTCCATGAAAACATCACGCCAGAAGATAACCGTTCACCCGACGACAACGAAGGTCCACGTCGTCCATAATCAGTGAACTGAGCGAGTCTCTCTAGTGAGAGGCTCGTTTTTTGTGTTGTGAAAAAGGGTGATTTTTGGTCGATAAACAGAATGAGAGAAGTCGGTGAAGAATAGGAGGGGTCAAAGTGTTTGAACGCTTTCAAAATACGTTAATTATGAATTATATCATCGGTTCAGGGATCGCGGTGTTCGGTGTCGGGGGTCTGTTCATCTTCCAAACGCTCGAACTGTCCCGTGCTGAAGTGATATCTTTATTTGCCATCATGGCGGTGTCAGGTGTGGTCATGATCAGTCTCGAATTACTGATATATCGGCGTCACATCCGGCCGATTCGGAATGTCTTTCGAAGTGAGGCGCCTAGTTACGAAGCGCTTCAACAGGCGTTCGATCAGACGAGTCACTTTCCGACGTTGACAGTGAAGCGCATACTAGGACCTCATTTATTTGGTCTTTCAGTGCCGGCCATGAGCTTGACCGCATTGGCGATTCAACAAGACTGGATCAATTTGCCGTACCGTTTGATTGGAATGGCGGCTTTTGGGGCGGTATTGATCGCCATTTTACATGCGCTCATCGAGTTCTTTTTGACGTATCGGTCGGTCGAGCCGTTGTTGCTTCATTTACAAGATCAAAGTGAGCAACTGTACGATACACCGCTCCAGGCGTCGTACCAGTCAATTAGCGTCCGGACGAAGCTTTTGATCAGTATGCTCGTCATCGGGGTGTTTCCGGTCATGTTGTTCATTCTCGCTTCGGGCGTCCAACTGTCGACCGTCGAGCAAGTCGACGCATATTGGCGTTGGGCCGGGTTGATCTTGGTCGTGATCGTCGGTGTCGCGACGTTCAGTAGCCTGCTCCTATACGACAACATCAAGCGTCCGCTTGCCACGTTGACACAAGGGATCGAACAGCTCGATGCCGGCGAGCTGAAACCGATCGACAACCCGTACGCTGATGAGTTTTCGCAGCTGGTGAACGGGTTCAATCAGATGGTGAAGAACGTCAATGAACGTGAGGAAGAAAACGATCAACTGCTGAACAGCTTGTTCGTCTTGTTCGCGGCTACGCTCGACGCCCGTGATTCCTACACGGCCGGCCATTCGGAACGGGTTGCCGCCTATTCTGTCGAACTGGCATGTGCGTTAGGTTGGCCGCAGGCGCAGATTGAGCTACTCCGAAAATCGGCGTTGCTTCATGATATCGGGAAGATTGGGATTCGTGACGACGTTTTGTTGAAAGAAGGAAAGCTGACAGACCACGAGTTCGCCCAAATTCAAGAGCATCCGACAATCGGGATTCATATTTTGAATCAGATCACGTTGCCGGTCTCACTTCAGCCGCTCATGGCGGGTGTACGGTCACACCATGAACGAATCGACGGGAACGGCTATCCAGACGGATTGTCCGGTGAAGCTATCCCGCTCTTCGGCCGTATCATGGCGATCGCTGACGCCTACGACGCGATGACGTCAGACCGTCCGTATCGGCAAGGGATGCAAGTCGAGAAGGCGCTGTCGATTTTAGAGAGCGGGCGTGGCACCCAATGGGACGCGGCGTTCGTCGATGTGTTCGTTCAGCTGCGCCGTGAGGCGTTGTCCGCCTAAACGATAACAGGTCTGTCTCCGCGGAGACAGACCTGTTTGTCAGATGAACGTTTCGACGACGTACACCCCGAGGATGCCGCCGAGCACGACGAGCATCAAGTTGACGCGCAGCAAGGCGAGCATCGTGGCGAAGACGCCTCCGGCCAAGGCTGACGACAGGCTGCTCGTCGAATAGAGGATACCCGGGAAAATCAAGCTCGCGAGCACGGCATACGGCGTGAACAACAAGAAGCGCTTCAAGAGCGGCGGTAACTTCAAGTCGCGCAGCCAAAGGAGCGGCACGAGCCGCGGGACGTACGTGACGAGCGCCATAGCGAGGACGAGCAGGAACAGACTGATCATGTTACGCCCTCCTGTTCATAAAGCAGGGCGCCGACCCCGGCGGCGACGATTGTCGCGATGATGATACTCAAACCCGATGATAGCGGAATGAACGGGGCGACACCCCAATAGAGCACGACTTGGGTCACGACGGCAAGCGCCGCGACGACGATGACCGGTTTTCGCGTAAGCGATGGGACGAGCAATCCGATGAACATGGCGTACAAGGCGATGCCCATGCTCGCCTGGACTGACTGGGGGAGACCGAAAGCGAGAAATACGCCGATCCATGTCCCGACGTTCCAAGCGAAAAAGGCGATCAAGTTCAAACCGAGGACAAAATGGCCACGTGTCGCTTCGTTCCGAGTCGAGGCGACACTGAACGTCTCATCGGTCACCCCGAACGCGATGGCAGCCAGGAAACGGTTCGAGGTTGTTTCGATCCGTTGCGACAGCGAGGCCGACATGAGGAAATGGCGCAAGTTCAAAATGAACGTCGTCAAGACGATCTCCCAATACATCGAACCGGCCATGATCAATTGAATACCGATGAATTGGCTCGCACCGGCAAAGATAAATAACGACATGGCCAACGTGATGACGTTTGGCATGTCGAACGATTTGGCGAGGAGACCAAACGCGATCGCGATCGGAATATAACCGACCGCGACCGGGATACCGGCGCGCATCCCGGAGCGGAACGCGTCTTGGTTGGATAAGGGAGTAGCTTGCTGGATCGGGGTCGCCATCGGCTCTCCTCCTTTCAAAATAGGTGATGTCCATTCATTCGAGACGAAGGAATGGTTTCCTGCTCAAACGATTAAAAAATAGGGTATAGATAGGCGATAAGGAGAGTGAACATATGAGTCGAGCCGAAGAATTTATCGCATCGTACCACCGAATTGAAGATTATTTGAGCCGCGAGATGGGAGACGGACAACATTTTAGCTTCAGCAACATGGTCAACCGTCTCGCCAAGCATAATCCGATCATCGAGCGGTATAAAGAAGATTTGCACCAAATGAGTCAGCTACGCAATGCGATTGTCCACGAACGACGAGAGCCTGATTTCATTATCGCCGAACCGCACGACTCGATCGTCGAGTTGATGCTCGAAGTGGAGCGGGAGCTGTTGCACCCGCGTCAAGTCATCCCGCTGTTTCGTAAACTCGTGACGACGTTTAATGCCGATGACGCGTTAGTCGAGGTGCTCGGTGAGATTCGGGATAAAAACTATTCCCAGTTCCCGGTCTATAACACTGACGGCTCGTGGCGTGGTTTATTGACAAAAAAAGGAGTGACCAGCTGGCTCGCCGAGACAATCGACGGCCCGCACGTGTCACTCGAGGGCGTTCAAGTTAAAGACGTACTTCATCACGATCCGCACCTTCGTCGTTACCGTTTCGTTGCGAAGGAGACGTCTGTCATCGAGGCGCATCAACATTTCATCAACATGAAAGACGGTGTGCGCCTCGACGCGCTCTTGATCACCGAGACCGGGGAAGAGAGTGAACCGCTTCTCGGTATCATCCGACCGCAAGATATTTTATACGTGATCGGTTGAGGCCATGTGCTCGATCGCGACCTCGTATTGGGTGACGGTATTTCCGAGGACGACGGGCTTCACTTCAGACGTGCCGTCGTCCCGTTTTTTATGGGCGTGTTTATAGGCACCGCTGTCGCGCCAGTTTTCAAAGCTCGCAGCGTCGCGCCACGTCGTCATGATCACGACTTGATCTTTCGTTTCGTCAGACGTATCGGTCAACACTTGCATGCGGATAAATCCGTCCATCGTCTCGATTCCTTTTGTCGTTTGGAACCGGGCTTTGACCGCATCGACTTTCCCTTTTTCAACATCTAGTTTGTTCATCACAATCCACATCGAGATGTCCTCCTCTGCAAATTCGTACACGTCTAGTATACATGGGGCACCTCGCTTCCTAGCGACTAGATGCTCGGACTTAGTGTTTGGCCCACCAGTCTTCGAACGTCCAGTTGTTTTGCTTCATCGTCGTCGCTTCCTTCACACCGACGTAGCGGAGATGCCACGGCTCATAGTTGTAGCCGGTGATCTTTTCTTTCCCTTTTGGATAGCGAACGATGTAACCATAGCGGTGCGCGTTCTGGATCATCCATTTGCCTTCAGGTGTCTGATCGAACGAGGCGTATAGTCCCATCCGCATCTGTTGACTCGTCATATCGACGGCAAGCCCGGTTTGGTGCTCACTGTGGCCGGGACGAGCGACATACATCGAGGCATAGGCCGTGCCGCGAGCGTTGACCCAATAATTGTAGAGTGATTTTTGCGTGGCGTAGGACCGGTACGCGCTCAATGCGTAAAGCGTGTGTCCTTGTTTTCGGCCGTCATAGTAGAGACGAGCGAGCGCGTGCGCCGCCTCGGCAGCCATGAGCGTCCGTTCGCTTCCTTTCGCATAGACGGTCGGGATGGTGAGCGTGACGAGTTGACTGGACCGATAGGACGCGGACAGGCCATGTTGCTTGTTGACGAGCCGCAACCGCTCCGTTGACGTGAGTTTCGGGATACCGGCCTTTAGATTGCTCGATGGTGTGAAGTAGCGGGTGCTCCCGATGTAGACGTTCGACCAGCTTCGATTGTACGTTGTGTAACGGACGGGTGTGTTTGTGAGGAGTGTCTTGGCGACCGGTGACGATTGCATGGCCCGCCAGTATAGTTTCGTCGTCTTGATCGTGTAGCCGGGCTGAGGTGACGGGGTGGCGGCATAAGTAGACGAGGCGGTGAAGACGAGTACGAGGATGAGCAGCAGGCGGATGAGTTTCATTAGGACGACCCCCTTATGCATGGATAGTTTCCCTTTCCCTTTTTTTGAAATGATGAAAAGACGAGTGATTAGGGAATACTCAAACGACAGTCTCCGTCTCGTGACCCGATAGATGTACTGCCCCAGCCCGATGTGCCGGGGGGCTTAAACGAAGTAAACTGATTGTATAGACAAGAACTGTGCAACAGAAGAGAGGAGTGGACGCATATGGAACTTATTTTTGGCTTACCGTTGTTATTGCTCGTCCTATTCTTTGCCTTTTTGTATTTCAATATCAAAGGGTTATCGAATATGTGGAAAGACTACAACCGGACGAAATCGATGATCCCGCTCGGTTTTTTCATCATCGCGATCCTCGGAATCTTTACCGGGGTTTGGACGTGGCTCGTCATTTTGATCTACTACGCCGTTCGTCCGAAAGAGTGACTTGACACCGTGTGCGAAAGCGCATGGTGTTTTTGGTATACTGGGGACGAGGTGTTGTCATGGAGAAGTTGATCAAGGCGTGGTTCATCATCACGCTCATCACATTTATGTTATTCAAGCTCGGTGAAACGATGACGGCCGCCTATACGGAGCCAGCGGGCGAAGGAAACCCGTACCTGCTCGTCTTGTTGGTTGGCTGGCCGTTCGTCTTGTTGTTCATTTGGATCACCGTCCGGCTCGCCAGGAGAACGGTCGCGTCGGTGAACGGTCTCGCGCGGGTCGGCCTCTTCGCCGGGAGCATATTGATGGCGGGGATCGGTCTATACGTGAACTTCGGGCAGGCAAGTTCGTTGCGGGACGGGATACGAGCTTCTGAAAATGCGGCGTACGCGTCGGGTTGGAACCAGTTCACGAACATTATTTACGCGAATCAACTGACGTTTTTCGTGCTGACAGTCAGCTGTATGGCGCTCGGCATCGTCGTCTCATTCGTAACTTCAACTAAAGACGAGGAACAGCTCAAGTAGCCGTTCCTCGTCTTTTTAGGTCAGTTTGCTTTGGTAGAGGCGGGCGTAACGGTCGGCGGCGATGATGGCGTCGGCCACATCTTCAGGCGACACGTCGAAACCGCTATGAATCGTTTCCCCTTCAGCGGTCGCTGCTTGACCGACTTTCAAGATATCTTCTCGTGACGCGTCTTTTAGTTTCACGTCTTCGAGTGTGACCGGCAAATCGAGCGCCATGTAAAGGGCGACGTACCGTTCGAACTCGGCTTGCGTCCGTCCTTCAAGCGCGAGCTGGACGAGTGTCCCGAACGCGACTTTCTCACCGTGCGTCAAATGATGGATCTCCCCGTCTAAGGCGGTGAAGCCATTATGGATGGCATGGGCTGCCGCCAATCCACCGCTCTCGAAACCGAGACCGCTCAATAGCGTGTTCGCTTCGACGACATCTTCAAGCGCCGGCGTGACGACTTTTGCTTTTACCGATTCATAGGCCGGAATCCCATAATCGAACAACACTTCTTCACAGCGCTTGGCGATCGCTTCGGCGGCGATCGTCGGGACGCCGCCTGCCATCGTCTTGCCACCGAACGCGAGGACACTCCGGACCTCGACCCACGTCGCGAGCGCGTCGGCGATCCCTGAGGCGAGGAAGCGGGCCGGGGCCTCGGCGATCAGTTTCGTGTCAACGAGGACCAAATCGGGATTCTTCTTATAAAACCGGTAACTCTCAAAATTACCTTCATCCGTATAGATGACCGAGAGGGCACTCGTCGGGGCGTCAGTCGAGGCGATGGTCGGCACGATGACGATGCGGGCATTAAGCGCATCGGCGACGGCTTTGGCCGTGTCGAGCGTTTTCCCGCCGCCCATGCCGATGACGAACGCCGTCTCGTTCGCTTCTGCCGCCTTGGCGATCCGTTCGATCTCGTGACGTGACGCCTCCCCGACAAAGTCGGCTTTCTCGGCGTTCACACCGCTCGACGTCAACGAGGCGGTCACCCGTTCCCCGATCAAGCTCCAGACGATATCGTCAGCGATGAGAAGTGCCTGTGAACCGAAATGCCCGACATACTCTCCGATCCGGTCAATCGTATTCTTGCCTTGCACATACTTTGCGGGACTGATGAAAACGCGTTCTGACATATTCAACATCCTTTCTCAAATGAATGTGGCGATAGGACAACATGTGTCTGTTCCCGATTTAAGGCGTGTTTCAAACGAACAATCATGTGACATCTCAGCGAAGCGAGGTCACATGTTCGTCCACATTCCACCGAGTACTACGAGGACGACAATCAAAGCGGCGACAGCGAGAAATCCCCATTCAAGTATCGATTTGGTCACGATGGTTCCCTCCTGATGACTGATAATCCGAGTATAACGAGTTCAGACGCCGTTCCTGTTTCAAAAAAATGACCAGGTCAAAAAAAGAGTGACGTCTCGTCGTGTCGAGCGTTCGATGGTTTGAATCGAACCACAACGGGAACATTTAATTCGTATGCTTATTTCAGAAGGAGGAAATCACATGTCTAAACACGTACTGATCGTCACGACATCTGCCAATAAATTAGAGAACGGCCACGAAACAGGGTTATGGCTCGGGGAGTTCGCTGAACCGTACCTTTTGTTCGAGAAACAAGGCTACAAAGTAACGATTGCTAGTATCGAAGGTGGAGACGTGCCAATCGATGCGAACAGTCTAGAAGACGGATTACCGGAAGAAATCTTAAATACGAAAACCTTGTTGAAAGATACGGTCCGTCTTGATCAAGTAGCGGATGAGACATATGATGCTGTCTTCCTTCCAGGCGGACACGGGACAGTCGTCGACTTCCCAGGAAGCGAGACGTTACAGCGTGTCGTTCGAGACGTATACGAGAGCGGCAATATCGTTGCAGCTGTCTGTCACGGCCCGATCGGCCTCGTCAACGTCAAGTTGAGCAACGGCGAACCACTCGTGAAAGGTAAGCGCGTGACTGGATTCACGGATGCTGAAGAAGTCGAGATGCAACTCGATTCAGCTGTACCGTTCTTGTTAGAGACGGCACTTCGTGAGAAGGGCGGAGATTTTGACAAAGCTGACAATTGGGCTGTCAACGTCGCCGTCGATGATCGCCTTGTCACGGGACAAAACCCGCAGTCTTCTGAGCAAGTCGCGGAAGAAATCGTAAAAATTCTAGGATAATGATGCGAACGACCTAGGTCTTGACCTAGGTTGTTCTTTTTTTTGGACATATGTCCTTTTCAAGCATTTTATTCTCGCGTACAGTCAGACGAGGAGAATAGGAGGTAAGTATGGGAATCATTTTTGCAGTACTCTCAGGCACGTTCATCGCGTTACAAGGCATCTTTAACGCAAAGCTTGGTTACGCAGTCGGGGCCTGGTTGTCCGTCACGATCGTCCACTTTGTCGGACTCATCCTCGCTTTGGGCATTTATGCGTTCAAACGTGATGCAGACATGACGGCGTTCCGGCGTGTGCCATGGTATTACAGTTTAGGTGGGTTGTTTGGCGTCTTCGTCGTCTTTGGAGAGCTGACGGCCATCCAGCGACTCGGTGTGACGTGGGCAATCTGCGTGTTGCTCGTCGCCCAATTGATCGGGGCGTTCCTTATCGATTTGAACGGTTGGTTCGGGGTGAAGAAGAAGCCTGTCAATCAAGGTCAGATCATGGGACTCGCCTTGATGGTTGTCGGTATCGGGATTTACACATTCACGTGAGGAGGGGTGACATGGGGGTTGAAGCTGCGTTAACACGCCTTAACTGGCACCATCTTTTTTCGACGGAGACACTCGCGGCGTCGTCGATCGTGACATTTCCAACCGGTGCGATGTTGTGTGCGAACGATCAAACGATTGAGTCGTTGTTCGTCGTTTTAGAGGGACGCGTCAAAATTTATACGTTGAGCGAGGAAGGGAAACTGAGACTCTTGCGGTTGAAGACGGCGCCGTCTTTGATTGGCGATATTGAGTACGCCAGCGGCCGGGACGTCCTGCATACGGTCGAAGCGGTCGGGGCGGTCACGTGTCTGCGCATCCCGTTTGAAGCGCTGCGGACGCATAACCGGACGATCGAGTTCACGGAACATCTGCTCCGCGGGGTGTCGGAAAAGTTATTTATTGAGGCGAACGCCTCCTCGAATCATCTGATGTCAACGCTTGAAGAGCGGTTAGCAGGCTATCTCGTCTCACTCAGTGCGTCAGGAAATGAGTTGTTCCAACAAGAGATGAGTCAGTTGAAACGGAAAGAAGTCGCCGAATGGCTCGGGACGAGCTATCGCCACTTGAATCGGACGCTGCAGGCGTTCGCGGACGAGGGACTCGTCGAACGGAGTCGGACGAAAGTGACAATTCTCGATGCGAAACGATTAAACGAACGTGCCAATGGCATGGTGTATGAATAAGGAGGCAGTTCATGTTAGTAGGAATCATTTGTTCAGCGGTGGCTGGCGCGTTCATCAGTGTACAAGCGGCGGTCAATGCCAAAATGAACGTGTATTTAGGAGCTTGGGCGACGACCGTGCTCGTCTTTATCGTCGGATTCATCGGCTCGCTCGTCCCGCTCGCACTTTTCGGCGGAAACATCCGCGGCGTGTTCGACATTTCACCGATTTATGCGCTCGGTGGTTTGCTCGGTGTCGGTGTCGTATTTTGTGTGATGCGCAGCATCCAACTGCTCGGCCCGACATTATCCGTCTCGATCATTCTCGTGTCCCAGTTGATTTGGGCACTCGGCGTCGATTTCTTCGGGGCGTTCGGTATGCCGCGGTTATCACTGTCACCAGGCCAAATCATCGGGTTGATGATCTTGCTACTAGGCGTGATTGTATTCAAACAAGCTCAGGCGGCAGCAATCGAACATCAAGCGACGGAACAGGCTACTTCACAATGAAGTGGCTTTTTTTGTGAGCAAAACGGGTACAGGTGGATAATGAATGTCTGATATGATGAGATGGAGTAGTACGAAATATACGTAGAGGTGATGAAAAAAGTGGATTCTTCCATAGTAATTGATTTAATGATCGTCATATTTTTAATCGTGTTGAACGGGGTGTTCGCGATGACTGAGATCGCGCTCATCTCGTCGAAACCGGCAAAACTTGAAGTTGAGGCGAATCGAGGTAAACGCAGCGCCAAGATCGCGCTCAAACATTCAAAAGACCCGACAGACCTGTTGTCGACCGTCCAAGTCGGGATCACATTGATCGGGATCATCAACGGGGCTTACGGGGGCGCGCGTTTTTCAACACCGCTCGCTGAACTATTTGCACAGCTCGGAATGAGCGCGCAGTACGCGCCGACGGTCGGTTATGTCGTCGTCGTCACGATCATCACGTATTTGTCGCTCATCATCGGAGAACTTGTCCCGAAACGGATTGCGCTCGTGTCACCTGAACAGGTGACGATGTCGATCATTCCGGCGCTTGATTTGTTCAGCAAAGTCATGCGACCGTTCATTTGGATCTTATCGAAATCGACACTGTTCTTGTTCAAATTGCTCGGCTTGAAAGCAGAGCAGTCGAGTGGGGAGACCGAGCTCGAAATTAAACAGCTGTTGTTCGAAGGGGCGCAGCAAGGGGCGTTCGCCCATGAAGAAGTGCAACAAGTCGAGCGCGTCTTCGCTTTCCATGACCAGTTGATCTATGAACTGATGCAGCCGCGAACGACGCTCGAATGGGTCGACCTCGAGGATGACATGGACGATATTAAAAAATCGATTTATGAGAGTAAACACAACAAGCTTCCAGTCGGACGCGATTCGCTCGACGACTTCGTCGGCTACATCGATGTCCGTGATATTTTAACGCTCGCGACGTTGCGTGAGCCGTCACAGATTTTAAAACGCATCAAGCAGCCGCTCATCGTGCCGAAGCAACGTGAGGCCAGCCAAGTGCTGCAGATGATGCAAAAGAACGGCGTCGAGATTGCGTTCGTGCTCGATGAATACGGTGGCTTCCTCGGTATGGTCACGTTGTTCGACATACTAGAAGAGATTGTCGGGGAAGTGATGATTGAAGAAGAGACGCCGGAAGTGGTCCGCCGCGCGGACGGGACGTACTTGGCGGATGGCTTGCTCGGGATTGAAGATTTGAAACGAACGTTCGGGATTCGAGATAACCGTTTCGATGAGGGCCGTAATTTGTACCACACGCTAGCAGGGCTCGTCATTTACTCGCTCGGTGACTTCCCGAAACGCGGAGACATCGTCGAGGCGTACGGGTTACGTTTCGAAGTCGTCGATATGGACGGGAAACGTGTCGACCAAGTTCTCGTGTCGATGTTGTCAGAAACGCCAAACGAAGACTGATGCCTTAGGGCGTCAGTCTTCGTTTTTTTGTGTGTTCCATGTTTCGAACGCTGCGCGCATGAGGACGCGGGCGGTGTTTAGCATGGCCCGTTCGTCCACATCAAAGCGAGGATGGTGGTGAGGGAAGACGGCGCCGACTTCAGGATTGCCGGCCCCGGCGAAAAAGAAGCTGCCGGGAACATGTTGCATGTAGTAGGCGAAATCTTCTCCGACCATGAGCGGAGACATCTCGATGACGCCGGCTTCACCGACGACGCGAGCTGCACTTTGGCGAACATGCTCCGTCTCGGCGTAATGATTGATGACGGGAGGATAGCCGCGGATATATTCGAGCTCATACGTCGCCTCGCTCGCCGCGCAGACGTGGGAAATGGTGCGCTCCATCTCTGTGATGATCCGTTCTTGTGTTTCTAGCGTGAACGTTCGGACTGTCCCCGATAACTTCGCTTCGTCAGCGATCACGTTAAACGCCTGCCCCGCGATGAACGTACCGACGCTTAAGACGGCCGGCTCGAGCGGGTCGATGCGACGGCTGATGACTTGTTGCAGCTGACCGACGACGTTCGCCCCGACCATGACGGCATCGACCGTATGTTGCGGAATCGCGCCGTGGCCGCCTTTCCCTTTGATCGTCAGCTCGAAGCGGTCGGCTGCGGCCATGATCGGACCTGCTTTTACCCCGATCGTGCCATACGGGAGCGGCGTCCAGATGTGAGCGCCGAAGATGTAGTCGACACCGTCCAAGCAGCCGTCTTCGATCATCGGTTCGGCTCCTCCGGGCGCGAGTTCTTCCGCAAACTGATGGATGAGAACGACGTCTCCCGGCAGGTCGGTCTCACTCAAGGCTTTGGCCAGCACGAGCAGTGTCGCCGTATGGGCGTCATGGCCGCACGCATGCATCGAACCGTTCACTTTGGAGCGGTACGGCACGTCTTTCAAGTCTTGGATCGGCAAAGCGTCAAAGTCGGCCCGGAAGGCGATGGTTGGTCCGTTACCGCCTCGAATGCGTCCAACGACACCGTTGCCGCCGACGCCTTCGCGGACTTCGAGGCCGAGCTTGCGCAAATAAGCGGCAATCGTTTTTGGTGTCTCCTGTTCTTCAAACGACAGTTCGGGATATTGGTGAAAATGACGTCGAAGCGTCACCATTTCGTCGTACAGATCCGTCAATCTTGAATCGAGGTCAGTCACAAGCATGATTTGCACTCCTGTCAGTTGATCATTTTTGGTTGAAGCAAGGCCCATACGTCATGTGAATCCAGATCCTCAAGAATTGGACGATGTAATAACTTTTGTGCTTCGTCAGCCGTTACCCATCTGGCGTCACTATGTTCCTCGGAGAGGGTGACGGTTGTCACGATCGGGTGAGCCAAGTACGTCATGATGACGACTTGGCGATTCGGGTCGGTCAAAAACGTCGTAGCGTACAACAATTGTTGGACCGCGACACGCAAACCGGACTCTTCGAATACTTCCCGTTCAAGGGCATGTTCGAGCGTCTCGCCAAAGTCAAGTTTACCGCCGACGAGCTCCCATGTGCCGGGATTGACCTCGTCATCGGCTGCCCGTTTGATGATGAGGAGGTGGTCGTCTTGCACAATTACCGCTTTCACGGCAACAACGATGGTAGGAACGGACATTGTGACACTCCTTTGCATGAATTCGTGAGGGAACCCACAGTAGATATGAACCATTTTCTACATATTCTCTAAGTTATGCTTATGGTATACGACAAAAGGGAATTAATACAGAAGTAAATCATGAAATGAGGTGTTGAAATGGGTTGGATTATCGCAATTGGTATCATCGCCGTCTTGGCGGTCATCTATTTTTCGATGTACAACGGACTTGTCAAATATCGAAACTGGGTCGACGAGTCGTGGGCGCAGATCGACGTTCAGCTGAAACGCCGCTACGACTTGATCCCGAACTTGGTCGAGACGGTGAAAGGGTATGCGAAGCATGAACAAGAGACGCTTGCGAAAGTCGTCGAGCTACGGAACCAGCTTGGCTCGAAGACGAGCCGTCAGGAACAGATGGAAGTGAACGATCAACTGAGCGGTGCGCTCAAAAACTTGTTTGCGCTGCGCGAGGCGTATCCGGACTTGAAAGCGAACGAGAACTTTTTGATGCTACAAGAAGAGTTGACCCAGACAGAGAATAAAGTCGCTTACTCGCGACAGCTGTATAACAATACGGTCATGAAATATAATACGAAAATCGAATCGGTCCCGACGAACATCATCGCTTCTGTCCATAAGTTCGAAAAACGCGACATGCTCGAGGCGCGCGAAGAAGAACGCGAGAACGTTCGCGTCTCATTCTAATGGATTGGAGTGGCGACGATGATTCTGTATGAACAAATCCGCAAGAATAAGATTAAAACCGTGTTCATCGTGGCTGGATTCGTCCTCCTCGTCTTAGCCGTCGGGGTCGTCATCTCGTATTTGAACTATGGCGATCCACTCCCGGGGCTCATCTTCACTCCTGTGTTCTCGTTGTTTTACATCGGGATCGTCATCATGTCGAGCACGAATATCGTCATGAAGATGAATCACGCCCAAGAGATCACATCGGTCGAACAACATCGTTTCTTATGGCACACGGTCGAGAACATGGCGATGGTCGCCCGTGTCCCGATGCCACGGATTTTCATCATCAATGACCCGTCACCGAACGCGTTCGCGACCGGGCTCAAACCCGAGAAGGCGGCGGTCGCCGTGACGACTGGTTTAATGGATCAGTTGACCCGCGAAGAACTCGAAGGTGTCATCGCCCACGAGGTCGCGCATATTAAAAACTATGACGTCCGCCTGGCGACGGTGACGCTCGCCCTCGTCTCCGTCATCGCCATCATGAGTGACATCGGCTCGCGGATGCTGTTTTTCCGAAGTATCGGTGGACGGCGGGACAACAACCAAAATCCGATCTTTATGATCGTCGGGCTCGTCCTGTTGATTTTAGCCCCGATCATCGCAACGCTCGTCAACCTGGCTATCTCGCGAAATCGTGAGTTTTTGGCTGATGCGAGCGGAGCCGAGCTGACGCGGAACCCGGACGCACTCGCTTCGGCGCTCGAGAAGATCGCTAACGTCAAAACGCCAGTGAAAGAGGCGTCACGGGCGTCGGCATCACTTTATTTTTCGGATCCTATGAAGAAAAAGCTGAGCGGGCTGTTCTCGACACACCCGAATCCGGAAGAACGCATCAAACGACTACGAGGCATGTAAAAAAAGCCACCTCCATAGCGGGGTGGCTTTCGTTCGTCATCCGGCGCGGTTGCTCCGGAGTTTTTCAATCTCTTCGAGGACGAATTGAACGTTCGTCCCGACGATGACTTGAATATGGTTCGGGCTGACGACTTTAATTCCTGGGATGCCCGCTTTCTTAATTTGCGTTTGATCGACCGTGTCCATGTCTTTGACGTCGACACGGAGACGTGTGACACACGATTCGATACCGGTGACGTTTTGGTCACCACCGAGACCGTCATAAATCATGGCTGCCATCGCAGAGTACTGACCACCTGCTGCAACTGGTGCCGTTTTCGTTTCACCTTCAGGCGCTGTTTCTGTCGCGACTGCATCAACCTCTTCGTCCGACTCGCGACCTGGCGTTGCCAAGTTAAGTTTGACAATCATGAAGCGGAAGATCGTGTAGTAGATGGCACCGAAGACGAGGCCTTGGACGAGCAACATATACGGCTGGTTCGCAAGCGGTAGCCGTGAGCTGAGGACGAAGTCGACGAGACCGGCACTGAAGCCGAACCCGGCCGTCCATTGGAATGTGGCAGCGATAAAGAGTGACACGCCTGTCAACACAGCATGGACAAGGTAAAGAACTGGTGCGAGGAACATGAACGAGAACTCGAGCGGTTCCGTGACACCTGTGAAGAATGAAGCGAACGCTGCGGCGAGAAGGAGCGAGGCCGCTTGTTTTTTACGTTTCGTTTTCGCAGTGTGATACATCGCTAGGGCTGCTGCCGGGAGACCGAACATCATGATCGGGAAGAATCCAGCTTGATAGCGTCCAGTGATCCCTTTCTCACCTTCACCGGACCAGAAGTTACCGATATCGTTGATGCCGGCAACGTCAAACCAAAATACCGAGTTGAGGGCGTGGTGAAGACCTGTCGGGATCAATAGACGGTTGAAGAATCCATAAAGTCCAGCACCGATTGCTCCCATTTTAGAGATTGTTTCACCGAATCCGACGAGTCCTGTGTAGACGACCGGCCAGACGAAGTAAAGTGCGACCGAGACGAGAATCATCGAGAACGCCGTCATGATTGGGACGAGACGCTTGCCGCTAAAGAAGGCGAGGGCGTCAGGTAACTGAACGTGACTAAAGCGGTTATACATGGACGCGGCGACGAGACCTGACAAGATCCCAACGAACGCGTTAGCGATTTTGCCGAACGCCGGGTTGACGGCTTCGACGTCTACACCTTGGAATAATGCGACTGTTGCTGCTGATAAAAGTGTCGTGACCGTGAGGAAAGCGACGAGACCACTGAGAGCGGCTGAGCCGTCACGGTTTTTCGCCATACCGAGGGCGACCCCGACAGCGAAGAGAATTGGAATGTTATCGATGATGGCTGCACCGGCTTTGATGAGGAAGGCGGCGGCGATGTTTTCAGAACCCCAGCCTACCGGGTCGATCCAGTAACCGATGCCCATGAGGATGGCCGCTGCAGGAAGTACCGCAACCGGCAACATGAGCGAACGTCCGAGACGTTGTAAAAAGTTCATCATTGTAAATGTCCTCCTTTTTGATGGTGTTGATCTTGCAGGCGTTGAATGTGGAGCGTGATGTAACCAAGCTCTGACTCGGGCAAGACGATGCCGTATAAGTTTTCCATTTCAGTTGCGACGTCAGACGCACACGCGTAAGCGGACGAGAATTTTGTTTGAATCATCTGAAGCATGTCCTCGTCGATCGTGTGATGATCGTAATGGTTGACCCGATCCATGACAAATCGTAAATGGGTTAATAAGCGTTGATAGGATAAGTCATCTTCTTCGATAGATAGGTCGAGTCGTCGTGAAATCGATTGAATCATGTCTCTTACGATCGTCGTCTGTTTGACCGTCTTGCGCAAATCACCTCCTTTCACTTTGAGTGTATGGATATGGAGCGCGATGAAGGCCGCTTCGTCTTTCGGCATCTTCAACCCGATTTTGTCCTCGATCAGTTGCAGCGCCCAGAGCCCGATCTCATATTCGTTGCGATACAAGATTTTGATCTCGTTCAACAGCTTGTTCCGAAGCGAGATCCCTTCTTCTTCACGCTCGATGGCAAACGAGATATGATCGGTCAGGACGACGTGGATGTGCTCATTGAACGTCGTCTCGAGCCGCTTCTCCGCATGCGTGATAATTTCTTCGGAAATGGTGAAGTGGTCGACCGGGATGCGGCTTAAGAGCTGTTGAAACTTATCGTTTTCCGACATGACGAATAGTTTTTCGATTTTATGCGGATTGACGATGTCGTTGCGCCCTTTTTTAAAGGCGACGCCTGGTCCGATGGCAATCTTTTCTTCACCTTCGTCTGAGACGATGACCGCGTTGTTGTTTAAGATTTTTTTGATTTTTAACATGTGTCCTCCTATCGAGGAGTCATTGTTCCGCTTGAGCGACGACAGTCTTTCCGGAAAGCGAGGGCCCGCCCGCGTGGAACGAGTAGGGGTGAGGTAAGTCGCTTCCGTTCGTGACGATCATCGGAGTGACCGTGTCCTTCCCGGCTTGATGAATCCGCTTCAAGTCCGCTGTCAACAAAGGATGTCCGACGTCAACATGGTCACCGACAGTGACGTGGACTGTGAACGGGTCTCCTGAAAGTTCGACCGTGTCGAGTCCGACGTGAATCAAAATCTCAGCTCCGTCTTCCGTCCGGATGCCGATGGCGTGCTTCGTCGGTGCGACTTGGACGATCGTTCCATTAGCCGGTGCGACGACTGTTCCGTTTGTCGGCTTAATGGCGATTCCGTCGCCCATCATCTTCTCGCTGAAGACGGGGTCGGCCACTTGCTCAAGTGGAATGATGTCTCCTTCCATGGGTGCATAAAGTGTCAGTGTATGTCTCTTCATCCACTTATTCAATAACATGTTCACTTCATCCTTTCCTTGCGAAAATGATTGTGAAAAAACAAAACAGGCATGGAGTATAGACGGGTGGCGTGAGCCTTTCGTCTTACCCCATGCCTGATCGAATCAGTCACATGTGATCAATATTTGTTTCTTCTGTCTCAACATAGCACGCTATCTAAAAGAAGACAAGACCTAATTTGTAAGCGCTGTCTAAAAAATGTACTTATTCTGAAATTTGTTGTATAGTGAAGACGAATCTTAAGTGAAAGGTGTTGCATGTTGATGAGTGAGGTCGTATCTGCCTAACGAACTGAAAAACGTAGGATGACGCGTGTTTTTGTCATGCCTTCATGTTCTGTTACGGATACCGCCCATCATAAACTGCCAGACACCGGTCTGTCTTTTTGCGTTGGTCGTCATCGACCGACGCTTTTTGTTTGCGCGGTATCTCCACCCTATTTTAAGGAGAGATCACCATGAACGAACAAACGTTAGAAAAACTACAATATACTGAACTCATCCAACGAGTCGAACGCTACTGCATCAGCGGGTTCGGTCGCAAGTTGCTCAGAAATCAACAACCGACGAGCCATCTACAGACGGTGAAGAAACGACTGCAAGAGACGTCGGAGGCACGAGCGATCCTAGACGCCTCGTCGCACGTCCCGTTCATCGGGTTGTCCGACATGGAACCGCTCATCGGGAAAATCAGTCGTGGCATCCAACTCGAAGCGGGTGAACTTGAAGCCGTCGCTGAATTTTTCCGCGGAGCCCGCAAACTGAAACGATTCATGGCCGAGCAGACGTTCTTTGCACCGTTGTTATCTCTGTACGCGGACGAGATGAGTGAAAGGCGCTCGATCGAAGAAGAAATCGTTCGGTCGATCCGGGCCGGACGCGTCGTCGATGAGGCGTCAAAAGAACTGAAACGGACTCGGAAGCAAATCGATATTCTCGAAGGGCGGATCGAGGAGCGGTTGACTAAATTTTTGAAGAGCGCGGCCAACCGTGAAGCGATTCAAGACGCGTTTGTGACGAAGAAGCAGGACCGATTCACGATCCCAATTAAGGCGTCGTACAAACATAAAGTCGCCGGGACGATCATCGATACGTCGAACCGGGGGACGACCGTGTTCATCGAGCCGGAAGCGATCAGCAAGCTGAACGCGGAACTCGCCGTCAAACGGACCGAGGAAGCGGTTGAAATCTATCAAGTGCTCGCGACGCTGACCGGTATGGTAGCCGAAGCGTTACCGGCGATTGAGACGACGCTCGACGTCATCGCCCAGTACGACATGGTATTCGCCAAAGGGAAGTATAGCCAGACGATCGAAGGAATTTCGCCACGCGTGAACGGGACCGGGAAAATTCGTTTGCGACAAGTCCGGCACCCGTTGCTTGATGGGGCGGTCCCGCTCGACTTCTCGCTCGGCGAGACGTACCGCGGACTCATCATCACCGGACCGAACGCCGGCGGGAAAACGGTCGTCTTGAAGACGATCGGCTTGCTTACTTTAATGACGATGAGCGGTTTGCACATTCCGGCTCATTCCGACACGGACATCTCGACGTTTGACGACGTGTTCGTCGATATCGGTGACAATCAAGACATGGGTTCTGCCCTCAGCACGTTCTCGGCCCACATGAACAACGTGGCGACGATCATGCAGCGGGCCGGCAAGCGATCGCTGCTCTTATTTGACGAAATTGGGAGTGGGACCGAACCGAACGAAGGCGCGGCGCTCGCCATCGCGATTTTAGAAGAGGCGTACAAGCGCGGCTGTCTCGTCGTCGCCTCGACCCATTACGGGGAAATCAAAGCGTATTCCGAGGCGCATCCGGACTTCATGAACGCGGCGATGCAGTTCGACCCGGACACGCTCGAGCCGAAGTATCGGTTGTTGATCGGTCAGTCCGGTGACAGCAACGCGTTGTTCATTGCCCGGAAAATGAAGCTACCCGAAGCGATTTTGAAACAAGCGTCACGTTATATGAAAGAAAAAGTATATGACCAGACACTCGTCGACACTTCGAAGCTGACACAAGAAGTGGTGAATGCGAAACCGGAACTGATCCAGCAATTTGAAAAAGGAGATCGCGTCCGGTTACTCGAGACGAATCAAGTCGGGCTCGTCTATGCGACGGACGATTCTGGGCGACATGTCACGGTTTATGCAGAAGGGACGTTCAGCGACCATCCGTTGCGACGCGTCCGGCTTGAAGCGCAGGCGGTTGATCTCTATCCGGCGGGTTATGACTTAGAGACGTTGTTCGTAGACTATCGAGAGCGCAAAGAGGCGCATGATTTTGAGCGTGGCTCGAAGAAAGCGTTGCGTCGTGTTGAAAAAGAGATTCGGGCACGGCAACGCGCCGAACGTGGAGACTAAAAAGTGTATGACCTTAAGCGCTCGGGTAAGGACCAAGGACCGAGAGTCATGACGAAACGTCCGGCTGTCGGGTAATGTGTCGGAGGTGGACTAGATGTTTTGGTTAAGTTTGTTGTTTGCCATCGGATTTTCCTTGATCCACTACTTTTCAGGTCAACTGATTCACGTGCGCGAGACGCCACGGAGCCGCTTCTTGTCGCTCGCCGGTGGCGTCGCTGTCGCTTACGTGTTCTTGCATCTCTTGCCTGAACTGAATGAATACCAACGCGAGCTCGAAGGACATCTCGGGAGCGGTCTGTTCGCCTCGATCGAGAATCATATCCTCATCGTTAGTATGTTCGGTTTGGCCGTTTTTTACGGATTGGAGCGATTGGCATCCCAAATGAAAAAACGAGATGAAGGAAGCGTGTTTTGGATTCATATGGCGCTGTTCATCTTTTACAATTTTAGCATCGGGTATGTGCTCGCAGAGAGTGAGTTCGACACGATATGGGCGATGACGCTCTACTTTCTCGCGTTAGGGATTCATTTCATCACGGTCGATCAAGGGTTGAGACACCACCATCAACAGTTATATGACGAGCGGGGAAGGTTGTTGCTTTCACTCGCGGTGCTCGTCGGCTGGAGTGTCGGGGCGTTTTCAGCGCTTCATGAAGTCACGCTGTCGATGATTGTCGCCTTTTTGGCCGGTGGCATCATCTTGAACGTCATGAAAGAAGAGTTGCCCGAAGAGCGTGACAGCAGTTTTCGTGCCTTTGCCGTCGGGCTCATCGGATACGCGTTACTTTTATTGGCCATATGAAAAGGCAACCGAGATTTGGTTGCCTTTTTGCTTACAGTGAATTTGTACTCTGATTTTCTACATTGTCATCTGTTGAAGGTGTATTGTCGTCTTGGTTTGGACCACCGAATTGGCCACCGTGATGCGACCCGTGACCGTGTCGACCTCTGCCTCCCGGTCCTTGCATGTCTAGGTCGTCATAGCTTGTCACGTCGGCGAATCGCTCCTCATGTTCAGCTAAAATCGCGTCGGCTTCCGCTTGCGTCAAATTACCGTTCTCGACCGCTGCATCAAGTTTCACTTCGTGTGAGGCGATGATCGCGTCAATGAATGCGTCGACCGTGATGCCTTTCTCTTCCGCGAGCTCAGGAAGCGACTGTCCTTCTTCACGTGCCGCTTCGACCTCGGCTTCGCTCAAACCGAGCGCCTCAAGCAACGCCGCTTGTCCGGCTGCCCGGTCTCCGAACATGCCGCGTTCACCGCGTTCGCATTGCGTCGAAGCTTCCGTCGATTCTGTCGTTTCAGTTGTCGTCGTCTCGTTCGTGGCTGCGTAGACGCCTGTGCCCGAGACGGCAAGCAGGCCGGCCAAAGCGAGTGCTAATTTTGATGATTTCATGTGTATCTCCTCCTTTTACTACCTCAAGTGTAGATCTTGCCCGCCGGCAAGTTGTGAGGGAGTTGCAAGGTTTTTGCAAATTGTATTTGGGAAACGATGGGATGCTTTCTTGATGCGATATAATGGGAGTGGAGGCGATACAGATGAACGTGCTCGTAGTGGAAGATGAACAGAAGCTAGCGGACGGGATGGCCCGTTTTTTGACGTACGCGGGCTTTACTGTCAGCGTGGCGAGGACACTCGCCGAGGCGAAACGACTGCTTGATCAGCCGTTCGATGCGGTACTGCTCGACGTTCGCCTGCCGGACGGGGAAGGATGGACGCTCATTCCGAGATTACAGACACTTCAGCCGCGGCCGGCCATCGTGTTGACGACGGCACGCGGGGAAGCCGATGACCGGGTGTTCGGTCTTGAGCTCGGTGCTGACGACTATTTGGTCAAACCGATCGTCTTGAAGGAGCTCGAGATTCGATTGAAGCGTCTCGTCAAGCAGACGGATGGCATCGTGTTCGGTGATCTGAAAGTGGATGAAAAATCACGGACGGTGACGGAAGACGGGAAACCGATTCGATTGGCCAATAAGGAGTACGAACTGTTGCTCTATTTCATGAAGCATATCGGGGAAGCGCTTGACCGGAACCGATTGCTCGACGACGTGTGGGACTATACGTTCGTCGGTGACACGAGGACGGTCGACACGCACGTTAAACAGCTCCGCGACAAGTCCAAGACGATCAAACGGCAGTTGAAGACGGTGCATCGGGTCGGTTATCGATTGGAGGACGTGTGATGAACCGGTTGATGAAAAAGTTGTTGTGGACCGCCATTCTCCCGCTCGTGGTCATGGCTGTGCTCACGTTCGGACTCACGTCGCTCTTGATCGGCCGCTTTGCCGAGACGGAAAGCTACGCCCAGCTCGAGCGTGAAGCGGACATCGTCTATGACGCATTAGCTGAAGGGCGAGGCATACCGGGACAGCTCAACGTCCTCGTGTTTCAAGACGGCGAACCGATCGATCTTGACCGAGGCGGACGGATGCGGCGACAGATGACACCGACGCTGAACCCGGACGCATTAGCGGCACGCGATCAAGTCAGCGTAAACGGTACGCGTCTCTTGACGTTTTTACGAGAAGAAGGAGACATTCAAATCGTGACGTATACGAATGCGCCGCTAGCGAATCCCCAGTTCCGTCAAATCTATATGATTCTCGGGAGTGGCTTCCTGCTCGCCCTCGTCGCGGCGATAGGCGTGACGTATTGGATGGGGCGGCGCTTGACGTCACCGCTCGTCCAATTGAAACAAGCGGCAACGGCGATCATGGCAGGAACACACACAATCAACTTGCCGCCGGTCACAGACGATGAAATCGGTGATTTGACGGAAGCGGTCGATCAGATGAATCGTGCGCTTCAAGAAAAAGAGACGCTGCAAAAGACGTTCATCTCTGGGGTCACACACGATGTTCGGACACCGCTCGCCATCGTTCGCAACGAGGCAGAGATGCTCGAGCTCGGCGTCGTCAAGCCAGAAGACGTCTCATCGACAGGACGGAGCATGACCGAAGAAGTTGACCGGATCGATCGTCTCGTCACGCAAATGCTCGAGTACTCGAAGTTATCGTCACGAAGTCTGCCGCTCCAAATCGAGCCGATCCGATTGGACGGACTCGTTCGTGAGACGGTGGCACGAATGGAAGACTGGTTCCGGCATAAACAAGTCACCGTCCAACTCGAACTCGAAGCAGTCACGCTACAAGCCGATCAAACGGCGATGGAACGGGTGTTGTCCAACTTTCTTCATAACGCCTACCAGGTGAGTCCCGACGGTGGCGTCATCACAATCAGAATTGTCGGAAACCGACTCGAGATCGAGGATCAAGGTCCGGGGCTCGATGATAGGATGCGTGCGAGCGTATGGGATATGTACGTCAAAGGTGACCGGTCGAACGGACACGGTCTTGGACTCGCCATCAACAAGTTGTTGCTTGAAGCGCAGCAACTCAATTACGGGGTCGAATCAAACGAGGGGGCGATTTTTTGGATCGAATGGGATTGAACTTATTTTTACGAGGTGTCCGCTTAGAACGAGATCGGATCGAAACGCCAGGGTATCCGTTTTCGCTCCCAATTTTTGAAGCGTTTGACGAATTGACGTTGACGAAGCCGGTCACGTTTTTAGTCGGGGAAAACGGCAGCGGCAAGTCGACGTTGATCGAAGGGATGGCGATTGCCGCCGGATTCAATCCGGAAGGAGGGGCGACGACGTTCCGCTTTGAGACCGAGTCGACGCATAGCCCGCTGTTCGAGGCGTTGCGCCCAATTCGTAGTGCGTATCGCCCGAAGGACGGTTTTTTCCTCCGGGCCGAGACGGCGTATCAGCTATCAAGTTACGTGGACGAAATAGCGCGATCGAGTCCAGACCCTGAACGATTTTACGAATCGTATGGCGGTCGCTCACTCCATGAGCAGTCGCACGGGGAAGCGTTCTTGTCGCTCATGCTCCACCGTTTCCGGGGCGCGGGCCTCTATATTTTAGACGAGCCGGAGGCCGCGTTGTCGCCGATGCGTCAATTGACGATGCTCGCCCGGATGCACGAGCTCGTGCAGGCTGGGAGCCAATTCATCATCGCGAGTCATTCACCGATTCTCATGTCGTATCCGGACGCGGCGATTTTGGAAGTCGAGGCGGGGCTCGCGCCGACGACGTTCGATGAACTCGAACACGTCCGGGTCATGCGCGACTTTTTAGCGGCACCGGAGCGGATGCAACGGATTTTATTTGAATAACAAAAGGCGGCCCCGGCCGCCTTTTGTTATGACTTCGTGATTTTCCGCAACAAAATGATCGCGACGCTGACACCGGCAGCGATCAGCATGTACGTCCCGATCGATGAGAGCGTGTCTATCCAAAAATCCATTAGGTTTCCACCTCACTTGATTCGGTTAATTGCTTCCATCATTTCACGTTACTGTGCTAAAGTACACGAAATAATGATGTAAAACAAACGTTGAAGTCTATTGGAAAATCTTTCAATAAACTTAAAAGTTTGGTCAGTAATTGGGCGAAAACTGTCCCACGTTTGAATAATCGCTCTATAATAGACGTGTAGAGATGATTATTGACGAAATGGGGGGTAGCGATGGTATACGGTTTATTGATTGTTGGCATCGTCCTGATCACACTCGTCATCAACGTACTGCGCTTGATGACGACCCCATCTTTGAACCGTTGGCTACTCGTTGGGGCGAGTAGCCTTGTCGTGATTTGGCATGGGATTCTGTTCGACTTTTATGATTTACATTGGTCGGTGCTGCTGCTCATCGCGACCGGCCTCATCTGTTTTCAATGGACGGGCATGGTGACCGCCATTCTTGTCGGTTGGTTGCTCGTCTATAGCCAATCAGGAGATTTATCGTTTCCGTTGTTGCTCAGTTATATCTTTTTCGGACTCGGTGCCGCGCTCTTGTTCGGTTATATTAAACAATTGAAACGGGAACGATCGGATCGGTTACGGATGTTGACGACAAGCTCTCGTCAATTGAACGTGTTTCGTGAAGTCAGCTTCACGATGCAAGATACGCTCGACCCGGACCGTCTCCTCCAGACGATTTTGACGTCGGTGACGGCAGGTCATGGGCTCGGCTTCAACCGCTCGATCATCTTTTTTGCCGACCCGGAAAAAGACAGCATTTACGGCGTCATGGGGACGGGACCGATGAATCCCGAAGAAGGGTATCAAATTTGGGAAGAAATCACACGGCAACATTATGACCTTCAACGATTGATTGACGAGAAAGAGACGGACTCGACGCAAGACGAGCAATTGAACGAGCGAATTCGCAAAATGACGTTCCCATTTAATTCCAATCATGTGTTTAAACAGACGCTCGACTCGGGCCGACCGCAACACGTCTATGCGAGCATCACCGATGATGCGGTCCTACGACTATTACATACAGAGTTACAGATGGATGAGTGCACGATCTTCCCGTTACATCATCAAGGTATCCCGTACGGATTGCTCGTCATCGATAACGTCGTCAACAAGAAGCCGATCACCCCTCAAAAAATCGATGGGGTTCGGCCCATCGCGGAACAGGCATCGCTTGCGTTGCATCAGACGACGCTTTATCAACGGATTGAGACGCTCGCGCTCCGTGACGGACTGACTCGTTTGAAGAACCATCGCTCGTTCGAGCAAGATTTGGATGTATTGTTCCGCGAATGTGATGAAGACGAACTGTCGCTCATCGTCATGGACATCGACCACTTCAAACATTATAACGATACGAACGGTCATTTGGCGGGGAACGAACTGTTGACGCGACTCGCGAGCGTCATTCGCCGAAGTGTACCCGACGAACAGATGGCGTATCGGTTCGGCGGCGAAGAGTTTGTCGTCTTGCTCCCGCGATTCGATGAGATCGGAGCGACGTATGTGGCCGAAACGATTCGTTCAGCCGTGCTCGGTACAACATTCATGCATGGGAATCAACAACCGGGTGGGCAGTTGACGCTCAGTTTTGGCGTCGCCTCGAAGCATACGCTTCGTGATCAGACGGTCGAACAGTTGATTGAATGTGCGGACCAGGCGCTTTATGCGGCCAAGTCACGCGGGAAAAATCAAGTCTGTCGCTGGGAAGGGGTGACGCTATGAGTGAGTTTAGCGTCATGATGATGGCGGTCGCCTTTGTTGGGACCATCTTGCTGTCGAGCCGGTACTGCTATCTATTCATCTTACGTCACATCGCCAAGCGTGAGGCGGCGGCATTGCACGTTTCGTTACAAGACGTCTCGTTCTCGTTTGATCAGATGGTGTACTTTATTGCCTTGCCGACGACAATTCCCGAAGTAAGGGACGCGATGAAAGACGAGCTCATCATCGAGCCGTATTACGAGTCGCACTTCTTTCCTGACGTGAACGGGATACAAGTCTCCGTTAAATCGGGACAGGAAGTGATCCCGATTACGTATTTGCCAATCGATGACTTCAGTTTACCGATCTTAGATCGCTATCTAGAGACGCGGAAAATCGATGAGCGGACGAACCGCATCATTCGCGCCCACGTGATTGTTCATGATCGGACGCTCCAAGCGATCCGGGACGAGGTGTATCACCACTTGCATGAGGACCGCATCAGACAATAGAAAACAGGGTTCCTTCACCAAGCGGTGATGGAAACCCTGTTTTTAGTTCGTTAAAAGGTGGAACCGGACAGCGCCGATCAAGTTGGCCTCATTGAAGTGGGCGCACGTCTCGACGTCGATCCGGAACGTACCGAACGAATCCGTGAGCGCATCGAGGTGACGCTTGATGCCGTCACGGACTTCAGGCCGCCGGCTGATGCCGCCACCGATCAAAATCCGTTCCGGGTCGAGCCCGAACTGGAGATTGTAGAGTCCGATTGCATTCCAACGATAGAAGTTTTCGAGTTCCTCATGGATACGTGAGTCCGATTGAAGGTCGAACACGTCTTTGCCGGTGAGGGGCAGTCCGAGGCGATCACTGCACCGCTTCACGAGAACGGCCGTCGCACCGACTTTACTCCACGTGCCGTCCGGGTGGGGGGCATTCGGGTCAAGAATCCAATAGCCGTACTCGCCGCCATGGAAGTGTGAACCGACCATGACTTCGTTCGAGTCGATAAAAGCACCACCGACACCTGTGCCGATGACGACTGTCGCATAACGTTTCAAAGAAGCGGCGGCCCCGGTCCATCCTTCGGCGAGCGCTGCCGCGTTCGCGTCGTTTAGGACGGTGACGGGTAAGTCGTACTGGTCTTGAAACGGCTCGAGGAAAGGCTGTTCGTGAATGTAGGGGAGGGCGGTAACGCCGTGAATCACCCCGGTCGACGAATCGACGGCGCCTGGAGCGCTAAAGGCGATTCCTTGGATCGGTCCCGCGGCTTGCGTGTTGTTCACGATTGCATCGATCTGTTCGAGAAATGCTTTCCACGTCTTAGGGGTCGGGACGTGGTCGTTCGACAGAAGTGTCCCATCAGTTTGGACGACTCCGTATTTGATACTCGTACCACCGATATCGATGGCTAGATAATGTTGCATAGTACTTACTCCTTTACGGGGGATTTTGTTGTCAAGGCTATGTTTGGGGCATGGTATGATAGATAGACAAGAACACATGCTTATCCACATTAGCGCACCATGCCAAATGATGCAAATCGGTCGCGAGGAGGTTCACATGGATGTTCATATCGGGAACGCCGGTTTTGAGACGGAAGCGGCGAAACGACAGCTGCGCGACTCGATTCAATCGGTAAGCAGGACGTTGTTTGAAATGGTTGAACATGTGGCCGTGCGATGACAGCTCGGTATTTATTGAAGCGACGCGTGATGGACCATGCGGCCAAGCGTTGGAACACGTGGCGGCTCAGATTGTACGTCGTGTTTCCGCTCTTTTTCTTTCTCGGTTATCAGTATATCTTGTTCTGGCAAGGTGGTCTTGATTGGGTCGGCGACGTTTCGGCGTTCGTTTGGGCGGTGCTCTTCCTGCTCCTTGTCGTCAGCGATACGTTTTTCATTTGGGTCGAACGAGCAGATGTCACGCGAAGCACCGGCGATGCGCTCATCAAGGTGTTGAAGCGCTATTCGCTGTCCTATCATATCGTTAAGCTGATCATTAAATATGGTGTGGTCGTTTCGTTGTTTAGGCCGGTGCTCGTCGATTGGGGATGGACACATGCTTCAATTTTGTCATTCTTCTTGTCGGTTCTCCTAATCGCTTGGCTCCATATGTGGACTCAGTATCAGTTACAGATTAGGAGAAGCCATTGGATGTTGCGGGTTAGCGTCACGATCATCGCCATGATTTGCCTATATGCGTTCCTTGACGGCCGTCCGCTCGCGGCAGTCGTCTTCGGCAGTGGTTTCGTCGCACTGGCACTTTATGCCGGGGAAGGTTGGATGTCGCGTCAGCCGTACCTTGATCGCGAAATCGACTTGGCCGAGGCGTTGCATGATTCATTCTTCCAAAAAATCAAGAAGGGACACTTTCATGACTGAACAACAATATGAACGACTGCTACAAATCGAGACGGTGAAGCCTCAGCAAGGCTTCCCGACCTCGGTCGAATACCATCGCTATGAGCCGACCCCATATGCTGCGCTCGACTTGTTACGCGACGCCTATCCGCTCGAGCCGACGGACACGGTCGTCGACTTTGGATCCGGGAAAGGGAGGTTGCCGTTTTATCTCGCCTACACGTTCCGTGTCCGCGCCATCGGGGTCGAGATGGATGGGGGCTATCACGAGGAGGCGCTTCAAAACTGGGTCAACTATACGAAGAAGCATCGGTCGCGTGGGAGCGTCCAGTTCGAGTGCGCGTATGCCGAACGGTTTATGATCCCACCTGAGGCGAACCGATTTTATTTCTTCAACCCGTTCTCGGTTCAAGTGTTCCGCCAAGTCGTTGCCAACATCCTCGACTCGGTCGAGCTCTCGCCGCGTCCGGTCGATATCATCCTCTACTATCCGTCCGACGATTATTTACACTTTTTGAATGATGAGACACCGTTCCGTTACGTCCAAGACGTCCGATTGCCGCTGAAGAATCTTCATGAACGGTTTCTCATTTATCGATTTGATATGATGGAGTCATCTTGGTAATGGGGAGTGGATTTGAGTGAAGAAAAAAGATATTTTAGAAGCGTACCGTTGGCGTCAAGCGACGAAAGAGTTCGACGCGGACCGCAAGATTGATGAAAGCGACTTTGAATTTATCCTGGAGACGGGACGGTTGTCACCGAGCTCATTCGGCTTCGAGCCGTGGCAGTTCGTCGTCGTCCGTCGCGAAGATTTACTTCAAAAAATTAAGGACAACACGTGGGGTGCTCAAGGACAAGCGTTGACGGCGAGCCATTTCGTCTTGATCTTGGCCCGGACGCCGCAGGAAATGCGCTATGATTCGGACTATCTGCGCCACATCATCACGGGCGTCCAAGGACGGACCGAGGATGAATATGCGCTCCGAATCAAACGAGTGCAGGAGTTCCAAGAGCAAGATTACCGTCTGCTAGACGACGAGCGAGTGTTCCAAGAGTGGATCAAGCGCCAGACGTACATCCCGCTCGGCAACATGATGACGGCAGCAGCCCAAATCGGGATCGACTCATGTCCGATCGAAGGGTTCAACCAACAACAGATTGATGAACTGTTGATTTCAGAAGGTGTCATGGAACGCGGGGCCTGGTCGCTCTCGGCCATGGTCGCGTTCGGTTACCGGGCTCGCGATTTCGCGCCGAAGACGCGTCGCGACTTCAACGAGGTCGTCAAATACATCGGATGAAAAAAAGCTCAATCGCCTCGACGCGATTGAGCTTTTGCTTATTTCCAGTCTGTGATGCGGTCGATTGGGAAACGGACCGACGGGTAACCTTCTTCCGCGGCTTTGCCGATCGAGAGGAGCATGACCGGGAGGTAGCGTTCTTTCTCGAGACCGAACGCTTCGGCGATATTCTTCTTATCGTAGCCGCCGATCGGGTTCGTGTCGTAGCCGTGGGCACGGGCGACGAGCATGAGCTGCATCGCGACGAGGCCTGAGTCGAGCAAGATGCTGTCTTTGATCATTTCGTTCGGTGCGTCTTTGAAGATGCCTTTGATCATGTCGACTTGGCGGTCGCGGACTTCAGGAGGCATCAGGCCGCGCTCGACAGCCGAATTGAAGATCTCTTCCGTGTAGTCGGCCATTTGGTAGTCGGCGAAGATGGCGATGACAGCCGATGACGTCTCGACTTGACGCTTATTGAAGCTCGCGAGCGGGAGGAGTGTCTCTTTTCCGGCGGCGCTGTCGATGACGACGAAGCGCCATGGCTGAAGGTTGAGCGAAGACGGTGCTGTCGTCGCTTCCTCGAGGATTTGTGTCATTTCGTCTTTCGAGATTTTGACGCTCTCGTCATAGACGCGAATCGAACGGCGTCCTTTTACAATCTCCATAAAGTCTTTCTGTGTTGTCGTGTTCATATTAGGGTCTTCCTTTCGTGTTGAATGTTGTGTTGTAACGTATTTAACAGGTCGAGCAAATGTTGTTGCTCCTCTACCTTCATGTTTACAAAAAGTCGGTCCGATAAGCACTTCTTTTGCTCGGTCCAATGTGCAATTTTGTCGCGACCGAGCTCGGTCAAGTCGACGTAGATGACGCGATTGTCTTGAAGACATCGTTCACGAGCGATCAGCCCTTGCGTCTCGAGTTGTTTCAAGTGACGGGTGATGGCCGCGTGATCGACATCGACGCGCTGTTGCAGCTCGCGTTGGCGAAGTGGACCGACGTGATTCAAGTTGCTCAAAATATCGTATCGGGTCAGACTCAGTCCATCCATTTCGGTATCGAACAGCTGGCTGAGTTCTTTTTGTACAGTGATGACGTTGTAGAGAATTTGGTCGCTAGGCGAACAAGATTCGCGCATCCATAACCCTCCTTAACTAATTGATGACTCAATCATTGATGGGTCATGTAATTCATCCTAACGTGTTTTTCGATTGCCGGCAAATAAAAAGTTTTAAAAAACCTGTTGCCAAACTGTTATATAATAGTCTATATTAAAGTCAACTGATATATAACAACAAATACGGGAGGATGTGAAGGCTTGGAACAGTATACACAAGTAGGAACTTATCGCGTACATCAGGAGCTCCTCGACTTCGTCTCGGCTCATGTATTGCCAGGAGCAGAGACGGGGCATCAGTTTTGGCAAGGAGTCGAGCGCATACTAGACGAGTTCATTCCTCGAAATGAGGCGTTGCTTCACGAACGGGAGTCGTTTGAGCGACTGTTACAGAAGTGGTACAGCGAACAGAAACAAGACTTTGACCTTGTCAGCTACGAACGCTTCCTCCAATCGATCGGCTACATCGAACCGGTCGTCCCTGATTTTAGTATCGACGTCTCAGGTGTCGATTCGGAGATCACACAGCAAGCCGGACCACAGCTCGTCGTCCCGCTCGACAATGCACGCTATGCACTGAACGCGGCGAACGCACGCTGGGGAAGTCTTTATGACGCGCTGTATGGAACGGACGTCATCGATGAAGCGGACGGAAAAACGAAGTCGGCCGGCTACAATCCGGTCCGGGGTAAAGCGGTCATCGCTTACGCCAAACAATACCTCGACGACACGTTCCCGCTTCTAACGGGTTCGCACCGGGACGCGGAAGGATACGCGGTTCGCGCCGATGAACCATACGTCATCATCAACGGACAAGACGTCCCGTTCAGCAATGACTGTTTCGTCGGTTACGTCGGGAATCCGGATAGTCCGACGAGCTTAGTGCTCGTCCATAACGGCCTCCATGCCGAACTGAAATTTGACCGGAACCATCCGATCGGCCGCACGGATGGGGCAGGGCTCACCGATATCGAACTCGAGTCTGCCTTATCGGCCATCGTCGACTGTGAGGACTCGGTCGCAGCCGTCAACGCTCGGGACAAGGTCCACCTGTACAAAAACTGGCTCGGGCTGATGGACGGCACGCTCGAAGCGACGTTCACGAAAGGCGGCAAGCCCCTTAAGCGCCAGCTGAATGAAGACCGCCGCTACACAGGCAGAAACGGACGAGACGTCGTGCTGCCGGGACGTTCCTTACTGTTCATTCGGAACGTCGGTCACTTGATGACGACAGATTTGATGCTCGACAATCAAGGAAGGGAAGTACCGGAAGGAATCCTCGACGGCATCTTCACGTCACTGATCGCGAGCCGTCACCTCGACTCAAAACGGAACTCGCGGGAACGGTCGATCTACATCGTCAAACCGAAAATGCACGGTTCAAAGGAAGTCACGTTCACGAACGACTTGTTCGACGCGATCGAAGACGTGCTCGACTTGCCGCGCCATACGCTCAAAGTCGGTGTGATGGACGAGGAGAGACGGACGTCGCTCAACTTGAAAAACTGCATCGAACGCGTGAAGGGGCGGATCGTCTTCATCAACACCGGTTTTCTTGACCGGACCGGTGACGAGATCCATACGTCGCTCACGTTCGGGCCGATGCGCAAGAAAGGCGAGATGAAGACGTCGGCTTGGCTCGATGCCTACGAACGCTTGAACGTCTTGACCGGACTCGCGGCCGACTTCTATCAACAAGCCCAAATCGGCAAAGGGATGTGGGCGATGCCTGATAAGATGCGCGACATGATGCGGGAGAAAGTCGCCCATGCTGAGTCCGGCGCGACGACCGCCTGGGTCCCGTCGCCGACGGCCGCGACGCTCCACGCGCTCCATTACCATCAAGTGGATGCGTTCCGTGTCCAACGGGAGTTGGTGCAACGATCATTCGATATCGACAGCGAACGGAAACGCCTGCTCGAGATTCCGCTCGCGACACGCGTCTATACAGACGATGAAGTGAGGGAGGAACTCGAGAACAACCTGCAAGGGCTGCTCGGTTATGTCGTCCGCTGGGTCGAGCAAGGTGTCGGCTGCTCGAAAGTGCCGGACATCCACCATATCGGGTTGATGGAGGACCGGGCGACGCTCCGCATCTCGAGCCAACACGTGGCCAACTGGCTCTATCACGGTGTCTGTACGAGTGAGCAAGTCGAAGCGACGATGTACCGGATGGCTGAAGTCGTCGACAAGCAGAACGCGGCCGACCCGAACTACCGGCCAATGACGCCGGACGTGACCGACTCGATCGCGTATCAAGCAGCAAAAGACTTAGTGTTCCAAGGAACGGATTCGCCAAGCGGGTACACGGAACCGATCTTGCATCGCCGCCGCCGTCAGTTTTTGACACAGTCGACACTTGAATTGAACTTAAAAGGAGGAGCATCATCATGACAACGAAAAAAATCGAAAGCGAACAGTTAATCGAACGTTGGGTCGTCCGCCGCATCGTCTCTGGAGAGTCGACAGCGACGCTCGCCAATACCGCATTCGTATATGGCAACGACTTGATGCGCCTCGTGCTCGATCGGACGGACGGTTCGCTCCAAATCATGAAAGAACCGGTCGAGGAAGTCGTCGTATTCCGCAAACCAGAAGAGCGGGACGAGGAAAACGTCTGCCGCAGTTGTGGGATGGAACATTCGACGTTCAAGTCGGCACTCGAATGCTGCGCCTACTTGGATTAAGTTTGTAACGTCTGTTATATAACAATTTAATTAAAATAAAACTAATATAATACAGGAGGAATAACAATGAATGAACAACGCATGCAACTCGAGAAGGTTTTTCAGTCGGAACGGTTTGACGGGGTCGAGCGTCCGTACGGAGTCGACGACGTCATGAAGCTTCGTGGATCGGTCTTGATCGAACATACGCTCGCGACGAAAGGGTCGGAACGTCTGTGGGACCTGCTCCACAAACGGGATTATGTCCACGCGCTCGGGGCGCTCACCGGAAATCAGGCGATCCAACAAGTGAAGGCGGGGCTTGAGGCCATCTACTTAAGCGGCTGGCAAGTCGCCGCTGATGCGAACTTATCAGGGCATATGTATCCGGACCAAAGCCTGTACCCGGCCAACTCGGTACCGAGCGTCGTCAAGCGAATCAATCAGGCGCTGCAACGGGCCGATCAGATTCAAACGGCGGAAGGGAAAGGGGATACGCACTGGTTCGCGCCGATCGTCGCCGATATGGAAGCTGGGTTCGGCGGTGTGCTCAACGTCTTCGAGCTGACGAAAGCGATGATCGAGTCTGGTGCGGCCGGTGTCCACTTAGAAGACCAGCTGTCTTCGGAGAAAAAGTGTGGTCACCTCGGCGGTAAAGTATTGCTCCCGACGCAAACGGCTGTGAAAAACTTGATCGCGGCGCGCCTAGCAGCAGACGTCATGGGCGTATCGACGATCATCGTCGCCCGGACGGACGCGCATGCGGCCAACTTGATCACAAGTGACATCGACCCGATTGACCATCCGTTCATCGTCGGCGACCGGACGCCGGAAGGCTTCTACCGGACCGAGGCCGGCATCGAGCAGGCGATCGCCCGCGGTCTCGCCTATGCGCCTTACGCCGATCTCGTCTGGTGCGAGACGTCGGAACCGGACTTGCAAGAAGCACGCCAGTTCGCGGACGCGATCCATGCGAAGTATCCTGGAAAAATGCTCGCCTACAACTGTTCGCCTTCGTTCAACTGGAAGAAGAAGCTGTCTGACGACGAGATCGCGACGTTCCAACAAGAGATTGGGGCGATGGGCTACAAGTTCCAATTCGTCACACTCGCCGGGTTCCATTCGCTCAACTTCGGCATGTTCGAGCTCGCCCGCGGCTATAAAGATCGTGGGATGGCAGCATATTCTGAGTTACAACAAGCCGAATTTGCGGCCGAACAACACGGCTACACGGCGACGCGCCATCAGCGTGAAGTCGGCACCGGCTACTTCGATGAAGTCTCACTCGTCATCTCGAGCGGACAGTCGTCGACGACCGCGCTCGCTGGATCGACCGAGGCGGAACAGTTTGAAACGCCATCACATTGACGAACGCCCCTTGAAAAAGGGGCTTTTTTTGTGTGTCTAAATATGGAACGAGGCGATTTTAGTTGCTTAAATGTGACATATTTCACATTTTTAAAGTTGAACGCTTGCTACGCTGAACATGTCAAAACGAACATGGAGGTTATGACAGATGACACAAACATTCACGAGCGACACGCACGTATCTGAAATCGTCAAGCAATGCCCGCAAGCAGCAGACATTTTTAAACGGAATCGAATCGATTTTTGTTGCGGCGGCAATCGACCGCTCGCTGAAGCGACGGACAAGTCGAAACGATCGACGGAAGATATTTTAGAAGAAGTCAACGCGCTCTATCGACGCAAACAGGAGATGAACGAAACGAGCATCGATTGGGATGCAGCTTCGTCTTCGGAATTGATTGAGCATATTATTTATAAGCATCACCAATTTTTGACGGATGAATTGCCACAGCTCACACCATATGTGACCAAAGTATTCCGCGTGCATGGACAAAACCATCCACACCTTGGACGCATCCATCAGTTGTTCAATCAATTGAAAGTGGAACTTGAACAGCATATCGTCAAAGAAGAGATGGAAGACTTCCCGATGTTGCTTCGACATGAGTCGGCACCGACGGCTGAGACGGAACGTGAGATTATGACCATTTTAGAAGCGCTCGAGTCGGAACATGCAGCGGCCGGTGACATTTTGAAAGAACTTCGTCACATTACGAACGACTATACGCCGCCTGAAGGTGCGTGTGGGACGTATCGACTCGTCTACCAACGTCTAGAGGCACTCGAATCAGATACGTTCGAACACATTCACCTTGAGAACAATATTTTGTTCCCGCGTGCACGTACGCTTGTCTGACAGATACAATTTACACCTCCATCACGTGGAGGTGTATTTTTGTGACATTTGATACAGAAGGAACGCGAGTCAATCGCTACGATAAAGGAGAAGCAAAGGAGTGATCAATCATGAAGCGGGTGAGTGGAGTCATCGTCGGGGTAGCGGTCGTCCTGTTATTGAGTCAAATCTGGTCAAGTCCTTCTGGCGCCCATGACGAGACCGTGACGATTTTAGCGGCGACGAGTTTAGGACCAGTCCTAGAGCATGTGGAACGACAACTTGAAGCCGAACTCGGCGACGTCGACATCCGCGTCGTCACGAACGGGAGTGGCGCCTTACGATCCCAAATCAATCACGGGTCTCCGGCTGACATCTTTTTAGCCGCTAGTGAGGAGGATGTCGACAAGTTGCAGGTGCCCGTGTTAGACCGGGATGCGTTCTTGAAAAACGAGTTGTGGTTTGTGACCCCAAAGGGAAAAAGTTGCACGAGTGAGTGGCAGGAATTGGAGTTGTGCGCCCGAATCGTCATTGGAGACCCGGTGAACGTTCCGGCAGGCCGTTATGCGAAAACGGCGTTGGATGAAGCGGAAGTATGGGGACAGGTGAAATCTCGGATTATCTTTGCCCAAAACGTGAGACAAGTGCTTACGCTCGTCGAGCAAGGGGATGCGAATGGGGGATTCGTGTATAAAACAGAGCTGACAGAAGGTGTCGCAGCGCTTCAAGCCGTCTCGCTTGAAGCGACCGGCATCATCTCCTATCCGGCTGTCCGTTTGACGCATGGTCCATATGTGCGTGACGTATATGAGCGTTTATTCGATGACGATATTCAAGCGATTTTTTTAGCAAAGGGGTTTTCTAAATGACGCAGTCCCCACTGCAACTTACTTTCGAAGTCGGGTTTATCGCGACGATGCTTGCCTTCGTCCTCGCGTTCTGGGCCGCCTATCTCATGCATCATCGCCAGTTTAAAGGGAAATGGTTGCTCGAGACGCTATTTTTATTGCCGCTCATCTTGCCGCCGACCGTGATTGGTTTATACGCGTTGATCGTTCTTGGCAACAACGGGATCGGGGGACTGTTGCCGGTTACCATCTTGTTCACGAAACAAGCGAACATCATCGCCTCTGCCTTGGCGGCTTTCCCGCTCGTCTACCAGACGATTCGGCTCGGGTTAAAACAGTTGGATGCGGAATGGTACGAGGCCGGTCGCGTGCTCGGTGGAACGGAACGTCAATTGTTCACGTATGTCACGATTCCGCTTCTTTTACCCGCTTTGACGAGCGGATTCGTCCTCGGATTTGCCCGTTCGATCGGGGAATTTGGTATCACGATGATGATTGCTGGGAATATTCCGGGCGAGACGATGACGCTCGCCACAGCGATTTATATGGCCACGTTAAACGGGGACATGACCCAAGCGCTCATTTGGAGCGGATGGTTGGTCGGCCTGGCGTTTTTAGTCTTGTGGCTGAGCGAACGTTACGGAAAGCGTCAATATTAGTCGAGCACGTCGACTTTTTTCACATAAGATCGGTTCGGAGTGTTGAGAATGCTCGGACCGGTCTTTTTCCAAATGTGAACGTGGTCGCCGACCTCAATCTGTTCGAACGTTGCCTTCACTTGAAATTTGAACCAGCTCACGTTTTCAGGGTCGGCTCGTGCGAACAACGCATCAGCGGTTAGTTTTGCCTCGTCCGCACTGATGCCGCTGATGATGAGGGCGGTGCGGTCAGATTCATTCACTTCGATCACATAGCCTTCGACGTCCGGTTCGGTCGTCGCCCGGTTGGCGAAGACGAAACCGATGGAAAAGACGACGAGCATGGCCGTGATGGTCAGAAACAAAAATATTTTAATAGAAGATTTCATAGCGTGCGCCTCCTTCGTTCATTATTCTGTCACGTCTCGAATCGCTTATCTGTGAAAAAAGTAACAGTTAAGTCTAGATGTCATCTTTATGATGAAACTATGAAGTCGTTCGGAAAGAGAAGGGGGAACACATATGACTGATCGTCATTTTTATTCGACCGCCGCGAAGTGGTCGTTCGTAGGATTTACCGTTTTGGTGCTCTCGACGTGGGTTGCCTCGGCAGGATTTGAGCATGTGGATATGGCGTTGTTTGGTTATTACATTGCGGCCGTCATCTGTATGATCGGGATGGTCGTCCGGTTGACGTTATTCTTTGCCCGGCCGGCCACCTCGCAAGTGTTGAAGCGAAGTCTCAAACAGATGAAATCAGAAAAGAAGCGTGCCAGTAAAGCGATCGCCGCGACGACGGTCAACAACATCGTCTTGCAGAAATTTATTTGGGAGCGTGGATGGTACCGCTGGACCCAGCATATGTTAATCGCTTGGGGATGCCTCGGATCGTTCGCCATCACGTTCGGTTTGACGTTCCAATGGATGCGTTTTGATTTGATCGACATCGAGACGTATCAAATCGTCGTCTTTAATATTCCGACGATCAAGATGGCCGCTCACGGGCTGTTCGCCGAGATGGTCTATAACGGCTTGAACATCACCGCGCTCATGCTTTTAGTCGGGGTGCTCATGGCGCTTTATCGCCGCATCAACGATCAAGACGTAAAAGTGACACAGCGGTTCGAGTTTGATATCTTGCCGCTCCTCATGTTGCTGATCGTCACTGTATCGGGTTTGTTATTAACTGTTTCGTACGTGTTCTTCGGTGGATTTATCCATCATGAGCTCGCCTTGTTCCATCAATTGACGGTCATCATCTTTTTATGTTACTTCCCGTTCGGCAAGCTGTTTCACTTACCGGTCCGCCCGATGGCTGCTAGTGTACCGATGAACTATCGGGAAGTCGAAGCGGACGAGACACGCGTCTGTGCCGGATGTGGCACACGCTATGCGACGGACAATCAAGTCGAGGACGTCCAGGCCATCCTACAAGCGCAGACGATCCAGCTCGGCTTGCAAGATGGGACACAGCTGTCTGACTATTGCCAACCGTGTCGCCGTTCGATGCGCGTGAAGATGCAGTTGAATTTAATGAACGGTCAGTTGCCGACACACCCGGTCGATACGAACACGGGCATGTCGATGCCAGGATTCGGGCGCCCAAAGGAGACGAAAGATGAGACACCTGTGCGTTAAATGCGGAGAACCGATGGGTACGCATGAAGAGATCGAACAAGTGAAACAATTGCTCGAAGGGTCGGACCAACTCGTGAAAGTAGACGAAGCACACACGGTCCAAGATCTCTGTCATTCCTGTCGTCGTCGGGCCCGTCTCGATTCGGCGTTAGGACGGTCTGGAAGTGACGGAATGCATTATCCGCTTCAAACGATCAACGGCTATCACGTCAGTGGATTTTCAAAACGAAGAGCGGAAACGTTCTATGGAGGGGAAGACGATGAGTGACTTTTTAACGTCGCCAGAAGTACAAAATTTAATCAAACCGGGCGAGAAATTGATTACGACCCATTGTTGCTACTGCGGGATGCAGTGCGGCATGCACATTCGCGTCGATGAGAAGACTGGGGCCGTCAAAGGGGTTGAACCCCGCTATGATTTTCCGGTCAACAAAGGAAAGCTTTGTCCGAAAGGGGTCACTGCCTATCAGACGATCGAGCACCCAGACCGCATTTTGACACCGCTCATCAAACGGAACGGAAAGTTTGAACAAGCGACATGGGAAGAAGCGCTCGACGTGATTGAAGAGAACTTCAAACGGATCCAACGGGAGCATGGAAAAGATGCGGTTTCCGTCTTCGGTGGTGTCTCGATGACGAACGAAAAGTGTTACCTCGTCGGGAAGTATGCTCGCGTAGCGCTCGGGACACGGTTCATCGACTATAACGGACGTTTCTGTATGTCGTCGGCTGCCGGCGGATTTTTGAAGACGCTCGGGATCGACCGCGGGGCGACGCTGCCGTGGACCGAGTTTGAGCACGTCGACACGTTCTTCGTCGCCGTTCGAACATCGCCGAATGTCATCCGACGACGACGCAACATATTTGGAAAGCAAAAGATAAAGGGGCCAAGATCATCGTGGCCGACCCACGCGAGATTCCGATGGCACGCGTGGCCGACGTCCACCTCGATTTGAAACCGGGAACGGATGCGGCGCTCGCGATGGGGTTGCTCAACTTCCTCGTCGAACACGACTACGTCGATCAAGCTTACGTAGACGAACGCTGCGATAACTACGAAGAGTTGAAGGCGTCCGTCCGGGACTGGTCGCTCGAACGAACGAGCGAAGTGACTGGGGTCGCGATCGAAAAAATTGAAAAAGCTGGTCATATTTATGGGAAGAGCCCACGATCAGTCATGTTGTTCGCTCGTGGTGTCGAGCAACAGTCAAAAGGGGTCGACAACGTATCGCTCTACACATCGATGGCACTTCTGCGTGGCATGATCGGGAAATTCGCCTCTGGCGTTGCGACGATGACCGGACAAGGCAACGGACAAGGTGGGCGCGAGCACGGACAAAAAGCCGACTTGTTGCCAGGATACCGCAAACTCACCGACCCGAAAGCGGTCGAATATGTGAGCGGGGTCTGGGGCATCGATCCTTCCGAAATGCCGAAACCAGGCGTTTCCGCGTTCGAGATGTTTGATGAAATTCAAGCTGGGACGATCCGAGCGATGCATCTCATGTGCTCGAACCCGGCCGTGTCGGCACCGAACCTTCCATACGTCTGGGACAGTTTCAACAAGCTTGACTTCTTCGTCGTCAGTGACTTCTTCATGTCTGAATCTTGTGAGTTCGCGGACGTCGTGTTGCCTGCTTGTTCTTGGGCGGAAGATGAAGGGACGACAACGAATTTAGAAGGACGAGTGATTCGGATTCGAAAAGTCCGTGAGCCGCTCGGAGAGTCGCTCCCAGATTGGGAAATCATGAAACGAATCGCTGAACGAATGGGCCGTGGACAATACTTCCCGTACGAAACGCCGCTTGAGATTTGGGAAGAGTTCCGGATCGCCACGAAAGGCGGACCGGCTGATTATTCCGGTATCACGTGGGATCGGATCGACAACGAATACGGTGTGTTTTGGCCGTGTCCGTCCGAAGATCATCCTGGTACACCGACGATGTTCAAAGAACGCTTTGGGACGGCGAACGGGAAGGCGAATCTACCGGTCGTCACGTATCGTCCGGCGGGAGAATACGCGAATGAAGAATATCCGGTCACGCTCACGACAGGTCGGGTCGTCTTCCACTACCTTACGGGGAACCAGACACGACGCATCGATTTCTTGAGCACGATGTCAAAACTGCCGTTCGTTGAGATTCATCCTGAGCTCGCATCAAGCTATGGTCTTCAAACGGGCGACAAAGTCGAATTGAAGACACGCCGCGGCTCCATGATCGTCGAAGCACGTTTAACAAAAGCGATTCGAAAAGACACGGTCTTCGTCCCTTACCACTGGGGCAAAGAGCTCGCGATCAACCAATTGACGAATCCGTGCCTTGACCCGATGTCGCGCATGCCCGAATTCAAAGTATGTGCGGTTAAAATGAAAAAATTGCCGGCTAACACCCCGCTGCACGTTAACCCGTTGACGGTTCCACTCGGTTCGAGCGTGCCGTTCATGGCGGACCATGCGATTGCGACGAGCTGTCACATCATGGATGAGGAGGTTCCTACAAAATGAATAAGGTCATGTATTTAGAATTTGAACGCTGTATCGGCTGTCGGGCCTGTCAAGCTGCTTGTCGGGAATGCGGGGACCACGATGGGCTCGAGCGGAACTACGTTGACTACATCGATTTCTCGGAGAGCCGTCAGACGTTCCCGATGATCTGCATGCAATGTAAAAATCCGGCCTGTGCCCAGGTCTGCCCGGCCAATGCGATTCAAATCACGCCAGAAGGCGTCGTGTTGTCCGCTTCGGAAGAAAAATGTATCGGCTGCCGCAACTGTACGTTCGCCTGCCCGTTCGGGATTCCGAAGTTCGATTTTGAGAAGAACAAGATGTACAAGTGTGACATGTGCTATGACCGCTCAAAACATGATATCGCGCCGATGTGTGCGTCTGTTTGTCCGTCGGATGCGATTCGCTTCATCGATCATGACGAGATGATGCAATTGCGCCGCCAGCGCGTGCAAATGAACATGATTGAAGGGAAAAAACCATCCCAAGACGATAAGTGGAATTACGTCCCTGAATTCTTTGGCGTCTATTCCGACTGAGGAAGAAAGGAAGATGACTTATGTCAAAAGAACCAAAAGACCGGGAACGATTATCCGGACTCGTTGATAACTTGAGCCGAGCTGACGATGTGAAATTGAATCGCCGCGCGTTCATCAAGTCGACGTTCGGTGCCGGCATCGCGCTCGGTCTCGCGACAATCCCGTTCAATATCGCAACTTTCGTCCGCAGCGAGCCGAGAACCGACCGTCAGTTCATCACGACGGTCGAGGCGCTCGAACAGGGAAAATCGCTTGAATTCGAATATCCGGGCACGGAACCGTCACTTCTCGTCCATTTGAAAACCGGCGAATTTGTCGCCTATAATAATAAATGTACGCATTTACAGTGTCCGGTGTTCTATGTGGAAGAAGAAGACGTGCTCTTATGTCCATGCCACCGCGGTTATTTTAGCGTCGACGGTCAACCGCAGTCAGGACCGCCACAGCGAGAACTTCCTAAAATCTTGCTTGAGATCGAGAACGGGAAGATCTTTGCGGTCGGAAGAGAGATTCATCATGGGGCCTAAAGTATGGAGTTTAATCGGTCTTGTCATTTTATTGGCAACGAATATGGTTCTATTTCAATATACAATCGAAAGCTATATGGTGTATGACCACGCCTCGATGCGTCTATTCATGAGCATCGCCATTATAAATGTCGGCTTGATTATATTGTTATATCGATATTGGAAGAAAATTGAATATAGTGATAAATAATAACCTGCCCTTTGAAGCGCTTCCAAATGTTGATTGCGTTTCAAAGGTATTTGTGTTTAAAATGAAGTCAAGCTTCTAAATTGCACAGGTTTTTTTTAGGAAGGTCGGTGGAAATGACTCACTCTAGTAAAACGATGGTGCTCGATGAAACGAAAAAATTGGCCCATCGGATCATCCATGTTCCAAAAAATGGTTTCTTGTTTCGGGAGCAGGAGGATGCGTCTGAATTTTATATTGTAAAAAGCGGACTGATTCAAATCTCGAAATTGACCGAGAACGGGAAAGAGTTGACGTTACGTTGTTTGAGTGCGGAGGCTTGTTGCGGAGAATTGACGCTATTCGCGATCGAACCAAGATATTTATTCAATGCGAAAGCGTTAGAGGATAGCGAAATTTATGCCGTCAAAATTGACCGGATTGAAACGATGATTTTATCGTCAAATCCTGAGTTTGTTCGCGAGTTCATGATTATGATCAATGAACATATGCGGAAACAACATACAAAATTCCGAGACTTAGTATTGAACGGGAAAAAGGGAGCGCTCTACTCGACGCTCATTCGGATGGCGAACAGTTATGGGGTTGAAGTGGAAGATGGAATTCTCATCGATTTGAAACTCAAAAACCAAGAGCTCGCCAACTATTGCGGCACATCGCGTGAACGCGTGAACCGTATGTTGAACGAGCTCGCGCAAGACGGCGTCATCTCGTTGCCGTCTCGTCAAATCATCATCCATGACCTAGCACGGTTAAAGCTACTCAACCATTGTGAAGACTGTCCCGTCTCGGTCTGTGTCATCGATTGATCACATGACGGCGGCAAGCGCTAGCTCGCCTTCGAAATGTTCTAATCCGTCGGCCTCGATTGTGCAGGCCGATACATAAAACGCACCGTCTTCAACCAGTTCGTAAGACCGGAGTACACCTTCGGCAAGTTTGACGCCGTTTGCGCGGACCTCAACGACGACGCCTTCCATCGAACGGACACGGGCGGCTGCTAAAAAGTCTAGCCAGCGTTTGAACTGGCGGTAGACGGTTACCGTCGTCCCGTCTCTTAAATAGCCAATGACAGCTTTTGAATCCTCAATCGTTACGTCGTGGTGGGTATCGATTCGAACGAGCAAGTTGTGAAGTGCCTCTAGCTCTTCCATCGGGCTTTCGAGTGGAAACGTCAGCTCGATCCCGTCCTCTGTAAACGTAGCTTCGGCAATCGACGTGCCGAAGACACGAAACACGTGGGCACCGTCTTGACTATAGAAATATGGTTGCAGCGCCAGTCGAACCTCTGGTGTGCATTGAATTTGAATCAGATGTGACATCTTCATCCCTCCTCTATTCCTTATCGTAAGGAGTCGGGGAGGGATTTTCTGTGTTCAATGTCACAGAAACAAAAAGAAGAAGATATTGTCACAGATTGATGACAGGGCAATTAAAACTATCAAAATGCGAAATAAGTGTGAAAGAAGGCACACTTTTTTTATAGGGGGGTCGATAGGATGGGATTAGGGTACGAATTGAACCGTTAAGAGGAGGAATAGACAATGCAACAATTAGACAAAGGATCGCACGCGCTCGCCGAGTGGACGCCAGAGGATGCAGGGTTTTGGGAAGGGACGGGAAAACAAGTGGCCAATCGGAACTTGCTCGTCTCCGTCCCGGCATTGACACTCGCGTTTATCGTCTGGCAGATGTGGTCGGTCGCGGCCGTTCAATTGAATTCAATCGGGTTTAGCTTTACACAAGGTCAGTTGTTCACATTGGCCGCACTACCTGGACTCGTCGGGGCGACGTTGCGCTTTTTCTATACGTTTGCGAACAGTATATTCGGCGGAAGGAACTGGACGATCTTCTCGACGTCGGTGCTGTTGTTGCCGCTTCTCGGCATCGCTTACGCTGTCCAAAACGTGAACACACCTTATTGGGTATTCATGATTTTAGCCGCCCTCTGTGGCCTCGGAGGTGGGAATTTCTCTTCTTCAAACGCTAACATTGGTGCGTTTTATCCGAAAGCGAAAAAAGGAACGGCGCTTGGCATTAACGGAGGTATCGGAAACTTGGGTGTCTCGCTCGTTCAATTGATCACTCCGCTCGTCATTACGACAAGTATTTTCGGGTTCATCGGTGGGAACGCGCTTGTGACGGAGACTGGTCAACAGATTTGGCTACAAAACGCCGCGCTCCTCTGGGTCGTCCCGACGATTGTGTTGGCTCTCTGTGCGTATTGGTTTATGGATAATTTACCGACCGCACGCCAGTCGCTCCGTGATCAGGCGAGTGTATTCAAAGAAAAGCATTTTTGGATTCAAACGTTGCTCTATACCGCTGCATTCGGCTCGTTCATCGGCTATGCGGCAGCATTCCCGATGATTTTAAAGTTGAAATTCCCTGAATCGGATTTGATGGCACTTGCGTTTCTAGGAGCGTTCCTCGGCGCATCTTCGCGCCCGTTTGGAGGCTGGATTAGCGATAAGGTTGGAGCGGCCAAGGTGACGCTCGTCGTGTTCGGTATCATGGCGCTCGGGACGATATCGGTCATCATGGCCATCACGAACAACAACTTGACGATGTTCTTCTTGTCGTTCGTCGTCTTGTTCATTGCGACCGGCCTCAACTCAGGTGCGACGTTCGCGATGATCCCACACGTGTTCGTGGCGACGAAAACACCAGCCGTTGTCGGGTTCTCGGCAGCATTCGCGGCATATGGAGCGTTCTTCATTCCGAAGATGTTCGGTTGGTCGCTTGAACTCGTCGGCTCATTCAACGGTGCGCTGTTCGTCATGCTCGGACTTTATGCGATTTCGATCGCGACCACGATTTACTACTACTTGCGAAGCGGGGCTGAAAAACCGATTCGCTGACAACCGAGGAAGGGACTTTGATAGTCCCTTCTGTCGTTGATTGACAGAGAGGATGAATCATGATGACACCATGGACTGATCGACGGAGACGACCGTTAGAAGATTTACGCATCTCGGTCATTGATAAATGTAACTTCCGTTGCCGCTATTGTATGCCGGAAGAGGCGTTCCGCCACCATCAATTCTTAAAACGAGATGAGCTGTTGTCGTTTGACGAAATCGAGCGGTTCGTTCGCATCGTTGCGCCACATGGTGTGAGGAAAATTCGTTTGACTGGGGGCGAACCGCTGCTCAGGCCAAATCTTGATGAGTTGATTCGCCGCCTCCGCACCGTCACGACGATCGAGACGATCGGTTTGACGACGAACGGCGTCTACTTGGAGCGAATGGCTAAAGTATTGAAACAAGCCGGGCTCGACCGGGTTAACGTCAGTTTTGATGCCTTGTCGCCCGAGACGTTCGGGATGATGAACGGTCGGGGCACGTCACCGGAGGCAGTCCTCCGTGGCATTGATGAGGCGAAACGGCAAGGTCTTGAAGTGAAAGTGAATATGGTCGTCCGAAAAGGATGGAACGATCACGAAGTCGCGCCGATGGCCGCTTATTTCAAAGAGCGAAACATCACGCTCCGATACATCGAATTCATGGACGTCGGCACGGCGAACGAGTGGAACGTCGAGCATGTCGTTTCTTCTGAATCGATTCTCGAGGTGTTGAAACAACGAAATGGATTACTCGAACCACTTGCACCTGAATCACTAGGAGAAGTCGCACAACGTTACCGTTACACCGATGGAGCGCAAGTCGGTTTCATCTCATCGGTCAGTCAACCGTTCTGCGGGACGTGTACGCGAGGCCGCCTGTCGAGTGACGGTAAATGGTATACGTGTCTTTTCGCTGAAGACGGGACTGATATTCGTGAACTGCTCCGCAGCGGGGCGAGCGATGATCTCATCGCCATGACACTGAAGATGGTGTGGGAAGTACGCGACGACCGTTATTCAGAAGAGCGAACACGGACAGGGAATCGGACACGCAATCGTATTGAAATGAGTTATATCGGAGGATAGAGACATGCAAGCACACAATCACGCACATCAAAACATGAAGAGCGTCAAGGCAGCCATTTTAACGATTTCAGATACACGCACGCTCGATACGGACGTGTCTGGCGAACATATTTGCACGTTATTAAAAGAGAACGCGCACACGGTCACATATCGTGAGATCACAAAAGACGATGCGACAGAAATCGAAGCGGCCGTCAAACGAATGGTCGACGATAACATGGACGTCATCTTGACGACCGGCGGTACGGGCATTACAAAACGTGACGTCACGATTGAAACGATCCGGCCGCTGCTCGACCGCGAAATGGTCGGCTTTGGTGAGTTGTTCCGTCATGTCAGCTTCACGGAAGACATCGGTCCGGCTGCGATGTTGTCACGGGCCTTGGCTGGACGCATTGGAAATACCATCATTTTCTCGATGCCAGGTTCACGCGGAGCCGTCGATTTGGCGATGACACGATTGATTTTACCTGAAATTTCGCACATCGTCTGGGAAGCGACGCGATGATTGGAATCGTCTTGGCAGGGGGCCGGTCGCGCCGGTTCGGATCTCCGAAATGGCAGGCCCGTTATCAAGGCGCCTCGTTTGAAGAACGAGCCAGGCAGACGCTCGTCTCGACGACGACAGCACAATGGAGCGTCGTACCAGCTGGCATGGTGACCGACGATTATCAGCTTGAAGATACTTTCGAATGGCGAGGCATGGGACCGCTCGCCGGCATCGTCACCGTGATGCGTCAAAAGCCTGACGACTGGTACGCTGTCTGTGCGTGTGACACGCCGCTGCTTCCTTCAGAAGTATATGAGCGGCTCGCCTTAGAACGAGATGGTCGCCCGGTTGTCGCTGTTGCGGACGACAGACTGCATCCGCTCATCGCCTTGTATCCGCGGTCGATGTTACCACGATTTGAAGACGCGTTAAGACGAGGCGAGCGGGCGGTCATGCCTCATGTAGCAGCCGCGACGATCGTCACGTTTGATGAACGGGATTGGTTTAAAAATGTGAACACACCGAGCGAATATGCGGCGGTGCTACGGAAGGAAGTGGACTGATGGAGAAGGTATCGACGTTGTTTCGCAAACCGCTCGCAATCGATGAAGCGATATCACTCGTCCGAGAAGCGACGGGTGAGCCCACAATAGAGACAGTCATGCTGCATGAGGCGAATGGACGTATTCTCGCGACGGACCTCATCGCGACGCATGACGTCCCAGCCTTTGATAAATCGCCGTATGACGGCTTCGCGGTCCGAGCTGTCGACTTGATGTCAGCGAGCCGTGACGAGCCGGTGACCTTGTCCGTTCAATACGTGCAAGGAGCGGGGCACGTCGGCCCACCGCTGTTAGACGGTCACGCCATCCGCATCATGACGGGTGCTAAAATCCCAGACGGTGCAGACGCGGTCGTCATGCTCGAAATCGTTCAGGCGGATGAACAACGAGTAACGTTCAAACGTCCTGTCCGAGATAAAAACATCTCCTATCGTGGGGAAGACGTGGCGACCGGTGCTCATATCGTGAATCGTGGCACCCGTATCAACCCCGGCATCATCGCCTTGCTCGCGACGTTCGGCTACGAGCGGGTCGAGGTGTTCACAAAACCGTGGATTACCGTGTTCGCGACAGGGGATGAACTCTCCGAACCAGGGGAGAGAAAAGCTGAGGGTCAAATTTACAATTCCAACGCCTATATGATTCTTGCTCAGATCGAGGCGCTCGGCGGGAAAGCGGTATATGGCGGGATTCTTCCCGATACGTTTCCCGCGACGAAACATGCGATCGAAGAAGCGCTACACACGAGTGACGCCATCGTCACGACGGGTGGAGTGTCGGTCGGAGATTTTGACTACTTACCGGACGTTTTCGAAGCACTCGGTGCGTCTGTATTGTTCAACAAAGTCGGGATGCGCCCGGGGTCCGTCACGACGGTCGCGAACGTCGAAGGCCGATTGTTGTTCGGGTTATCCGGGAATCCGTCCGCTTGCTTCGTCGGTACGGAATTGTTTGTCGGGACATATATGAAGACGCTATATGGACAAGCCGAGCGTACGGTCGTACAGGCGGAACTCGGTGTTGATTTTTCGAAACCGAATCCGTTCGACCGGTTCGTACGTGCCCATGTGACGATTGATTCGACCGGACACGCGGTCGTTCATCCGAGCGGAAAAGATAAGTCGGGTATCGTCTCCTCACTCGCGTCATGTAACGCGTTGATCCATCTACCGGGCGGGACGAGAGGATTTCAGAAAGGGGACATGGTACGATGTCGAATCATCGATCAACTTTGACGATCTTGCAAGTGGTCGGCTATCAAAATAGCGGAAAGACATCGTTCGTTTCCGAGCTGACAGAACGGTTGTCGGCGACGGGGCTCCGTGTCGGGGTGATCAAACACCACGGACATGGAGGGGCGCTCGACCTGCCAATGACTGACTCGCATCGCCACGCCCTAGCCGGAGCCGTGTTATCGAGTGTGATCAGTGAGAACGGGACGTTCATCGAGTGGAAAGCCGTCGACACGTTTGAATTACTCGTGAATTGGTATGAAGCGCACGTCGATGTGCTGCTCATTGAAGGCTACAAGCAGAAAAACTATCCGAAAGTGGTACTCGTTCGAGAAGGTTTTGAACAACCGGTCAACTTGACGAATGTGATCGCAATCGGTGATTCCGTGAAAGACCGGAATCGCTTGATGAGTTCGGTGGAAGGGTGGATGGCATATGAACTGGTATCAAGTGAATGAACGTCCCCTCGAGCCGATGGCACTCTACGAAGCGGTCCGGCACCGAAACGTCGGGGCCGTCGTCCTGTTTATCGGAACGGTAAGGGAGATGACCGGAACGAAACAGACCGAACTGCTCGAGTACGAATCCTACGTGCCGATGGCCGAGAAAATGCTCGAACAAATCGCGAAAGAAGTCGATGAGCGTTGGCCTGGCGCTTTAACTGCGATTCATCACCGAATTGGCCGGCTCGATATTTTGGAAGAAGCAGTCGTGATTGCGACAAGCTCGGCCCACCGCGCCGACGCTTACGAGGCGAATCGGTACGCAATCGAACGAATTAAGGAAATTGTCCCGATTTGGAAACGGGAGCACTGGACGGATGGCACGAAATGGATCGGAGATCAAAAAGAACAGCAGCCTGGACGCCCGGAAGGAGTGACGCTTAAATGATTAAAGTATTATGTTTTGCCCACGTGGCAGAAGAATTGTCAGTTCGATCTTATACAGTTCCCGCTCCGCAAACAATCGCTTCCCTGCGCAAAGGATTGTCTGACAGGGGCGTGTCGGGTGCGGAGCGTCTCATGTTCGCGGTCAACGAACGCTATGAGACTGACGAGTATGTGGTCGAGGCCGGCGACACGGTCGCTGTGATCCCGATGGTGAGTGGAGGGTGACACGATGGAATTGACGCATATGAATGGACAGGGACGAGCGTGGATGGTCGACGTATCAGGAAAAGAAGAAACGACGCGAACTGCTCGCGCCCGGACATCGGTCGAATTGAGTAGTTCGCTCAAACAGCTCATCACAAACGGCGGGCTTGAGAAAGGTGACGTCCTCGCTGTGGCGCAAGTAGCCGGAATCATGGCCGCCAAAGAGACGAGCCGGATCATCCCGATGTGTCATCCGCTCGCCTTGAAGAAAATTGATTTAACGTTTGAATGGGACGGCACCGATCTCATCATCGAATCATTCGTCAAAACAAAAGGTGATACCGGTGTCGAGATGGAAGCATTGACGGCCGCGACGATTGCGGCGTTGACCGTTTACGATATGACGAAAGCCGTCGATAAAGGCATCGTCATTGGACCGACCTACTTGCTTGAGAAGCACGGCGGGAAGTCAGGAGACTATATCCGATGACACACCTGTCGGAACGTTATGCACGGCAAGCCCGTTTTCATGGAATCGGGGCGGACGGGCAAGCGGAACTGATGACAAAGCGCGTACTTGTCGTCGGTCTCGGTGCGCTCGGTGCGGCTGTGACCGATCAGCTCGTTCGGGCCGGTGTCGCACTCGTCATCGTCGACCGGGATTATGTGGAAGTGACGAACCTGCAACGGCAAACGCTGTATACGGAACAAGACGCGACAGCGGAGACGCCGAAAGCAATCGCTGCGCTTGAGCGGTTGCGAGCAATCAATGGAGACGTTGAAATCGACGCGCACATCGCCGACGTCTCATGGGACTGGCTTCGTCCCTTGCCTCACGTCGACCTCGTCTTGGACGCGACGGACAACGTCGAGACACGTCTGTTGTTGAACGATTTCGCGCTCGAGCGAGGCATTCCGTTCTTGTTCGCTTCTTGCGTCGGGGCGTATGGCATGAACTATACCGTATTGCCGGGTGAGGCACCTTGTCTCCGCTGTCTCATGCGCCACTTGCCGCTCGCTGGGCAGACGTGTGCGACAGCCGGAGTCGTGGCGCCAATCGTCCACCACGTCGCGAGCCGGCAAGCTGTCGAGGCGTTGAAATATTTGACGGGGCGACATGAGAAATTGGAACGTCGACTTTTGATTGAGGACTTATGGGAAAATCAGTCGCAACGACTCGATGTCGAACGGCTTGTCGACGCGGCGTGTCCGTCGTGCCAACAGAACGAGTATCCGAGTCTCGTCTCGAACCGGCAACAGACGGCTCTTCTATGCGGACGTGACGTTGTTCAAGTTCGTCGGTCCATCGAAGGACTTGAGCCGATCGCGAACCAACTTGAGCGCGCTGACATCACAATGAAAAAGACGCCATTCACGTTAGAATGGCGGTGGCGAGGTCACCGGATGCTCTTATTCAAAGATGGTCGGGTCCTCGTCCACGGTGTCAACGACCCGCATGTTGCGGTCGCCATGGTCGATGAGTGTCTCGGTGCATAAAAAAGATGTCCATCGAGGCCGATGGACATCTTTTTTATGCGGCTGTTTTTGCATACCGATTCTTTCGAAGAGAACGATACGTCTCAACCAATGCGATACAAGCACCCGTGATCACAATTCCAATCCAAGTCATATTTTCGTTATTCGCTATTTCGTTCTCGTTCGTCACTCGAAAAATTTCGATATTAGCGAATGTGATCGGATCTCCGGTCGTTTGTGCATCGGAATAACCTAGCCAAATCACAGTAAAGAAGATAACGGTAGATAACCCGATTCCGATTACTGTTTCGATTCCAAGACGTAGCATCGTTCGTCCCATTTCAATTTCTCCCCTCAATGAATGGATGAATCATTCTTAATTTCCATTTACGAGGCGTTTGATAAAAAAGTTTCATACATTACACTTGCTCAGCGTGGAATCGTGAGCACTTGACCGACGCTGATCAAATTGATGTTCGTGATGTTGTTGGCGGCAGCGATTTTGGCGACGGTCGTATTATATGTCGTCGCAATCTTATAGAGCGTGTCGCCTGACTTGACGGTATACTTCACGGTCGTCGCTGGCGGAGGAGTGACGGTTGTTCCTGGGATGACCAGGACTTGACCGACGCTGATCAGGTTGATGTTGGTGATGTTATTGGCAGCAGCGATTTTGGCGACGGTCGTTTTGTACAGTGTCGCAATCTTGTAGAGTGTATCGCCTGCTTTTACCGTATATTTGACAGTCGTCGTTGGGGGTGGCGTGACGCTTGTTCCTGGAATGACGAGCACTTGACCGACACTGATCAAGTTGTAGTTCGTGATCTTGTTGGCGGCAGCGAGTGCAGCGACTGTGACGTTGTAAGCCCGAGCGATGCTATAGAGCGTGTCGCCTGATTTGACAGTATACGTTTTAGAGGTTGAAGTAGATTGGTAAGCGAGCAATTGGGAAACTGTCACGAATTTGTAGCCTTTTGCTTTCAGTTGCGAGATCATCGTCGGCAAGGCGAGCGGTGTGCCTGGCGCACCAGCACCGGTGTGCATGAGGACGATCGATCCTGGTTTGATGTTCGTTTGGACTTTCGTATTGATTTGGCTAGCAGTGAGTCCTTTCCAGTCAATCGTATCGATGTTCCATTGGATCGTATAAGCGTAGCCGGCAGCGCCGACACCGCTCAAGACGGCGCTGTTCACGGCGCCAAACGGAGCCCGGAAGATCGGTTTTGTCGTTTTGCCGGTCAGTGATTTAACAATTGCTTCGGTACGGTCGAGTTCGGTCTTCATTTGAGTGGCGGTCAACTGGGTGAAGTATGGGTGGCTGTACGAGTGGTTACCTACTTGGTGACCTTTAGCTGCGATGTTTTTAATGTATTGAGGATGGTGGTTGGCGCCGGTTCCAGTCAAAAAGAAAGTGGCTTTGACGTTGTTCTTGGCAAGTATGTCCAAAATCTTGTTCGTATTCGCACCATCCGCTCCGTCATCGAACGTCAACGCCACGACTTTACTCGTCGTGTTCACGCTCGTTATGAACTTCGAAGCAGCGGCATCAGCTGATTTTGGATAGGTGACTAACGGTGCCAGCAGGATCAACAAGGCCATCAATAACCGTACAAATTTGCTCTTCATTTTTCCTTTCGCCTCCATTCTTGGTGTATGTATCTTGGTGTCAAGGCTTTCCATATATTGAGCTGTGTATATATTTTATATACCCCGTTTTGTTCCAAAACACGTTATAATCCTAAAAATAGGCAAAGGAATTTTTGGATAATGACTCTCAAATTTTGTGTTCAATTTATGAGCGGAAGACGTGGTAAATATCACAAAATCATCACACAATTCCTGAAAAAGGATGATATCATGAACAATGTGTGAAACGTGTAAGCGATTAACTAGGGGGGATTCATAATGAGACAAACAGTGAAACGAATCGGGATGGCGACAGGAATAATCGGTCTGTTCGTCCTTGGGGCATGCGGGACAGAAGAGGCGGAAAATGCGACGGAGACGGTGCAGTCGATGGAGCCCGTCGAAGCAGAATTGAACGTACCGGCGACAGCGGAAATAGATGAAGCGGTCACATTATCGGTTCGCGTCACGCAAGACGGCAAAGGGGTCGATGATGCGGACGAGATCAAGTTCGAAGTGTGGAAGAACGGCGCCAAAGAAGAGAGTGAGATGATGAAAGCTGCGCTCACAGAAGACGGGGTCTATGAGACGGAAGCAACGTTTGCGGATGAAGCGGTCTATACGGTCCAAGTCCACGTGACGGCGCGGGCGATGCATACGATGCCGACAGCGAAGGTGACGGTCGGTCATCCAGAAACAGAAGCCGAAGCCGAGGCTGAAACAGACCATCACCAACACGCCGGGGCCGATATCACACTCGATCCAAAGCAAGTGACGGCGAATGAAGCGAGCCCGTTCACCGTCAACGTTGAAATTGACCATGAGGTGCTGACAGGTGCGGACGTTCAACTTGAAGTATTCAAAGACGGTGCGGATAAGCACGATTGGGTGAAGCTTGAGGAAACGGAAAACGGAAGCTATGCGGGTGAGTATACGTTCCCGGAGACCGGTACGTACAACGTCCAAGTTCATGTGACGAAAGGACACGACATCCATGAACACGTCATGGAGACAGTCGAAGTCAAATAAAAAAATCGATCGGCGCACGCGCCGATCGATTTTTATTATGCGTTTTGGTAAAGTGATTCGACTTGTTGTTGAAGCGATTCGTTCTCGAGGAACTGGTCGTACGTCGCTTCTTTGTCGACAATCCCATTCGGCGTCACTTCGATGATGCGTGTCGCAATCGTCGAGATGAGCTGATGGTCATGTGAACTGAAGAGGAGTACGCCTTTGAACGTCTCGAGTCCGTTGTTGAGCGCTGTGATCGATTCGAGGTCCAAGTGGTTCGTCGGATCGTCAAGGACGAGCACGTTCGAGTTCGAGAGCATCATCTTCGAGAGCATGCAACGAACTTTCTCTCCCCCTGAGAGGACAGACGCTTTCTTCATGACTTCTTCGCCAGAGAAGAGCATACGGCCGAGGAAACCACGGAGGAACGTATCTGACTCGTCAGCTGGCGAGAACTGGCGTAACCAGTCCAAGATGCTCTTATCTGAGCCTTCGAAGTATTCCGAGTTGTCTTTCGGGAAGTACGATTGGATCGTCGTCACGCCCCATTTGACCGTACCCGTGTCTGGCTCCATCTCACCCATGAGGATCTTGAAGAGTGTCGTGATGGCGACGTCGTTGCGACCGACGAAAGCGACTTTGTCCATTTTGTTCAATGAGAACGTGACGTTGTCGAGTACTTTGACGCCGTCGATCGTCTTCGAGACGTTGTCGACGTACAAGACGTCATTTCCGATTTCACGTTCCATCGAGAAACCGACGAACGGATAACGGCGTGATGACGGACGGATGTCGTCCAGTGTGATCTTATCGAGCAACTTTTTACGCGATGTCGCTTGACGCGCCTTCGAAGCGTTCGAGCTGAAACGAGCGATAAAGTTTTGGAGCTCTTTGATCTTCTCTTCTTTTTTCTTGTTCTGGTCGTTGGCCATGCGCGATGCGAGTTGGCTCGACTCGTACCAGAAGTCGTAGTTCCCGACGTACAGTTGAATTTTACCGAAGTCGAGGTCAGCCATATGTGTACAAACTTTGTTCAAGAAGTGACGGTCGTGGGAAACGACGATGACAGTGTTCTCGAAGTTGATCAAGAACTCTTCGAGCCATTGAATCGCTTTGATGTCAAGTCCGTTCGTCGGCTCATCGAGGAGCAAGATGTCTGGCTTACCGAACAACGCTTGGGCAAGGAGTACCTTGACCTTCTCGCCACCCGTGAGCTCGCTCATGAGTTTATGGTGCGACGCGTCAGTGATTCCAAGACCTTGGAGCACCGTTGCGGCTTCCGACTCGGCTTCCCAACCGTTCATCTCAGCGAATTCACCTTCGAGTTCAGCGGCACGCATGCCGTCTTCGTCAGAGAAATCTTCTTTCATATAGATTGCATCTTTTTCTTTCATGACTTGATACAAGCGCTCATGGCCTTTGATGACTGTTTCAAGCACAGCCTGGTCTTCGTACGCATAATGGTCCTGTTTGAGGACGGCGAGACGTTCGCCAGGTGAGAAGCTGACGTCACCCGTTGACGTCTCTTGCTCACCGGCAAGAATTTTCAAGAATGTTGATTTACCGGCACCGTTCGCGCCGATCAAGCCGTAACAGTTGCCTGGTGTGAACTTGATGTTCACGTCTTCGAACAACTTACGACCACCGAATTGAAGACTTACGTTATTTACTGTAATCATGTATAGAATACCTCGTTTTTCTGATTTGTTTACGACGTGTATTGTATCACGTTTTTTAAAAACGCGCAGTCGCGGGTAAATATGAAACAAATGTGGAACGGATTCGTATGAATGGATAAGGGGGAATCGTTCATGAAAACATCACTATCGATCCGCGAGGCGTGGAACGACTACTACCGCAAAGATTTCGTCCGACTGTTGCTCGTGTTCTTCGTGACAGTCGTCGTCTCGTATTGGTTATTCCGCACGTTCGTCGCGGCCGAACAAGTCGACGAGATTTTAGCCCAACTCGGCGAATCGTTTGAAGCGAGCGGGCTGACGTTCGACTCGAGCGCACGCGACACGATGATCGCCTTGTTCGTGAACAATACACGTGTCACGTTGCTCGCCTTCTTACTCGGGATGATCCCACTCTTCATCCCGTACGTGTTCGTCGTCATCAACGCCGCCGTCATCGGTCTCGTCGCCATGCTCGTCGGTTTCACGGGCGAGTCGGTCATTAAAGTGCTCGTTCTCGGGATTTTACCGCACGGCGTCACCGAAATCTCGGCGATTCTGCTCGGGGCGGCGATGGGACTGTCGCTCAACCGTCATGTATGGAAGAAGTTACGAGGAAAAGAGACGGACGTCACGTTCAAAGCGCTATTGCTCGCAGGGATCAAGACGTTCTTATTTATCGCGGTCCCGCTCCTCGCTGTCTCCGCTGTCATCGAGGCGTACGTCACGCCGCTCTTGCTACAGTAAAAGTCATCGCAGGATGGCTTTTTTAATTGAAGTAATGTGTCGTCTCGAGACAGCGCAGCGGGGTAATTCCTTCTAAGGTGACTTCGCAGTTCAACTGCCAGACTTCGAACCCGTCCACGATCGCGTCACGAATCCGTTGGCGAATCAAAGCGTCGTGTCTCCGCTTCGGATTGCCGGTGAAGATGGGCGCATCATATAAGAAGACATACAATAAAACGGCCCGTCCTGCTTGTGGCAACGTCGCGATCAGTGTTTCAAGATGACGGATGAACCGTTTCGTCTCGACAGGGGTTTTCCTTGCGTTTCCTTCAAAGCGAGGGAGCGGCGTCACGAACAGTTCCGTCAGCGGTGTTTTCACTTCCATGTAGACTGCATCGACTTTGAAATCGAGGCGTGAACCGCCTGACACGATTTCACGTTCGACCCGTTCTAGAGACGGAAAGACCGGCAAAGCGTCCGCTTTCAAGAGATGTTCGACGTAGTCGTTGGCCCGTCCTTGATGGATGCCGATCCAGCGCTTGTCCCGGTCAATCGAGATGGCTTCCACCGTGAAAGAAGTATGGCGTCGCAGATTGTTTGCCGCCGAAACGAGGCAAGGCACACCGTCGAAGACGAGATCACCGATTCGCCCTGTGACCGGACAGTGGCACGCGACAATCTTGTCATCGAGCAACACGTCCATGACGAAGCGGTTGCGCCGCTTGACGATCACCCCTTCTTTTAACGGTCGTTCAAACCGGTACATCGTCAGCCCGTGCGGACGACCGTCGTGTCGAGCTCGAACGTCACGTTGCCGGCCAAGGCGCGTGAAATCATACAGCCGTCTTTCGCTTTCTTAGCAATCCGTTCGACGAGCGTGATATCCCGGTCGGTCGCCGCAGCGCGGACGTTTATCACGGTTTTATAACGGATCGTCTCGTATGTGAACACGCCGTTCGTCACGTCGACGATACCTTCGGCGTCGATCGTGATGCCTTGATGGGAAAGATCGCTCCGTCCAAGCATGGCCGCGAGCGTGATGATATAGCACGTCGCCGCAGCTCCGAGGAGCATCTCATCGGGATTCGTCCCGATACCAGGTCCGTCCATTTCCGGGGGAATCGAAATTTGCGTCTTCAACCGTTCGGCCTCGATCGTGCCGACGTCGTTACGTCCGCCAGTCCAGTCAAGGTTCATGTGAAACGTATGCTTCATAAAAATCGCCTCCAATGTCTCTAGTGTAGAAGAGAATGATTGGAGGCGCATGTGTTATGCTCGCGCGCGTTCGGCGAACGTGCGGAGCGTCTGGATAATGACGTGTGTCGCTTTTTCCATATTGTTGACGGAGACGTACTCGAACTTGCCGTGATAGTTCTCGCCGCCAGTGAAGATGTTTGGCGTCGGGAGACCCATATACGACAGTTGCGAGCCATCGGTCCCGCCGCGGATCGGTTCGATTACCGGTTCGATCCCGAGTTCGCGCATGACGTCGGCGACGGTGTCGACGATGTGTTTGACCGGCTCGATCTTCTCGGCCATGTTGTAGTACTGGTCGTCCATCTTCAAGTCGATGCGTGCCTCGCCGTATTTTTGTTTCCATTCGGCGACAAGCTTCTCGAGCAAGACTTTCCGGGCTTCGAACTTCGTCCGGTCGTGGTCGCGGATGATGTATTGGAGAACTGTCGTCTCGACATCACCCGAGAATCCGTTCAAGTGGAAGAATCCTTCATAATGGCTCGTATGTTCCGGTGCCTCGTCGGCCGGAAGGCGGTTATGGAACGCCATCGCCAGTTTCATCGAGTTGACCATCTTGTTCTTGGCGCTACCCGGGTGGACGTTCGTGCCGTGGAACGTGACGGTCGCTCCGGCAGCGTTGAAACTTTCATACTGAAGTTCGCCAAGCGGACCGCCGTCCATCGTGTAGGCAAAGTCGGCGTTGAAGCGGGCGACGTCGAACTTATGTGGTCCGCGCCCGATTTCTTCGTCCGGTGTGAACGCAATCCGGACCGGTCCGTGTGGGATTTCCGGATGCGCCAGTAAGTATTCGACCGCCGTGACGATTTCCGCCATGCCGGCCTTATCATCGGCACCGAGCAGCGTCGTTCCGTCCGTCGTCATGAGCGTATGGCCGACGTAATCATCAAGTTCGGGGAAGTCACGCGGTGACAAGATAACATTGAGTGCCTCGTTCAAGACGATATCGCCACCCGCATAATGTTCAACGAGTTGCGGATTGACGTTTGTGCCGGTAAAATCGGTCGCCGTATCGACGTGAGCGAGCAGCCCGATCGTCGGCACGTCATGGTCGACGTTACTCGGCAACGTCGCGAACAAGTAGCCGTACTCGTCGGTCTCGACGTCCTCGAGCCCAATCGCCTTCAGTTCGGCCTCGAGATGGCGGATCAAATCCCATTGTTTCGCCGTCGACGGCGTCGTCTCACTCGTAAAGTCAGATTGCGTGTCAATTTTGGCATACGTCATCAAGCGTTCAATCAATTTTGCTTGCATAAAAATACCTCCCCTTATCGTTTCTCATCCGTTTTAGTGTAGCACGGGAACCGTTTGGAGAAGTATCAAAATTGTTTGAAAAATGGACAGGCGACCGAAGCGCCTGTCCATCGTTTACTGGATGATGACACCGCCGTCAATGACGAACTCGGCGCCCGTGAAGTAACTCGACTCGTCTGAGGCGAGGAACAAGACGAGGTTCGAGACGTCGGCCGGCTTTCCGATTCGTTTAAGCGGCACCGCCCGTCACAAGCGCGACTCCACCTTGTACACGTTTCATTGTCCTTCCTCCTTTTCAAAAAAGAAAGCAACCGTCTTCTTTAACATCATTAAGCGAGAATTCTCCCACCTCTAAGCGTCTGGGGCGAGGCCCAACGTAGGTGGAAGATGAATCGCCCGTACATAAACCTCTTGGGCACCCCTGTGACATAATTACGAACATAAGTTCTTGATTCCGTCAGATTTCCCTTCCCCCGCCGCGGGTATCGGAATGGGAAGAGAATCATCCTGACGCCGGGTGTGAAGGAGGGACAGACATGCTGAAGGGCTATAAATACCGGCTCTATCCGACGGCGGCACAGGCCGATTTCCTGGTCAGGACGATCGGCTGCGCCCGCTTCGTCTACAACAAGCTGCTCGAGGACCGCATCAAAATCCGCGAGGAGACGAAGGCGGGGACCGGGCAGAAGCGGAAGCCGCCGACGCAGGCCTCCTACAAGCCGCTGTTCCCGTTCCTCTGCGAGGCGGACAGCCTCGCGCTCGCGAACGCGAAGCTGCACCTCGACACGGCGGTCGCGAAGTTCTTCGCCGGGACGGCCGGCTTCCCGGTGTTCAAGTCGAAACGGAAGGCGCGCGCGTCCTACACGACGAACGACGCGCTCGTCACGGAGAAGATCCCGAACCCGCGCAACCTGCGCGAGGCCGAGGCGCGGCTCAAACGTGCGCAGCGCGCGCTCTCCCGCAAGAAGCCCGGCAGCCGGAACCGCGAGAAGGCACGGCTCCTATTGGCCAAGAAGCACGAGCAGGTCAAGAACCGACGGCACGACTTCCTCCACAAGCTGTCACGACGCATCGTCGACGAGAACCAAGTCGTCGTGGTCGAGACGCTGAAGCCGAGGGAGATGATGCAGGACCGCCGCCTTTCGAAGTCGATCGGGGACGCCGGATGGGGGGAGTTCGTCCGCCAATTGGAATATAAGGCGAGGTTCTATGGACGGACACTCATCAAGGCCGACCCGTGGTTCGCCTCGACCCAAGTCTGTTCGGCCTGCGGCGAGAACGGCGGCAGGAAGGAGCTAGACGTCCGCGAGTGGACATGCGCCGCATGCGGGGCGCTCCATGACCGCGACGTCAACGCGAGCCTCAACCTGTTGAGCCTTGCCGACTGAAAACCTTCAGGGCAGGGACTGCCCGACGCGCTTGGTCCACAACCGTGGCTGGTCAAAGCATGGTCTTCCCAAGAAGCTCCCACTTCAAGTTGCGAAGCAAATAAGTGGTGAGTAGTTCACTTATAATATGAGATGTTACATATTATGAAATATTTTGAACGATTGGCATTAGAAAAGGATAGGGAGCAACAACGGCAACAAAAACGACGTGAAGATGGCGGTCAGACCCATTGCGGCACCACCGGTCGCGCCTGAGAGCGGATGTTCGGTCGCGGCTTGGGCCGTCCCGATGCCGTGGCTGATCGTCCCGAGGGCGAGTCCGCGCGTGAACGGGTCGGTCACGTTGAACATAGATAGAATCACTGGGCCGAGCATGGCGCCAAGGATGCCGCAGGCGACGGCGACCGAAGCGGCGAGCGCGGCGTCACCTTGTAACTGTCGTGCCAGCTCGAGCGCAATCGGCGAGGTCACCGATTTGACGGACAAGGCGAGCAAGACGTGATCCGTCAACTTGAGCGCGGTCCCGAGACCGACAGCGACGAAAATCGTTGATAACGTCCCGAGCACGATGGCACCGAGCGCTCGTTTAGCCCGAGCGAGCAGGATCGGCAAGTTGCGATAGAGCGGCAAGCCGAGCGCCACTGTCGCCGGCCCGAGCAGTGTCGTGATCGCATCTTTCGCCGGCGCATACGTGTCGTACGTCTGTCCAGAGACGAGCAATAACAAGATGAGCGTGAGCGTGCTCAAAAAAACGACGTTCGTGAACGGGGACGCCCATTTGAATGACAGCTTCCGGCTCAACATATAGACGGCAATGGTAATCAATATCCAGAAGACGGTCATGACGCCTCACCGTGTTTTCCGGAAACGAGCGCCGTCACGACGAGGCCGATCGTCATGCTGATGATCAAGGCAAGGAAGAGCGGAACGCCTTCTGCCTTTAAGAGCGAGCTATACGACATGAGCCCGACCGCGATCGGGATGAAGAAAAAGGCGAGGTGCTTCGTCAAGAAGCCGGCGCTATCTTCGATCCATTCGACGCGGATGATCTTGGTCATCAATAAGAGCAGTAACAGGACCATGCCGATGACGCTCCCTGGCACTTTTAAAGCGAGCACGGCGACGATCCAATTCCCGAGCGCGCTCAAGCCAAATAAGAGCGAAAGGCCGATAATCCATTTGATAAGACGTTGCATGTGATTCATCCTTTCGCATATACATTCAAAACGTATGAATTCTCTCAAACTTTATCATCTAGGTCAAGATGGAGGCTATGGCAAAAAAGATAATGGGTACATATGTTCGGGGTGGTATAATGAGCTCACTACTAATAAATGAGGTGTATTTATGGAACAAACGGCAGTCGAACGGTTCATTCAAGAACATCAAATCAAACATGGGGCAGACGTCTTGAACGCGTTCCAACAACGAATCAATTTGAGTATGGTGCCTCGAACGACACGAGAAGAGGTGGCGATTGGCCACTCGAAATTTGGCGGTTATCCAGATTTACCGATCGGGTCGGACCATCCTGGAGAGAACTTGACGTTTTTGGCGCAATTTCGCTTAAGCGACTTTGCCGGCTGTGAGTCGGTCGAGGCGCTTCCAAAAAAAGGGCTGCTGTCTTTCTTTTACGATATGGAAGAACAACCGTGGGGTGACACGGACGAACGTCATCTTTGGCGTGTTGTGTACACGGAAGACACAGACCTTGAACGTGTCAAAGTCGGAGAGGCGCTGAACGAACGGGCAGTCTCGTTTGATGAATCATACGCACCGAACGTTGATGTGCTCGCCCATCTATTGAATGACGATCAGTTCGAGGCGTTCGAAGAGCTGATTGACGATGAGGAATTTCACGCAATCGGCGGTCATCCGAACGCTATTCAAAATGATGTGTTCGAAGAGGTTCAGGACACATATGGTGACCGCTTCAAGCGGCCGTTCCTGCTCTTCCAAATGGATTCGACAGAAGAGCTCGATATCATGTTCGGCGATGTCGGGATCCTCTACTTTTTGATTCCGACAGAGGCGCTTCAGGCCAAACGATTCGAGGAGACCGAAATGATCATGCAATGTTACTGAACACAACAAAAAGAGATTTGACCGGCTCTCGGTCAAATCTCTTTTTGAATTATGCTTGTTGTTTCTTGCGGAACCGAGCGAAGAACTCATAGACGATTGGGACGATGAGCAACGTCAGTAACGTCGAACTTGTGAGTCCGCCGATGACGGTGACACCGAGACCTTTCGAGATGAGTGCGCCGCCTTCGAGTCCGAGAGCGAGTGGTGATAAGGCACCGATTGTCGCGAGCGCCGTCATGAGAATCGGACGAAGTCGCGTACCGGCTGCTTCGAGCAACGCTTCACGCGTCGATAGACCAGCTTCTTCTTTATGAATGACGCGGTCGATCAAGACGATCGCATTTGTGACGACGATCCCGATCAACATGAGCGCACCAATCAAAGCAGATACGGAAATCGTTTCTCCCGTGATCAAGAGGGCGACGAGTCCGCCGATGATCGCATAAGGGAGCGAGAACAATACGACGAACGGGGTGATGGCACCGCCGAACGTGACGACGAGCACCAAGTAGACGATGGCGATGGCTGCGAGCATCGCAAGGCCGAGCTGCGTGAACGATTCCTGAATCTGTTCTGTCACGCCGCCGACGTCATACGAGACGCCCGTCGGGAGATCGATGTCAGAGACACGTTCTTCGATGGCGGCCGACGCTTCCGTCGCCTTGTCCGTGCTAAGTTCGACGCTGACGGTAGCAAGGAGCTTGCCGTCGCGCTGGACGAGCGTGTCCGGCGTCGTGCCTTCTTCGACTTCGATGAAGTCTGAGATTGGGCGCGGCCCGAACGGCGTCGTCACTTCTTGCGCTTGCAAGTCTTCAATGCTGTCATACGTGACTTGTTCCGTCGGGATGATGACGTCGAGCTGTTTGTCATCAATCGTCACACTGGCGAGCGGACTGGCCTGTGCTTGGAACTGACCGATCGTTTGAGCGAGTTGAGCGGCCGAGACGCCAGCTTCAGCTGCTGCTTGTTGATCGACGTTGAACGTGTACTGGACGTATGACTCACGAAGATCAGACGTCGCTTGGCGGACGTAGTCCGTCTCTTCTTCGATCGTCTCGATGAATGTCGGGACAATCGCTTCAAGATCTTCGAGCGAGTTGGCGTAGACGTTATACGTCACACCGCTCGTTCCGGCACCGCCGGCGAAGTTTTGTTCTTTCCATTCTCCGCCTGAGGCAAGTTCGTTCAATTGTTCGATGTCTGCCAATTTGACGTCGGCAAAGTCTTCTGTGTCCGGGTCGTACTGGACGATGAAGATCCCTTGCTTGTTATTCCCCGGGTTGAGCGGGTTTTCGCCACCGACCGTGAACTGGACGTCGGTCGCGTTCGGCTGGTCTTCCATAAAGTACGTCTCGGCGATCTCAGCAGCCGCGATCGAGTCGTCAAGCGTCTGTCCCGGTTCCGGGTCGAACGTGACGAACAGCGTCTTATCCGAACCTTGGTTCAAGAAGTTGACCCCGATGGCTGGGACGAGGGCGAAACTGCCGATCAAGAGAAGTGTCGCGAGTCCGAAGACGACGAGCTTGTGGTTGAGCGACCAGTTGAGCACACCGCGGTACCATTCGGCAAGTTTACCGGGTCCTTCTTCCGGCTTCAGCTTGTCACGGTTTTTAAAGAACGAATCGGCCATCATCGGTACGACCGTGATCGCGACGAGGAGCGAAGCGAGCAAGGCGAAGACGACGGTCAAGGCGAACGGCAAGAACAGTTCGCCGACGAAGCCGGTCACGAAACCGAGCGGCAAGAAGACGGCGATCGTCACGATTGTCGATGACGCGATCGGGACGAACACTTCTTTCGTCGCGGCGATGATCAACGCTTTGCCGCGTAACGGTTCGTTCGGACGAGTGAGTCGACGATAAATGTTTTCGATGACGACAATCGAGTCATCGACGACGCGTCCAATCGCGACGGTCATCGCCCCGAGCGTCATGATATTGAGCGTGATATCGAGTTGCTTCAAGACGATGAGCGCCATCAAGAGCGATAGTGGGATCGAGATGACAGCAATGATCGTCGAACGGAAGTTACGAAGGAACACTAAGATGATCAAAATGGCGAATAGTCCGCCGAGTAACGCCTTCGATACCATCGTCTCGACCGATTCTTCAATCGGCTGACCTTGGTCGAGTGTGATTGAGACGTTCGCCGTATCATATTCAGCCTCAAAGTCGTCTAAAATCGTTTTGACGGCGTTGACGACGTCGACGGTGTTCGCGTCTTGTGTCTTCGTCACTTGAATCCCGATCGAACGTTCTCCGTTCGACCGCGAGATCGATTCTTCGATGCCGCGGTCTTCGATTGTCGCGAGTTCGCTTAAAGCGACGGTCGGGACTGTTGTCGGCACATTCGCAGGTGGGACTGTGCCAGGGACTTCGCTTGGCAACTCAGGTGTCTCACCAGCCGGGAATCCGCTTGGCGCCCCTGGGACGGTCGGTTCAGCTGGAGCTGGTGAGTACGGGATTTGCAGGTCGCGGAACGCTTCGAGCGTCTCCGACTTCCCGTCGATGACGACGGCCTGTTCCGTATCCCCGAGCTCATACAAGCCGAGCGCGATACGGGCATCGTTTGCTTGAATCAACTGTTTGACCGTATCTTCTGTCAAGTTGTATTCGGCAAGTGCGGCCTCGTCGAAGCGAAGCTCGACGCGACGGACTTCTTGACCGGCGATTTGGACGAGCTGGGCACCTTCGACACCTTCAAGGGCCGGTTGGAGCTCGTCTTCGACAAGTTTTGTCAACTCAGCCAAATCGAGGCTTTCATCTGAAACGGCTGCACCGACGACCGGGAACGCGTCGAAGCTGAGGCGTGACACTTGCGGGTCTTGGACGGACTCTGGCAGCTCGACGTTGCTGAGTGCATCTTTGACCTGTTGTTCGGCTGCTTCCATATCCGTGCTGAAATCATAATCGATTTGAATGTTCGAAGCGTTTTGGAACGAAGACGAACGGACTTGTTCGACACCGTTCAAACTCTTCAAGCGATCTTCGAGCACGGTGCTCACTTCGTCGAGCACTTGTTCAGGAGAAGCGCCAGGATAAATCGTCGTCACCGAGACGGTCGGTGTCGTGATGTCAGGCAGTGTCTCTAGTTTCATCGTCAGGCCGGCAAAGATTCCGGCGGCCGTTAAGATGATCGTCATCAACCAAACGGCAAACTTGTTGTTGACGGAGAAGGTCGTGATCTTTTGCATGGGGTTCATTTCTCCTCTAATAAATTAGTCTAGTTTCCCGAATCGATGTGTCGGGCGCGCTCGATGAGTCGAGCGATAATGGCTTGTTTTAAAGCGGTAGGGGGGACGCCGACATTGAAGTGTTCGGACATCATCATCCCTTCAAGGGCATAGCGGATGATCATCGTCTCGACGGGATCGCTCGTCTGTTGAAATTCGGCGAAGAACGTGTCGAGGTCATGCTTCCAACGGTCGGCGTACGCTTGATCGACGGCGAATAACGTCAAGAAGGCGATCATCTTCTCGGCATCGATATGAATTGGCGAGCGTTCCGGATAGAGTTTCGTCTCATCAAATAGGCGGACGAACGCCTCGACCGGACCGTGGCCGTCAGCCTGAAGTGATTCGTATAAATCGTTTTGTTCGGTTTGAAGCCGTTCGACGATGGCGGTCAAAAGCGCTTCTTTCGACGGATAATGATACAACAGGCCACCTTTTGAGACACCAGCGGTCTTTGCGACTTCCTCTAATGTCAGTTGGTGCACTCCGTGCTCCATGATGATCTCGGTCGCGGCATCTAGCAGTTTTTGTTTCGTGATAGTTGATCGGTTTGTCATTTCGTCACTCCTTTCTGTACCGACCAGACGGTCTTTTCATTTCAACTATAGGCGCCTCATCATTTTGAAGTCAAGAAATGATATCGTCAAAACTGTTAAGTTATAAATATATAACTAATGGTAACGTTTTCAAAAAAAGGTTGACATGAGAATGATTATCATCGATTATAGTGATTGAGAGTAATTATCATTACCAACAAAGAGACTAAAACATGGGGGAAATATAAATGAACAAAAAGTACATGGCACTTGGACTTTCGGCAGCACTTACGACATCACTGCTCGCGGCTTGCGCGAGCACGGAAGAGACGACTACTACGGGGGACAATGAGACGGCAGAAGAATCAAAAGTCGTCAACGTCTACTCGAGCCGTCATTACGATGTCGACAAAGAGCTCTACAAACAGTTCGAAGAAGAGACGGGCGTGAAAGTCAACGTCGTCGAAGGAAAAGGTGATGAACTTCTCGAACGTTTGAACACAGAAGGTGAGAACACAGAAGCGGATCTCTTCATTACTGCTGACGCCGGGAACTTGCACCAGGCAAAAGAAGCAGGGCATCTTCAAGCGGTCGATAGCGATGTGCTTGAGTCGAACATCCCAGAAAAATACCGTGACACGGACAAAGAATGGTTCGGTCTCACGAAGCGTGCACGTGTCATCGTCTACGCGAAAGATCGCGTGAAGCCGGAAGACTTGTCGACGTACGAAGCGCTCACGGAAGAACAGTGGAATGGGAAAGTGCTCGTTCGTCCATCTGAAAACATGTACAACATCTCACTCCTCTCGTCATTCATCGAAGTGAACGGCGTCGACCAAGCGAAAGAATGGGCAGAAGGCATGGTCAACAACATGGCGCGTGACCCACAAGGGAACGACCGTGACCAAGCGAAAGCCGTCGTCGCCGGTGAAGGTGATGTGGCCATCATGAACACGTACTACATGGGTCTCATGCTGAACTCAGAAGACGCGGAAGAGAAGAAAGTCGCTGAAGCGCTCGGTGTCTTCTTCCCGAACCAAGACACCACAGGTACGCACGTCAACATCTCTGGAATCGCGATGACGAAAGCGTCGAAGAACTCTGACAACGCGAAGAAACTCATGGAGTTCATGTCTGACCCGTCAGCGCAAGAGCAGTTCGCAAGCGCCAACTACGAGTACCCGGTCAACGAATCGGTCGAGCCGAACGAGCTCCTCAAATCATGGGGTGAGTTCAAAGAACAAGATATCAACCTATCTGTTCTCGGTGAAAATCAGCAAGAAGCCATCCGCATCTTCAACGAAGCTGGTTGGAAATAAGACGACTTCGGCTTGAACGCATGTTCAGGCCGAAGGTTTTTGCGTTTCCTGACAGTCTAAAGGTATGACCGGGACGATGAAACTGATATGATGGGACAGGAAGTAAATGAAAGAAACGGGAGCTGTAAGACATGAACTGGTATGCAATCAAACGACAACTGAATGGATGGTCCATCCTGAGCTTTATCGCGTTGTCGTTTATCGTCTTGCCAGGAATCGTCGTCTTAGTAGAACTGTTCGCACCGGTCAATGACAATTGGCAACACATCCGCGAATATCTGCTGCCGACGTACGTGAGGAACACGTTGTTCATCATGCTCGTGACCGGTTTCTTGACGACCATCATCGGAACGAGCCTCGCTTGGTTCGTCACGGTGTATGACTTCCCGTTACGGCGATTCTTCAAATGGGCGCTCATCTTGCCGCTCGCAATCCCGCCGTATATCGGTGCTTACACGTATCATGGCATCTTGAACTACACCGGCGTCATCCAGACGACGCTGCGCAACGAGTTTGGCATCACCGTGGATCAGACGTACTTCAATATCATGACGATCCAAGGGACGATCTTCATCTTCACGTTGTTCTTGTATCCGTACATTTATACGATCACACGCGCGTTCCTACACAATCAGTCGTCGTCGATGATCGAGAACGCCCGCATCCTCGGACGCGGGTCGTGGGATATCTTCTTCACCGTCGTCATCCCGATCTCGCGCGTCGCCATCATCGGCGGTGTCAGTCTCGTCTTGATGGAAGTGTTGAACGACTACGGCGTCGTCAAATACTTCGGAATCCAGACGTTCAGTACGGCCATCTTCAGCACGTGGTTCGGCATGAAGGACACGTCTTCAGCGTTAAAACTTGCCGGCACGCTCATGATCATCGTCATCGCTATCTTGATGGCGGAACGACTCGTCCGAGGCCGCAAGCAGTTCAGCTATGCGACGACAAAAGTGAAGCCGCTCAAGCCAAGACCGTTGAACGGCTGGCATCGTTACGCCGTGTTCGGTTACGTGGCGACGATCTTCGGCATCGCTTTCGCGATCCCGTTCATCCAACTCGTCGCTTGGACGTTCTTGACGTTCGAGCAAGTGTTCACGGCTGAATTTTTCCGCCTCGTCTGGAACACGGTGAGCGTCGCCTTTATCGCGACAATCATCATTCTCGTATTCGCACTCATCATCGCCAACTATACGCGGTTGTTCCCATCGAATATGACGCGCGTCATCTCGAAAGTGACGACGCTCGGCTACTCGATCCCAGGAGCGGCTATCGCCATCGCTGTCATCACGTTGTTTTTACTATTAGACGAATGGGTGCTAAAAGCAGCGCTCGCGCTCGATCTCGGACAGACGTTCGTGTTCCGGACGACGCTCATCATGCTCATCTTCGCCTACGTCATCCGTTTCCTCGCCATCGGTTACAACTCGATCGAGAGCGGATTTGAGAAAGTCGGGAAGTCGTTCACGGAAGCGTCACGCATGCTCGGTTGGGGCACGGTTCAGACGTTCTTCCGGGTCGATATCCCGATGATCAAAGGGGCGATCATGAGCGCGTTCATCCTCGTCTTCATCGATATTATGAAAGAGTTGCCGCTGACACTGTTCTTGCAGCCGTTCAACTTCTCGACGCTTGCGACGCAGGCGTTCAAATATGTCAGTGATGAGAAGATTCACGAAGCGGCGCTCGCGTCGATCGTCATCGTTCTCATGAGCGGATTGTTAATCTTTGTGTTCCATAAGGTGCTTGATAAGGAGGCCGACTAATGTTTGTTCAAATCAACGATTTACACTTCAGCTATAAAGGTGCAGAAGCAGAGACGATCAAAGGGTTCTCGCTCTCGATCACGAAAGGCGAAATCGTATCCCTCCTCGGCGACAGCGGTTCGGGGAAAAGTACGATCTTGCGCCTCATCGCCGGTCTCGAGATGCCAAATCAAGGCGTCGTCGTCGTCAACGATTGCGTCTGTTGTGACGACTGCCAGTTCATGCCGCCCGAACAACGCGGCGTCGGCATGGTGTTTCAAGACTATGCGCTCTTCCCGCACATGACCGTTGAGAAGAACATCCGCTTCGGCCTCCATAAGCTCAGCCGGAAGGAGCGGAACGAACGGGTCGAGGAGATGCTCACGCTCGTGAACTTATCTGAGTTCCGGCATCGCTACCCGTATGAGCTGAGCGGCGGTCAGCAGCAGCGTGTCGCGCTCGCGCGTGCGCTCGCACCGAAGCCGTCCCTCTTGATCTTAGACGAGCCGTTCAGTAACTTGGACACGTCGCTCCAACACCGGATCCGCGATGACTTGCGCCGTCTCCTCAAACAGACGGGCACGACGACGATCTTTGTCACGCACGACGAGGAAGACGCGGAAGCGCTCGCCGACCGTATCGTCTATCTCGGAGAAGGCAAAATTAAAAAGCAGGTCATGACGGAGAACAACAAGACGTTCAACCCGCAGATTCCTTGCTTTGTGTAAGTACAGCGCACTCATTGATCAAAAATGGGTGCGTCTTTTTTTTGTGAAGTTCATTACTCAAAAAATCGATTGTCTAAAACGGACAGATGCTCCTGCCAATCCGACCAGTAGGACTGGAGTGATGTGATCAATCCATGCCCACCAAAGCTAATTGTACTTTCGTGGGACGCATAAATGATCCAGTTCATTTTTTGGTCAAACCAATAGCGTTCTAAATAACGACCTTCATAACAAGGATCTAATGAAGCGGTGTCGATTTGCCATAGTGTATGGTCCTCATGCAGTTCAAATATAAGCTCCGTCCCTTGGTCCCATACCCATTGGCGGATTTCTTCGATTTTTTGATCAACATCTTCAATATAATCGCTGTCGAATGCAATCACATCGAGTCGAGGAGAAGTGGAAAGAGGGTACCAATAATACGAATCGTTCACACCCCAAATGGTGCGAATTCTTCTCTTTAACTGATTTGCGAATGGTTGTGAAAGTCGAGTCCTCATGACTTGAAACTCCTTATCCTAAATCTATGTATTTTTTGCTACATTCACTATATATGGAAAACAGAAAAAATGCCCTTAGATTTTTTATCCAAGGGCGTTTCGTGTCTACTTCGCTGTCTGAGACGGCTTCGACTCATTTCCAAGCCGGTCGATTGCCGTCACGTAATACGTTGCCTGCTCGTTCGTGACTTCAACACTCTTCCGGGCGTGTGACGGGACGCTCTCGATACGTGTCGCGTTCCCGTCGTTGACTTCATAGACACGGTAGCCGATGACGGCATCGTCACGGACCGCGTGCCATGTGAGCAAGTTACCGCTTAACGTGACGTTCGTCGGGGCGTCGAGTTCGACTGTCGACTTGATCTCGCTATCGACAAGCTCCGTGTAAACGACGAAACGTTGGTCATAACCACCGTCCCCGAACGTACCGGAACACGTGATCAAGTTCAAGTTGCGATTTGACGTGGTGCCAAAAATCTCGTCGATCGGGGCATTTTTCGTGTCATAACTCTCTGTTTTTGTGACACGAAATCGCAGCGTGTTGCCGTTCTCGTCGATAATCGTCACGTCATCGCCTGTCTTCAGTTGATCGAGTTCATAAAAGACGGCGGGCCCCGTCTTACTATCAACGTGTCCGGCGACGACGGCGTTGCCTTTACTGCCTGGTTTGACACCAGGTTCGAACCAGCCGACTTGATTCTCGTCAACGGGTACGCCCATCTGTCCGTTATCGAGCACGCCGACCTGTTCGATCGCGGTGTCGACATTGATGCTCGGGATTTGAATCTGGACAGGTGTCACGGCTTTAGTGCTTTCCTCTTCCTCGGCTAAACGAAGTTTCTTCACCTCTTCCTGTAGAAGTGAGAATTCAGCCGATAAATCTGGGCTCTCCTCTATTTGTTTTTCTTCTACAGGTGGTGATGACGATTCTTGAGCGCTCGTCCACGACCAGAAGCCAAAACAAAATAGAGAGAGCGCCAAAAACAAATGGCGCTTGTTCATTGGGCTCTCTCCTTTAGTTTATTGTTCTGATACTTTACGGTTGCGAAGCGTAACAAAGGCGAGCATGATTCCGCCAAGTATGGCTAAGCCAGCGTAAAGGGTATTCATTGATTGTGCTTGTGCACCACCGAGACCTGTTTCAGGCATCGCTTCCGGCATTGCTGTTTCAGCGAACTTGTCAGGCATTTGTGTCACGATCGCGTTACCGAGTGTTTCACCAACACCGAACATGAACGCGTATCCTTCACGGAATGACATCCAAGCTGCATCTGCGTCACCGGCTACATATTGATCAAACGTTTGGAGCACGAGTGCCTCATGTTGCATGATCGCTTCTTGACCGGCCGCTTGTGGCAAGTTGCCTTCTGTCGCCGCATCGAGGAACGTACTGAAGTCGACAGCGAACTGATCGAGTTTCATGCGTGCTTCTTCGATTTTAGCTTCGTCGCCTTCAAGTGTTGCTGCGACGATGTCACCTTGTGCTGTGATGTGGTTACCGTTCCATACTTTTTCAAACTGAGCCGCACCTTCGTCACCGTAGACCGAACCGATGGCTGCTTTAAAGTCGAGCGTGTTTTGATCTTCAGCCCAGCTGACGTAGTCGAAATCTTCCGCTTTGTCGTAGCCTTTTTGCATGCCGATCGCAGCGAGAGCGAAGTGTTCACCGGCGAGGCTGTTCAATGTCGAACGAAGCTCTACAGCTGGCGTGTCAGCAGGTGTCGGGAATTTGTCAGGCATTTGCGTGACGACCGCTCCTGAGAGGGCTTTACTGATGTCGAACATGAGCTTGTAGCCTTCACGGTATGTCATGTAAGCCGACTCGTAGTCACCGGCGACGTAGTTATCAAACACTGAGAGAACTTGGTCTTCGTGAAGTTCAAGGACGTCAGCGGCTGCTTCTTTCGGTAAGTTGCCTTCTGTCGCAGCATCGAGGAATGTCGAGAACTCTTCGACGAACTCATCGACTTCGGCTTCAGCATCGGCACGAAGTTCTTTGTCGTCTGACTTGGCAGCTTCGACGAAGTCAGCCGAGTAGTCGTTATGGCCGGCGAAGATGTCTTCGAACTGAGCCGCGCCTTCATCACCGTAGATTGAGGCGATGGCTGGCGTCATGTCAAGCGCGTTTTGATCGAGTGCTTTCATTGCGACTTCGGCATCCGGTGCCCCGTCGTAAGCTTTCATCATCGATGTGACGGCTAAGACATAATGCTCAGATAGTAATTGGTCGAGCGTGGCACGAAGGTCTCCAGCTGGCGTGCTCACTGTTGGCGCCTCTGCTGCCTGTGCGTTCAATGGTACGAGTAACCCCAGTGCCAGTGCCGGTGCTACAAATTTGTTCATTGTTTTTTTCTTCATGTTCAATCGCTCCTTTTTTGTGAGTGGTTGTCGTTGTTTACACCCATCTAACGGAGCGATTCAAAAAATGGATCACTTTTTGATTATTTTTTTTCGTTTTTTTGTTGAAGTGTGCGGTAAACCCCTGGTGCGACGCCATATTTCCGTTTGAAAATCCGATGGAAATAAGGATACGTTCGAAACCCGGACAGCTCGGCGATCCGTTCGAGCGAATGTTGCGTATACCGCATTTGCTCTTCGGCGAGCTGAAGCCGGATCGTGTGCGCGTACTCGATGATCGTCATCCCGGTCACTTCCTTAAAGAGATGCACGGTCCGCGATACGCTCAAGTCGACGGCAGCGGCGACGTCGGCAATTTTGAAGTCGGCGGTGACGTTTCCTTCTATATAACGCATCATGCGAGACACGACCGGGGGACGTACATTCGTCCGGACGTCTCGCATCGATCGGTCGAGCATGAGCAGAAGCGCCTCGATCAACTTCTCGATCAACGCAGTGCTCTGTTCATCGGTCGGTCGTCGTGCCTCTTCCGTGACGTGTTGCCAAAGCGAGAGGAGGCGAGGGTCAATCGAGATCGTGGTGAGCCGTGAGCGAGTAGTCGTCGACCACCAGGTGTCGAGCGTCGGACCAGCGCAGAACAAATGATAGTCGCCACTCGCCGGGGTATCGATATTCAACTCATAGTAGTCACCCGGTTTGACGAGCAGCAGATCGCCGGGGTACGCGACGTATGTCTCCCCGTTGACGAGGATTCGGGCCGACCCTTCAGTCTGCAAGCGGATCAAGTACGTGTCCAACCGGTTGGCGAACGGAAAAGTATATGCTGCTGTGTGATACGAATAGCCACAAAAGCCGATTTCCATCGAATTACTCCTTTATAATAGCAAGATTGTGCATATCTTAATCATATCATGGATAGGCACAGGCGGCGGGACAAGGTACGATGATGACGTCAGATTTGAACCGATGATGAGGAGGAGACTTTTATGAAACAATGGTGGAAAGAAGCGGTCGTCTATCAGATTTATCCGCGCAGCTTTAACGACTCGAACGGGGACGGAATCGGGGACATCCCGGGCATCACGGAAAAGATGTCCTATTTGGCTGAACTCGGGATCGACGTCATCTGGTTGTCACCGGTGTACGATTCGCCGAACGATGACAACGGCTATGACATCCGCGACTACCGTGCGATTATGGATGAGTTCGGGACGATGGACGATTTCGATGCGATGCTCGAAGAGGCGCACCGTCACGGCATCAAGATCATGATGGACCTCGTCGTCAACCATTCTTCCGATGAGCACCAATGGTTCATGGAGTCTCGGTCTTCGAAAGACAGCCCGTACCGCGACTACTACATTTGGAAAAAAGGCGAGAACGGTCAGCCGCCGACGAACTGGGGGGCTTTCTTTGGCGGCAGCGCGTGGGCGTACGATGAAGCGAGCGACGAATATTATCTGCACTTGTTCAGTAAGAAACAGCCCGACTTGAACTGGGAGTCGGAGACGCTGCGCCGCGAAGTGTACGATTTGATGGCTTACTGGCTCGACAAAGGCGTCGACGGTTTCCGGATGGACGTCATCAATATGATCTCGAAAGACCAAAGCTATCCGGACGGGAAGACGCGCGGGACGGGCTACGGAGACGGAACGCCGTTCTTCTTCAACGGGCCGCGCATCCATGAGTTCATGCAAGAGATGAATCGTGAAGTGTTGTCGAAGTACGATACGATCACGGTCGGGGAGATGCCGGGTGTCAGTGTCGACGAGGCGAAGCTATACACCGGTGAAGACCGTGACGAGCTCAACATGGTGTTCCATTTCGAGCACGTCGACGTCGGCAACGGCAGCTTTGGAAAGTGGAATCCGACCGACTGGAAGCTGACGGAGCTGAAGACGATCTTCTCGCGTTGGCAAGAAGGACTCGAGGAAGAGGGCTGGAACAGCCTATATTGGAGCAACCACGACCAACCGCGGGCGATCTCGCGATTCGGCAACGATTCGGATGAGTACCGGGTCGTCTCTGGCAAGATGCTTGCGACACTCTTGCACATGTTGAAAGGGACGCCGTACATTTATCAAGGCGAAGAGTTCGGCATGACGAACGTCGCGTTCGACTCGATCGACAAGTACCGTGACATCGAGACGCTCAACGCGTATCGCGATTACACATCGAACGATTTGTTGACGCACGAGGAGATTTTCCGCGGCATCCACGCCCGCGGACGCGACAATTCGCGGACGCCGGTCCAGTGGTCGGCTGACGCGCAAGGTGGGTTCACGACCGGTACGCCGTGGATCGATGTCAATCCGAACTATGTCGACGTGAACGCGGAAGCGGCACGTCTTGATCCGAATTCACTCTTCCATTACTACCGTCAGTTGATCGCGCTACGGAAACAGAATCCGGTCGTCGTCTACGGGAAGTATGAGCTGTTGCTCCCGGAAGACGAAGCCGTCTACGCGTTCACGCGGACGCTCGAAGGAGAGACGTGGCTCGTACTGTGCAACTTCTCAGCTGAAACACAAGAACGGACGTTGCCGTATGACGTCAAAGACCGTGTCATCGGCAATATGGAGCCGATCGAACCGTTCACGCTTCGTCCGTACGAGGCACAAGTGTACAAACTATGACAAAAAACTCGCCCAAGCGGCGAGTTTTTTTCAAGCGTATAGTATTCTCCAAACCATTCGGGAATAGGAAGAGTAGACTCTGACTTAATAAGGGGGAAACGAGATGAAGACGTTGATTGCGTATACGTCACGATATGGTACGAGCGAGAAAGTCGCCCATCTTTTGGCCGCACGGTTGTCCGGAAACGTCCACGTTCAAAACTTGGTCGATGAGCCAGACGTCGATTGGGCAACGGTCGACCACGTCATCGTCGGGGGATCGATCCGGATGGGGAAAGTCCAAGACGAGCTGACCGACTGGTTGAAGCAAAACGAAGTCCAATTGCTCGAACGTCCGCTCGGATTGTACTTGTGCGCCGGCACGCCGACCGCGGCGGAGCGGCAACGTGAGCTCGAAGGCGCGTACGGGGAACATTTACGAGCACACGCCTACTTCGTCGAAGTCGTCGGCAGCGGCTATGACTTTGAGCGGATGGGCTTCCTCGACAAAGCCATCGTCCGGATGATGGCCAAACAGACGGTCAGTTCGCTCAATTTGGACGAAGCACGGTTGAATGAGCTCGTCGAGTCGGCTCAAGCGTCACTTCGCACCCGATCTGAGAAACCATAAGCGAATAAGTCGTGCGCTTCGACCGGGCTACTCGTGGAGATGAGGACATCTCCACTTTTTTGTTCGCCTTCGATGTGTTTTAGCACGACGTTAGCGAGCTGTCCGCCGATCTTTACAGAGATCGGGGCCGAATTCCGGCACGTGACATCTTCGATTGTGACGTGATCGGTCCGGTTGTCGCCGCCGAACAGTTCGATGTCGGCGCGGCTGGAAACGAACCCGCTTGTGGCGATCCGTTTTAATTGAACGTTCCGAGACTTATACTGGACGGCGAGCGCTGGATGTCCTGTATAATCATAGGACGGGTCACCGATGGCCGTAAAGCCATGGATCAATACGTCTTGATACGCCGATATGACGAGGCTACGGGGCGACGACTTGGCGTATAGCTTCGAGCGTACCGGTTCAATCGATAGTAAATTCGTCCCTGAGATGAACCGCGCCGTCTTCGACTCGGGATCGTCGGCTAAGTGGTGCCCGATGTGGCGAAAATTGAAGGACCGGTTATCACGATACGAGACGTGCCCAAAAATATGGACGTCATGGGCGGCCGAGGACGTACCGTGGGCTTTCACCTCGACGCCTCCAAAACAACCTTCCGTCATATTGTTGACGAGCACGACGTGACGCGAACCGTCATCGACCTCGATGCCGTTTGAATTGGAGAAGCCGTGGGCGTGCGTACGTCCGTGCGGGTGATGACAGTAGCAGTTCGTGATGTAGATGGCGTCGCTATGATGCGTCGTGATGCCGTCGTCCCCATAATTCGTCGCCTCGCAGCGGTCGAGCCAGATGTAGCGGCTGCCTTTTTTGGCACGCAACCCGTCCCCGAGGTAATGGTAGTGAGGGGCGGTGATATCGAACGCGTGCAGCCCGGCACCTTTGGCGGTGACGTGATGGACCCAGGCGAATTTGACGTGGGCGAATGTCAACGCGCTCGAAGCCGTGTCTCCACTCGACGTCCGATCGACGTCGCCAAGGCGCTCGACGTTCCAGTCGAGCGTCAGATGGGCGACCTCGATGTGATGGTTCCCATAAAACGGTGTCGCATTTCGCAGCAGCCGGCGATGCTTCGGTGTGCCGTCGGCCAAGCGTAATACCGTGTCCTGCTGTCCCGCACCTTCGAGCACGCAGTTCGAGGGGATCCGGACGCCACGGACGATATAGACACCGGCCGGCACGTGGACGTGGCGGTTCGACCGAAGCGCGAGCCGGAATGCGAGCGTGCAATCCGTCTTGCCGTCCCCGACGGCCCCGTAATCGGTCACGTCGACGTGATGGCGTGTCGTCTGCAGTAAATTCAAATGTTCCGCGTCGAGACGACGCATCCAGACGGGCCGGATGAGATCGTCGACGACCTCGAGCGGGAGTGCACTCGTCACCGGTGTGATTCGTTCCGTCATCGGCAAGTGGGAGCGGTACGACTTCGATTGGTCAGGATAATGGTCGTGTCGCGTCGCTTGATGCCAAGCGAGCGTCTCCGTCAATAGCTCATCTGTCGACCAGGCCGCGTGACGGGCGATGGTGGCAGCGATATGCGTGCGGTCAATTTGATTCATCATATGAGTCGTCCTCCTAACGTTCACTACATGTGATGTACCCGTTTTGAAATTATTTTTAGCAAACCGAAGTATTTAGTAGACAGAAGCATTTATCCATGGTATATTACATATGTGCTTAATTAAGAATAGCTGGAAACATAATTCACAATCGCTTGGGATTATTTTTCATGAAAGATAATCCAACAAGTTTTGTGCTTTTTTTTGGTCAGTTTTTTCTAGTAAGGCACTACTAGAACGCACAGCGTTTATTTCAGGAGGGTTCATTATGAACACAGGTAAAGTAAAATGGTTTAACTCAGAAAAAGGTTACGGCTTCATCGAAATGGAAGGCGGAGACGACGTATTCGTACACTTCTCAGCAATCCAAGGCGACGGCTTCAAGACACTTGAAGAAGGCCAAGCAGTAACTTTCGAAATCACTGACGGAGCTCGTGGCCCACAAGCTTCTAACGTTGAAAAAATCTAATCTTCCTTTCTAAGGAATTTTATAACCTGCTCGCTTCGGCGAGCAGGTTTTTTCGTGTCTTCGTGTTTAATCAAGTGCCGCAAGGGAATGATTATACGAGTGACTATGATAAGGGGGCTTTAAAAATGAATGCTAAAACAACGGCACAACAAATTCTAGATGCAAGCAACGTGGGAACGATGGCCACGGTATATAAAGGGAAGCCGCACAGCCGATACATGACGTTTTTCCATGACGGTCTGACACTCTATACGGCAACCTCGAAAGATACGGATAAAGTCGATGAGTTGAAGAACAATCCATATACGCACGTCTTGATCGGCTACGACGGGGACGGGGTCGGCGACACGTATCTAGAGATTTTAGGAGAGACGTCGGTGTCTGATGACGAGTCGATGAAAGAAAAAGTGTGGAACGAAAAACTTGAGGGCTGGTTCGACGGCCCGGATGATCCAAAACTCGTCATTTTAAAAATCTCACCGCAATCGATGCGTGTGATGAATAAAAAAGGCCAACCGCCACAACAAGTTGATCTTTAAATCAGTGGAAGCAATGTCTCGAGCAGACGTTGCTTTTTTTGGTGTAATTTCCAAAAAGTGACTGACCTGTGACACACATATGAACGAAACGTGAACTATTGTCTCAAGCTATGTGAAAACATGAACATGGGTGATATATTGTGAATGTAATCACATATAAGCCATCATTCAACCATTCAAAAGGAGGAATTATCATGTTCACAAAGTTTTGGCAAAACCACAACATCGCAACCGGCATCTTGACGGTGTTACGGATCTGGCTCGGCTATCAATGGCTCACAGCCGGATGGGGTAAAATCACGGGCGGCTTCGGATCAGGCGGTTACCTTCAAAACGCAGCTTCACTCGCGACGGGAGATCACCCGGCGGTCGCCGGATGGTGGGCAACATTCCTTGAAAACTTCGCAATCCCAAACGCAGCACTTTTCGATATCTTAATTCCGTATGGTGAGTTCTTGGTCGGTCTCGGTCTCTTGCTTGGTGCCCTCACACGCAGCGCGGCTTTCTTCGGACTCGTCATGAACATGGCGTTCTTATTGTCAGGGACGGTCAGCACGAACCCGACGATGTTGATCGTATCGGTCTTGATTCTCGTCGCGGGCTACAACGCAGGCAAAATCGGCGTCGATGGTTTGTTCCTCCGCCGCTTCGTCGAAACGAAAATTGCGCATCGTTCACCAAATCGTCAAATAGCCTAACGACTTTCTAACGTTCTCCTGTGACAAACTTCACCTCTATCGGCTACGATGAACGTAGCATCGATTAAAAAGGAGAACGGATATGAACGCAACTCGATTCAAATGGCTCGGCTATACAGAGGGGATGTCATTCCTGCTCTTATTGTTGATCGCAATGCCGCTTAAGTATTTGGCTGGCATGCCGCTAGCCGTCAGCATCGTCGGTGCGGCCCATGGTTTCCTGTTCGTCGCTTACGTGGCGGCAGCGGTTTACATGGCGTGGCGCTTCAACTGGGGCTTCAAAGTGTTAGTCCTCGCGGTCATGGCTTCGGTCATCCCGTTCGGACCGTTCTTGTTAGAGAAACGAGTCCTTCCATCAACAGAGAAGACATCGAACTGAAAAACGTTCGATGTCTTTTTTTCGTTCATTGATGTGTCGGCGCGCTTTCGACTTCAGCCAGTACCGTCGCTTTTTCAGCCGCGATATCGTGACGGATGCGATGCATCGCGAACAGCGTGATCGAAAGCAGGCATACCATGCAAATCGCATAAAGTGACGTGACCGACATCCATTCGCTCAATAACCCGAACGACACGAAACCGAGCGGGGTGATCCCCATCGCGAGCGATTCGAGGACGCCCATGACACGACCGAGGTAGCTTGGTTCCGTGTTCGTCTGCAAAAACAGTTGGATGGGAATATTGACGCGGATGATGAAGAAACCGCTCAACAAAGCGAATCCGGTGAGGAAGACGATGGCGGGTGTGACCGAGAAGTCAAAATAGAGCGGGACGGCCGGGCCGATAAAGAGGCAACTCATGACGATAAGCGATGTGCGGACCGTCGCTAGACGATACTTGATCTTAAAGAACGGCAGCGCGTGGGCAAGAGAGGCGACTAAAAATCCGACTGCGAACATACTTTCTAAAAAGCCGAACTGGAGCGGGCTGACCCCGATCTGTTGCAAGGCGGCAATCGGGAACAGTACTTCCGAAGCCACGAAGAAGAAGTTGAGGAACGCCGCAAGAATCGTCAGCGTCCATAGCACGCGTTGGCGTTTCAAATAGCGGAAACCGGAGCGGACGTCGTCCCACGTCGATTGATCGGTGGAAGCATGTTCATACGCTTGGAATGTGAGACGTGAGGCGAACAGGGCGGCAATGAGGAACAAGAGGGATGAGCTGAACAAGAACGCTGAAATCGGTAATAGCTTGAACAGCGCCCCGGCTAAAAGTGGCGTACCAATACTTGAGACGGAAATGATACTTTGGATGAGCGAATTGGCGCGTTGAAGCCCGTCTTCGTCGAACAGGAGTGGAATCGAACTCGTCAACGTGACAGACAAGAAAGTGGAGACGATAGAAAGCAGACATGTAATAATCAAGAAAGCAGGAACGCCGAACGTCCAAATGAGGCTCGCGGCCCCGGCCAAGAAGAACAATAGCCCGTTGACCGATTCCATCGTGATGATGACGCGTTTTCGGTTCAATTTGTCGGCATATGCACCGGCAAACGGTGATAATAGAACACGAGGCAACGTCCCGGCCAGTAAGACGAGGGCGAACTGGAGCCCGGAACCGGAAGTTGTCAGCACCGTCAATCCGGCGACGAACGTGAATAGACTGGAAGCGAATAACGACATGAATTTCCCGAGCAACAACACGTGCAAGTTCGAGGTAGAAGTAGTCATACATAGTCTCCTTTGCAATTAAGTTCAATGTGATTTAACATTATAATAGACGACGAAAAGAGATTTGTAAACAATAAGTTCAATTAAATTTAACTTTTAAGAGGTGCTCTATGATTGGACAGCGGATTAAGACGTTACGAAAAGAAAAAAAGTTGACGCAAAGTCAACTCGCAGACGGCATCATCACGAAATCGATGCTCAGTATGATTGAGAACGGGAAAGCCGAAATGTCGATGCGCAGTCTGCGCGAGATTGCCAAGCGGTTGGACGTGTCGGTGCAGTCGTTACTTGTCGATCCTCGCGAGGCAGGCTTACAAAAAATCGTTGAAGAGATTGAATATATGCAAGGAAGTCTTAACTCATGGGAAGATGAAGCTGTTCAAAAGGCTCTCACACCCTACTTAGACTTAGAGATGAACTCGGTATGGCAAGGGAAGGCTTACACGTTGCTCGCGGACAGCGTATTCAATAGTGGAGACGAACAAGAGCTATTGGAGTTGTATGATCGAGCGATTACGGTGTTCGAACGGGTCGAGGAGAAAGAAGAGCTGATCATGGCTCGCATTAGCCAAGCCTTTTATTTACTCATGTGGAATCGTTTTGACGATGCGATTGAACGCATCGACACGATTGAATTGATTGATTCGAGAAGTATGAAAACGAAAACTCGCGTCGAGTTTAGTATGCTCATGGTGTTTCGAAATATGTTGTATGACGATGATTTGCCAGGTGCGGTTCGTCGTCTCGAAGATACACTTGATTATATGAAGCGGACGAAAATATATTATCGCGTCGATGATGTGTACCGCACGATTGCGATTTGTGCGCTTTATTTGAAAGACGAAGCGGTGATTATCGATGCGTTGAAAAAAGCAAAACAATATACTGACTTCACTGGAGACGTGACGATGCAAATTCGTCTAGCGATGACAGAAGCGCTATATGCGATTGAGTATCGGAAAATAGACCTTTTACAACAACAGATTGCTGTCATGGATCAGTTGTTAGAAAGCAATACAGAATTCATCGCGGCATTTGAGATGAGTAAAGGTGTCTATTTTGCCCTGACTGGTGAAGTCGAGACAGGCCGGAAATCATTTTTGAAGCTGTTGGAGCATCACGATCAGTGGGCGAAGCACGGGTTTGTCGATCAAGCGATTTACTTTGAAGGGTTATTAATTGGAACGAGTTATGGATGTGGCGATGAATGGGTCCCGTTGATTGAACGAGAGGTCGAGTTGTTCCCAGAAGGGCGTTTTCGAAGCCATCTGACTTCCATGATAAAAAAAATCAAGGGCTGAATTCTCAGTCCTTGAACGTTTGAATGAGCGTGCCTTTCCCGTCCTCGACTTGAATCGAGGCATGGGCACCGTTAATGAGTGTCAGTTGTGGTGGCACGTGCCCGCAGTCGATGTCATAAATGATGGGAACGTTGAGTAGTTCCTGTAGTTCAGCGTAGACGTCTTCTGCCGTATAACCTTGTACCGGTGGTTGGGCATCGCTGCGGCCGAACAAGATGCCTGTCGTATGATCAAACCAACCGGCCCACTTCATTTGAAGCAAGGTCCGTTTGAGTGCCGGTACATCCATCTCGGCGTTCTCGAAATACCAAAGAATCGGTTCATCGTTCAAATGAGTCTGTTGGAACTGAGCGACGTCACCGTAAGGCGTCCCGATCGTATGCAAGAGGACGTCGATACAACCGCCGAGCAGACGACCGGTCGCTTCCGTCCCACCGAGTGATTTCCATTCGGTCGGCTCGGTCAAATGGTAGAAGCATGGACTCGGGTTACCGTGCTGCCATTCTTTTTGAAATTGCTCTGAAGACAGTTGAATGACGGTCTCGCCGTGTTTCGTCGATAAGACGTCGAGCCAACGCGAGCTCGTCGCATCCCACGATTCCCCGCGCAGATCGACAAGGTTCGTCCCGTGAGCCGAAGCGATGCCGGTCTTGAGCGTGTAGACGAATAAAAATAAGCTGACGTCAGAGTAGCCGAGCATCCACTTCGCTGGGAGCGTGTCCCAAGCGATTTTATCGAGTAGCTCGAGCAACAAGACGCCGCCCCATGGCGGGATGATCAAATCGACGTCCTCATCGTGGAACAGTCGCGTCAGCTCTTCGGCACGGACTGCGGCCGGCGCCGATTTTGCTTTATGTTGTGTCCAAACAGACGGTTCAAATTGAAGCGTGAAGCCGTGGCGTGCGAACGTCGTCTCGGCGTCGTGAAGTAAACTATGACGCGCGGCTGGTACGCCGGACGAAGGGGCGGTGACGCCGACGTGGCGGCCGGTGAGCTGTGGATAACGAATCATGAGATCCTCCTGTGGATAAGTGATGGGCGGTAATACGGAAATGAGTTATCCACATGTGGACAATTTATTTTTGTTGCATGCGCGCAGCGTGCTTCATGCCCCAAGCGTTCATCGTCTCGAGTACCGGGATAAGCGTCTTGCCGTACTCGCTCAACTGATAGTCGACGCGCGGCGGGACTTCCGGATAGACGGTACGGATGATGATATCGTGCTCTTCTAAGTCACGCAACTGGGCTGTCAAAATCTTTTGGCTAATGTTCGGGAGCGAGCGTTTCAGTTCACTGAACCGGAGCGTCCCCCCGTTGATGAGCGCGAGTAAAATCGATGGTTTCCATTTACCGGTGATTAGTTCGAGTGCGGTATCGACTTCACAGCTTGAGATCATCGTCATGAGTCTCGCTCCTCTCTAAGTATCCTTTCGGTAACTATACCACCTTTTTGTGCCGTCTTCTGCAAACGGGACACGGCATGTATAGTAAAGAGAGAGGTGAGAAAACATGAAATTAACCAATATCCAACTCGGACCGGTCACGCTCCGGGTCAGTGAATTAGAAAACATGAAACAGTTTTACGAACAAGTCATTGGAATGGACGTACTCGAAGTCGGTATCGACCGCGTCACGCTCGGTGCGCCGAATACGCCGCTCGTCATCTTGCATGAAGTCAAAGGTGTGCGTCCGAACCGAAAGGCGGCCGGCTTGTTCCACATGGCAATCTTGCTTCCGGACCGCGTCGAACTCGGACGCATTCTCCGTCATTTGATCGAGCGACGGATTGAAGTCGGTCAAGGCGACCATTTGGTCAGTGAGGCGTTTTATTTGAACGATCCGGAAGGGAACGGCATCGAGCTGTATGCTGATCGGCCACGTGAGAAGTGGGAATATGAAGCGAACGGTCACGTGAAGATGTCGACCGATCCGGTTGAGTACGAATCGATGCTCGAGGCGGCAGCGGACCGTCCGTTCACAGGTCTTCCTGTCGGGACGACGATGGGACACGTTCACTTTAAGGTACGTTCCCTCGAAGCGGTGAAATTATTCTATCAACATCGACTCGGGTTTACCGTCACGACCGATTCATACCCGGGTGCACTGTTCCTCGCGGCCGACGGGTATCATCATCACATCGGTGCGAACGTCTGGGCCCGTCCGACTGAACCGATGAACGACGAGGCGGGACTTGAAGCATGGACGCTTTTTGTCGACGCTTCGACGAACCACGAACTCGGAGGGACGACGTCGGAATGGTCGCTCACCGACGACGATGGGATTACGGTCAATATAAAAAGCGTGGACTAATGTCCGCGCTTTTTAACGTGCTGAAATTTTCTTTTGACTCGAATCAAACGAGAGGCGAATGCCGCGTTTTTGATACGCTTGTTCGACCCGTTTTGAATTGATGCTGAGCTCAAGATGAGCCAGTTTCAAATGTTCAAGTTCTGGCACCGTGACATCGAGACGGACGAGCTCCATGTTGCGCTCGGCTTTTTTGCGTGTACGTCTCAAGTTACGGGGCACTTCCTCTGACGTCAGTGCCGCGATCGTTTCATTGATCAGTTGTCGTTTATCGCCTTTGACGCTAAGCGCCGTGTAAAGCTTATCGAGCGAACCGAAGCGTTTGATCAACTGTACCGATTGACTTTCGTCAAGGCCGGCTACAGGTGGGATGCCGTCTGAACGGTCTCCCGTCAACGCTTTGACCGCTGAGAGCTGTTTCGGCTTCAATCCTTCGTACAACGCTGCAATCTCCTCAGGACGAATCTCGAGATGTCGCTTGAGTGGGAGCGGGCGGTTGTCTTGGATATCACAACGAGCTTGCATTTGCTGAAGCTCCTGTGTTTGAAGCCATACTGTGATGCGTGGGCTCACGAGCTGAAGCAAGTCTTTATCCTTCGTCATGATGACGACAGGCGCGCTGCAGCTGAACTTCCGAGCGATGTGGGCAATCAAATCTTCTCCCTCATAGCCTTCGACTTGATATTGCGGGATTCCGCTCTCTTCAAGCAATTGGCGCATGAGTTCCATTTGAGCCTTCAACTCGGGTGGTGTCTGGCGACGGCGGCGTTTATAGCCGGGATAAAGCTCGCGACGCCACAATGTTTCACGTGAGACGTCCCATACGACGACAAAATGAGACGGACGATGTCTGCGTAGAATCGTCCGGATGAGGCCGGTCATACCGATGACGGCACTCCGATCGTTTTTAGATACCTCGCGTCCTTTTTTCGTTCGGCTCGCGGCGGCACCGTAGTAGGCACTGGCCAGCATGGAGTTTCCGTCAATTAAAAATAGTTTACGTTCCATGCGTAACCTTCTTTCTGTAGTTGTTGGACCGAACATTAATGAACTGTTCGGTGATGTTGTGTCAATGAGTGACACGCACTCAAATTAGCAACATATGTGCAGTATATCACGACAAGCCTTGAAAATATAGCGACAGTTCGAGCGTCAATCGAAAAGCCCTCCCTAATGTTCAAGGGAGGGCAGTCAAAGACACTCAGTCCATTTCGGCTCGAAGCTGATCTTTATGCGCAAGAATCAAGTCGACGAAGACGATGCGGTGATTGTCGATCTCGCGGACGATCAGTTCGTGCTCACCTGGCAGGACGAAACGTTCGCCGGTGCGTGCATTCGCTTTTTGCGAGAGGACGAAACCACCAATCGTATCGACGTCATCCTCGATCTCAATGCCGAAGCGCTCTTCGATCTCTTGCGTGAGCACGAGACCAGACAAGCGATAATGGCCTGGATTGACTTCAGTGATCTCGGCTTGTTCGTCCCGGTCGAACTCGTCGCGAATCTCACCGACGATCTCTTCAAGGATGTCTTCGATCGTGAGCAGGCCGGCGGTGCCGCCGTACTCATCGATGACGAGACACATCATCGTCCGTGCGTTCTGCATTTTCACCATCGCTTCTTGGAGCGGTGTGAATTCCGTGACGAGCGGTAACTGATGGATAAACGATTCAAGCGGGGCGTCACTCTTGACGAGTTGGGCCGTGAACACCTGTTTGGCGTTAATAAAACCGAGCACGTCATCGCGGTCACCGTCTCGTGTGACCGGATAGCGCGTATATTGATGCTCTTGGACGGTCGCGATAATCGTCTCGATCGAGTCTTCTTCATCGATCGTCACCATATTCATCCGCGGCACCATCGCATCTTTTGCAACACGTTCATCAAACGAGAAGATATTTTGAACGTAAGCGAGTTCGTTCTCGTTGATTTCGCCACTTCGAAAACTCTCCGTCATGATAATTTTGAGTTCTTCCTCCGAGTGCGCCGTCTCTTGCGCCGTCGTCTTGACACCGAACAAGCGGAGCGTGAGCCGGGCCATACTGTTGAGCACCCGGATAAACGGATACAACAGCTTCGTGAAGAAGTAGAGCGGCCGGGCGACGAGCAGCGTCAATTTCTCGGCTTCATGTACGGCGAGCGTCTTCGGGACAAGTTCGCCGATGACGACGTGTAAAAAGGCGATGAGCAAAAAGGCGATTAAGAACGACAGGAATGTAGAAACCGACGGCGAGACGCTCAAGCGGTCGACGAGCGGTTGAATCATTCCTTCGATTTGATCGGCACCGATCCAACCAAGGCCGAGCGCGGCGAGCGTGATGCCGAACTGCGAGGCGGATAGCGAGTCATCGAGGTTCTCGATCACTTTTTTAGCGACGGACGCTCGTGAGTTTCCTTCTAGAACGAGTTGGTCGAGCCGTGCGCTACGGACTTTGACGATTGAAAATTCGGCCGCCACGAAAAAGGCGGTCATGAAGATGAGAAAGGCGACGATCAATAAACTGAGTAACATGGGACTGTCCAAAAATTCCCCAAAAAATCGGGGATTCACCTCCATAAGAATAAGTTTGTACGTTTTTCAGGCGAGTCCTGAAAACGAATAGTTTGTTTCAGTATAGTAGATTTCCCATAAATATTCAAAAGACAGCCCGAAAGGTTTCATGAAGAGGGGAATGCGGGAACTACAAACCGAGAAGACGAAAGGGGAAACGACATGGCAAACTATCCAGAACTTCAAGGGAAAGTCGCAGTAATCACAGGTAGTTCAAAAGGAATCGGGCGAGCGGTGGCCGAACGCTACGCGAAAGAAGGCGTCAGCGTCGTCTTAAATTATAGAAGCAGTGAAGACGAGATGAAGGAAGTCATCCGCGGGATCGAGGCGGCCGGAGGCAAAGCCGTCGCTGTCCAAGGTGACGTCGCCGAAGAAGGGCTCGCCGAGAAGATGATCGAAAAAGCAGTGTCTGAATTTGGACAGATGGACATTTTCGTCAACAACGCCGGTGTCCAAGTCGAAGCGAAAACGCACGAGATGGAGCTCGACAACTGGCAGAAAATTATCGATACGAACCTGACCGGGACGTTCCTCGGGGTGCGGGCCGCACTCAAGTATTTCGTCGAGCATGATTTGAAAGGAAACATCATTAACATGTCCTCGGTGCACGAGGTGATCCCGCGCCCGGGCTATACGCATTACGCAGCGAGTAAAGGCGGGGTCAAGATGTTCACGAAGTCGGTCGCGCTCGAATATGCGCCGAATCAGATTCGGGTCAACGCCATCGCGCCTGGTGCAATCGACACACCGATCAACGAAGAGACGATGCGAGATCCGGAAGAGAAGACAGGACTCGAAGCGCTCATCCCGACGCATAAGATCGGGCGACCTGAACAGATTGCTGCGGTGGCAGCGTGGCTCGCGTCAGACGAATCGTCTTACGTCACGGGCACGACCATCTTTGCTGACGGTGGTTTGTCGCTCTATCCGGCATTCGGTCCAGAAAACAAAGTTCAATAACATAAGGGATGGCTCGCCCGAGGCGAGTCATCCCTTATTGTTTAGCCGCTCATTTGATCTTCCTCGATATATTTCGGCAAGACGATCGTGAACGTCGATCCGAGACCGACACGTGAGTCGACTCGGATCGTCCCGTCATGCCCTTCGACAATCTCTTTACAGATGGCAAGACCGAGACCGGTGCCACCGATCTTCCGGCTGGCCGAATTGTCGACGCGATAAAACTTGTCGAACAGTTTCGGGAGCGCTGAAGTCGGAATTCCGATGCCAGAGTCCGTGACGGAAATTTCGACGCCGTCCGACTGGTCATTCGTGACGGACACCGCAACTTTTCCGCCGTTCGGTGAATATTTGATCGCGTTATGGAGCAGGTTCGTGAACAGCTGGCTGAGCCGGTTCCGGTCCCCGTACACGAGGATGTCGTTATCACATTCAAACGATAAGTCATGGTGTTGACTCGCGCCTTGGTGGACGGCAATCGTTTCTGCCAAAATATCGTACAAGCTTTCGGGCTCGTTTTGATACGTCTGTTTACCTGACTCCATCCGCTGAACGTCGAGTAAGTTGGAGATTAAATCCTCGAGACGGAGCGTCTCTTGATGAATCATCCCTAAATATTGATCGGTCCGTTCAGCCGGCATCGTCCGGTAGCGCATAAGTTCGGTAAACCCGATGATGCTCGTGAGTGGAGTGCGCAATTCATGAGACACCGTCGCGACGAGTTCTGTCTTCAAGCGGTCGACCTCGGTTTCTTGCGTCACGTCCCGGAAGACGAGCATCGTACCATGGCGTGTGCCGCGCAAATGAATCTTTTCGGCGTACATTTGGATGAACCGTTCTTCTTGATTCATTGAGAACGTCACGCTCTCTTCCATCGCTTCACCGTCGAACGCTCGGCGCATGAACGAGAAGAACGAGTCTTTTTGATCGACTTGGAGACCGAGTTCTTCAAGGTCGGCATCAAGCCGATAAAGGTCCGTCTCGTTTTGCTTCGTGATGGCCTGATTGAACATGACGAAGAGCGCCTGGTTGGCGAGTTTCTCATGCGTCGTATGTTCGACATAAATGACGGCGTCACGGATTGAGTGCAAGAGCCGCGCGGTCTTCTCACGCTCTTCTTCGACTTGATAACGTTGCGACGACAGCGACGACGCCATTTGACGGAACGATTCGGTCAGTTGCCCGACCTCGTTCCGAGTCGATACCAAAACAGGGATGGGTATGACTCGGTCGTCGGTGAGCCGTTCGCTGTTCGTGATCAACTCTTGCAGTTGATCGGTCAACCGTTTTACGTAAGGCCGAACCGCAATGAAGAGGACGAATAGTACCGCGAGTAGTGACAGGAGCCAAAGCACTTGCGCCCATTTCGTATGGGTGGCGAGCTGTGCACGGAGTTGGTTTTCTTCCGCGTTCAATACGTTGCGGTATTCGGTGAACACCGTCTCCATGTCGACGATGCTCGCGCTCATGTCAGCCGCGCTCTTCGCATTGATCTTGAACTTCCGATCGGCCTGAGCTTCGGTTTGAGGCGTCACTTTCCCGAGCGTCGGCATTTGCAGGAACGGCTCGGTGACCGTACCTTCCCGTTTCGCAACGACGTAACGCTCGAGGCTCGGCATGACGCGTTGTTGATAGGCTGAGAATAACGCTCGGGCATCCCCCGCATACGTCTGTTCTTTTTCTGTGACCGCGTTCGTTTCGAACCATGCGGTCTGTGTCTCGATCAAGACTTGTTTCTCTTTGACGCGGGCAAGTAACTCCTCGTCACCGAGGAGGACGTAACCGCGCATCTCATATTGCATCGACTGCCATGTCTCGAAGAGCTCGGTCGCATTCGTGCGACGTTCGCTGACGTTCTCGAGCGATGAAGTCGTCTGCTCGATTCGATTTTCCGTATATACGTATACGGCGAGTGAGGTGAGGAGGATCAGTCCAATGAATAAATAGAAGACGAATAAAAACTGCCTTCCGATCCGCTCGTCAATCCAAGCTTTCATAAGGACCGTTCCTTCCTGGAACTACATACATTCCGGCTGTGACAATTATTTTACTACGAGTGTCGTTCCCCTATTGTACAGATTTGGGCAGAGATATACCACTTATCGAGATGTAATAAACATGCTAGCTAATATTTATTGAACAGTAGTGGTCGATATGCTATTGTTTAATGAATAGTAGAGGAGGCGAATCGATTGAACCCTCAATTTAAAAAAGGGGTCTTAAACTTGTGTGTACTTGCACTCGTCGAGACGAGTGACCGTTACGGTTATGAGCTCGTCCAAGCAATCTCGGCAAGAGTCGTCATCTCGGAAGGGGCGGTCTATCCGCTCCTCAGGCGACTCACGTCGGAAGGCTACTTCACGACGTATTTGAAGGAGTCGGCAGAAGGACCGCCACGGAAGTACTACGCCATCACGGAGCAAGGGAAGATCCATCTAGACGAATTGCGAGCGGAATGGGAATCATTCACGACAGGAGTCAACGAATTGATCAAAAGGGGAGACGACAAATGACAGAAGAACAGTATTTAACTGAACTTGAACGGTTGCTCATGGGGATCAGCATCATCGATCGGGTCGATATTTTGCGGGACGTTGCGGAATACTTTGCGAGCGGGCGACTCGATGGGAAAAGTGACGAAGCGATGGCCGAGGAGCTCGGGACACCAGAAGTGCTCGCCTCAGAACTGCTCGTGTCGGTCGATTCGATCGCGGCGGAGCCGATTGCGCCGCCTGCCATCGTCCAGAGCCCGAACGTGGCGTTTCAACACGTCTCGATTCGCGTTCAAAATGCGCACGTGAACGTTGTACCGTCCGCGGACGGCTATGCCTACGCGACACTAGAAGATGAGACCGAACATGGCGTCAAGATGGACATCGTCAACGACACGCTCGAGGTGCGGATCGAGTCGGAACGCCGCTTCGGACTGTCCGACTTGTTCTCGTGGTTCGGGACGAAAACACCGGTGTTGCATGTCGAGTTGCCGCGTCACACGTATGAATCGGTCCGTCTGAACAATCGGCACGGCTCGAGTGACGTCCGTGAGGTGCGAGCTGCTTTGATTGAGGTCGAGAGCGAGAACGGTCGCATCAACGCGAGTGAGGTCCGGGCCGGTCACGGGACGTTGCGCTCGTCAAACGGGAACGTCTGCCTGACGATGAGCGCGGGCCAAGACTTTGACGTTCAAACATCGAACGGTCGAGTCGAAGTGAGAGATTCTGTCATTGAACGTCTCACTCTTCAATCGTCAAACGGTCGGCTCGACATCGTCGACGTGGACGGCGCAATCGAGGCGAAATCGTCGAACGGACGTATCGATTGTGTGATCGATGCGATTGAACATCCGCTTCGATTGAAGACGACGAACGGAAAAATCGAACTGCGTCTGAAGCAAGAGCCGAGCGACACCGTAATCCGCGCCAAAACGAGAAACGGCCAACTCGACATATTTGGGAATCGGACGAACGAGCGGACGTTCGGGGACGGATCGCTTGAAGTGAAACTGACGAGCACGAACGGAAGCATCACCGTCGAATAAAGAATAAACGAAAAAACTCGCCGTCGTGGCGAGTTTTTTCGTTAGAGATCATGTACGAGAACGTAGGCGACACGGACCGGTCCGTGGACACCGACGATCAAGTTCATCTCAATATCGGCCGAGTTTGACGGGCCCGAGATGAAGTTGACGCCTTGCGGTGAGGCGAGCTCGCCGTTGCGATCGAGTTCGGCCAGTTGTTTCGCCGCTTGCGTCATCCGGGGCACGAGCACCGATTTCGGGATGATGGCGATGTGATCTTGTGGCAACAAGCTGATCGTCCGCGATTTTCCGGGGGCCGCGTATTGGACGATGGTCGCACTTTCAGCGAGTGCTTGGTCGGCAATCGTGATCCCAACGTCAGCTTTCACGGCAAGGGCGCGGCTGTCATCCGGACGCGCGGCATCCCACCAGTCGAACGACCGGCTCGTTTCGGGTGCCCATTCCTTAATGCGTGCATCGTCCTCGGCGATAATCGTCTTGCCGTCGTATCGTTCGAGGAGAAGACGGAGCGTGTCATCGAGATGAGTCGACTCACATTCGACGACGTCGGTATGAATGCGCGTCGCGACCATACGGAACGTCTCGAGGAGTTCCTCTGTTGAAGAGTCTTTCAACACCTCGTCTTGCGGACGGTGCTTGTATACTCGTTTCGGAGGCGTCAAATCGACGTCGCGTCCGAGTTGTCCCGCGATCCGCTTTAAAAAGTCTTCACGGTTGGTGATCGTTCCTGGATTCATTGTGCATTCCCCCGTTTCTTAAACCAGTCGCGGACCGTCTGTTTGGCCGGCTGCGGCAAGTCTTTCGAGTCGGTCCAAGCCGGTAAGCCTTTGTCGATTTGCCCCGCTGTCGCAAACGGGGACGACGCGAACGGCGCGATCTGTTCGGCCGCCTCGAACAAGAACGGGCTCGATGATGTGACGGCGAAGCCTTTCATGGCGATGCGTTCGACGAACGGCGATTTTTTCTTGTCTTCGACGATGACGCGGCGATGCTCGATCAACAGTTCATGGAGCGGGATTTTGACCGGACACGCTTCCGTACAGGCACCACAAAGACTTGACGCATACGGCAGTTCTTTATAGTTCTCGTAACCGTCGAGCAGCGGGGCGAGCACGGCGCCGATCGGTCCCGGATAAATCGAACCATAGGCGTGGCCGCCGATATGACGATACACCGGGCAGACGTTAATACATGCCGCGCAACGGATACATTGGAGCACGGACTGGAACTGAGTCCCGAGAATACCGGACCGCTTGTTGTCGACGATGACGAGATGGAATTCTTCCGGGCCGTCGACTTCACCGACGCTTTTCGTGCCGGCGAACGTCGTGATATATGACGTGAGCCGTTGACCGACCGCGCTCCGGCACAACATGTTGACGAGCACTTCGAACTCTTCGTAAGACGGGACGACCCGCTCCATCCCCATGACCGAGATGACGGTGTTCGGGAGTGACGTGACCATCCGCCCGTTACCTTCGTTCGTGACGAGACCGACGGCGCCGCTCTCGGCGATGGCGAAGTTACAACCGGTGATGCCGACCTCTGCTTTCAAGAAGTCTTTGCGCAGCTCACGGCGCGCGTAGCGGCCGAGCTCGGTCGGGTCGTTCGTTCCGTCGTAGCCATGGGTCGTGAACGTCTTGTGGACATCGTTCCGGTCTTTGTGGAGCGCCGGTGCGACGATGTGCGACGGTGGGTCGTTGTCGAGCTGAAGGATCCATTCCCCGAGATCCGACTCGACGACCGTACACCCTTCTTCGTGAAGCGCCTCGTTCAACCCGATCTCCTCGGTCACCATCGACTTCGATTTGACGACGTGTTTGGCGTCTTTTGCGCGCACGACTTCGCGGATATAGCGGTTCGCTTCCTCCGGCGTCTCGGCGAAGAAGACGTTGCCGCCCCGCTTCGAGATATTCTCACTCAACTGGTGTAAGTAATAATCGAGATGCTCGAGCACGTGCTGGCGAATCTCTTCCGAATGGTCGCGGAACGCTTCCCAATCCCCGAGTTCTCCGGCCGCGTTCAAACGTCCGTCGCGCAGGCGATTTTGCGCCGAGCTGACGGCTTGGCGCATGAACGGGTTATCGATCCCGTCTTTCCGCCGATCTTGAAACTTCTCATCTAACCGAATCCCCATGCTCATGCTTGTTTCACCCCTTCGTTCAACACTTCCGCGATATGCATCACCTTGATCGGATGCCCTTGTTTATGCAGGCGCCCCCCGATGTTCATCAAACAAGACGCATCAGCGCCGATCAACACGTCGGCCCCTGATTTTAAAATCGACTCGACTTTCTCGTCGACCATCTGTACCGACACGTCCGGCATCTTGACCGAGAACGTCCCGCCGAAGCCGCAACAGTTATGTACCCCTTCGAGTGGGACCATCGTCAACCCATCAACGTTTTTCAACAACTGTCCCGGTGCCGCCTCGATCCCGAGCAGGCGCGTCATATGGCACGAGGCGTGATACGTCGCTTTCGCCGGGAATTTCGCCCCGACGTCTGTCACTTCGAGCACGTCGACGATGAACTGCGTCAGTTCGAACGTCTTCGCCGCATGGGCTTCAGCCCGCTCTTTCCAGACAGGATCGTCTTTGAACAAGTGAGGATAGTCGCGCATCATCATGACACACGAGCCGGACGGTCCGACGATATAGTCGGCGTCCGCTTTCTCGAACGTCTCAATCATGTGTTTGGCAATCTTTTTCGTCTCTTCATGGTAGCCGCTGTTATAGGCCGGTTGACCGCAGCACGTCTGCTCGAACGGGAAGCTGACGTCACAACCGAGATGTTCTAATAGTTCGACCGTCGCTTGTCCTACCGATGGGAATAACGTATCGGAGAGACAAGTGACGAACAACGCCACGTTTGGCATGTCCATTCCTTCTTTCCTGATTTTAGTCAAATTCGAAAACGGTTTCACAGTTATTATTCCATAACAAATGAGCACAAAACAGAAAAATGGAATCATTTTCTCAAAAAAATGTAAAATACTGTCTAATTGAGAACTAAATGATAATGAATACATATTCATGAAGAAACTGCTATACGACAGTGATTCCCTGATTAATAACAGAAAAACCCTCGTCGGGAACGAGGGTTAAAGTAAAGTATTATAGGAAAAACATTTCCAAAATAAACAATCCGGCGAACAAGTAGATGAGCGGGTGGACCGTCTCTTTGTTCATCGCCTTGAAGATCGGGTAGAGGATGAAGCCGAAGGCGATCCCACGTTCGATACTGCCTGAGAGCGGCATGATGAGGATCGTCATGAACGCCGGGAAGTATTCACTGAAATCTGTCCAATCGATATAGCGGACGTTCGTCAGCATGAGTGCGCCGACGATGATGAGGGCCGGCGCCGTGATGGCGGCGACACCTGAGATCGCACCGATGAGCGGACTAAAGAACAACGTGAGACCGAACAAGCCGGCGACGACGGCTGTCGTCAGTCCGGTCCGTCCACCTTGGGCGACACCTGCGGCCGACTCGATGTAGGCCGTCGATGGACTCGTTCCGACGAGTGAGCCCCCCATCGTTGCGAGTGAATCAGCGAACAAGGCCCGGTGCCCGTTCTCGATCGTCCCGTCTTCTTTCAACAAACCGGCTTGCTTGCCGACACCGACGAGCGTTCCCGTCGTGTCGAACAACGTGACGAGGAAGAACGACAATACGGCCCCGAATAAGCCATATTGGATGACGTCAGAGAAAGCGGTGAGCGGGTTGACCATCAACCCTTTCGGTAGCGTCGGCATCGCCGTCACGCCTTCGATTTTCAATAGACCCATGAAGTAGGCCGCGATACCTGTGAGCACCATCCCGATAAGAAGGGAACCCGGGACGTTACGTGAGAACAGAAGCGCCGAGACGATCAGCCCACCGAGGACGAGCAAGACGCTCGGTGACGACAACTCCCCGAGACGGACGAGGTTCGCTTCATCCGCGACGATGAGTCCAGACAGCTTCAAGCCGAGCGAAGCGATGAACAACCCGATACCGGTCGTGATGGCGTGCTTCAATGAAGCGGGGATCGCTTGAATCAGTTTCGTCCGGATCGGTGACAGCGACAAGATCAGGAAGAAGACCGACGAGACGAAGACGACGCCGAGCGCGGCTTCGGGTGCAATCTGTTGTTGCGCGACGAGTGTATAGGCGAAGAAGGCGTTCAAGCCCATCCCAGGTGCGACCGCGATCGGCAGGTTGGCATAGAACGCCATCAATCCGGTTCCGATCAAGATGGCGATGATGGTCGCCGTGAACGCCTGGGCGAACGGAATGCCTGCGTCGGATAAAATCGCCGGGTTGACGACCGAGATGTAGGCCATCGTGACGAACGTCGTGATGCCGGCCATCACTTCTTGTTTAACGTTCGTTCCGTGTTGCTGTAAACGGAATAAGTTCATTAGAAAGACTCCTTATAAGTAGTAATTTCCGAACATTAACTGTCCGGTAAAGTGGAATACACGTTATCAACTTGTTGACTATACGAAATCGAATCGACATCGTCAATGATTTCGAGTTAAAAAACTAAAAAATTTCTCATTTTAGCGTTTAATGTTCGGAATTAGAGATTATTACTAAAGTGCTTGCTCTGAAACGCGTTTCAGAATGTACGGTAGAGTCAAAGGAGGGAAGCCTGATGAATCCGACGACGTGGAAGGCTTGGTGTAGCGGGATCGTCTATGAACTGGTCATCAATCAATTGTACACACCGTTCGGACGCATGTTGTGCGCCCAGTTTCAAGATGAGTTTCTTCATTTATCCGTCGAAGAGCGGTTTCGTCTCGCCCAAGCGATTCGGCGACAAGTGATGGCAAGAGATGACAGTCGGTCAGTAGAATGGGTACACTATATGGAAAGACTGACAGATTGAGGTGAGGCGGGATGGCGAACATTCGAGATATCGCGAAACAAGCGGACGTGTCGGTGACGACGGTCTCGCGGGTGATTAATGAACATCCATACGTTTCAAAAGAAAAGCGACAGCGTGTCCATGCGGCGATGGCAGAGCTTGGCTATTTACGGAATCAGCAGGCGCTGACGCTGTCGACTGGGCGCACGCAGCGATTCGTCGTCGTGTTGCCGTATATGGACCATCCGTACTACGGACTGTTCGTCAACGGACTCGCGAAAGCGGCGCTCGTGAAAGGGTATCGTCTCGTCATGTGGCAGACCGAGTACAAGCTTGATCAAGAGCGGCAAGCACTCGACTTACTGAAGCATCGTGAGGTCGATGGGGCAATTCTGTTGTCGCATGCGATGTCGTTCGAAGAATTGGAGACGTACCGTAGTTTCGGCCCGATCTCGGTCGCGACGGTCGGTGCGCCTGAGACAATTTCCTCGGTCCATGTCGACCATTACGCGGCGTTCGTCGCCGGATTGCATGTGTTAACGCAAGCCGGCTATGCGGATATCGGTATCGTCTTATCGCGGCAGTCTAGTCCGAGCTCAATCGCGCGTCAGCGGGCCTACTTCGATGAAGTGGCGTCCGCGCGTGAGCGATGGGTATGGACCGGTTACTTGACGAGTGAAGACGGGATCCGCTTAGCGGCAGAGTTCCTTCAACGAAAAGAGCGTCCCCGCGCGCTCTTTTTGTCGTCCGATTACGTCGCGCTCGGTTTTTTAGGGGAGATGCACCGGCGTGGCGTCCGCATACCGGAAGACGTCGCCATCCTCGGGTTTGACGGCCACCCAATCAGCCAGGCGTTCGGTTTATCGACGATGCACGCGCCGCATGAAGAAATCGGTCGCGCCTTGTTCGACGTGACGTTCGATGGGATGGACGGCGGTGCGGTTAGGGCGCAAAGTCTGACCGTCACGTATCTTTCGGGCACGACACTCTAGGCAACTTCCTCGCTCGCTTTTTGAGAAACGATTAGAATGAAGACAGAAGTCGAGAGGAGGATGTTACATGAAAATCAACGTGACGGAAGAAGCACTCCAATTTTTTAAAGACGAAATGGAAGTCGAGGCGGGACAGACGGTTCGTCTGTTCGCTAAATACGGGGGTTCGACTGATTTGACGCACGGGTTCTCGGTCGGTGTCATCACAGAAGAGATTGATAACGCCGTCGTCGAGACGAACGCAGATGGAATTCGTTTCGTCGTCGCCGAGCAGGACGAATGGTTGTTCCAAGGACAAGACGTCAACGTCGAGATCCGCGGGGATGAAGTCGTGTTCGTCCAAGCTGACTGACATGACAGTTTGTTTACGGATGTGAGACATCCGTTTGACCGCGTCAACCTCGGGGAACAGTCTACGACAAGACTCAGTACCGAAAGGATGAGACAGATGTCAGACAAAGACAAACGTGAACAAGAAGAACAAGAGAAGTTGAACCGGGACCAACCGGATATCTCGCACGAAGAAGATTCAAAAGGTGATCATTCGGACCTCGAAGAGACAGACGAAGACGAACAATCGTGAAGAGCCGAGTCTAGGCTCTTTTTGTTTTGGAATTGAAAGAATGGGGATTGACGGTATAATGGATAAGGGAAAACTACAACAGTGAGGAGAATGCATCATGAGTACAGTACTTGTCTTCGGACATAAAAATCCAGATACGGATACAATCTGTTCGGCGCTCGCTTACGCTGAACTGAAAAAGAAATTAGGCATGGACGCCGAGGCGGTCCGTCTCGGTGAGGTGAACGGGGAGACGCAATACGCGCTCGACCACTTCCGTGTCAAGGCGCCGCGCCTCGTCGAACGTGTATCGGACGAAACGAGCTCGGTCATCTTGGTCGACCATAACGAGTTCCAACAAAGTGCGCCCGACATTGCTGACGTACGCATTTTAGAAGTCGTCGATCACCACCGTATCGCTAACTTCCAAACGGCAGACGCACTCTACTACCGGGCGGAGCCGGTTGGCTGCACGGCGACGATCTTGCTCAAGCTGTACAAAGAACACGGTGTCGAAATCGCATCTGACATGGCCGGATTGATGCTATCGGCGATCATCTCGGACTCGCTCTTGTTCAAGTCACCGACATGCACGGACGAGGATGTCAAAGCAGCGAAAGAGCTTGCAGACATCGCCGGAACTGACGTCGAGGCGTACGGTCTCGAAATGTTGAAAGCAGGAGCCGACTTGAGCCAGAAGACGGTGCCTGAACTCATCTCGCTCGACGCGAAAGAGTTCGCGATGGGCGACTACCGCATTGAGATCGCCCAAGTGAACACGGTTGACGCGAACGACGTGTTGAGCCGTAAAAGTGAAGTCGAGGCGGCGATGGCTAAGACGATTGCTGACAAACAGCTCGACTTGTTCGTCTTCGCCATCACGAACATCTTGACGAATGATTCAGAAGCACTCGTTGTCGGTGCGAAGCATGATTTGTTCGAACAAGCGTTCAACGTCGAACTGTTAGACGGCCTTGCGACACTTCCTGGCGTCGTATCACGTAAAAAACAAATCGTTCCTGTGTTGACAGCAGCGGCGACGAACTAAGAAATGAGAAAGGCTCGAAGCGAGATGCTTCGAGCCTTTCTGCATGCTATGATACTTTCTTCTGAATCCCGTACGTCCCGATCCGCCATAACTTCTCGAACGGTCCGTAGCGATGCGATTTGAGCCACCACATCGAGAAGAACGTTTGGGCAATCAAAATCGCGATGCTCAAGAACAATCCTTCAGTGAGCGACAGACGTCCGTAATACCCGAGCGCGATGACGGGAAGCACGACGACGAGCGTGTGCGTCAAGTAGTTCGTCAGCGCCATCCGGCCGAGCGCCTGGAGCGGACGGAATGTGAGTCCTTTCCGGACGGCGACGGTGAACAGACAGACGTACGTCGTCGCGAGCAGTTTTCCGGAGATGAGGACGGCTGTTAGGTTCGTCCAGTAGTAAGCGCCGCCGCCGTAACGATGCCAAAGGATGACCCCGAAAAACGGCAAGGCGAGAACACTGCAAATGATGGCCGTCCGCGTCAATCCTTGAAGCGTCCATGTGAGCAGCTTCCGCTCACGCCCGATATAGAGACCGAATAAGAATAGGCAAAAGATTTCAATCCCGACAAGCAGAGAGTTTGAGATCGCGCTAAAGATCTCGACGTCGAGCCGGTAATCGAACCAAGCACCAAAACCGGCGTTATACGCGGTCGGGAACGGATAGCCGGGATTGAAATACCCCGTCGTCCACTCCATCAAGACAGATGAGCCATAGAACAAGAGAAAACTCCCGATCAACAAACTCCACGCCCACGTCAAAATCGCGCGGTTGCTCAATCCATAAAACAAGGGGAGCAACAACCCCCACATCGCATACGTATGTAAGATGTCACCCGACCAGATGGCCAGGTGAGCAAGTCCGAACAAGAAAAGGATGATGATGCGTCGGACATAGCGGCTCGCCGAATCCCCGCGCGCGTACGAACGCTCGAGAAAAATCGAGAAGCCGATGCCGAACAGTAAAGAGAAAATTGTATAGAACTTCGTCTGGATGAACAAGTCGAACAGTGTCCTTACGACGAGGTCACTGCCTTCATACATCGGTTTACCGAAGATCCAGTCGCTCCCGAGCATGCTCGGGATGTTGACGAGGAAGATGCCGCACAGGGCAAACCCTCGAATGATGTCATAGAGAACGATGCGTTCGTTCAATTGGATTGGGCCTGTCATGCGACACTTCCTCTACACGTTTTAGAATACTTTTGTCGTCCACGATTCGCAGTTCCAGACGTCGGTGACGATGTCTTGGTAGAACTCCGGTTCGTGACTGATGAGCAAGATGCTGCCTTTATACTCTTTCAACGCACGCTTCAACTCTTCTTTCGCGTCGACGTCCAAGTGGTTCGTCGGCTCATCGAAAAGAAGTAAGTTTGACTCGTTGTTTTGGAGCTTACAGAGGCGGACTTTCGCCTTCTCGCCACCACTGAGGACGGCAATTTTACTTTCGATATGTTTCGTCATGAGACCACACTTCGCGAGCATGGCCCGGACTTGTTGCTGGTTGAGCGACGGGAACTCGCTCCAGATCTCTTCGATACACGTGTTGTTGCTGACGGCCGCTTCTTGTTCGAAGTAGCCGATCTCTAAGAACTCGCCGCGTTCGACCGTTCCTTCAAGTGGGTTGATCAAGCCGAGCAGACTCTTCAAGAGTGTCGTCTTCCCGATTCCGTTCGCGCCGACGAGGGCGATCTTCTGACCGCGCTCCATCTGCAAGTCGAGCGGACGTGAGAGCGGCTCATCGTAACCGATGACGAGACCTTTCGCGTCAAAGATGAGACGGCCTGACGTGCGCGCCTGCAAGAAACGGAACTCTGGCTTCGGACGTTCCGCGCTCAGCTCGATGACGTCCATCTTGTCGAGTTTCTTTTGACGTGACATCGCCATGTTTCGTGTCGAGACGCGGGCCTTGTTACGGGCGACGAAGTCTTTCAAATCAGCGATTTCCGCTTGTTGGCGTTTATAAGCCGACTCAAGCTGCGACCGTTTCATCTCGTACACTTCCATAAACTTGTCGTAGTCGCCGACGTAACGCGACAAATCTTGGTTCTCCATATGGTAGACCAAGTTGATGACGCTGTTTAAGAACGGGATATCGTGCGAGATCAAGATGAACGCATTGTCGTAGTTCTGGAGGTAACGCTTCAACCACTCGATATGGATCTCATCCAAATAGTTGGTCGGCTCATCGAGGAGGAGGATGTCCGGCTTCTCAAGGAGCAGCTTCGCGAGCAACACTTTTGTCCGTTGTCCACCTGACAGGTCAGCGACATCGCGGTCGAGACCGACGTCTAAAATACCGAGTCCGCGGGCGACTTCTTCGACTTTCGCATCGATGATATAAAAGTCGTTCGAATCGAGCGTCTCTTGCAGTTCGCCGACTTCAGCGAGCATGTCGTCCATCTGTTCAGGTGACGCGTCGCCCATTTCCATGTAGAGTTCGCCGATGCGTGTCTCCATGTCGATCAAGTATTGGAACGCGCTTTTCAACACGTCACGAATCGTCATCCCGCGTGCGAGGACGGCGTGCTGGTCGAGGTAACCGACGCGGACGTTTTTCGCCCACTCGATTTTCCCTTCATCCGGTTGCAGTTTGCGCGTGATGATGTTCATGAACGTCGATTTTCCTTCACCGTTTGCTCCGATGAGGCCGATGTGTTCACCTTTTAATAGACGGAAAGACACGTCATTTAAAATGGCGCGGTCACCGAAACCGTGGCTCAAGTTTTGTACTGTTAATATACTCATAATTCGTATTCGTTCCCTTCAAAGTTGACTATCCGATATTGTAGCATGGATTCAAAAAAATTAGTACGCCAGTCCGACCGACTGCCGGACGAAACTGTTCTCTTCGACCGTGTTCAACATGAACTGGGCGACGTCGGCGCGTGAAATCTGTTTACCGTCGGCAGGGATCCCGTCGATGTCCGTCCGGTACACCGATGTTCGCGGACCATCCGTCAGTTGCATCGGCCGCACGATCGTGTAGTCGAACGACGAGTTGCGCCACAGGTCGACCGCGGCCCGGTGGTCGCGAAGCGGCTTCCGGAGCATGAACGTCACGACCGTTCCGGCGATCCCGGGAATCTCTTTGTCAATCCCGGCAGACGCGAGGTATAGAATGCGCGTCACATCGTTCGCTTTCATGGCGGGGACGAGTGCATCGGTCACGCTGGCCAAGAAATCGGCGTCGCTCAAATCGGTCCCGAGACAGCTGATGACGGCGTCGTGCCCTTTGAGCGCGTCGGTCAACGCCGAACTGTCCGAAACGTCGCCTTCTATGATCTCGAGCTGCGGGGTCGGGATGAGTTTTTTCTGTTCGCGCACGAAGGCGGTCACATGATGGCCGTGCTCGATCGCTTGATCGATAAACTGATGACCGGTCCGTCCGGTAGCACCAAGAACGAATAGCTTCATAATGGATGTGGCTCCTCTCGTTTTTCCAGTATCTTCAGTATACAGCAGTTTCAGAAAAATCGGACTTTTAGCAGTCTTTTCATAAACGGGTTGCAATTTCTGCAATCTCGTCTACAATAAACTTTATCTTATATAACTAAAAAGATTCGCACTCGTATATCCGTGAGAATATGGCTCACAAGTCTCTACCGAACCACCGTAAATGGTTCGACTACGGGTGACGCTTGTCGTGTGCATTCTTTGTGTTTTCATGCGGTTCGTCGTCCCCGGGTAGGGGTGACGAATCGCATTTTTTTATTGGAGGGAAACACAATGAAGCAGTTAGAAGACAAAATTAGAGACGAAGGCCGTGCCTTGTCGGACCAAGTATTGAAAGTCGATGCGTTCCTGAACCACCAAGTCGATCCTGAATTGATGCAGGCGATCGGTCGTGAATTCGCAGACCGATTCCGTGATGACCAGATCGACCGAATCGTCACACTCGAATCGAGCGGGATCGCCCCGGCGATGATGACGGCGCTCGAGCTCGGCATCCCGTTCGTGTTCGCTCGCAAACGAAAATCACTCACGCTCCAAGACGACCTCGTCGAAGCGGACGTCTATTCGTTCACGAAACAAGAGACGAACCGCATCAGCTTGAGCCGTCGTTTCGTCCAACCGGATGAGCGTATCCTCGTCATCGATGACTTCCTCGCGAACGGGGAAGCGGCGCTCGGTTTGACGCAGCTCGTCGAGTCGGCCGGTGCGACCGTCGCGGGTGTCGGCATCGTCATCGAGAAGTCGTTCCAGCCAGGACGGGAAAAACTGATCGACAAAGGGTATCGTGTCGAATCACTCGCCCGTATCGCCAAACTTGGAGCAGATAGCATCTCATTCGTAGAGGTGGTCCGATGAACACGTTCAAAACGGCCAGTCTCGGGTTCCAACATCTGCTCGCGATGTACACAGGCGCGGCCATCGTCCCGCTTATCGTCGGTGGGGCCATCGGGCTCGGACCGACTGAGCTCGCGTATCTCGTCGCCATCGATTTGTTCATGTGCGGCGTCGCGACATTGCTTCAAGTATGGACGACCCGCTTCACCGGTGTTGGGCTACCGGTCGTGCTCGGTTGTACGTTCACAGCGGTCGGTCCGATGATCGCCATCGGCAGTTCGAGCGGTATTACAGCGATTTATGGGGCGTTGATTGCGAGCGGTGTCATCGTCATCTTGATTTCAGGCTTCGTCGGCAAACTGGCCCGATTCTTCCCGCCGGTCGTCCTTGGTTCGGTCGTGACGATCATCGGCCTCTCGCTTATCCCGGTCGCCATCAATGATATCGGCGGCGGGACACCGGGTGAGCCTGGTTTCGCTTCAATACAAAACTTGGCGCTCGGCGGATTGACGATCGGTTTGATTCTCGTCTTGAACCGAGTCGGTACCGTGTTCAGTCGGGCGGCAGCGGTCTTGTTCGCCGTCTTGATCGGTACCGGTGTCGCCGCGTTCCTCGGTCTCGTCGATTTCAGCCCGGTCCGTGAGGCCGGCTGGTTCCAAATGGTGCAGCCGTTCTACTTCGGGGTGCCGACGTTTGACGTGTCGGCCATTCTCGTCATGACGCTCGTCGCCATCATCTCGATGATCGAATCGACTGGTGTGTTCTTGGCATTGAGTGATATCACGAAAAAACCAATCGGATCGAACGAATTGACGAAAGGGTACCGAGCCGAAGGTGTGGCGACGATCCTCGGCGGGATCTTCAACAGCTTCCCGTACACGACGTTCAGTCAAAACGTCGGACTCGTCCAGCTGTCGGGTGTCAAATCACGTCGTGTCATCTTTTGGACGAGCGGGCTCTTGATCTTGCTCGGCTTCTTGCCGAAAGTCGCGACGTTCACGACGCTCATCCCGAAACCGGTGCTCGGTGGGGCGATGCTCGTCATGTTCGGAACGGTCGCCGCGTCGGGGATTCGCATCCTTAGCCAAGTCGATTTTGCGAAAAACGAGAACTTGATCACGATCGCGCTCTCGATCGGCATCGGGCTCGGCATCACAGCCAACCCAGGCATTGTCGCCAATATGCCGGAATCGATCCAACTGTTCACGGATAGCGCCATCGTTGCCGGCTCATTCACAGCCCTGTTCTTAAACGGTTTCTTCCGTCTCGTCGATCGGTTCAGTCCCGACGAGGTCGTTGCCGATGAACGGCAAGTCAGCTAGACTGAAAGGAGCACGTAACAAGGGGGAACTAGGATGGGAAAAACAGCACTCGTTGTCGGCGCGACCGGTTTGATCGGACGCGAGCTCGTCGAGCAGTTGCTCGAACAAGAACGGTATGACGCGGTATGGATCGTCGTCCGCCGCTCGAAACGTTGGAGTCACCCGAAATTACATGAAGTTGTCGGCTTTGAGAAGATGGATGAGACGTTGCCTCACATTGACGATGTGTACTGTGCACTCGGTACGACGATTGCCGTCGCCGGATCGCAGCAGGCGTTCAAACATGTCGACCTCGAGTTGCCGCTCGAAGTCGCGCGTGTCGCGAAACGCCACGGCGCCACACGTTACGCCGTTGTCTCGGCACAAGGTGCGTCATTGCGCTCGCCGTTCTTCTACAACCGAGTGAAAGGCGAACTCGAGAACGGGCTCAAAGTGTTCGGGTTCGAGCACTTGATTATCGCTCGCCCGTCGCTCTTACTCGGCGACCGCGAGTCGTTCCGGCTCGGTGAGAAAGCGGCTGAAGTCGTCAGCCGCCCATTCCAACCACTGTTGCTCGAAAAAGTGCCAAACGCGGCCCCAATCCAAGCGTTACATGTGGCCCGAGCTTTGATCATGGCGGCAGAAGAAGGACAAGGCACGGAAGTGTTAACGTCCGGAATGATGCAGGGAATGAGCCAATGAAGCGAGTGACGAGTAAACGCACGAAAGCCGTCATGATTGACGGTGCCATTGCCGGGTTACTAAGTTTCGGTGTCGAACAGCTCGTTCGGAAGAAAGTGAAGAGCGAGTTCGTCCACGCGGTCATCACACCGACACTCGTCTCTTATGCGATCGAGGCGTGCCAGATGAGCCGTGGTGGTCAAACGATCGGCTACAAGCTGATGGGTCTCGAACTGAAAAACGATGACGGAACACCGGTCACGGTCGAGCAAGCGTTCAAGCGTGCCCTTCATCGGGACACGTTGACGATTGCGGCTTACTTCAAGGACCGCGAACACTTCGAGGCGGAAGACGGTGCCGTCTTGCCGCACGACAAAGCTTTCCATATGCACGTAACCGAAAAGAACTGACCTCAGGCGCGAGGTCAGTTCTTTTTTAGTCGTGGATTCGGCTTAGGATGGCGGTCGTCAAGGCGACGACCGTCCCGAGGACGAGACCGTTCGAGAACACGGTCGCAAGGAGCGGCGGTAAATCGTTCATCGCTCCAGGCGGGAGCAACATCGCCCCGGCCCCGATGACGAGCGGGAGGCCGACCGTGAGCGACGCCGTCTTTTGGTTCAACTCGAACGCGGCCTCGTTAATCCCGATGATGATCATCGTCGCGATGAGCGGGGTGACGATGGCGTACCCGACCGCGGCCGGGATGCTTGCGATGAGCGACACGAACGGTCCGATTAAAGCGAGCACCATCATTAAGCCGTGAGCGACGAGGTGAGGGGCACGGTGCACGCTCTCCGTTGACGACAAGAAACCGGCTGTCCCAGAGATCGCGACCGGTCCAGGCGTTCCAAACAAACCAGCGACCATCTGACTGACGCCGCTGACGACGCCGGACGCGGCGACGTTGCCTTCGACTTGTTGTTTCGTCCGTGAACTGACGATGCGCTCAATCAATTTAATGTTCGCGAGCACGTTTGTCATGAGTAGAAGTGTGATGACGAAAGCGGTCGGAAGTAAGTTCCAATCCCATACCCAAGCCCCGAACGGGAACAGCTCGGGAACGAGGAAGAACGAGTCCGAACGAACGATTGGGTTGCCGAGACCGAGCAGGTTGAACAATCCGAACCCGACGAAAAGCGTCATGACGAGACCGTATTGTTTGAAGCGGCTCCGCTCGAGCGTGAGTGCGAATAAGACGAGCCCGGCTGTCGCGACGGCTTGCACGATATTGATGCCGTCCTCGCTCACACCGAAACCGCCTTTAATGACGGCACCGGATAATTGCAGGACGAGCAGAATCATATAGACGCCGAGCACTTGAGGCGTGAACAGCGACAACATGCGCCGTAGCAGTCCGGTCACGGTCATGACGACGCCGAGCACACCGCTCAAGAACAGCATGAAGCCGAGCGCTTGGAGCGTCTCTTGCCCGCTACCGTAAAGGGCAGGGCCGATCGAGGCATAAAGTGTGAACACACCCCACCAAATGCCGGCCGGTCCTTCTAAAATCGGCAGACGGTGACCGAACAGCGTCTGGATGATGCTGAACAATGCGAAGATGAACAGCGAGCGCGAGATGAACGTCATCGTCTCGGCCGGCGACAGTTCAAATAGGGCGGCGATGGCGAGCGGTGGTACAATGTTGGTAGCTAAAATAAAAATAAACCACTGAATCGTCGTGGTTACAGAACTTTTCGTCATGGTGTCCCCCTGGTATTTCCCTTTTTTACTATTAGTGTACCGTGACGACGAAGTGGATGCAAATGGAGGTATATAATGAAGAGAAAACTGAAGTGGATCGGACTGTCGTTGCTTGCTGTCATCCTTGTCGCCGTGATCGGCTTCGTCGTTTGGACGCAACTGACGTACGGACCGACGGATGAAGCGCTTGGCTATGCGGCTGAAGCTGAACAGGTCGACAACCGACTCGAGTTCGGAGACCCGGCGAGTGAGGTCGGGATTATCTTGTACCCGGGTGCAAAAGTCGATAAAGAGGCGTACGCCTATTACGGGACCAGATTGGCGGAAGCAGGGAACTTTGTCGCCATCCCGTCGCTGCGCTTGAACCTCGGCATCTTAGATATCGATGCGGCGGAAACAATCATCGAGGCACATCCCGATATCGAGCTCTGGTACGTCGCCGGTCATTCGCTCGGCGGTTCGGCCGCCTCGGGCTATGCGCTCGAAAACGAAGATAAAGTCGACGGGGTCATCTTCCTCGCCTCGTATCCGATCAGCTCGATGACGGATAGCGACTTGCGCGTCTTGTCGATCTCGGGTGAATTGGATGGTCTGGCGACACCGGCCGATATCGAGACGAGTCTTGACAGCGTGCCGAATGACGCCACATTCCATCAGATCGAAGGTGGCAATCATGCCAACTTTGGGATGTACGGGCCGCAAGACGGGGATAACGACAGCCCGCTCAGCGCAAGAGAACAACTTGATGAGACGATTGATCAAATCGTAGATTGGCTCTAAAAAAACAGCGTGCCCGGGTTCGGGCACGCTGTTTAGCGTTGGTCGAGACGATGACTGAGTGACGTCAAAGCCGCGGTCAGTAAGGCGACGGCGCCACCGACGAGGGCGAGCATCATGACCGGTGCGTTCGCATAGACGAGACCACCAAGAGCAGACCCCATGCCGATGCCGACGTTGCTCGCGACAGGCATGAGTGACGAGGCCAGACCTTTGGCGTCTGGGTTGAACTTCTCGGCCAAATCGATCAAATAAATTTGCGTCGACGTCGTGAGCAGAATCGCCATGAACGACATGAGGGCGATGTTGATGAGACCGAGCGTCACGTTCGACGTCGTCACATAAAGCGCCGCGAGCACGACCGCTTGGATGAGAAAGACGAACCGGAGCCGACCGATCGGGTTATGGCTCGCGATTTTCCCGGCCGCCATGTTGCTGAAGATCGAGATGAAACCGTAGGCGAGCAGGATCGGACTGATCCATGCGACCGGAACGCCGAGCACGCCTTTTAAGATCGGGACGAGATACGTATAGACGACGTACGTCGCACCGAATCCAAGAGCCGGGATGAAGAAGGCGATCAAAATACGCGGATTCGTCAAGAGCCGGAGCTGGTCAGAGATCGATGTCTTCGCGCTCGATAACTGGTTGGGGACGACGCGGTAGACCGCGAATAAGGCGACGACACCGAGTGCGGTCGTCATGAAGAACGTCGCTTCCCAGCCCGCGCGTTGCCCGATGAAAGTCCCGAGCGGAACACCGAACACGTTCGCCATCGTGAAGCCGCCGAAGATGAACGAGACGGCGATGCCGCGCTTCGTCGGCGGTACCGATTCACTGGCGACAAGCATGGCGAGCGAGATGAGCACACCGGTCACGACCGCGGTCACCATGCGTGTCGATAGCAGAAGACCGTAGTTCGGTGCTTGGCTACTCAAGAAATTGAGCACGATGAAGCCGAGCGTGAGTCCGAGCATAAGTCGTCGTTTCGGCATATGGCTCGTGAACGACATCATGAGCGGGGTGCCGATGGCAAAGCTGATGGCGAAGGCGGACACGAGCGTCCCGGCGGTGGCAATCGAGATGGTCAGTCCATCCGCGATATCGGGTAAAATTCCGACAATGACGAACTCACTCGTGCCGAGCACGAACGTGAGCAACGCCAGTGATAAGATGAGCGTCCAGTCGTTGCGACTGAGCGATGGGGTGGTCGTCAAGATGTAATCACTTCTTTCGTTCAAAGGTTGTTAGACATCAGTCGTTTCCAACCATACAGGATTTTTTGGCAAAGCAAAACCCCTTTCTCTCCAGTTCAGAAAGAAAGGGGTTGTCTCATCGCCAAAACGCGGTCGCTTCGACACCGGCATGGTCTGACACGATTGGTCCGTTGTCGCCGTCAAAGACGACGGCGTGACGCGAAACGTGGATCGGGGCGTTCGTCAACATCAAGTCGATGCGAAGCGCCTGCTTGTTCTCGTCCCAACCGGCGATTTTGCCTTGGACGGTCGCATCGCCTTCGCGCTCAGCCGCGAGAAAGAACAAGTCTTGAAGACCGTGGTCGATCAAATAGTCGTAGCCTTCACCGCGCAGAAACGCGTCGTTGTTGAAGTCGCCGAGCAGGAGAGCCCGGTCGTCATCTTCGACGCGGCGAAGCAGTTCATCGAGCTGGTGACGAGCCGGTTCGTCCGCATCATGCCACCAACCGAGATGGCACGAGTAGACGGCTGTCGGTTCGTCCGTGCCGCTAACGACGGCTTTGACGATTTTTCGGGACTTGTAATCGTTCGGGTCGGTCGTTTGGGAGACAAAGAACGACTCGGTCGAGACGAACGGTGTCCGCGATAAGATCGCGACGCCTTCTTCGTAGATGTCATACCCGTAATGGGCGAAATCCCATGTCATGTAATAGGCGACCCCTTGCTCACGGAGTTTTTCAACGAGGACGTGGGCAAAGTTGTTTTCACGGATGAGACCGTCAATCAGCGGCGCTTCTTTATGTTGGTTCACTTCTTGGAGCGCGATGATGTCATACTCCTCGCTCGCGATCCGTTCTACGATTGAGTCGATTTTCTCTTGTTGCCGATCTTCTAACCAGGCGTGACAGTTGAGCGTCAAAATATTCACAGTAGTCCTCCTTTAGAAAAAACAGGCCAACTCGCACGAGCTGGCCTGTTGATTATGCACCGATGACGTCTTGAATGTCAGACTTCAACACGTCGGCTTTCGGGCCGTAGATTGCTTGGACACCGCGGTCTTTCAAGATAAGACCCATGGCGCCGTTCTTTTTCCATTCGCGCTCTTCTGAGACGAGCGACATATCTTTCACTGTGACACGAAGACGTGTCATGCAGGCATCGACGTCCTCGATGTTATCTTCCCCACCGAGTAGAGCGATAATCCCCATGACCTGCTCGTTGCCGGTCACCGTCGATTGCTCTGTCGCTTCTTCCATATAGTTGCCGTTACGTCCAGGCGTCGGCAAGTTCATCTTCTTGATGAAGAAGTTGAACACCCCGAAGTTGATGAAGAAGAACGCAGCCGAGACGAGGAAGAAGTTGATCAAGTCTTGCAGGAGTCCGGCTTTGATGATCATCGGGATCCGCGTCAATAGCTCGATCGCACCGAACGCGTGGACACGAAGGTCGATAATGTCCGCCAAGGCGAAGGCGGCACCGGCCATGAGTGCATACATGACGTAAAGGACTGGAGCGACGAACATGAACATGAACTCGATCGGCTCAGTGACACCCGTCAAGAAGACGGCGAGACCGGCCGAGAGGAACATCGGCTTGTACTGGGCTTTCTTGTCCTCATCGACGTTACGGTACATCGCATAAGCGACACCGATGAGTGCCGCGAACGACAAGATGACTTGACCGACTTTGAAACGGGCCGGTACGACGTCAGCGAGCAGCGTGTTATAAGCAGCCGTATCCCCAGCGGCGCGAAGGTTGACGAGGTCCGTCACCCAAGCTAACCAAAGCGGATCTTGACCGGCGACGACTGAACCAGCTGTCGCGCCTGTTAAAATCGTGTACGTGCCACCGAGCTCCGTGTAGTTCATCGGGACGGTGAGCATGTGGTGGAGACCGAACGGTAACAACAGACGTTCGAGCGCACCGTAGATGAACGGCGCGAGGACCGGTGCCGTGTCACGTGACGTGGCAATCCATTGGCCGAAGCTGTTGAGTGCCCCTTGAATCGTTGGCCAGATGATCGACAGCGCGATCGCCGCGACGACCGAACCGAGGATGACGACGAACGGGACGAACCGTTTCCCGTTGAAGAACGACAAGGCGTTCGGCAATTTACTGAAGTTATAGAACCGGTTATAAAGTGCACCACCGAGGAAACCGGCGATGATCCCGACGAACACACCCATGTTCAGGGCAGGTGAACCGAGGACTGATGTGAAGTAATCAGCGACGACGAGGTCGGCCCCAAAGAGGGATTGGACTGTCGCTTCCGGGTCTTGGAGCATAGCACCGTTGACGTTAAAGATGGCGCCTGTGACACGGTTGATCAAAATAAAGGCGATCAGTGCGGCGAACGCACCGCCGGCCTTGTCTTTCGCCCACGAGCCACCGATGGCGACCGCGAACAAGATATGTAAGTTGACGATGATGCCCCAACCTAAGTCTTCGATGATGCGTGCCGTCGTGAGCAAGATGCTGACGTCTCCGGCTGACATGCCGATCAATTTACCGATTGAGATCATGAGTCCTGCTGCCGGCATAACGGCGATAACGACCATCAAGGCCTTACCGAGTTTTTGCCAAAAATCAAATGAGATGAGCTGTTTCATGCTATACGCTTCCTTCCTGTTCGGAACTTTTTCTCTGTTAAGAACGATCGTCAATGCAATCGCTTGCATTAATGATTGTAATCGATTGCATAAATTTGTGCAACCGGTTTCCTAAAATTCATAAATTTTCATGGAAGGATGAAAATACGCTGTTTTACGACGTCGCTTGTCAGTCGAAACGAATCCCGCTAAAATACTAGAGGTTGAAAGGGGCGAGAAGAATGGGATGGAGACAGACGACATCAGCATTGTCAAAAGAAGAGCAGGCCACGTTGCTTGAAGAGTTGTTACGAACGGGCGTGATGAAAGAAGAGGATCGGCTCTTGTTCTCGATGCTTATGCCAGACCGCGTCAAGCGGATGCAAGACGTATTGAACACGCGGACGAATCACATCACGGTATTGACCGAGGGCGTTGACGATCCGCACAATCAGTCGGCCGTATTGCGTTCGGCGGACGCGTTCGGTGTGCAGACGCTTCACGTCGTCGAAGGACGGGCCAAGTTCAAACCGAACTCGATTATCGCCAAGAGTGCCGATCGCTGGGTCGACGTCGTCGAACACGCTTCCATCGAAGAAGCGATCGATCAGTTGAAAGCGGACGGCTATCAAATACTCGCGACGGCGCTCAGCGAAGAGGCGATCCCGCTCGAAGACGTTGACGTGTCAAAACCGACCGTGCTCTTATTCGGGAACGAGCATCACGGTGTGTCGGAGCAGGCACTCGCGAAAGCGGACGGGAATTACGTCATCCCGATGCAAGGTTATGTCCAAAGTTTAAATATCTCGGTCGCTGCCGCCATCTCGCTTTATGACGTGACGACGCGGGCCCGTCATATCGTGACGGAAGGGTACGGACTATCGATCGAGGACAAACAACGTGTGTTCAAAAACTGGATGGTGCGGAGCCTCCCGAAACGTTCGCTCGGGGTGTACAAACAAAAAGGTTTGAACGCATTTGAGCGAGAAACAGGAAAATCCGAGTAGATGGCGAAATAAACAGGCGTACGAGTAACTTGTCCATATTTCGAAAGGGGATGGAAAGATGAGTACGACCAGTTCATTTATCGTGAAAGATGTGACGACGAACTTTAGCGAGTTTGAAGAGGAATTCTTCAACCTGTATCGCCATCTGTACGGCGACATCGACCAACTTCGTTTTAAAGAACGACTGTACCGCCATGCCAACCCGCTCGTGTTACTCGCATTTTCTGACGACCGGCCCGTCGGATTCAAGATCGGCTACGAGGCTGAGCCATATCGCTTCTATAGCTGGGCTGGCGGCGTGCATCCTGAGTTCCAAAAGTACGGGATCGGCCGCAAGTTGATGGATACGCAACTCGAATGGGTGAAAGCGCAAGGATTCCACTCGATTCGGACGAAAGCGCGCAACACGAACAAAGGTGTCATCATTTTGAACCTGCTCTGTGGCTACGACATCATGGGGGCGTACACGGAAGATGGCGCACCGCGCATCATGATGGAGAAACAATTGAACTGACAGTTGAGCCGTGGCGAGTGCCGCGGCTTTTTTTGTAGGCATGAAACCAAATGAAGCGGCGTCCGTATATAGGAAAAAAGGGGGAGACATTATGGTCAACACGTTCGCATTCGGGGAAGAAGTATACATCGATTCGACAGGGATGGGAGATTCGTTTTTTAGTGGGATGTTCAGTATTTTTCCGATTTTTATTATCGGCATTCTAACCGTGATTATAATCGCTATTATAAGCATGATTCGCCAAGTGACGAAGACGAAGGGCCTATTGAAAGACATGCAACGCTTCGCCTCAGATCTCGCAGATCATCCCGATGACGCATCAGCAAACCGTCTCGCCGATTATTTACGGGACGTGCAGTCGTTTCCGGTCCATCGCACGCAGATGGAGCCGTTCCGGGTGGCACTCGGCAGCTATCAGTTGGTTATGGAGTCGCCGCATGTGAACGATGGGACGAAGGAGCGGGTCGACCGCCAATATAAGCGGCTCGGTATTTTGGACGGCGAGAAGTTCGCCGATGAGCCGGCGCCGAGACGTCGGTCTGGTTCGCGCCATCATGACCACCACAATCATCATAACGACCATCATCACATGTAAAACGCGCCGGGAAGGTCCCGGCGCGTTTTTAGCTTACATATATCGGCTCGCATCAAAATCGATTTCGGTTCGGTGATTGGCCGCATCGATAGCGCTTGAGATACGGTTGGCCCGTTTCTCGACGTCGAGCGCCTTCAGACGGTACAGTTCCGGATCATAAAGCGCGTGCTTGATGACAGAAGTGCCTTCACCGTGACCCGATTGAAATTCGCGTTTCGGACGTTCGGCCAAGTCTTGATACATCCGAGCCTGAGCTCGCAACTGAACGGCGAACTCGATCGCCTCGACGAGCGGGAGCGGTCCATCGTTCGTCTCGATGACGTTATGCAAGTGCGCTTCACAGACGAGGCGGTCGAGACGACGCATGTCGGTCCGAATCGATTGGAGCTCGACCTCGATATCTTCGAGCGAGCGGGATTGGATCGTCGGGAGCGGCTCATCCTTCTCGAGCTCGATGAACGCGACCCGTTCGACTTCTTGTAACAACTTATCAATCTGCTTCAAGAGCAGGTGTTTCAATTTGATGGCATCTGCCAGGTACATTGGGATTCCTCCTTCTGCTTTTTCTAACCGTACCACACTGTGATTCCTAAAAAAAGGAAGGCGTTACTTTTTCGAGGTGAGGCGATATGATGAAAGAAAGAGGGGAGGTCGACCGATGAACAAGTGGAAAACACAATGGGTCATTGCCGTCGTTTTGCTCGTATTCGGGACAGCGACGTTTCTCTATCAGTGGATCGACTTGCGACCGGGGGAGATCCGAGACTATATCGTTCAATTCGGTTGGCTCGCCCCGCTCATTTATATTTTATTGTTCACCGTTCGCCCGTTGATTTTATTTCCGACGTCCGTCTTGTCGGTTGCGGGCGGGTTGGCGTTCGGGACGCTGCCCGGTGTCGTCTATACGGTCATCGGTGCCACGCTCAGCGCACTCGTCGCTTATTATGTAGCGGTTCGCTTCGGAGACCGGTTTCTGCGCCATTTCGAATCGAGCGATTATGAGAAGATTCAGCACAAAATCGAAGAAGACGGATTCTTTTACGTCTTGATCTTACGATTGATCCCGCTCGTCAACTTTGATTTGGTCAGTTATGCCTCAGGTTTGGCGAAAGTGCGACTCCCAGCTTATGTCTTCGCGACCTCGGTCGGTATGATTCCGGGGGCGTTCGCTAATAATTTTCTCGGTAGTAGCCTCGCGAGCGGGGATATGAAGCTGGTCATCCTCGCGCTCGCTGTCTTTGTCGTGTTGACACTCGTCGCGACCGTGTTCCGCGAACCAATCAAGCAACAAATCAACCGTTACAAAAAGAAGTAGGCGCTCAATTGGATGAGCGCCTACTTTTTGCTTAACGGTTGTCGACCGTCTCAGGGTACAAGTCGTGGTTGAACAGGCGATGTTCGGCCATTTGCTCGTACTTCGTGCCCGGCTTGCCGTAGTTGTAGTACGGGTCGATCGAGATGCCGCCGCGGGGCGTGAACTTGCCCCACACTTCGAGGTAGCGCGGTTCCATCAGCTTGACGAGATCTTTCCCGATGACGTTGATGCAGTTTTCGTGGAAGTCGCCGTGGTTACGGAAGCTGAATAAATAAAGCTTGAGTGACTTCGACTCGACGAGTTTTTCGTCCGGAATGTACGAGATGTAGATCGTCGCAAAGTCCGGCTGATTCGTGATCGGACAGAGCGATGTGAATTCCGGTGCGTTGAACTTCACGAAATAATCGTTTTCCGGATGCCGGTTCGGGAACGCCTCGAGCACGTCCGGGGCGTATTCAAAAATGTATGGGACGCTCTTCTGGCCGAGGAGTGACAAGTCTTGTAAGTCTTCTGGTCTCATATTCATTCTCCTTAGACGCCACGTTCGTTGGCGTACAGTAATGTGTGTAGCTGCGGCAAGACACGGACGCTTTGCCATGACGGGTCACGCGCGACGTCTTCCCACAACTCTTTCAAACGTCTGAGCTGCGCGTCGGTGATGTCACCGTCCGCCCCGGGCTCAGGGTTGCCGGCCGACAAGTACATGACGTCCGGGGTGTAGCGGGTTTGGACGTCTTTCGCATAGGCGAGATCGACCTCATCGAACACGGCGATTTTAAACGTCGTCTGTTCGGGACGCAGCCGTTCGACGATGGCGTCGAGTTTTTCCCAATCGGTCGTCATGCCGGACGACGGTGGTTTCGGGCTGAGTGTCACGTCGTCGATGTCTTGGAGCCAGTCTTGATACCGGCTACCTTGTGTCTCGACGGCGAGTTTGACGCCGCGTGCCTTCAACTTTTCGACCAAATCTTTCATACCGGCGATGAGGAGCGGGTTGCCGCCTGAGATCGTGACGTAATCGTACATCCCGAGTGCGTCAAGGCGCTCGATCACTTCGTCAGCCGAGAGCATGTCGGGTTTTTCCGAACCGTCCCAGGTGAAGGCGGAGTCGCACCAGGCGCAGCGATAATCGCAACCGGCGGTCCGGACGAACATCGTCTTCTGTCCGATGGCGCGGCCTTCACCTTGAAACGTCGGCCCGAACACTTCGAGGACAGGTATCTTCATCAGTCCACCAGCCATTCGCGCCGGAACTCGGCGTAGGACGTCGGTGTCTCATAAAGGCGGACGAATTCGACGCGGACGTCGCGTTCGTCAGGCAAGTGCTTAGCGAGCTGATCGAAAATCCAGTAGCACATGTTTTCTGCTGTCGTATTCATATATGGAAGGGACTCATTTAAATAGCGGTGGTCGAGATACGGTTCGAGCTCTTCTTTAAAGATGGCTTTCAAGTCACCGAAGTCGAGCGTCATCCCACGATTGTCGAGAAAACCGCTGATCCCCATTTGAAGTTTGTACGTATGTCCGTGGAGCGCTCGGCACTTCCCATCGTAATCAAACAAGTGATGGGCCGCATCGAACGTTACTTCTTTGACGATTTGGACGCGGTGCGGGCAGTAGATGAGCGAGCCGTCTTGTTTGGCCTCGACGCTCGTCGGGGCGAGGAATGGGGCGTGTTTCATACGCGTACCTCCTCGTATGCAGCGAGCCCGTTTTGACGGAGTACACACGCCGGACATTCGCCGCAGCCTGAACCGAGTACACCGTTATAGCAGGTGAGGGTCCGCTCTTTGATGAAGTCGAACGCTCCGAGCCGGTCCGCGAGTTCCCACGTCTGCTTTTTATCGAGCCACATGAGCGGCGTATCGATGACGAACGGGTAGTCCATCGCTAAGTTGAGCGTCACGTTCAATGATTTGACGAATTGGTCGCGACAGTCCGGGTAGCCCGAGAAGTCGGTCTCACAGACGCCGGTGATGATGTGATGCATACCGAGTTGTTTGGCCATGACGGCCGCAAAAGATAAGAATAAATGGTTGCGTCCATCGACGAACGTATTTGGGACGTCCGCATTGTCGATGTCGAGATCATGTCTCGTCAACGCGTTTGAGGTGAGTTGTCCGAGTAAGGACAAATCGAGGATGTGGTGCGGGACATCAAGTTCGGCCGCGATCTCTTTCGCGACCTCGATTTCCGCATCATGGCGCTGCCCGTAGGCGAACGTCACGGCTTCCACATGAGAGAATTGTTGTTTTGCCCAAAACAGGCAAGTGGTTGAATCTTGACCGCCACTGAAGACGACCAATGCTTTTTCGTGTTGCAACGTGCACACTTCCTTTTTCGCTAGTTTTGATGTCGGAGGAGGTTACGAACTCCGGAGGTCACCCTCGAGCGTTTACTTTACCATAAAAAGACGTTTGACAGGGAAAAGAGAAGTAGGTATAGTAAAGAACATCACTGACACACTTTCATGCATAAAAGCGTTTAAGCGGTTAGGTAGAAAATAATGGAACTGAAAGGAGGGGACGTCGATGCAGATGAAAGGAAAAGAGGCTGTATTCGTCGTGCTGATGAGCGGGATTTCCTTGCTCGCACTGATGTTTTTGGCCAAAGCGACGCCACATATGGCGATCTTTGGCACAATGGTATTAATAGGGGGTTACGCGTATTATCGTACGCGTGACTTTAAACGCATCGAGACCGCGATGATCAACGGGATTCGTGAAGCGATTATGCCGATCATGATTTTATTGTTGATCGGGATGCTGATCGGAGTATGGCAAATGTCTGGCACGGTGGCGACGATCCTCTCCATCGGTTTAAATACAATCTCAGCCCAGTGGTTCTTACCGAGCGTGTTGCTCATCACGATGATCGTGTCATCGTTCACAGGGAGTGCCTTCACGACGGTCGGTACCGTCGGGGTCGCCTTGTTCGGGATCGGGATGGCACTCGGGATTTCCCCGGCGCTCGCCGCCGGAGCCATCGTGTCAGGTGCGCTCTTCGGTGATAAGATGAGTCCGCTATCGGATACGACGAACTTCGCACCGGCTGTGGCTGGTGTCAAACTGTTCGACCATATCCGCTTCATGATGGGGACGACCGTTCCCGCGATTGTAATCACACTCATCTTATTCACAGTTCTCGGACGCGGCGGTCAAGCAGCCGACACGGCGCAAATCGCGGAAGCACAGACGGCACTCGCCGGACGGTTCAACTTGTCATGGTTGACACTGCTCGCCCCGGTCCTCGTCGCCGTTCTCGCCTTCCGTCGGATGCCGGTATTGCCGACGATGCTCGTCGGGATGTTCGCCGGTGTGTTGACGGCCGGGTTCGTCCAAGGTAATTGGAACGTCTCGAACTGGTTCGGTGTCATGCAGGCCGGATTCAAGTCGGGCGTCGAGAACGAGACGATCGCGGCCGTGCTCGATCGCGGTGGCCTTGAATCGATGCTTTGGTCGGTCAGCCTCGTGTTGATTGCCCTCGCCTTCGGTGGACTGCTCCGTGAGCTGGGCGTGTTCCAAGCAATCGTCGATGCGTTACTAGAACGTCTGAAGTCACCAGGCAGCTCGGTGCTGTCAGTCGTGCTCAGCTCGATTGGCGTCAACTTGCTCGCCGGTGAGCAGTACTTGTCGATCTTGCTCCCGGGGCAAGCGTTCAAACAAGGATTTATCGACCGCGGCATCGACCCACGTTACTTGTCGCGTGCGCTTGAAGACGGCGGGACGGTCATCAACCCGCTCATTCCTTGGGGTGTGTCCGGTGCCTTCTTCGCCGCGACACTCGGCGTGCCGGTGCTCGAATACGCACCGTTCGCGTTCTTCCTTTGGCTCAGCCCGATCTTCTCGATCGTGCTCGGTTACGTGAAGTTGGGGAAGCAGCGTGATGCGATCAAGCTCGCATCGTAATGAAAGTGATGTCCTGAACGCGTTCAGGGCATCTTTTTTGTGTCGCCAAGCCTCGTTTGAGAAAATAAGGACGAGGAGGGATGACGATGAAACGGCTCGACCCATCATTTTATGAACAACCGACGCTCGAACTGGCCCGGTCGTTGCTCGGGCACTATCTCGTCCATGATCATCTCGACGGACAGATCATTGGCAAGATTGTCGAGACGGAGGCGTATCTCGGGGCGGTCGATCAGGCAGCCCACAGTTTTGGCGGCAGACGGACGAATCGGACCGAGATCATGTTCGGGCAGTCTGGACATGTATACACGTATCAAATGCACACGCATACGCTCTTGAACGTCGTCAGCGGTCCGATCGGCTCACCGGAAGCCGTGTTGATCCGGGCAATCGAACCCGTCGCCGGGCAGGAGTTGATTGAATTCAATCGTCCTGGCATCAAACGGTTCGACCGGACGAACGGACCCGGTAAACTGACGAAGGCGCTCGGGATCACGATGGACTTGTACGGACACTCGCTCCAACATGAACCGCTCTATATTATCGAAGGGGACGGTGTGAACGAGATTGAGGCCGGTCCGCGCATCGGTATCCCGAACAGCGGCGAGGCGCGTGACTATGCGTACCGCTTCTTCGAGCGGGACAATCCGTACGTCTCAAAATTCCGCTGAATGTTTAACGGTCCGTGACGGGTGGAACAGTCCTTATGTGCATAAAACAAAAATTAGGGAGTGTTTCCGATATGGCAAAAGTAGCAACGCTAATCACGGATATGTTTGAAGACGTAGAGTTCACAGGTCCACGCGACGCATTGGTGGAGGCGGGGCACGAAGTTGTCACGATCGAAAAGGCAGCCGGTAACACCGTCGAAGGCAAACAAGGCGAGGCAAAAGTCACGATCGACAAAAGTGTCGACGACGTGTCTCCAGAAGACTTTGACGCTCTGCTCTTACCAGGCGGATTCTCACCTGACTTGTTGCGCGAAGACGAACGTTTCGTCCAGTTCGCGAAAGCGTTCATGGATGCGAAGAAGCCGGTATTCGCTATCTGTCACGGGCCGCAACTGTTGATCACGGCGAAGACGCTCGAAGGCCGCGACGCGACCGGGTACAAGTCGATTAAAGTCGACATGGAGTATGCCGGTGCGAAGTATGCCGACAAAGAAGTCGTCGTCTGCCAAAATCAGCTCGTCACGAGCCGTCAACCGGACGACATTCCGGCGTTTAACCGTGAGATGCTCAACCTATTAAAATAATCTATCGGCCACGGACATGTTCCGTGGCTTTTTTGTGGAATCGGGAATAGGTAAACAAGGAGGAGATCATCATGAGACGAAGAGCACGGTCCCCTAGCTAAGTCCGTCGAAACGTAGGGTTGCTTGGTGCGATGCGCTGGTTTGAGGCGTTGATTCCGGCCTATACGATTGAACGTCTGTTTTGGGAGTCGCGCGGCATCACGATTCAAGAAGTGGTCTACACGGAAATCGTCTATGCCGTCATCGTCGTGTTCCTTGAAGTGCCGACCGGCGTCTTAGCCGACCGCTGGGAACGACGACGTCTGCTGCAAATCGGCATTGCGCTCGAATGGCTATCGTTTATTGTGTTGTTGCTGTCGTTTTCGTTGATTGGGTTTGTCTTGGCGATTAGTTTGTCCGCCATCGGGGCGGTGCTGCGCAGCGGGTCCGAGAACGCTTTGTTGTATGAAACGCTCGAGCAAGACGGAGATACGGATGCGTTTGAGCGATTGCTAGGTCGCCTGAATGCCATCGGGCTCGTCGCGGCCGTCATCGCCGCCTTTAGCGGAAGTTTGCTCGCGACCAAGTTTCCGTTTGAGTTCAACTACATGCTATCGCTTGTGAGCCTGTTCATCGCGACGATGTGCAGTCTATTGCTCGTCGAACCGAGACGGGTGGTCCACGAAGAAGCGGTGACATGGCGGCAGTTAAAGGCTGGTTTCCGCTTCATTTGGAACGACAAGTCACTGCTCATGCTGACCGGGTCGTTCGTGTTGGTCGTTAGTGCATTCAATTTCGTGGATGAGTTTTGGCAGCTGTACGCGCGTGACGTCAATGTCCCGATCTACTGGTTCGGGGCGGTCTCAACCGTACTGTTGCTCATTCAAATTCCCGGTCAACTGCTTGCCCCGGTGTTATTGAAAGTTGCCCCGGTCGCTCGCTGGCAACAACTCATCGCTTGGGGTATCGGGATCGGGTTTATACTGCTCGGAACGTTCCCAAATCAGTTCGGACTGCTCTGGATGGCACTGATGGCGCTACTCGTCGGGGCGGTCGAACCGCTCTACTTCGGGGTGCTCCATCGCGCTCTTCCGTCCATGATTCGAGCCACGACCGAGTCAACGGTATCGATGCTCTTGCATGGCGGGATTATCGGACTCGGTGTATTGTTCATCGGGGGTGCGGGATTGTCGCTATTTACTGCTTTCTTCGTCATCGGTTCGTTCGTGTGCGCGTGTCAAGCCGTCCTGAGTCGGGGGGTGGTCTCAAGAAGCGGCTAAGATTGCACATTAGCCGGCTTCCTTTATTGATGTAAGGGGAAAGAGGGCATTACGTCCTCTTTTTTTACGTCTTAAGACCGAGAGAGAACGTCGTCCCGTCCGTGTATGATAAAAAGCAATACTGGAGTAGGGGACAATGCAATGGAATGGTATGAATTATTCATCGGTTTTTTATTAGGCGTCGTCGAAGGATTGACGGAATTCGCGCCTGTCTCTTCGACCGGACATATGATCTTGGTCGACGATATTTGGCTCAACTCGAGTCGTTTTCTAGGTCAAGAAGTAGCCAACACGTTCAAGATCGTGATTCAGCTCGGTTCGATCTTAGCGGTCATCGTCGTTTTCAGGAGTCGGTTCAAAGCGTTATTGAATCCGAAAGAATTGCTCGCGATTCGACATGAAGGGCCGACGAAAAAGTTGAACCTGCTACATATCTTTATCGGTCTGCTCCCGGCGGCCGTGCTCGGACTCATGTTTGAGGACTACATCGACACGCATCTGTTTTCGATTAAGACGGTATTGATCGGACTCGTCATCGGTGCGTTCTTCATGATTGCCGCCGACTTGTCCGGCGTGAAACGACAGACGACGCCGACACTCGACGACATCACATACAAACAAGCGCTTGGAGTCGGCTTGATTCAATGTTTCTCGCTTTGGCCAGGCTTTTCACGTTCGGGCTCGACCATTTCGGGCGGAGTGTTGCTCGGGATGAGTCACCGGGCTGCGGCCGACTTCACGTTCATCATGGCCGTCCCGATCATGTTCGGGGCGAGCGCGCTCTCGCTTTACAGCAAGTGGAGCTATTTCACGGTCGACACGCTGCCTGTTTTCCTGATCGGTTTCGTCAGTGCGTTCTTGTTCGCGTTGCTGTCCATCAAATTCTTTTTGAAGTTGATCAACAAAGTGAAACTGACGCCGTTCGCGATTTACCGGCTCGTCTTGGCTGCCGTTATCTACGTCTTGTACTTTTAATAAAAATAACGCGTGTTCGCACACGCGTTATTGAAACTTATTACTCATTCAGTTCGTAAAACCAAGTAGAGGTGAGAACATGGGACATATCGTCGTCGTGCTAGGAACGTTGATCGGGTTAGGGACTGTAGGTTTGTTGCTGTATATGACGCGTTACGCGTTTGAATCATGAGAACGGATAATGATAGAAGCGCTCACGTTGGAGTAACTCCATGACGTGGGCGTTTTCTGCGTTGTCGATTGCACGGAGCAACCCTTCCGTCTGTGAACGGTGGGCGAGCAACGCCTCACGTTTGGCGGCACTCTCCTGACCGACTTCGATGAGGACGTGAGGTTTGCCGAGCTCATCTTCCGTCCGGTGATCAAAAGCGACACCTAAAAATTCGGGACGCTTCGCTTCGTCCATCTCTTGGAGCGCCCGGACGACCGCTCGTGCTGTCGCCTCATGGTCGGGATGGACGGCATATCCTGGATAAAATGAGATGACGCGGGTCGGTTTCACTTCGGCGATCAACTTGCTGAAGCGATTCGTCAGTTCGGTCTCGTCTTCGAATTCGACGGTCTTGTCGCGCAGTCCCCACATCCGGAGGTCGTCGATGCCCATGACGGCACAGGCGTCCTCGAGCTCGCGTTTACGGATTCTTGGTAGTTCTTCACGCGTCGTGAAGATTGGCGAGCCCATATTACGGCCCATCTCACCAAGTGTCAGACAGACGTATGTGACGGGGAATCCGTTCTTCTGATGTTGAATGATCGTTCCGGCCGAGCTGAACGCCTCATCGTCCGGGTGTGGGAAAATAACAAGTAACGGTCCGTTCATTGGCTGTCCACCTCCGATGCTCCTTGCGGGAGCGGTTTGACGTCTAGATGCAGCGCGCAGGCGAGGCGTCCGAGACGGTCGTGCCCGGCGAGCAGCAACTGTTCACCGTGTTGTTCAAAGTCGGTCAATCCTTCGACGTAGAGCCAGCCGTGATCGAGCTTTAGTCCGACTCGATACGGTCCGTCTCCTTTGATTTGACCGATACTGTACTCGATCACGACGTTACGGATAAACATCCCGGCGTTATGGAAATCCGGGTCGTTATGTGTGGCGTAAGCGCCGTTCGTCGTCTCGACGTGAGCGTATAAAGGCGTCGACACGTGTGCGTTTAAATACGTTTGAATCGTTTCAGGTTGAATCGGTTTCACGCTAGTCTCCTCCAATGGCAATAATGACCCAGGACGTTCGCCCCGGGCCACCTTGTTTATGATTGTGTTGCTAGTTTTTGACGATAACCGGTATGGTTCGTCGGCCCAACGTATTGGTTGAGGCGGAACGAGTGACGGACCGCTTCTGTAATGAACTCTTTCCCGATGCGAATCGACTCGTCGACGGAATGTCCATTCGCGAGTGATGCGGCGATGGCTGAAGAGAATGTGCAACCGCCACCGTGCGTGAAAGCAGGTTCGATCTTTTCGCTTTCGAGCAGACGGTACTCGTTACCGTCATAGAGGACGTCAAACGCCGTGTCGAACCCAAGTTTTCCACCGACTTTAACGATGACGATTTCAGCACCGAGCTCATGGATCAAGCGTGCGGCTTCTTTGATTTCTTCCATCGTCGACGGTGTCTTGTCGAGGCCAGCGAGCATACGCGCTTCGAACAAGTTCGGCGTGATGATTTTGGCGACAGGGACGAGGTGCTTACGCATCGCGACGGCGACGTCCGGGTTGAGGATCTCGTCGGCTCCCTTACAAGCCATGACCGGGTCGACGACTGCGTTTTGAATGCCGTACTCTTTAATTTTACGAGCCGCGAGCTCGATGATTTCTGGAGTCGGGAGCATCCCTGTCTTGACGGCATCGACGCCGATTCCGGCGAGGACGGTGTCAATCTGCTTCTCGATCAACGTCGTATCAATCGGGAAGACTTCATGGTGCCAAGCGTTATGCGGGTTTTGGGCTACGATGACCGTGAGTGCGGTCATGCCATACACACCGAGCTCTTCCATCGTCTTCAAGTCAGCTTGAATGCCTGCACCGCCACTCGTATCTGAACCAGCGATCGTTAATGCTTTTTTCATCGTCATAGTCGTTCAATCCCCTTTGTCTGTTTGGATAGTTTCACTATAACGACTTTTAGGCGTTACGACAAATCCCATGACCGCCAAAGGTTGAATCGAAGTTTTAAAAAAGATGGCAGGATTTCAATCATATTTGGGGAATAGTAATGAATAGGGTGTAGACCACTTTTAATTTGCTAGGAGGAAAACCGCATGTTAGTGCATAGCTTATGCATTCCAAAAAAAGACGTCGTCACAATCAGTGAAAAGGCGACGTTACGTGAAGCGCTCGATACGCTTGAAAAGACAGGATACCGCTGTGTCCCTGTCCTCGATGAGACGGGAATATTTTTCCGCGGTAACATTTATAAGATGCATATTTACCGTCACGGAATGAGTGGCGCGAGCCTTGACGACAACGTCATGGAATTGATTAAAAATACGCAGAAATACGTCCACGAGTCGGACGGATTCTTCAAAGTCTTCTTCTCGATCAAAGAGTTACCGTATATCGCGGTCCTAAAAGACGAGAGCAATGAATTTTACGGCATTTTGCCACACGGGAAGATGCTCGGCATGCTCGAAGAGGCGTGGAGCCGTGACACAGGCAGCTACGTCGTCACGATCGCACTTAGCGAGCAGGTAGGTGCGCTCGAGAAAATCACGAAAGTCGTCAGCAAATACTCGTCTATCGCGAGTTTGATGACGCTCGACGCGAAGAGTAAAGTCCTTCGCCGTGTTTTGATCACGTTGCCGCCTGACTGTGATGAGCCGAAGAAAGACAAGATCGTCGCCAAACTCGAACAAAAAGGGTTCCGCGTCGTCGAAGTCGAAAACTTGAACAACTGACGAAAGACCTTCCTCGCTTGAGGAAGGTCTTTGTCATGTCAGTCGCTTTTCCATGCGGATATCAGGCCAAAATTGTTCGTTCCAGTACGTGAACGCATGGATGCGCGCAATTTCTTCATAACCGAGCTTCTTATAGAGATGGTGTGCCGCCTCGTTGAACCCGAACACGCCGAGCTCGATGCGCGGGGTGCCTTGGTGACGAAGCCGTTCCTCCAAAAGTCGGAGTGCCTCGCTGCCCGCACCCTTGCCGCGACCCGCCGCTTCCCCGATGACGAGTCCGAGCCAGGCACTCCCTGGTTCTTGAACGTATAGATGGTTTGCGTCATACATCACGTTCACCTCGCCGACGAGCCTGTCGTCAGCGTAAATGAGAAAGATATCGTGTGTCTGAAGTCGATCCGTCAAGTCGGCGACGGTCATCCGTTGCTCGGCCGCGAGTTCTTCTTCCGAGCGAGCAGGGCGGATCAAATGAACGATTTCGGGATCGTTGTTCCACCGGTTGAACGTCTTGACGATGTCGTCTGACGCTTCGAGCAGCGGAACGAGTGTGATGTTCATCGAACGATCTCTCCTTTCTCGAACGAGCCTTCTGTCCCGAGGCGAGAGATTAGACTGGTTTCAGCACTTGGAGATGGCTTGGGAGCACTTCAAACGTGAGCGGGAGTTTCCCGCCCGTGTCCCCGTCGGCGTTGACCGGAAGCGAATCAGGCGAATCGATATACACCCGCTTCGTCTGGAATGCGGTCACACTGTCTGTTTCTTTAAGCTTACCGGTAAATAAGGCCGGAGCGAGCTGGAAGGCGTCTGTGAAACCGAGATTCTCAAACAAGTAGACGTGAAGCAGGCCATCGTTCAACTTCGCATCAGGCTCGAAGTTTTCAAAGCCGCCGACCGAGTTCGTCAGCGCGATGACGGCGAGAAAAGCGTCCCCGTCGAACGTGTGCTCTTCGGCCTGAACTGATAACGAGTAAGGACTGTGTTCCCGGAACGCTTTGATGCCTTCAATCAAGTAGGCGAACGGGCCCCATTTCGTCTTCTCTTCGACGCTGACTTCATCGACCGCCTCAGCGATGAGGCCGATGGCGATGACGTTCATGAAGTAGCCGTGTTCATACTTCCCAATGTCCATCGGTGACGGTTTTGCCGTTCGCAGCGCTTCAATCGCTTCTTTCGGGTCACTCGGTACGCCGAGAGCCCGTGCCAAATCGTTCACCGTTCCGAGCGGGATGATTCCGAAGTCGGGACGATGATCGGCTTCGGCGAGACCGGCCACCGTCTCGTTCAACGTGCCGTCGCCGCCCATGGCGATGACGGCTTTATATTGTTTCGACGCCGCTTCTCGTGCAAAGTGTGTGGCGTCGTCGGCTTTTTCAGTAAAACGGACGTCGACGTTTCCGTAACGTTCGCGCAGCACTTCTTCAGCGAACGGCGCGTGCTCTTTCCCTAATTCTTTCCCAGACGATGGGTTGACGATCAACATAACTGTATCCATTCAAGACATTCCCCTTTATCAGTCAGATATTGTCCTATATTCCCGTCCGCGCTCAAACCTAGTCATCAAAAAAACAACGCGCGTGCGTTGTTTAGTAATGGCGGAACGCCGACATATCGAGATGGCTCGCATCGGATTCGTCGACGGCGAGCTCGATTTTCAAATATTCGTGGAAAGGCGAATCGTACGCTCCCATGCAGGCAACCGGTTCATGGCCGGGTACGGGCGATTTTCGTTTCGTCTTGACGAACAGGTAGTCTTCGCGCGACAACGTCAACAAGAAACGCTCGACTGCGTGCGGTTCGCGCGTGACGTTCGGCCATGGCAAGTGGTTGAACAGTAAAAAGACCGCGCCTTCTTTTTCAAGGGCATAGTCAGGGGCGATGCCTTCCCGGTTCAACAACTCGATGACCGAACTCAAATAGCCTGCTTTAATCGTCAATGAAATCTCATAATACTCACGCATACCGTCCACCCTTTCTAAAAATCACAATAGTTCTATTCTAAACGTTTCAAGGAGACGCGACAACGGAGAAGTTTCTTGACGAAGTGTTTTTAGCGACGTATACTGCTCATGTCCTGCTATACTAAAGGTAAATGATGAACGAATTGAGGTGAAACCGACATGATTGAATCACTCGAATTGAAGGCATGGGTCGTCTTAGCAAGAGCGATGGACGCAATCAGTGATCGTGTCAAAGACGATCTTAGACGCCACCAATTGAATTCAACAGAGTTCGGTGTTCTATCCGTATTGTATAAACGAGGAGATACGCCGCTGCAACAAATCGGCGATCAAATTTTGATCACGAGTGGCAGCGTCACGTATGTGATCGACAAGCTTGAGAAGCGAGGGCTCATCGAGCGCGTCGCCTGTCCGTCAGACCGTCGTGTCACGTACGCGTCGTTGACAGGCGAAGGCAAGCAATTGATGGACGTCGTCTATCCTGAGCATATTGAAATCTTCAAAGATATTTATGGACCGCTCAGCGAACAAGAGACTGAGACGTTGATCGATTTATTGAAACGCGTCGGCTACAACGCGGCAGGCAAATAACGCCTGCCTGTTTTTTTGTCAATTATCTTGAAGTTGAAATAATTGACGGTGAGATATACAGATGATATAGTTCTAACTGTTGTTATCAAAATAGAGATTACCAGTGGAGGAACCCATTATGAAAAAAGTATTATACGTATCAGCTAACCCAAAACCGACAGAATTGTCATACAGCAAACAAGTCGCAGAAGCGTTCATGACGAAGCTTCAACAAGAAAACGCATCGCTTGAAGTCGAAGCAATCGAGCTTTACGATGTCGACGTCCAAGAAATCGATGGCGACGTGTTAAGCGCTTGGGGAAAATTCGCGTCTGGTGAAGCACTCACAGACGTCGAAGCTTCAAAAGTCGCGACGATGAACGGCATGCTCGAGAAGTTCATGGAAGCAGACCTTTACGTGTTCGCGACGCCGATGTGGAACTTCTTCTTCCCAGCACGCATGAAGATGTTCCTCGATAGCGTCCTCTCAGCCGGCAAAACGTTCCGTTACACAGAGCAAGGGCCGGTCGGTCTCCTTGAGAACAAACAAGCGATCCACATTCAAGGGACAGGCGGCATCTACACAGGCACAGACCTCAACTTTGCAGACGCGTACCTCCGTCAAGCGCTTGCGTTCGTCGGCGTGAACGAAGTGACGACACTTGCGGTTGAAGGAATGAACCAGTTCCCAGACAAGATCGAAGACATCGTTGCTGACGCGACAGCGAAAGCAGAAGCACTTGCGAAAGAAGTAGCAGGCACAGTCACAGTATAATCATCGGACGAGTCCACTGGGCTCGTCTTTTTGTGTGCCGTCGATTCGGGTATGATAAGACGGAAAGGGGCGAATCAAATGGGAGAACAGTTATCAGACCGCTTGCTCGGCGACTGGAGTGACATCATTGAAGCAGAGATGGAGCAGCCGTACTTCGTTGACTTGAAAGCGTTCGTCGATGAGGCGTATGCGACGACGACCGTCTATCCGCAGCGGGAAGACATTTGGAACGCGTTCGTCTACACGAAGTTTAAAGACGTCAAATGCGTCATCCTCGGCCAAGACCCGTATCACGGTCCGAATCAGGCCCACGGACTCAGCTTCTCGGTCCAAGACGGTGTCCGTTTTCCGCCATCGCTGCGCAACATCTTTCAAGAGTTGCATGAAGACTTGGGTTGTAGCGTGCCGAAGAGCGGGAATCTAGAGAACTGGGCCCGCCAAGGCGTATTGTTGCTCAACACCGCGCTCACGGTCGAAGCGAGTAAGGCCGGATCACACCGCGGACAAGGATGGGTTCAGTTCACGGACTCGATCATCGAGCAACTCGGGAAGCGTGAGCAACCGATCGTGTTTATTCTTTGGGGAAACGATGCCAAAAAGAAACAAAAGCTGATCGGGCCGCAGCACGCGATCTTGACATCGGTCCACCCGAGTCCGCTGTCGGCACACCGCGGCTTCTTCGGATCCCGTCCGTTCTCGCAAGTGAACGATTTGATGAAACAGTGGGGACAACCTGAAATTGATTGGTGTTTGTGACAGTTCGCAGTTGCGGACTGTTTTTTGTTGACGTCGACAAAACGATTTGGTAAAGTTACAACCAACAAGATACTTTAACGCTTAAAAGCAAGTTCGCGTAGAAGCATAACTGCATAACAGTAACAAAAGCGATGATCAAACCGAAGTAGAGACATCTTCCCTGGCCCAGAGAGCGTGTGGTGCTGCGAACACGCCCAAAAGATGAATCGAATTACAGTTTGTGAGCTCTCACATGTGAGCGGTCCCCCGTTATCGGATTAGAGTGACTAGACAACGTCTAGTAATCAGGGTGGTACCGCGGCTAAGTCGTCCCTATCGAGTGAATCGATAGGGACTTTTTGACGTCCAGTAGACAAAAGGAGGAAATATCATGCTCACACAATCAATCCCACGCCACTTGGCGCCTCATATCTCGCCCCAGTTTTACAACGAGTACACACCGACCGATCACGCGGTCTGGCGTTTCGTATTACGGCTCAATTTGCATACGCTCGAAGGCAAGGCCCATCCGTTCTACATCGAAGGGTTGAAAAAGACAGGCATGGGACCAGAACGCCTCCCGGACGTCGAAAAAATGACCGCCGAGATGCGAGCGGCCGGTTGGTCGACGGTCGCGGTCGACGGATTGATTCCTGGCGTCGCGTTCTTTGACTTCCAAGGGAACGGGATGTTACCGGTCGCGACCGACATCCGGAAAGTCGAGAACATCTTGTACAGCCCGGCACCAGACATTATCCATGAGGCGGCCGGTCACGCGCCGATGCTGATGGACCCTGAGTTTTCTAAAATCGTGAAACGGTTCGGTCAACTTGGCGCGAAAGCGTTCATGAACCGTGAGGAACACGCCTCGTTCGCGGCACTGAAACGACTGACGATCGTGAAAGAGAATGCCAACTCGACGGAAGCGGATGTCAAAGCCGCCTTAGAAGCGCTGCATGAAGCGAAAGCGCAAGTGACGGGCTTCTCCGAAGCGCAGCAAGTGGCACGTATCTTTTGGTGGACGGTCGAGTTCGGACTGATCGGCGACATCGAGCGCCCGCTCATTTACGGGGCCGGACTGTTGTCTTCGGTCGGCGAGAGCCGTCACTGCCTGACCGACGCCGTCACGAAACATCCGTTCAACCTCGAGCATGCGCTAGAGACGAAACAGGATGTGACGAATATGCAAAGTGAACTGTTCGTCATCCCTGACTTCGAGGCGTTGACGGATGCGCTCGATGAACTCGAATCACGGATGGCCGTCCACACGGGCGGAATCGCATCGCTTGAGAAGGCGCTCGCCTCAGGAAGTCAATCGACGATCCGGCTCGAAGATGGGACCGACCGTGTCGGAACGGTTCGACACGTGACGAACACAGGCCGAGTTGCCCTCGTTCAATGGGGGGACTGCGTGAAAGTTGACCACGGCCAGCTTCGCAATTTGAGCAATCACGGACTACTCGTTTTAGATGGACCAATCCAAGAAGCGCTCGCGGAAGCGGACGTTCGCCTCGATGGCCGCATCGTCAGCGAGACGACAGACGAGATCACGCTAGAAGACGTGAGCGTGCACATCGACGGCAAACAAATCGAGCTCGCGACGCTTGAAGTGAGACACGATTCGCTACCGTCGATCTTCCCGGGCACGGACGTCGAAGAGCTCGTCGTCTTAGAGAAACCGGTTCAAATCGAACGGGACGCCCGGACGTGGACGGAAGACGACCCACTCTTCAATCGCATCCGGCTCATGCGTGAACAAGGTGAGTCGATCGACGCTCTCGTCCCAACGGTCCTCTCTGAGCATGCAGACGCCTGGTTGGCTCAGATTGAATGCTTGGAACTCGTTCAGTCAGACGAGCTTCGTCAAGCACTCATCGACCGGCTACAAGCGTTACGGAAAACTTCAGACTCTCGCAACGAGCTGATTGCCCGCGCAATGGATTTGCTCAAATGACGCAAACAACCCCGACTTTGAAAAAAGTCGGGGTTGTTTTTATTTGGTCGTTTCACGCAAGAACGTGATCAAGCGACGATACGTTGAACTGGCTGCTGGTTGATCCATCTCGAAGTGATAGCTGTTTCCGAGTTCGTATTCATCTCGATTATAGAAGACGCTCGTCACGTCAGTCCGTCCGGAGAGAATCGTCGCGAACTCTTTCGCTTGTGTCTCGAACGACCCCGTGTTCCCGTCGGTGATGAACGTCGGGACGAACGTGGCCGGGATGTTGACGAGAGGAGACGCTTCGTTGACGATGGGGAGGTTCTCCCAATTGTACGTCCCGAAGTAGGCCCAACCGATCCGCTTGAACAAGAAACGGTTGACGGCTTTCGAAGACTCGAGAATCGTCCGTTTCAAATCATACGGGCCAGACAAGAGAACCGCGCCGAGGATCGAGTCTTGCGGGACGACTTGATTCACTTCGGCTGACGGTGCATAGTCATCGTTCAGTTGAATCCCGATGAATTGGGCGACGAGCTGCGCTCCGTTCGAGTCTCCGGCGAAAAAGACGCGGTCGAGATCGAGTCGGAAGCGATCGTTGTTGTCGGCAATATACGTGTACGCCTCTTCGATTTGCTGGAGTGGCACCGGATACGTGACGTCCGGGGCGAGGGCGTAGTTGATGCTGACGACGTTGTAGCCGTTGCTTGCGATCGACGTCGCATACTTGAACACATCGGCCTTATCACCGCCAACGAACGAGCCACCGTGCACCCAAAAGATTGTCGGGACGACATGCTTATCGCCTTCATAGCGAATCAAATCGAACGTCCCGTTCTCGTAGGCAGAATAGTAATCGATGTCTTTACGGACCGACGTCTTTTGAACGACTTCGTCGAATCCTTTGATCGCGACTTCCTTGCCTCCAGTAAATGAAGTTTTGACGAGACGGGACGCAGGCTTCGGTGACAAGAAGACGTAGGCAGCACCGGCGACGGCCGTTCCGACTAGTCCGAGTCCAGCTCGTTTCAATCCTTTATTCATCGTGATTCCTCCTTGGTTCAAACGGTTATTGCTTAACGATTCGTAACGACACTGCTCATGTACGTCTCGATGACGTGGGCGATTCCATCTTCATTGTTTGACTTCGTGATGAAGTCGGCTTTCCCTTTGACCGTGGCGTTGGCGTTACCCATGGCGACACCGAGTCCGGCCCATTCGATCATCGTCAAGTCGTTGTTGCCGTCTCCGCAAGCGATGACGTGTGCTTGGTCGATTCCGACGTGGTCAGCCAAAAAGGCGAGGCTCGTCCCTTTCGTCACACCGGCTTCCGTGAACTCGAGGAAGAACGGTTTCGAACGGGCGACGGCGAGCTTGCCTTCGAGCTCGACTTGTAGCTTCGTCTCGATTGGGGCGAGCGTTTCTCCATCGCCGAGCATGAGGCATTTGACGACAGGGGTCGTGACGGTTTCTTTGAAATCGTTGACGTGGATGACCGGCATGCCCGTCAATTCGCCTTCGAGATCGGTATACGGGTTCGGCTGATCGGTTACGATTTCGTTACCGATGTACGTATGAATCGCGATTTCCTCCCGGACACTGATATCATGGAGGTGGGCGACTGTGTCTGGCATTAACGTGCTTGAGAAGATTTCTTCATTTGTTTCACAATTGATGATTGAAGCACCGTTGAATGACAAGATGTAACTACCATATTTGGCGAGCTCGAGTTCACGAGCTGCTTCCCACATGGCGTACGTCGGACGTCCGCTTGCTAAAACGACTTTGTGGCCGCGTTCTTGGACGTCAAGTAACGCCGCTTTCGTGACAGGGGAAATCGTGTGGTCGCTCGTGAGGAGCGTATCGTCCATATCTAAAACAATCATGTTATAACTCATAGTGGTAAGGAGTCCTCCTTCAGAATCTAATGACTCCATCCTAATACGATTTGAGGTCAATTGACAACCTTGTCGCAAAAACGTAACTATAATGTAGAGTAGTGAACTCCAGAAGAGGTGGAAATATGAATCGGATATTAGTAGCCGAAGATGAGCATGCGATTCGCAGCTTTATCATCGTAAATTTAAAACGAGCCGGATTTGATGTCTTTGAGGCAACGAACGGCCGTGAAGCGGTCACCGCGTTCGATCGTGAACCGTTCGATATCGTCTTGCTAGACGTCATGATGCCTGAGATGGACGGCTTTGAAGCGTGCGCCGCAATTCGTGACTTAGACGAGAACGTCGGGATCATCATGTTGACGGCACGCACGCTTGAAGAAGATAAAATCGAAGGTCTCGGGAAAGGGGCGGACGACTATATCGCCAAGCCGTTCAGCCCGGGCGAGCTCATCGCGCGCATTCATGCGCTCCTGCGACGCGTCGAAAAAGTGAAGCGCAAAGAGAAGAAACGTCTCAAGTCAGGACCGTTCGCCATCGACTTGGCGGCGAAACAAGTGACGAAATACGGACAATCGATCGATTTGACGCCGACCGAATATGACTTGATCTGTCATCTCGTCCAAAACGAAGAAGTCGTCTTATCACGTGATGCGCTTCTTGATGCGGTTTGGGGCATCAACTACTTCGGGGACCGGAAGACGGTGGACGTCAACATTCGCCGCTTACGGCAAAAGATTGAAGACGACCCGAGCCATCCGGCCTATATCGAGACGCTATGGGGGCATGGCTATAAGTGGCGGAGACATGACGGATGAGACAACAGCTCGTCATCCGCATGATGATTGTCGTGACACTCGTGCTCTTACTGCTCGTAAGCGTCCTGTCGTACGGTACGTACCGTTATTACTACGAGTATGAGTCCGATGCGTTGGTCAGCCATGCGACGACAAGTGCTTATTTGTATCCACAGGCGCAAGTCGGATTTGAGACACCGAGCGCGTTCTCGGTCCTCGTCCGGACGTTCGGGTATCCGGGTACGGATTTGACGATGGTCGACCGCTCTGGCGCGATTATAAAAACGACCGGACAGCGAGCACAACAAGCGTCGTATACACCTGAGCAGCTCGAGCGTCTCGCTAGAGGAGAGTCGGTCGTCCAAGACTATGACGTGAACGAAGAACACTTTCTGTCGGTGACGAGCCCAATCATGACCGAGGGAACGGGTGAGTTCGCCATCAGTTTCACGCGTCCGCTCGCAGACTTAGACACGCTCATCCGCGAGATTTGGATGGCGGTCCTCATGATCGGTGTCTTGATTTGGCTCGTGGCGCTATACGCGGTCATCCGAATCGCGGACCGCTTCGTCCGTCCGATCCGCGAGATTATTGAGACGGCTGACGAGATGGCGCAAGGTGATTTCGACGTCGAGGTATATTCGAACGAGAAGCACGAGCTCGGGGCGCTTGCCCGGACGCTGACTTACTTAGGCGCTAAAGTGCAACAGCACCAATCGACGCGCAACGAATTCTTGTCGAACGTCTCCCATGAGCTCAGGACGCCGCTCACTTCAATCAAAGGCTGGACTGAGACGATCCGAGGCGGGGACGAACAACTGTCAGACGAGACAGAGCTCGGTCTGAGTATCATTCATTCGGAGACCGAGCGAATGATCGGTCTCGTCGAGCAATTGCTCGACTACACGAAAATCGAGGAGAGTCGTCTCGTGCTCTATCGTCAAGAGCTCGATCTCGTCTCCCTGTTACGCAAAGTAACGATTCAACTGAAACAATCGCTTGAAGATAAGCAGATTACGTTGATCGAGCGCTACCCGGCCAAGTCGGTCGGTCTATTCGATGAGAACCGGCTCAAGCAAGTATTCTTAAACTTACTTGAAAACGCGATCCGGTTCTCACCAGTCGGCGGGACGCTCACGGTTCGCTTCGTCCAGTCGGAGCGGGTCGCCTTCATCTCGATTATCGATCAAGGACCTGGCATCTCGAAAGAACACTTGCAGCGCATCACGGAAATGTTCTATCAAGCGCAAGTGACGAAAGGCAGCAGCGGCCTCGGCCTTGCGATCGCTAAGGAGTTGATCGAGGCGCATGAAGGGAAACTTGTCATCGAAAGTGAAGTCAGACAAGGGACGACTGTGACAGTTCTGTTACCGCTCGACCCGAGCGAACTGCAATAAAAGGGTTAAACCTTCCGAATTCAGGATACATACAATTGTATGTAGAATGAGGGAGGTTTTTTGTCGTGGCCGCAAAAACATTGAAACCGTTGAAAGGAAGTCCGAATGCCGTATCGACACAAACGTCGATCAAAGCGCTGCACATGGACCCGCTTCCGTATGGAAAAGACCGCGATCAAACGGTCGAAACCATCAAAATGGTGATGGGGCAGCTACCTCGGACGGAGCTTGCCGAGGAGACGACGGACACGCTCCATTACGTCGTCTCTTCGAAAGTGATGCGTTTTAAAGATGATGTGGAATTTTTATTTGACGATGAAGCGAGACAAGTAGAATTTCGTTCTGCTTCACGACTCGGTCATTCCGACTTCGGTGTGAACCGGAAACGGATGGACGACGTAAGCAAACGATATCGGAGGTTGATGGGATGAAGGACTATCAGTTGATTGTAATCGGGGGAGGCGCGGCCGGGATGACGGTCGCAGCCGGTGCCGCGAATTTAGGTGTGAAAGTCGCACTGATTGAGAAGAAAAAACATCTGGGTGGCGATTGTCTCCACGTCGGCTGTATCCCGTCGAAGGCGCTCATCGCAGCCTCGAAAGATGCGAGTTCGATGATGCAGGCCGCACGTGTGCTCGGAGCCGAGTTTGACGGGCGCGATCATTATAAGACGACGAAAGCACGAGTCGACAAAGCGCGGGCGATCATTCAAGAATACGATGGGACGGAGCGTTTCGAAAAGATCGGGGTCGATGTATACATCGGAGAAGCGTCGTTCCAAAGCCCGTACGAACTGAAAGTCGGTGACGATTTACTGATCGGTAAAAAGTTCGTCATCGCGACCGGGTCGAAACCGACCGTCCCGCCAATCGATGGATTGGACAACGTTTCCTACTTAACGAATGAAAACGTGTTTGAAGAAGAGACGCTCCCAGAGAGCATCATCGTCATCGGGGCCGGCACGGTCGGACTTGAGCTGGCACAGTCGTTCGCGCGGCTCGGTAGCCAAGTGACCGTGCTCGAGGCGCAAGACGCGTTCTTGCCGAAAGAAGACGAGTCTGTCAGTGCGTTGCTCCGCTCACAGCTTGAGATGGCGCTGCATCTAGAAATCGGTGTCAAGGTCAAACAGATTGCTGAAGTGGCAGGACGCATCAAAGTCACAGCCGAAGTCGATGGGGAAACTGTCGAGTATGAGGCGGAAAAACTGCTCATGGCGACAGGACGTGCTCCACGCATCGAAGAACTTCGCCTTGATCGGGCGAAAGTCGACGTGAAAGACGGCTATGTCGATGTGACGTCGACGTATCGGACGTCACAGTCCCACATCTTCGCCATCGGAGATACGATCAAGACGTTACCGTTCACACATGCGGCTGGCGAAGAAGGCAAGGCGGTCGTCGCCAACGCCTTGTTCGGGCTATGGAACAAGGTCGATTACAGCAAGATGCCTTGGATCACGTTTACCGACCCGGAAGTGTTCCATGTCGGATTGACCGAGGCCGAGGCGCGTGAGCGTCACGGGGATGACATCGAAATCTTTGAGGCGAAGCTGTCCGAAGTCGATCGGTTCGTCGCCGATCGCCAAGAGACAGGCTTCGTCAAAATCATCACCCGGAAGAACGGCAAGATTCTCGGAGGACACGCGGTCGGGATGACGGCTGGCGATTGGATGCAGATTGTCGTCTATGCGATGCAACGCGGTGATAAAATCGGCAAGTTGTCACGTATGATCTATCCGTATCCTTCGCGGAGCGAGGCCGTTAAGAAAGCGGCCGATCTATACTGGCGGAAGCGGCTCTTCGAGAGCCCGCTCACCGAGCTCGCCCGAAAATATTTTGAATGGACACGTTAACAAAAAGCCCACTCTGTCGCAGAGTGGGCTTTTCTTCATGGTAAGACGAGCGTTTCGATCATTTTTGGTGAACCTTCTGATAAGTCGACGAGCGGCTTGATCAATACTTCGACACGGCGATTTTTAGAACGCCCGGCGTCCGTTTCGTTCGTCGCAATCGGCTTATATTCCCCGTAGCTTGCGAGCGTGAACTGATTCGGATTGAGCGACTCATTCGTCAACAGACCTCGCATGAACGCAGTCGCTCGGGCTGAACTGAGTTCCCAGTTCGACGGGAAACGAGCCGTATTGATCGGCACGTTATCGGTATGACCGGACACGACGATTTCTCGATTCCCGGCTTGTTCGAGAATGCCGCTGATCGACTGGGCGACCGTGCGGGCGTCAGCGTCGAGTGTCGCTTCCCCCATGCTGAACAAAGCCCGGTCTTGGATCGTCAGGACGAGCCCACTTGAGTTGATGGTCGCCTCGATTTCGTCTTCTAATCCATTTTTCTTAATGTACTGATTCACTTCTTCTTTTAACTCGTCGAGTTTGGCTAGCTCATACGTCCGCGGATTGGCGGTCGTATCTGTCTTGTCCGTTCGGCTAATGTCACTGTTTGACGCCGTTGAGGCTTGGAAGACACTCGTGCCGCCTGAGAACACTTGATTGAACGATTGAGACATCTTATTGAGCTTCGTCTGGTCGACGTTACTTGAGGCGAACAACACGATAAACAAAGCGAGAAGTAACGTCAGCAGGTCAGCGTAAGGGATGAGCCAGCCTTCCGGGATGTGTTCTTCATGATCATGCTTCTTTTTGCGCTTCATAGTTCGCTCGCTCCTTTGGAGACAAATACACGGCCAACTTATCTTCTAACGTCTTTGGTGACTCTCCGCCTTGAATCGACAAAATTCCTTCGATCATCATTTCCTTGACGACGACCTCGCTTTTCGAATATTGCTTCAACTTGTTGGCAAACGGGAACCAAAGAACATATCCACTGAAAATCCCGAACAGCGTCGCGACAAAGGCGGCGGAGATGGCGTAGCCGAGTTTATCAATATCGGATAAGTCTTTTAGCGCGGCGACGAGCCCGATGACGGCTCCAAGTACACCGAGCGTCGGAGCGTACGTGCCTGCTTGCGTGAACACATCAGCGTTCGCTTTATGGCGTATTTCCATATTCTCGATATCACGCGACATCACTTCGGCGATATATTCAGACGGTTGACCGTCGATGACCATCATCATGCCTTGTTTCAAAAACGGTTCTTCGACTTGCTCGAGTGCCGTCTCGAGTGACAGCAGGCCTTCTTTACGTGCCTGCGTCGACAGGTCGACGAATTGCGTCAACAAACCAGATTTGCTTGGCAGTTCTTGTTTTTTGAATAAAATCTTAAATAGTTGGGGTACCGTCTGTAGCTGTTCTTTCGAAACGGCGATACTGACCGCGGCCGCCGTCCCGACAAAAATAATGACGAGGGCCGCAGGGTTGATCAGCGGAGCGACCCCCGCTCCTTTCAAAATCATCCCTCCGATTAACGTAAAGAAACCGAGTAAAAGTCCGACTAAAGTGACGACATCCATGTCTATGTTTTCCACCTTTCTAAAAAAAATCAAGATATAAAAAAAGCGAGAGACTTAACTCGTCTCCCGCAAATGCGTTCCGATGGTTAAGCGCCGTTTTCGTCAATCAGCAGTTGGATGCTGATATTTCGTTCTTCACGCTCTATATCGGTTAGCACATCGTATTTTTTTAATAATGCGTACAATTGATTCATAACTTCTTGATCAAGTGACCAATTCAACAGTTCTTCGAGCTGGAAATAGAGATGGGCGGGCATACATTGTGATTGACGCTCCAACCTTCGCGAGACATCCTTTAGCGAATGATCTACCGTACTAGGGTCCACGGTTTCATTCAACCTCCTCAATATTCATAAAGTCTATCTCTAATATTACCAAAAAAATATAGGAAGGGTTAGCGATACATTTTTCTAGTTGGCAATTTACACGTCGAGGAGTAAGATGATGCTTAGAAAACTCGATTTAAAGGAGATAGCGAGATGCGACATCGATTGACCGTACGGGAATTGCGCCTTAAACGAATTGAGGCGCTATACCGGCTCATCTTTGAAAAACCGGCCCGATTTATCGCGACTGGATTTTTACTCGCCATCTTGATCGGAGCGACGTTGCTGTATATGCCATTCGCCCAAACCGAACCGGTCTCTTGGATCGATTGCCTCTTCATCGCGACGTCAGCAGGCACGGTGACCGGCCTGTCGACGATCGACATCGGCTCATCGTTCAATACGTTCGGCGAGCTCGTCATCGTCGCCTTGATTCAAATCGGCGGACTCGGATTCATGACGGTCGCGCTCATGCTGCTCAGTGTGCTCGGTAAGAAAATCGGCTTAAAACAGCGCATCTTACTCCAAGAATCGCTCAACTTGTCAGGTCCGGGCGGAACGGTCCGCCTCGTCCGCAACATCGTCTTCACGACCATCATCGTCCAGTTCATCGGAATGTTATTTTTGACGGTCGAACTTTACAGCACGAGCGATTATCGGTTCGGCGAAGCACTATATTATGGCTTTTTCCATGCCGTCTCGGCGTTCAATAACGCAGGTTTTGCATTATGGCCCGACAGCTTGATGCAGTTCGAGCAGAATACGGCCATCGTCGTCACGATTTCGATGCTCTTGATGATTGGGGGTCTCGGATTCACGACGATTGCCGACGCGACCGAAGTGAAACGATGGAAGCGACTCGCTTTGCATTCGAAAATCATGATTGCTTCGCTTGGCGTCATCAACGGAATCGCCTGGTTCGGACTTATGCTATTCGAGTGGGTATCAGTGGAAGGTGCACTTTACGGCCGCCCGATTGGCGAGGCGTTAAACGTCACGTTCTTTCAAGCGGTGACGACACGGACGGCTGGATTCAATACGGTGGACATCTCGATGATGGCGCCGGTGTCGATCGGATTAATCCTCATCTTGATGTATATCGGGGCCGGAGCGGCATCAACGGGATCTGGTATTAAAGTGACGACCGTCGCTGTCATTTTAGCGGACATGTGGGCGTTCATCGCCGGTAAAAAAGAGACAGTCATTCTCGAGCGGACGGTCGACGCGTTTCAAATCAAGAAAGCATACGTCGTCGCCATCTCGAGCTTCTTCTTTATTATGTTGATCACGGCACTCACGATTTTGACGAATGATCACATTCCGGCGACCGCCCTCTTGTTCGAGACCGTGTCTGCCTTCGGAACGGTCGGGCTCTCGCTCGGCATCACGGCTGAACTGAATGACGCCGGGAAAGGGTTCATCATGTTCATGATGCTCCTCGGCCGTGTCGGCTCGCTGACCATTCTGTTCACGGTCGCACGACAGATGGACCGGAAGATCCGTTATCCGAAAGAGAAGCTGTTAATTGGATGAAGACACACAAAAAGCCCTGGTCAGGGCTTTTTGTGTGTGTTGTAATAAGCGACGATGTCAGGCAAGTAGTCTTGTAAATCCGGGCAAACGATGCCGGTCCCGTTTAACGCTCGGAGCGTCTGCGTCGTGTCGAAATGGACTTGATGCTTAAAATAGGCGAGCAGTTCTTTTGGAACCCCATATCGTTCCGATAGCTGCAAAGCGGAAAATCCGGTTTCTGCGGCGAAATGGGGAATCGTTCCGCGAGGCGAGCGACCAAACATCGCTTCATGGATCATACGGTACACTTCCCGAGCCCCATGCGGGAACGGGTCGGTCAAATGGAACGTGCGCTTTAGACCGACTGGGGCGTGGGCGAGATAAGCAGTCGCTTCGACCACGTAGTCATACGGTACGAGGTTCACTTCGATGTTTTGCCGTCCGATATACGGGAGCGGCGCCGCTTGACGCAACTGGTCCATCAACTTCAACACGAAGTAGACGCCATCGAATTTTTTCGTCTCTCCGGTCTTGCTATGACCGATGACGATACCGGGACGGATGATCGTCGCGGGTATCGAGCCGAGTTCACGGGAGACGATGGCTTCCGCTTCATACTTCGTAGCCTCGTAATGGTTTTTAAACTGGACCCGATGCCATAGCTCGTTCTCATAGACGGTCCCTTGGCGGCGTCCGGAGACGTAGGCGGTACTAAAGTAGACGTATCGCTTTAAATGTTTTGCCCGTTTGGCGAACGCCGTCATATGCTTCGTCCCGAGCAAGTTGACTCGGTAGCCGACGTCATACGGGATGCTCAAGTCATAAGCGGCCGCTAAGTGGAAGATATAATTCACTTCCCGTTCGATGACCGACCGCATGATCGGGTCGAGAATGACTTCCGGGAGTGTGATATCGGCTTCAACAAGCACTAACTGCTCGTCTTGAAGCGAAGTCGTGGCCAACAGTTCTTGTTTCAAAGCGAGCGCTTCTGGTCGTTGTGCCGGTAAATGGAGCGCATAGATCGTTCCAATCTGATCTGGCAATGTCGCGAGATGGGTAATCAGCTTTCCTGCTAAAAATCCTGGGAAACCGGTAAAGGCATATTGATTCATGACGTCTCCTCCGCTACATCTAACGTGAACGTGAACGTCGAGCCAACGCCTACGCTCGACTCGACTTCGATGCTGCCGCCGTGCGACTCGATGATCTCCTTACAGATTGACAACCCGAGGCCGGTGCCTCCGATTTGACGCGTATCTGAGTTGTCGACACGGTAGAATTTTTTGAACAGTTCTTCGAACGCGTGCTCGGGAATCCCGATTCCAAAATCTTGGACGGACACGTGGGCTTGCTTGTGCTCTTTCCGGACGCGAACTTCAATCTCATGACTGTGAGGTGAGTACTTGATGGCGTTTGAAAGCAAGTTGATGATGACTTGCTCGATCCGGTCTTTGTCGGCGACGAGAACGAGCAACTCGTCGGCATCATCGAAATGAATCGAGTGGTCAGTCGTCTCGCGGAAGCGCTCGACGACTTCACGGACGAGCTCGTTCAGGACGAAGCGGTCTTGTTTATACTCTTGATTGCCATCTTCCATGCGCTGAATATCAAGGAAGTCGTTCAACAAGTCCGTCAACCGCTTCGCTTCTTTCGCCATCGTCTTTAAATAACGTTCGCGCTTGTCCTTCGACAAGTCACGTGTCAGCATCAATTCGATGTATCCCGATAGAGAAGATAATGGCGTTCTCAACTCGTGTGAGACGGTGCTGACCAACTCGTTTTTGATTTGGTCCATCCGCTCTTCTTCGGTCCGGTTGCGGAAGACGAACAAAAAGCCACTATCCATACCAATCTGCCGTTTTGTGTCCATTCCGGTTCCGTACATCTCATAATACTGTTCGTCGCGATCGTTCGGTTGCGGAATCGAAAAGCGGAGCGACACTTCACGAGCCGACCCGTCGAGCAAGAGGTCGATTTTCTTTAACATTTCAGTGCGATCACGGCTCCGGAATGTCGTCAGGAGCGGGATGCGTTCCTGCATCTTGTTCGGAGCGATGCCGGGCAGGTCGAGTAAGCGCCGGGCATGCACGTTCATGAACAGGACACTACCGTTCGATTCGGTCAAGACGAACGCCTCGTTCGATGCTTGCAGAATCGATTGGATGATGTCGCGCTGACGAGCAATCGCATTTTTCTCTCGTTCAAGCATGCGCTCGACTTTTTTACGGTCACTAATATCGCGCATGACGGCGACGCGGAGCGTCTGGCCTTGGAACGTCACTTCTTTCGGATAGACTTCCATCTCTAAAAAGGTACCGTCCTCGCGCCGTCCGATGACTTCGTACGGGGTTTGAATGTGATTACGGACCCGTCTGAGGACATCGGCCCGGTAGCCTTCCGCGATAAATTCGATCGTTTGGCGTCCGACCATGTCCTCGGCCGGGATACGGAAAATCGTTTCGGCTGCCTTGTTCGCGTCAAGAATCGTTCCCCCTTCGTGAAACAGGACAGCTTCAATCACGGACTCAGCAAACATGCGGTAACGCTGCTCTTTATGGAGCAGTTCGCCTTTGAGCGCGATTTCAGGGCTGACATCAAAGACGAAGAAAAAGAAGCCGATGATTTGATTGTGTTCATAGACCGGCTGCATGAACAGTTTGCCGACAAAATGGGTACGATCTTTACGCTGAAACTTCCATTCTCGGTCTCCACGATCGAGTGCGACGCGCAGCATCTGTTCGAACGACAACAAGCGCTCCGTCTCGTCTTGATAATGCGTTCGCTTCTCACTCAGTTCTCGCGACTCGAACAAGGCGAACGGTGTCATCTCATAGAGCACTTCGTGAGGTTGATAGCCGAACAGCTCGGTCGCTCCTTTATTGAAGCGATTGATGAGCAGATTGGCATCTGTCATGATCATCGCCATGTCGAGCTCGGTATGCATCATCGCCTCAAAGGCGTTATGTTGGACCGTGACCCGCGTGTCGAGCGGGAGCGGCTCGATGGAGAGAATATATATATGTTCATATGGGATCGCATGGACGCGAATCGTCGGCATCTCGTATATCCAAGGAAGTCCTTGCTCCATCCGGCGCGACAATTCCATGGTGAGAGGTGACTGGTTGACCATGTGGAAAATATTCGTTTTCGTCTGTAAGTCTTCAGGAAACTGCTCCATGAACGGACGATTCGCCTGAACGATCGTACCGTCCTTCGTAATCAGCGCGACGCCGTAAGGTAAAGCGTGCAGCAGTTCGTTTTGGAGATACATCCTTTTCTCCATTAACGTTTGATCCCTCCTTCTTTATATCAAACGGGTACATTTGGAATACATTCGACAGAAGACCCTTTGTTTTCCTGCATTGATTCGGTAAAGTAAATAAAAGAAACGGTAGGGAGGACGATTGACGTGAAAGGAATGGCGCTTAGCCTATTGATCGCCATCGGATTATGGTGGTGGGGAGCACCGATGTGGAGCGTCGTCACGGTGCTCGCTCTCGGGATTGCTTGGCTCATCTGGCGGATGCGCCTGTCGACGATTGATCGGATTGATCGAATGGACGGCCGTGAGTTTGAGCTGTTTTTAGAAGAAGTATTCACAGCGCTCGGGTACACCGTGACGGTCACACCGGCGTCACGTGATTTCGGGGCGGATTTGCTCCTTGAAACGTCGGACGGCTGGTCGATCGCGGTCCAAGCAAAACGCTATGAAAAAGTTGTCGGACTCGAAGCGGTCCAGCAAGTAGCCGCGTCCGTTCCATACTACGGGGCGAACGAAGGATGGGTCGTCACGAACTCGTCCTATACGGATAGTGCATACGAACTCGCCGAACCAAATCAAGTTCGTCTGATTGCAAGAACAGAGCTCGAACAGCTGCTCAAACAGGCTGGATTTAAGCGCTAAAGTGGCGCCTGTTCACAGCTTTGACAGACTGGCGGATTGTGTCGAAGAAAAAGGGGTTGTCTTTTTCCTCAAACGGTGCAATAATCATCTTCGTCATATGAAATATGTAGTAGTTGAACAGAGAAACACGACTACTAGAAACTAAATTGGGGTTTCACAGAATGACCAACCGAACAAACACAAAAATCGAGGTTGGAACGTAGTAGGAGGAAAAAGCGGTGCGCAAATTAATTTATGTAAAAGGTTGTGTCTTTACGCAAGGCGAGGCGACCATTTATGACGAAACAAATGATGCAATCGGATCTGTTCACCGCGACACGGAGGGCAGTGTTCAAGTGCACAACTTGTCCGGTCGACAAATCGCTCACGGGAAGTACATCCCGAACTGTCAAAAGTGGGTCGTCATGAACCACGACGGGCAAGCGATTGGTCAATTGAAAGACAAGTTCTCGTTATTCGGGAAAAAGTGTGAATACAACGTCTATGAACGTGGTCTCTACACGATTCAATACGATGTCGAACGCTACAAGTTCAGTGTTCGCGATAAAGCTGGAAAACTTGTGGCGGAACTTCGCAAACAAGATGACGATTCTTTCTGTTTGACGAAAGAGGCGGATCAGCTCTCGATGTTCGAGTTGTTGTCAGTTTTGAAGACGTTGACGGTCAAATCACGGATGCCGGTCGCCATGTCAGTCTAACCAATATGACGAACACCAGTCACTGCGACTGGTGTTTTTTTGCGTTCCACAAAAAAAGCTTCATTTGATTGGCTCAAATGAAGCGGCTTAAATAGTGTTTGGCCTCGAGCTCGAGTGTCGTCACGCGGTGCGCGTACAAACAAAGCTTCAGGACGTGCATGATGTTTGGATGGGTATGTCCCATCTTCTCGATCGAACGCTTCGCACGAGTGTCTAACATCTCGATCGGGCTCGTCGACTTGGCATACTCCGCGTACAAGCGGTAGAAGTCGATCGGGGAGATGAGGTCGTCCTCGTCGCGGTCGGGATTGTTGAAGATGAGTGCGAGCAGCGAGCTCGTCTCTTCGAGCGAAAACAAATGCTTCAAGTCGTCTAGCAAATAAATGATCGCAGCCTGTTGCAGTGAATATTTTTTACCGACCCGAGGGACACCGATGATTTTGCGAACTTCGCGTTTCGTCCAGTTTTGAATCGTCGTCGCGGACAAATGTTCTCCGGTCAGTGTGTTGGCCAAGGCCACGATTTGATTGATCGACAATCCGTTCTTTTCAATATGAAACAAATGGATTTTACGAAGCTCTTTCGGGAAATGCTCACGCACTTCTTCAGGAAAAAGTGAGATGGCCCGATCGACGTCACCAACCCGCATATAGTGAAGGCAATCAGCCAACGTTTGAATCGAAATTGCATCGCGCATACAGGCATCCTTTCTATAGCCGACTTCGTTCGCGGGCTATACAGTCATTTGACCTCATTCTACCAAATGTTTGAAAAGGAAGCTAGGTTCTGGCCTGATTAAGGTATAATGAATACGTATAAAAATCGCACATAAAGGTGGTCCAAGGATGAATGAATGGGTCAGTTCTATTCTGTCCATCGTCATTGTCCTGGTGTTTCTCGTCGGTCTCGAACAGATTGGCAAGCGCCTCGGCTGGACGGATGAGACAATTCGAAAGAGCGTACATATTGCGGTCGGGCATTGGTCATTGCTCGCCGTCTGGTTGATGGACACATGGTACATCGCCGCCATACCGCTCGTTTTCTTTACGTTCGCAAACGCGTGGCTTCTATATAAGAGCCCGTCTCCGGTCCATCAGACCGAGCGGAAGTCGCTCGGGACCGTCTATTACCCGATCGCACTCCTCGTCATCTTGTTCTTCTTTTTCGAGACGGAACCGCTCGCCTTTTTAGCGGGCTCGCTCGTATTGGCATGGGGAGACGGCTTAGCAGCCCTCATTGGACGCAAATACGGGACGGTGATCTATGACCTGTATGGGCAAAAGCGATCGTTCCAAGGCAGCATGGCCATGTTCTTAAGTTCGTACGCGGTACTCTTTTTATTGTTTTTGTGGAAAGATATTCCGATGTGGCAAGTGGTAACTTATGGGTTTATCATTTCTATCATAGCGACGCTAACAGAAGCGATTTCGTATCGAGATTGGGATAATTTCACAATCCCGATTGTCGTAGCCGTCGCGACATCATTATTGTTGTAAACCATTTGCTAGATTGTAAAGAAAACGTTGCTTGTCACTCTCGGTAAACATTTGTATACTGTGTTTCGTACTGAAACCATTCAGCAACGTGTCCGAGGCGAACTTTTTCGCTTGCGGCACTAATAAAATAGACCGTAAAGGATTGAGGCAACGCATGAGCTTTTTAGACCAACTACTCACAATCATCCCGGCCGAGCGCTTCAAGCAAGACGAGCCGCTGTCAGCACACACATATACAAAACTGGGCGGGAAAGCGGATTATTTCGTGGCCCCACACACGTATGAAGAAGTTCAAGCCGTCCTTGAGCTCGCCCATCGCGAGAACGTACCATTCATGATTCTCGGTTTCGGGTCCAACTTGATCGTTCGAGACGGCGGCCTGCGTGGCATCGTCTTGAACTTGAACGAGTTGAACACGATTCGCCGCGACGGCAACCGGATCATCGCCCAAGCAGGAGCGGCCATCATCGACGTGTCGCGCCAAGCGCTCACTGAAGAGCTGTCTGGACTGGAGTTCGCATGCGGTATTCCGGGAACGGTCGGAGGCGCCGTCTACATGAACGCGGGTGCCTACGGCGGCGAGACGAAAGACGTGATCGCGAGTGCGGTCGTTTTGACGCCAGACGGCGAACTGCTCACGCTCTCGAAAGATGAGCTTGACCTCGATTATCGAACGAGCCGGGTCTCAAAAGAAGGATTGATCGTCCTAGAGGCGACGTTCGAACTCGATCCGCTCGGTTATGAAGCGATCAAAGACGTGATGGACGATTTGACGCATAAGCGTGAATCGAAACAGCCACTCGAATATCCGTCATGCGGTAGTGTGTTCAAGCGCCCGCCCGGTTATTTTGCCGGTAAACTGATTCAAGATTGCGGACTGCAAGGCAAGCGCATCGGCGGGGCGGAAGTATCACTCAAGCACGCGGGCTTCATCGTCAATATCAATCAGGCGACAGCGACTGAGTACATCTCGCTCATTCGTCACGTCCAAGCGACGGTCAAACAGAAGTTTGAGATTGAACTTGAACCTGAGGTGAAAATCATCGGTGAAGACATCGCCGTTGAAAACGCATAAACATACGAAAGACGCCCGAACGGGATTTTCCGTTCGGGCGTCTTTCTGTCCGCATATTTCGGATGTGTTCGATTACGCGTGGAGCTGCTTCGTGACGGCTTCAGAAGCCGGTACGAACGTGTAGCCGAGGTCACGGGCGACGGCTTCGTATGTGACCGTACCGTCGATGACGTTCAACCCTTTGAGGAGCGCTGCATTTTCGCGAAGCGCCGGGAAGATTCCTTTTTGAGCGCACTCGACGATATAAGGCATCGTCGCGTTCGTCAAACCGAGCGTCGACGTGCGCGGGACCGCCCCTGGCATGTTGGCGACGGCATAGTGCTGCACACCGTAGCGTTCGTACGTCGGTGCGTCATGCGTCGTAATATGATCGATCGTCTCACAGATCCCACCTTGGTCGATGGCGACATCAACGATGACGGACCCCGGTGACATTTGTTGCACCATCTCTTTCGTGACGAGCTTAGGTGCTTTCGCGCCCGGGATGAGGACGGCACCGATGACGAGATCGCTTTCGGCGACTTGCTTCGCGATATTATAGCGGTTCGAGATGAGCGTGTTGATCGTGTTCCCGAACTGGTCGTCGATTTGGCGGAGACGAGCCGGGCTGATGTCCATGATTGTCACGTTGGCTCCGAGACCAATGGCGATGCGGGCCGCGTTCATCCCGACGACACCGCCCCCGATGACGGTGACGTTCGCACGAGGCACTCCAGGAAGACCTGACAAGAGGATCCCTTTGCCGCCATGCGGTTTTTCTAAAATTTGCGCCCCGATTTGAGCAGCCATCCGTCCTGCGACTTCGCTCATCGGTGTGAGCAGCGGAAGCGTGCGGTCGACTTCGACCGTCTCGTAGGCGATGGCGGTCATGCCTGAATCGACGAGCGCTTTCGTGAGTTCAGGTTCGGCCGCTAAATGTAAATACGTGAAGAGCGTAAGGTCTGAACGGAAATATTGATACTCTGACGGCTGTGGCTCTTTTACTTTCAAGGCGAGTTCAACGTCTCCCCAAACGTCCTGTGCTGAATCGACGATGCTTGCCCCAGCGTCGATGTACTCCATATTCGTGAAGCCGCTCCCGATGCCGGCTCCCGTCTCGACGAGCACCTCGTGTCCGAGTTCCGTCAAGACTGATGCACCCATCGGCGTCAACGCGACGCGGTTTTCGTTATTTTTAATCTCTTTCAGTACCCCGATTTTCATGTGTAATTCCCCTTTCTATCTGCTGACACAATTTGTTCACACCTCTAGTATAGACCCAAGTGAAATCGCTGTCTTTAGCATGGATTCTAAAAGCGACAACCCCCACTTTGTGATTTTTCACAAAGTGGGGGTCAGTCGTCTTGACGATATTGTCCGGCCTTGATCGCTAAATAAATAGCGGCCCGTTCCGGGAGCGAGACTTGGGTGATGCTCGTCAGTTCTTCGATCCGTCGAATCCGATACAAGACCGTGTTCGGATGGATATGGAGGTGGGCGGCGACTCGTTTGACGTTCCCGTCAAAATAGAAATACCATTCAAGCGTCGTCACGAGTTCGGTGCGGTGGACTTGGTCATACGCCTGCAACCGTTCGATCGTCGGGTGCGTCTCGAGGCGCAGGCCGATTCGTCTGGACAAATCGGGGACGAGTTGATAGATGCCAATTTGTTCGAACGCCCGGGCACTAGCGAGCTCGAACGGGAACTTCCGGCGTAGCGATGTGACCCGTCTTGCTTCCTCGGTCGCGGCATAGAGCGTATCGCTTTCGAAGAAACGCCCGCTAATCCCGAGGCGAGGTTCGGCGTCAGTGAACTTGTCTTGAAGCTGGGTCTCGAAGCGACCGGCCCACTGGAGGAGGGCGCCCTCTTCTTCAGACAGCTCGGACTTCATATAATGCCAGACGAGCAGTTGTTGGCCGTCGATAGCGTGGAGGACGACCTCGATCGCTTCTTGTGTCGCAAGCGCATAAAATAACCGCTCAGCGAATTGCGGAGTGATCGGCTGCAAGCAGTCGATGATCGTCAGGCGACTCGCGACGGCAATCGGGGCAAGTTCGTTCAAGCGTTCCCGATGTGCGGAAGCGAGGTATGGCGAAGCGAGCACTTCTAAAAAGAAACGCTCGAGTTCGGCATCGATGCGACGTTCGTGCATGGCGATCGTCATGAGCAGTTTCTTGGCAATACTTGCCCCTTCCTTCAAGACGGTGAGCTCCTGCTCGGAGAAAGGGGTCGTCCGGGCCAGGCTCCAAATGTAGCCGAGCACGTCTTCTTGCTGCTTGATGACGACGGCGGCGCGCTCGCCGAGACCGATGGCCATCCGGGCCGGGATGACGACAGGCTCGTCTCGGTCGATCAGCTCTTGCAGGATACCGCTTTCCCACAAATCTTCGATGACGGCTTCCGGGACGCGACGGCCGATGATGGTCGCGATCCTAGCCGGGTCGGTCGAGTCGGGATGCGTGCTATAGGCGAGTAGCTGATGGTGGCGATTTTCGATCGTGATCGGTGCGCGGATCGCTTGCCCGATCGCTTCGGCAAGCGTGTCGAGTGATTCATATGATTTCTGTAAAAAAGGCATGTCGATTCCTCCTCTCTATCACTATACCGTCTCTGTTGTGAAAGTTCACAAAAAGATGGACAGTTTTTGAGAGGGGACCGACATGCCTGGACATGTGTATCGTTTTACATTGGGAAAAATAGTCCGACGACGAGGCCAAGCAATGCGCCGACGATGACTTGGTACGGTGTATGGCCGACGAGTTCGTTCAAGATCGGCGTGTCGTGCTTGATCCCTTTAAAATAGTCGTTCAATAGACGGGCTTGGAAACCAACGGCTTGACGGACGCCGGTCGCGTCGTACATGACGATCGTCGCGAACGTGAGCGCGAGGGCGAACATGCTTGAGTCGAGGCCTTCAGCCCGGCCGATCGCGGTCGCGAGCGCGACGACGGTCGAGGTGTGGGAGCTTGGCATTCCGCCTGAGGCGAACATGATTTCAAGTTCAAAGTCACGTGTTCGAATGAGTTCGGTCACAAGTTTGGCCGCCTGGGCGATAAACCAGGCCAGTATTGCGGCGAGTAACGGTTCGTTAAAGAGCAATTCAGTCACTTCCTGTCTGACAATAGTATCTACACTATACCCGATTCCATGCCGCGCTAGACGTAAAGTTTCTGTCAAAAATAGCGTCGCGGGCATTTGCCCGCGACGCTATTCGGTCGATTTTTGTTACCCGACGACGCCTTCAGTCTCTTGAAGTTTTTCCGCGATGTTCTCGATGATAAAGCGGTTGCGTGGATGCTCCTGACACTCTTTCGAGCATGAACGCATCTGTTTCGGCTCACACTCTTCACAACAGAAGTGTTGGGCGTTACATACCGGGTTGGCACAATTAACGTAACGGACCGTCTTCGTTCCGCAGTGCATACATGCTGAAACGACTGACGGATTGACCGTGTTGACCGGGACGTTGATGCGCTCGTCAAAGACGTAAAGCTCGCCGTCCCAGTTTTCACCTTGCGTCGCTTCGTCCTTGCCGTACATGGCGACGCCGCCTTTTAAATGGAAGATGTTGTCGTGACCTTGGTCACGCATATATGCGGTAAATTTCTCGCAACGGACGCCTCCGGTACAGTACGTGAGAAGTGTTTTCCCTTCGTAGAGGTCTTTGTTCTCCTCGAGCCAGTCTGGCATGTAACGAGAAGCCTCTACGTCGATTTTGATCGCATTTTTGAAGTGACCAAGATCGTACTCGTAGTTGTTACGAACGTCGAGGATGACGACATCATCGCGATTCATCATCTCTTTCCATTCTTCCGGTTCGAGATACGCACCGTGTTGTTTAGGCACGTCGAACTCGCCATCAAAGCGCCACGTCACGAGCTCTTGTTTGTGACGGACAAAGATTTTCTTGAAAGCATGCTCTTCGACTTCATCGATTTTGAACTCGATGTCGCTGAAGTATGGATCGGCTTTCAAGTCGTTCATGTACTGTTCGGTTTGTTCCCAAGTGCCCGAGCACGTCCCGTTGATTCCTTCGGAAGAAATCAAGATACGTCCTTTGATCCCGAGGTCCTTACAATACTTGAGGTGTTGTTGTGTCAGTGTTTCTGGGTCCTCGATGTTGACGTACTTATAGTACAGTAAGACCCGCATTGGTTTTGTTTCCATGTTATTGCTCCCCTGTGTTCAGTTTTTTGCAGGAAAACGAACGTTGGGTTGTGTCGTTCGACGAATGAACTTGCCTGCAACCACAAGTCCATTATTATATGATAGATATCACAGTGAAATTTCGCAAATACTTTTTATTTTTTTTTGAGGAGGGCAGGGGGATGCGTCCTCTTGAACGAATTCGGGTAAAAGGTAGTAACGAAAGCCGAAGGTGGAAACTGAAATGCTCACATCACTCCAACAATATATATTGAACATCATCGAATGGCTCCAAGGACTGCCGGGAGGTCCTTGGGCTGGACTCGGGGCCCCGTTCCTGGAAGCGATTTTCCCGTTCCTCCCGCTCGTCTTGATCATCTCGGCGAACGCGGCCACGTATGGCTTCTGGCTCGGTGTGCTCTTATCGTGGATCGGCAGTTTGGCAGGGACGCTCCTCGTGTTCGCCGCCGTCCGATACGTGTTCCGCAAACCGATGACGCGTTGGCTCGAAAAACATAAACAGGGTGTCTATTGGCTCGATCGCATCAACCATATGAGTCCAATCTCGCTCGGATTCTTATATTCGTTGCCGTTCATCCCGGTCAGTTTGATCACGTACTTACTCGCCTTGATTCAAATGCCGCTCCGGACGTTCGTATTGGCGGCCGGATTCGGGAAACTGCTCGTCGTCGTCATCTTCTCGGTCATCGGTGATCAGTGGCAAGAGTTCATCCAAAGCCCGTTCCGCTTGTCGATGCTCGGCTTGCTCTTGCTCGTATTGTGGGCGATCAGCCGGGGTCTCGAAGAACTTCTCAAACGGCGCGCTTTCAAAAAACGGAACGAAGAGCTCAAACGTAAACGTGAAGCGAGAACATAAAAATCCTCGAAGGCGACCGCCTTCGAGGATTTTTGCTTAGTTGGTTTTTTTGAAACGTGGGAAGTTGAAGACGATCGCCAAGCCTCCGCAAATGAACAGGAGGAACGGATAGAACATATACGGGACGAGGGCGGGGGACGCCGTGTTCGTCAACTCGGCGGCGATGAGGAGCTGCGCCCCGTAAGGCAGAAGTCCTTGTACCCCGCACGAGAAGATGTCGAGTACGCTCGCTGACTTTTTCCGTTCGATGTCATACGTATCGGCGATATTCGCGGCAAGCGGGCCTGCTACGAGAATCGAGATCGTATTGTTCGCCGTCGCGACGTTCGTCGCACTGACGAGCCCGGCGATGCTCCATTCCGCACCAGCCCGGCGTTGAATCCGTGACGTGAGTGCGTCTCGTAAATAGGTGAGTCCACCGTTATGCGAGATGAGTCCGACGAGTCCGCCCATGAATAACGTCAAGAGCGAGATCTCGGCCATGCCCATCATGCCGTCGGCCATCGCCGTGACGTAAGACGTGACGGCCAAGCTTCCGTCAATCAGCCCGATGATGCCAGCGAGCGCGATGCCGCCGAGCAAAACGAGGATGACGTTCAGTCCGGTCAAGGCGAGGACGATGACGGCGAGATACGGAATCAACTTGTACCATTCGAACGCGGCCACTTCAATCGTCGACTCTCCGCTTGAGAGAACGGCTAACAGGACGGTCGTGATGATTGCGGCCGGGAGCACGATCCAAAAGTTGGTCCGGAACTTGTCGCGCATGTTCGTCCGTTGTGTCCGGACGGCGGCGATCGTCGTATCCGAGATGAACGACAAATTGTCTCCGAACATGGCCCCGCCGACAACGGCCGCGGCCGCGATCGCGATATTGACCCCGCTCTCTTGATGGATGCCGAGCGCGATCGGGGCGAGCGCGGCAATCGTACCGGTCGATGTGCCCATCGCCATCGAGATGAAAGCGGCGATGACGAACAGTCCGCTCAGTAAGAGTGACGGTGGCAGGAACGTCAAGGCCGCATTGACCGTCGCGTCAATCGCACCGATTGCACCGGCGACGCTCGAGAACGCACCGGCGAGCAGGAAGATGAATATCATGATCAAGATGCCTGGATTACCGGCACCTTGGGCGATGCGCTCAACGGTCTGAGTGACGCTTCCTTTCGTCATCATCGCAGCGACAATTAAAGCGATCAACGCCGCGATCAGCACCGGGAACTTGTAAAAGTCGCCATAATAAATACCCGCCCCGATGAAGAAGACGAGGAAGACGAGCAAGGGCAAGAGTGCCCATTTGTTAGCTGTTGGTTGTTCCAATCGATTCACCTCATTTCATAGAGTAGAAAAAAAGAGCCTTCCGAAAAAGGCTCTCTCTGTAAGAGACACCCTTTTCATCTTTCGAGCAGAACGCTCGCTGGATTTGGCACAGGTTACCCGCTGCCGAGACATCTAAGGGCCAGTCCCTCCGTCTCTCTTGATAAAAAGTCGTCATGATGTAGTTGTTAGACACGTTTCCTAACGTACCTGTTTCAAATCGGGTTGTCAACAGAAATCCCCCTGCGCCAGTGGACGCGGGGGGAAGTCATGTCGTCAAAAAGTTGTAATGGGCGACGCGGTTACGACCGGCGTACTTGCCGCCGACGTAAAGGGCCCGGTCAGCGTTACGAATCGTATCATCAAGCCGTTTGTCGCCGAACGCTTGAATCGTATCGACACCGATCGAGGCGGTCACGGGAATATCGACCCCATCGACACGGAACGGCTTATCTTCAATCTTCTGCCGAATCCGTTCGGCGATATCGACGGCTTGGTCGACGTCGCAATGATTGAGCAGCAAGATGAACTCCTCGCCCCCGTAACGGGCCGCAAAGTCATCGGTCCGGAGCATTTGCCGGATTCGCCGCCCGAACTCTTGGAGCACGCTGTCTCCGACTTGGTGACCGTGCGTGTCATTGATTTTTTTAAAGAAGTCGATGTCGAGCATCGCGACCGAGATCGGGTACATCGAGCCGTCCGAGATTTGTTGAATCCCATACTCGTAGAACGCGCGCGCATTGGCGAGCAGCGTCAAGCTATCGGTGCGGCTTTCCGTGTATAGGCGGTCGCGTTCGTGGCATCGGCTGATCGTTCGGTTGAACGATTTCAACAGTTTTACCATCTCGTTTTGAATGATGGGCGGATAGCCATAGACGTGTTCACCGATCATGACGATACGTGTGCGAATCCCGTCAATCTCTTCTGACTGGACCGAGATGAAGCTGTGGTAATCGTCATGAAACGCATCTGACAACGCTGCGTCCCATTCGAAGCGCATCTCATAATCGACAGACTTGGCGTGTGGATGGCGCGCTTCCATCAAGTCGAAGACGAGCGGACGGTCGATCGGCTGTCGCGTCAACAAATCGAAATAGAGCGTTCGGTCGAACAGGACGAACTCGACAAACCCTTTATCATATTGGTTGAGGCGCTCACATTGACTCAAGAACACTTCAATCGCCTGGGCCTCGCTTTGAGACAGGGAGACGGCCTCTTTCGCTTCATCGTACTGTTCGATCAATGACTTGAACGCGTCTTGGCGCCCTTTTTGAATCATCAACCGCTTAATAAAGAACGTGAGGGCGGCCGCGATGCTGCTGACGACGAGCAAGTTCGTCTCACGGAAGAACGACGCGGCGAAGATGAAGACCAAACTGACGATGTATGTGTAAAACGCGATGCTCAAAAAATCACGGACCGGGATATCGACGCGGAACCACCAGCCGACCTGATACTTCTGGACGACCGTGTTCAAAATGATGGCAATGATCAGACCGACGAGCGGAACGAACGAATCCTGCGAATAGAAGCCAAGACCAGTTTCACCTCCGAGGGCCAAGTAAACACTTGCCGGGATGGCGATTTCTAAAAATGACGTGATCGCGTTCCAAGGATAAGTGAACCGAAAGCGGCGGAGCGCGACGCGCGGTTTTAGGTTGGCGAACTGAAAGACGAGAAGTCCGATTTGGTTGACGAGGAGCGCCGTCTCAAAATCAAAGAATAAAAAGATGATGAGGACGATGCTTTCTGAAAACGTGAAATAAATGCCTTTTCGTTCAATCGAGTCCATTTGGAAAATGACGACGAGCAGCGCGATCAAGATGAACGGAAGCGGCTCGATCGCCGGAATATCAAGAACACCGGTTGTAAACAAGGTGATGGTCAGTAAAACGATCAAACTCCAAATGCTCCAACCGAGGACGGACATTTTGCGAAAATGATTCATAGTTCCCTCCTGTGTGGGAAAAGTCTTCTCATATGTATGGTAGGAGATTCGGCACGGTTGCGCCCAAGTCCTGCCTATTCATCATAATGGCTGAATTCTAGCATTGAGTCTACATCAAATATCCTCTATAATGAAGTTGCTTTTCAACCACATAGACGAAAGTCGATGAAAAAGAGAGTAACGATCGTTTAGTCAACAAAGCGACCTAGGGATTGGTGAGAGCCTAGGCTGACAAACATCGCGAAACGCACTTTTGAGATGCTATCCGAAGCGAGTAGGCGTAGCCGGGGGCCCCCCGTTATCACCGTTAAAGTGGTCTGTGTAAAGCAGGCAAGAAGAGTGGTACCGCGGGCCAACCCGTCTCTTTGCATCTGTGCAAAGGGCGTTTTTTTTATGACTAGATTTGAAGGAGGAAATTTACATGAGTTATGAACGCAAGTATGCGGAGGCTCTGTCACGTGTCATCGGTGACGAACTCACGCTCGACCAGATTGAGGCATTGATTGAAAAACCAAAACATGAGGCGCACGGGGATCTCGCGTTCCCATGCTTCCAACTCGCCAAGGCGTACCGGAAAGCGCCGGTCATGATTGCGACTGACATCGCCGGTGAATTGAACGACGAACTGTTCACAAAAGTTGAAGCGGCCGGTCCATATGTGAACGTCTTCTTGAGCCGTGACGTCGTCTCGCAGGAAATCATTAACACGGTTCTCGACGAGCAAGCGGATTACGCGACGCATGCGACACGCAACGAGACGATTGTCACGGACTTCTCGTCACCTAACATCGCCAAACCGTTCTCGATGGGACACTTGCGCTCGACGGTCATCGGTAACGCCATCAACCAGATCGCTCGCAAAAACGGCTACAACGTCGTCGGTGTCAACCACCTCGGCGACTGGGGTACACAATTCGGGAAACTCATGGTCGCTTATAAGAAGTGGGGCGATGAGGAAGCGGTCCGGGCAAATCCGATCGCTGAGCTCTTAAAGCTATACGTTCACTTCCATGAAGAAGTGAAAACTCAGCCTGAGCTTGAAGACGAGGGCCGTGCTTGGTTCAAAAAGCTCGAGGACGGTAACGTTGAAGCGACCGAACTGTGGACGTGGTTCCGTGACGAGTCGCTCAAAGAGTTCCAAAAAGTATACGATCTCCTCGGTGTCGAGTTTGACAGCTTCCACGGTGAAGCGTTCTACAACGACAAGATGGACCGGATCGTCGCCATGCTCGAAGAGAAGAACCTGCTCGTCGAGAGTGAAGGGGCGATGGTCGTCTCGCTTGAAGACGAGAACTTGCCACCTTGCCTGATCACAAAGAAAGACGGCGCGACGCTTTACGCGACACGTGATTTGGCTGCGGCCGTCTATCGTCATGAGACGTACAAATTCGTCCAAGCGAACTACGTCGTCGGTGGCGAGCAGGCGCTCCACTTCAAACAGTTGTTCTCGGTACTCCGCAAGCTCGGTTACGACTTCGTCGACGGCATGCACCACGTACCGTTCGGCTTGATCTTGCAAGAAGGGAAGAAGATGTCGACACGTAAAGGCCGCATCGTCCTACTTGAAGAAGTATTGAAAGAAGCGATCGAGAAAGCGCAAGCGAACATCGAACAGAAGAACCCTGAGCTTCCAAACGCAGAGAACGTGGCTCGTATGGTCGGCGTCGGCGCCGTCATCTTCCACGATTTGAAGAATGAGCGCATCAACAACATCGAGTTCGACCTCGACAGCATGCTCAAGTTCGAAGGGGAGACGGGACCTTACGTGCAGTACACGAACGCACGGGCGAACTCGCTCCTCCGTAAAGGCAACTACGACGGTTCGACGTTCGCAGGTGCGAACGACGACCACACGTGGGGCGTCGTGACGATGCTCAACGCGTTCCCACACGTCATCACGCGTGCTCATGAGCGCCGTGAGCCGTCGATCATCAGCCGTTATGTCCTCGACTTGGCGCAATCGTTCAACAAGTATTATGGCCACGTCCGTGTGCTTGAAGAAGATGCGGGCAAACAATCGCGTCTCGCGCTCGTCAAAGCCGTGACGATCGTCTTGACGGAAGGACTCCGTTTAATCGGTGTCCAAGCTCCAGAAGAAATGTAAATAAAAACATTCCGAACGCTGAAGTGACCCCTGAAAGTTAGACACGGTTATTTCATTTAGGCTGCGTGAACGAACTGGGTCCGGTACTACACCGGGCTCAGTTTTAATTTTGCCTTGATTCATCTTGCATTGTAATCATCTATATAAACGTGAAAAAGGGATGAATTCATCCCTTTTTCACAATCTTTTTTCGATTTCCATTCCAATCTCAAGGTATGCTTTTGTCCAATGGAAAGGCTGGATTTCTTCTAATTTTTTGTAGATTAATTCGTTCTTGTCTGAAGTTATTGCCGCCTTTACTTGTGAACCCCAGTAATAAAGTCTTTCTTGGCAGACGCCGCATGGTGTGAGCACTTTGAAGTTAGCGTTTTCATCATCACGAACGACGCATATCGAATGAGTCACTTTAGAGTTTAGCTTATGAGCTTCTAGGATTGCCCCAGTCTCCATACATAATTCGGTTGAAGCGTTAATAACTTCTGGCGATACGCTTATTAGCACATCACCTTGATCCGTATACATAGCTGCAGCACCGCCCCAACCGACAGGGTATCGTTGTTTGATAAATGCTACAGTAGCGTCGTAAAGTTCCTTCTCAATGTTCAAATCAATTTCCTCCTGTAGAAAAATACCATTTTATCCTTCGTTTGAAATATTATCATATTATTTTTGAGATGGGATTTTCTTCAAGCATCTTGATCTTGTTTTTAATAGTATGGAAGAGATAAAGGTTCAAAGAGTATAAGGTGCAATTACTATCACTTTCTATGATAGACCAGATAAAACCTAGCGTTTTCATGATGTCATCAAAAGTGGCATATATTGTGCCATTCTAAGTTGGCGCACGACATCGTTAATAAACGACTTCTTCTAAAGGCAATCCTTTCCAAATGTCGAAAGTTAGTGTATCGGTTTACTTTGATTCAGCTCTTAACGTGATTTATTCACCGATAAGTTAACTCGATTGAGGAGAGGGATAGAAGAATGCTTGAGAAGATATTAAAACATAGTTGGAACGCATTTTCGGGTCTATTCGTATTGCGATGTTCGGTTCGGTTGACGATTGGCCGAGTGCTTTTCTCCGAAACGAAATACTTCGTTCGTAAGTGCACGTACAAGGAGAGAACCATATGAAAAAAGTACTTCAAAAAAAGAGTAAGAAGGCGACATACACAGGTTTATTGATATTTATTGTACTTGTAGTTGCAATCGTTCCGACCCTGATCAATGAGTATAGTGAAATGAAAATTCAACATACAAAACAAGTGTCAACTGAATCTATGACGATGACCAAAGACGAAATATACAAATTGGAACGTCAACAGAGAGAACTAGCAAATCAATATGAAGAAAATCATGAGTGGTTGTACGATGAAATAAAAGACGTAGCACCACTTATAGAGTTTGGCTATGATTTTATGTACGATCACCCTGAGTATGACAAATTAAAAATAACATATCCTAAAACGACATATAAAATTGATGGAAAGAATGTAACTTTTATTTCTAATGAAGGTAAGATTATCCGAGCACATACTCAAGAGGGTTGGGAAAATGTACAAGTAAAATAAATCATCCTTAAAATGAACTGCACCTTTGATTGTTAGATGTGTCTAACAATCAAAGGTGCAGTTCGCATGCGTTCGGAGTGTTTTTATGCTTTCATCCGCGTAACTGTTCGCGTCTTCGTATCATACAGACACCATTCCCGGTCGAAGATGACGGCGCCGACGTTGATGACGTAGCGCTTCTTCTTCAACTTGAACGGTGTCCCGATTTCCCAGGGAATCGAGCGGCCTTTCCGGTAGATGCCCGGAATATGACTATGCCCGATGAAGACGAGCGGGTACTTGCCTTTTTCGACGATCGGCTCCCAGTCGGCGCTCCACTCGATTTGGTGACCATGTAAGAACAGCGCCTCATCGAGTGTCGTCTGTTCAGGCAATAATGAGATGCGGGTCTTGACAGGGTGCGACACGATGAGCACTTCGTCAATCCGTTCTTCTTGGTTGCCGCGCAGGCTCGGGAACGTCAAGAGCGCCTCATACTGCTCGTCAAACGTCATGACGTCAGAGACGTCATGAAACCGTTCGTTGCGCCGTTTTTTGCCGATATGGCACTCGTACAAGTCGCCGAGGCAGAGGATGTGCTCGGTCTCGCGCCTGACCGCCTTGAGGACGGCTTTCAAATCATCAAACGAACCGTGCGGGTCACTGATGATGGCGAGTTTCATCGGTAGTTCGTGAACTGGGCATCGACCGATAACTCGAGCTCACGGACGAGTTGCATGACCGCTTGTAGGTCATCCCGTGACTTGGCCGTCACACGAATTTGATCGTCTTGAATTTGCGATTTCACTTTCAACTTCGACTCTTTGATGGCGTTGTTGATCTTCTTGGCATCGTCTTTGTCGATTCCGCTCTTCAACTTGACACGTTGACGGACGGTACCGCCGAGTGCGCGTTCGATTTTTTGATAGTCGAGGTTTTTCGTCGGCACGCCGCGCTTGATCAACTTCGAGATCATGACGTCTTTTAATTGTTCGAGTTTGTAATCGTCATCTGAGACGAGGACGAGGTCACCGTTATCGAGTGACATCTCACTCTTCGACCCTTTAAAGTCGTAACGGTTCAAAATTTCTTTTTCGGCGATTTGGATCGCGTTTTTCACTTCTTCGAGGTTCATTTCTGACACGATATCAAAAGAATTGTCTTTTGCCATGTTTCATCCATCCTTTGTATGGGTTTTGTTATAATGATAGCAGATTTGAAGCAGTGAAGGAGTGAAACGATGGAACATACAATCGATAGACAGACAAATGTAGACTTGGATCACGTTGCATATCATGGAAAAGACCTTGGGGTGACGTTTAAAAGTGAACTCATCCGTCTGCGGGTGTGGTCGCCGGTAGCCGAGCAAATGACAGTGAAGCTTTATCGTACGGCGCGGGCGCGTAAGTTTGATCGCATCGAGCTCAAACGGGCCGAAAAAGGGACATGGATGGTCGAGCTTGACCGGGCGCAATTCGAAGGTCAGTTTTACGTGTTCGAGGCAATCGTTGACGGCAAACGCATCGAATCCCTCGATCCGTATGCGAAAGTCGTCGGCGTCAACGGGAAGCGGGGCTGCCTGCTCGACCCGTCTTCAATCAACCCGGACCATTGGGTCAAAGAACGTCCGCTCTTCCACTCTTCGCAAGAAGCGGTCATTTATGAAGCACATGTGAGAGATTTGACGAGCCATCCGGATGGCGGTGTCATGCACCGTGGTAAATTCCTCGGGATGACCGAGGCCGGCACGAAGACGAAAAACGGATACCCGACAGCGCTCGACTACATCACAGCGCTCGGCGTGACCCACCTTCAACTTATGCCGTTCTTTGACTACGGTTCGGTCAACGAGTCGCGGGAAAGCGAGTCGAACTATAACTGGGGCTATGACCCGGTCCATTATTTCGCGGTCGAAGGTTCGTACGCCTCGACAGCGGATGACCCGGCCGCCCGTATCCTCGAATTGAAGGCGATGATTCAAGCGCTCCATGACCGCGGGATCCGCGTCATCATGGACGTCGTGTTCAACCATACGTATGACGCTTTGACGACACCGCTCGGCCAGTTCGTGCCGGACTACTACTATCGGTTGAACGAGGACGGGACGCTTGCCGACGGCTCGGAGTGCGGCAACGATACGGCGTCAGAGCGGGCGATGATGCGCAAGCTGATCGTCGAATGCGTCTCGTATTGGGCCAAAGAGTTTATGATCGACGGCTTCCGCTTTGATTTGATGGGGCTGCATGACGTCAAGACGATGAACCAAGTCCGCAAAGCACTCGACCGGATCGATCCCTCGATCCTCGTCACCGGAGAAGGCTGGGATCTCGATACACCACTGGCAGTTCGTAAGAAGGCAAACCAACACAACGCCCATAAAATGCCACGTATCGCCCAGTTCAACGATGCAATCCGGGACGGAATCCGTGGTGACGTGTTCATCGAAGACTTGCCGGGCTGGATCAGCGGCAACGCCGAGCTGACGGCTGACGTGAAGCGCGGGATCGCCGGTGCGGTCACGAGTCAAAGCTTCGCCGATGAGCCGAACCAAGTCGTCAACTACGTCGAATGCCATGACAACTTGACGCTTTGGGACAAACTTGCCGCCGCTAGTCCTGACGACAATGAGACGACGCGCCGCCGCCGTCATCGTCTTGCGACGACGATCGTCCTGCTCAGTCAAGGCATTCCGTTCCTTCACAGCGGTCAAGAGTTTTTCCGCACGAAAGACGGGGACGAGAACAGTTTCAAATCGGGCGAGGTCATCAACCGATTGGACTGGACCCGGGCCGAGCAAGAGACGCCGAGCGTCGAATATGTGAAAGGCTTGATCAACTTACGCAAACAGTATCCGTTGTTCCGTCTCGAGAACACCGAACAGATTCGAAAGCACTTACGTTTCTTTGACGAAGAAGAAGGGATAATCGCCTACGAACTTCATCGTCACGTCGAAGGTTATGTCGAGCGTCATCTCGTCTACCATAACGGACTCGAAGTACCGGTCGACGTGAAGCTGCCAGCAGGCAAGTTCGAAGTTCATGTCGAGGACCATACCGTCAACTTGACGGCGCCACGCCTCGTCGAAGACCGGCACCTCACCGTCGCGCCGCTGTCGACGCTCGTCGTGACAGAACGCCGTCCGGATTACAGCAAGTACGCCGTCGCCGGTGGGGCTGCGCTTGCCATCCTTGGACTCTGGTACGTCGCGAAAAAACGGAAGAATAAACAAGGGTAACAAAAAAAGGAGACGTCATTCCGTCTCCTTTTCTTCGTTCGGCTCGGTCTTAGATGCTTCAAGCTCCATCATCTTCCGAACGAGGATATGTTTTGGCATATGCATGAGTTCTTCAAGCGGTACGTTCAACTTTTTGGCAAGCTCGACCGCCGTCTCGGGAGACAGTTGTAGTGGGCGCATGTGGTTTCTCCTTTCTAAATTCAGGTTTGCTACAGCCAGTATACAGCAAAAACGGACCGAGTGAGAATGTGTCGTGTGAACACATTCAAAATCGAAAAACCGTTCGGTCGTTGCTAAGCTGAAACTAGGAAGTGATCAAATGTACAAACAAGTAGCAGACTATCAGTTTCATCAGACGGTTGAATGGTTAGAGCGCGTCGGTGGAGGATGGATGTTGTATTTGGCGCAAACCGGATTTGTCTTTTTCGACGAAACGTTCCAAATCAGATGGGAACTCGAGTGGAAATCGGCACCTTGCGCACTATATATTGAACCACATGGAAAAAAAGCCGTCGCGCTGTTCCGAGACATGCAAACGTATGGAGTCATTGATTTAAAGCAAGGCATGATGGAGTGTCACCCAATCCCAAAAACGTTTCATGACGATTGGTTCAGCAATTTATGTCATTGGCGAGGAGATGATTTATTTCTCTACTCGGCGGAATCTGACATCGTGGCGTTAAACATGACCGACCACACGTTCCGCTATAGCCGCTATGAGGAGACGCCGGAGTTTGGCGCCATCATTGAGTTAGCCTATCATCCGATTTATGATTTTGAGCGATTCACGGCCCCGGGCCTCGTCACGCTTTACGATGAATTGAATCAGCAATTCATGGTCGAGCAGGTCGAAGCGGGTGAACGATGGACGATTCCTTACGGCGGCGATTATGATACGGTTATCGTCGACCAGGTCGGTGCGACGACAGCGATTACGTCGATGACGTCGTTCCAGCTGTTCAAGCGTGACCGTCTGCTGTTTGCTTCTGACGTATGTGCCGAAAGTGAATTATTGAAAGTGATGTTGCTTGATGAGTCGGGAGACCGCCTCGTCGTATTATCGACGCCTCGACGATTTTGCCATAGTTGGCTACAAGTGTTCGAGCGTTGACGTTCCTGGACCGAACTCACGGTTCAGGATTTTTTTGCGAAGACTTGATGAAACTCGTGCGAAACGGGAACAGTCTTCTTAGATGGAGAGGGGTGGACTTGGATGGAACGGTTAGGTAAAAATTTGGTGCGGTGGCGCTTTTGGGTGGTCGCCGTGTGGACTGTGTTATTAGCGGTCTCGATTTACTTCGGATTGCAGTTGCCTGGGGAATTGCGAGGAAACGGGTTTGCGGTTCAAGATGGTCGCTTCGCGCAAGTGGAGGACACGTTGAACGATCGGTTCGACCGGGCCGGCGCTTCGATGATCGTCTTGCTTGAAGGCGGTGACTTAGAGACGGTCATGGCCGAACAAAAAACACGGCTCGAATCTGTTTCAGGCGTCGATGGCGTCATCACGCCAGCGGAGAACCCGGACGCGCGTTCAGGTGACGCCGCGTACTTCGTGCTCGAGTTCGAGGACCAGGAAGCGGCCGAGGCGGCGATTGCCGACGTTCGTGCTGAATTGATTCGAGATACGGACACGGAAGTCCGGTTGACCGGGGAGCCGGTCTTTGCCCAAGATTTGAACGAGGCATCGAAAAATGACTTGATCCGGGCCGAATTGATCGGGATCCCGGTCGCGCTCGTCGTCCTCCTGCTCGTCTTCGGGACACCGCTCGCCGCTTTCATGCCCTTATTCGTTGGACTGATCACGTTCATCGTCGCGGCGGGATCGCTCTTCTTCTTCACGCAGACGATGGAGCTATCGATTTTCGTATTGAATGCCGTCGCGATGATCGCGATTGCGCTCGGGATCGACTTCTCGCTCCTGCTCGTCAACCGTTACCGTGAAGAGCTCGCCAAAGGACTGTCACGGGAAGCGGCCATCGTCCGGACGGTCGCGACGGCTGGTCGCTCGATCCTGTTCTCAGGACTGTGCGTCTTCGTCGGGCTCGCCGGACTGTTGTTCATTCAAGTCGATGTGTTTCAAGCGATCGCGCTCGGTGCCTTGATTGCGGTCGCGGGTGCCGTCTTATCGGCGCTCACGCTCTTGCCGTCGGCGCTCTATATCGTCGGCGATGCCATCAATAAAGGACGTCTCATCAGAACGAACGAGACGCGCTCTGAAGTGCGCTGGCAAAAGTTGGCCCGGTTCGTCATGAAGCGTCCGGTCGTGATGACGCTCGTCGCGTTGCTCCTTTTGTTGCCGAGCCTTTGGTTCGTCCGCGACTTAGAACTGAACATCCCGGACGCCGATGCGCTCCCGACGTCGTACGAATCCCGGGCCGCCCTCGAGCGGTGGGACGATGTGTTCGGCGAGACGTCGACCGATGCGGTGCTGTTGTTTGAGACGAACGATTTGACCGACTCGATGATTCTTGACGAGTTGACAACCCTTACAGACGAGTTGAATGAAGACCCGATTGTCGACAACGTCACGACGTTCTTGACCGCATCAAACTTAACAGCTGCGGAATTCCAACAGCTCGTTCAAGTCGCCCCGGAACAGCTCGAGGCGTTTGAACGTCTCGTCACGCTCGAAGGGAATACCGACCTCGCACTCGTCAACGTCAGCTTCGACGTGCCGCCGAGTGATAAAGCAGCGCAGGCGTTCGTCCGCGATTGGCGCGACCAAGGCTTCGACGTCGGCGGACCGGCCGCCTTCAACGAAGAGATCTATGAAGAGATTTACGACAGCATCCCCTATGCGGTCGTGACCGTGATTTTAGCGACGATGGTCATCCTCATGTGGGCGTTCCGCTCGATCTTGATTCCGATCAAGGCGATCATCATGAACGTGCTCGGACTCGGGGCGACGTTTGGGTTATTGGTCATCATCTTTGAGTCGGGCTACGTCTACGACGCCGAGACGATCAGTATTTTGACGCCGGTGTTCATCTTCTCGCTCGTTTTCGGCCTGTCGATGGACTACGAGGTGTTCCTCGTCTCACGGATCGAGGAGTATTACCGCGAGACCGGGGATAACGACTATGCGACCGAGATGGGGCTCGCTAAGACGAGCAAGATTATCACGTCGGCCGCGATTATCATGATCGTCGTCACGGGCGCGTTCGCTTTCACCGGTGTCAGCCCGATCAAACAGCTCGGGGTCGGTATCGCGCTCGCCATCTTCATCGATGCGACGATCATCCGGATGTTGCTCGTCCCGTCCTTGATGAAACTGTTCGGCGACTGGAACTGGTGGTGGTTCGGGAAGAAGGATTTACCGAAACGTAATCTACACTAAATGTACATTTAATGAAATAGTCGCGAGAGTATGTTAAAATGGTCTCATGATTACGCGCAATTTGGGAAAGGAAGGTCTTTATGGACACCGAGAGGACATGGCCTCTGTTTCAATTGCCGGACTTCTAGCGTTGAGTTTTTACAGACGAACATCGATGTAAAAAATCAACAAACGGAAGATCGGAGATGGAACAGATGGAACCGCGGCTACGACTGAGGATCCTCCTCTCCGTTGAAAACGGGGAGGACAATCGGAATGAAACGAGTTGCTACCATAGTGCTCGGAACGCTGATCATGGCGTTCGGTTATTATTATTTGAATGAACAGTTTGGTTTGGCAGAAGGGGGCTTTGTCGGGTTAGCATTACTCGGCCGCTATTTATTTGATATCGATCCGGCGATCTCGATGATCGTACTCGACATCCCCTTCTTTTTAATCGCTCTTTGGTGGAAAGGCTGGCGCTTCGTCGGACAAGCCGTGCTTGCCGCGGCGTCACTTTCGCTCAGCTATGCGATGTGGGATCGACTCGACCTGTTGACGTTTGACATCCAGGTCTGGCCGGCGACACTGTTTGCTGCGATTGCGAGTGGGATTGTGACCGGCTACGGTCTCGGTCTCGTCTTGAAGTCAGGTGGAGCGACCGGAGGCGACGATTTATTCGCACTCGGTCTGTCAAAGTGGTCCGGCGTATCGGTCGGAACGATTCTCATCGCCTTCGATGTGGTTGTTCTTGCGATCTCGCTCATCTACTTGCCGCTCTCGAACGCGCTCTACACGCTCATCGCGGTCTCAATCGCGGGTCGTGTCGTCACGAAGATGTTGACGGAAGACGCTGTCGAAGTAGCCATACCAAGTGTGACCAAACTAACACCAAAAAACGATCTCGCCTGAGATCGTTTTTTGTTTTGTAAAATTTGTCACAGTTTTCCCCACGCCGTTCTTCTAAACTGATTATAGAAGGAGTGAGTCACATGAAATGGATGATTCCAAAACAGCACGGCGCCTGGTCGATGCTTATTTTACCGTTCTTACTCGGCGGCATCGTCGGAGGATGGACACTCGCGCACTTACCGTTCGCCATCGCTTGGTTGTTCGTCTACATGGGCACGTTTTTCTTGTTCCAATACGTGAAGCAACGGAAGAAGTCGGCTGAGCTGTTGCGAATGGTCGTGACGTATCTCGTGATTGCGACAGTCGCTGCCATTCCGGTGTTCATCACCGAGTGGCGTCTCGTCTGGTTCGTCCTCGCGATGATCCCGTTCGGTCTCGTCAACGCCTATTTCGCCAAAATCAAAGACGAGCGCAACGTCTGGAACGACGTCAGTGCCGTCACGTCATTTTGTATCGGTGGGATGGCGAGCTATTACTTGGGTGCGCAGACGTTGGGCGCGACGATCGTCTGGCTGTTCATCTTGCCATACTTGTATTTCCTCGGCAGTATCTTTTACGTCAAGACGATGATTCGGGAGAAGAAGAGCGCGTTGTACCGGAACATCTCGTGGGGGTATCACCTCATGCTCGTCGCAGCGTTCATCGCGTTCGGCTATTCGGTCTTGGCGCTCGCATACGCGCCGAGCCTCGTCCGGGCGATCGTTTTCTACGGCAAAAAGATCCCAATCATGAAAATCGGGATCTTTGAGATTGTGAACTCGGTGTTCGTTTTAATCTGTTTGAGCGTATATCTTTACACGTAGAAGGGGCAACCCTTCTTTTTTTAGTCGCTTGACGACGTGCTCGCGATGATGGCGACGCTTGCTGCCGCCGAGGCCGCTTGTTGCATCGCCAGCAAATGAGCGAACGTCCCGTTCAGTAGCAGGTCGCTCGCATCTTCGGTAATATGTTCCGCGGCGACGAGTTGGATGGCGATGTTTAGTCCGTGCGTGTTGAACCAGCGTTGCTGCTCTTTTTCAGCGTTCGTGATGTCGAGGATCGCTTGTTCGTCTTGGTCGTTCGGTGCCGAGACAATCGAGAGCAAGGCGAGCGACGGTAGCTGCTCACTCTTGACGGCAAGCTGTTGGTTTTCAAGGCGGGTGCGCCAGTCCAAGAAGCGAGCGACGGCGTCGTCTCGGTCCAACTTGCTGAACGTGAGCAAATGCGACACGAGCTGCAGTTCGTTCGAGCGTGGTAAGTGGATTTTCAGCGCCTCGTAATACGATTCGATGTGCTCGTTCAGTTCAGTGTGGTCGTCGAACGCTTGCACGAGGACGAGTGCCGACAGCAGATCCTCTTCACTCGTGAGCCACGGATGCTGGCGTTTAAATGCTTGATAGAGGGCGCTTGCCTCATCGAGCCTGCGTTCCGGTTCGTCGACGTTGATCAACTGGCTCGCGAGGAACGGCCGCAGCGCGCTGAAACGGAAATGTTTTCGGTCGAGCAGCGTGTCGAGACGAAGTGCTTCGTCAATCGCGGGGCCGACGTCTTCATACCTGGCGTCGAGAAACGATAACCAGACGAGGTTGTTGCTACCGCGAAATTTGGAGAACAAGCCGGTTTTCTGTTTGACGGCCGCCTGCGCCTGTTCAAACCGATTTGGATCGAACGGGGTGTCGTGGATGGCGTAGTTGACGGCCATCAAACGCCGGAAGTCGTCAGTGAGTGCCCATTTGGTCGCCGTTTTGATGGCTTCGAACGAATCGAGGTAAAGCGTATAACGAGCCAACATAAAAATCCCTCCTTTTTCTATTCGTACGGAAAAATTGGGCTAAACGTTTCATAAAAGTGATATTGTTTCTGCTCTTAAATTAGGACGGCGTTTAATTAGTAAACAAAAGGGAATCGAAATATGTCCGAAAACTTTGTTATTAATTTGGAGGTGCCGAAACATGGAAGGTAGTCCGTATGCATACGCGTTCCGAAACCTTGGTTCGGGATTTCTGTTCGGATTGGGCCTGATTGCATTTGTGGATGAGACGGTATTTCATCAATTATTGGCGTGGCATCATTTCTATGATAAATCGACGTCTGCCGTCGGCTTATTCTCAGACGGGTTATTTCATGCGTTCAGTTGGTTTGCGACCGTAGCTTCCTTGTTCCTCCTGGCAGACCTACGGAGAAGAAAGTCATTTTGGATGAAGCGGTGGATCAGTGGCGTCCTGATCGGCGTTGGTTTTTTTCAACTCTACGATGGGATTATTCATCACAAACTACTGAAAATTCATCAGATTCGTTATGGCGTTGAGATTCTTCCATATGACCTCGTTTGGAATGTTACGGCCCTCGTCATTCTCATAGGTGGTTTAGTGCTCTTTAACCAAACGCAGAAACGGAAGCTACTTGTGAAAGAAGGAAGATAAATGAGGATGCATTCCCATGTCCAGACGATAAGTGGCGGTTATGAGGCGGTGGTCGTGATTTTGTTGTTTATGGCTCTCCTTGCTTATTCGTTCGCCGGAATTTTCACGAGTCGCGCTTATAAACCGTGGCCGCTATATCGCTACGGGTTATGGATGATAGGTATTGTTTGTGTAGGCCTTACTTTGGTTGGACCGTTAGCGACTTTTGCCCACACCAATTTTGTCGGGCATATGATTAGTCATCTGTTTCTAGGCATGTTGGCGCCGTTGTGTCTCGCCTTGTCCGCCCCGATGACGTTACTGTTACGGACGCTTGATGTACACGTCGCGAGAAGAGTGACACGCGTATTAAAAAGTCGGCTGCTCCAATTCTTCACGAATCCGGTCACGGCTTCCGTTCTCAACATTGGAGGACTATATCTGCTCTACATGACGGATTTGTATTCACTGATGCATCAATCAATTCTTTTATATGTGTTAATTCATCTACATGTGTTTTTAGCAGGGTATTTGTTTACCATTTCTTTGATTTATGTGGACGTCACGTCACACCGATACAGCTACATATACCGATCACTTGTATTGATTGCAGCGTTGGCCGGACATAAGATATTGGCAAAAATAATTTATGTGAGCCCACCAAATGGGGTGCCAACAGGAGAGGCAGAGGCAGGAGCCATGTGGATGTATTACGGTGGGGATTTGGTTGATCTTTTATTAATCATCATTCTTTGTTACCAGTGGTATATTGCAACTTCTCCCCGTGCCCTAGCTACGAGAGATAACGTATGAGTACACAAGAAAAGACGATCGTCCCGATGCGTTCGGGATGATCGTCTTTTCTGTCTGGCGGTCTACAATTATTGAACTTGCGTGTACAGTTTTTGCATGTACTCGTTCACTTCGTCGGCTGCTTGGAACATCATGAACGAATGTTGCAAGATGATTTCCGGTGAGAAGCCGAGGTCGAGATCGAGCGTTGAAGCGAGCGTGACGTCACGGTCGCTGTCGAGCACGCAACGGAAGTACTTGAACTCTTGGTTGAACTCGTTCAATGCGTTGAGGATCGGTAGGTCTTCGACGTAGTCCGGCACGTGCGTCACTGTCGCGGCGTATAGCTCGGCGTCAGTCGTCTTTTTGTTGAAGGCGATAATCATAACGGGCTGGGCCCCAGATTTAGTCGTTTCACGCGTTAAAAACGTGACGTGCGTTTCGGTCTCGCTCTCTTTGAACGTCATGTTGCGTTCTGCGACGAGCGCTTTGAATGATTCTACTTTTTCTTCGAAGTTCACAAAGAAATCCCCCTTAAAAGTCGTTACTCTAACTTTCTCCCATTTGAGAGGGGAAAGCAAGGGGAACTAGCGTTTCATCAACATTTTGATGGCTTCTTCGACCGTTTCCGACGTATCTTCGCCATCTTGTTGCGCCGTGATGATGCACTGCTCCAAGTTCTTGGCGACGATGATCGTCGAGGCGCGGTCGAGTGCCGATCGGGCCGCGCTCAGTTGTGTCACGACGTCGCGACACTCCTTGCCTTCTTCCATCATGCGGATGATGGCCCGGATCTGGCCTTCGACCCGTTTCATCCGGTTCAACACTTTCGTGTCGTATTGATACTGTTCCATAAGTTTCACCTCTATATTCAAATCGTTCAGTAACCCAACTAGTAGTGTGTAGTCTCATCTTAATACGTGGGGGAGTATGTGTCGAGCAACAACGTTTAAGCCGGAAAAAATCGACTGTTTGCCGATTCGTCAAACTTTTCCCTTGCAATCGCATACCATAGGGGGTATATTAATGACGTGGAAGCGAATTGTTCAATGAATCACAAAGTTTATCGAACGCCCGCTACCAAGCTGATCATGAATACGTGAAATGACTATAGATAAAAAGGATGGGTAAACAAAGATGAAAGCATCGGCTTTAAAACGTCAAATGGACTTTGAAGTCCCTGTAAACATCGTCGACGTGCGCGAACGCGACGAGTTTCAAGAAGCACACATCGCGGGGGCGGCGAATTATCCGCTCTCTGAAATAACGGAGTGGATTGATACGCTCGACACAGACCAAGAGTACATCGTGCTTTGTCGTTCGGGCGCTCGCAGCACGCAAGCTACTTGGCAAATGGAAGCAAAAGGTTATAAAGTGGTCAATATAGAAGACGGCTTGATGAGCTGGCCTGGTGAAGTCGTCAAAGGAGGAAATGAGCAATGAGTAAAAAAATCGTAATTGTCGGTGGGGTAGCAGGTGGTGCTTCGGCAGCCGCACGTCTCCGTCGCTTAAATGAAGAAAATCAAATCGTCATGTTCGACCGTGGCGAATATATCTCATTTGCCAACTGTGGTCTCCCATACTACATCGGTGACGTGATTCAAGACCGTCAAAAATTGCTCGTCCAAACAGTTGAGGGCATGAACAAACGGTTCCAACTCGATATCCGCAACTTGACGGAAGTGATGAAAATCAACCGCGCTGAGAAGACGGTGACGGTGAAACACGTCCAAACGGGTGAAACGTACGATGAGTCATACGACGTCCTCGTCTTGTCGCCTGGAGCGAAACCGATTCGTCCGAACATTCCTGGAATCGAGGAAGCAGAAGATATCTTCACGCTCCGAAATATTCCGGATACAGATAAAATCCGCAGCTACGTCGATGACAAGGCACCGAAACACGCGACGGTCATCGGAGGCGGCTTCATCGGAATCGAGATGGCTGAAAACTTACGTGAACGCGGCGTTGACGTGACGCTCGTCGAAATGGCGGATCAAGTCATGACACCGCTCGACCGTGAGATGGTCGCACCAATCCATGAACATATGCGTCTCCATGGCGTGGACCTCCAATTGTCAGACGGCGTGTCGTCGTTCTCTGATCAAGGGAAGAAGATTCATTTGACGAGCGGCCGTGTCATTGAAACGGACATGGTTGTCATGTCGATCGGGGTCATTCCTGAATCGACGATCGCCCGAGAAGCCGGTCTTGAGACAGGAACACGTGGCGCTATCCGTGTCAACGAGAAGATGCTCACGTCGGATCCGAACATCTATGCGATCGGGGACGCGGTCGAAGTGCTCGACTATATCTTCAAAGAGCCAACGGTCGTTCCGCTCGCATGGCCAGCCAACCGTCAAGGACGCCTCGTTGCCGACATCATTAACGGCCGCGACGTGAAGTACAACGGGACGATGGGTACCGGGATCGCAAAAGTGTTCGACATGACTGTCGCTTCGACAGGATGGAACGAGAAACGTTTGAAAGCGGCCGGCAAAGAGTTTGAAGCCGTCCACGTGCACCCAGGTTCACACGCAGGCTACTACCCAGGATCGACTCCGGTTTCACTCAAACTGTTGTTCCATCCGACAACGGGTGAAATCTACGGTGCTCAAGGTGTCGGGATGAACGGTGTCGATAAACGGATCGACGTCATCGCGACAGCAATCAAAGGTGGTTTGACGGTCCTCGACCTGCCAGACCTCGAACTTAGCTACGCACCGCCGTTCAGCTCGGCGAAAGATCCGGTCAACATGATCGGTTACGTCGCCTCGAACGTCATCCTCGGTGACAACGAAGTCGTGCATTGGGACGAGATTGACGCATTGGTCGAGAACGGTGCGACACTCCTTGACGTCCGTGACGAGTCTGAGCATGAGCTCGGGAAAATTCCTGGGTCGATCAACATCCCGCTCAACTCGCTCCGTGACAACTTGGACAGCTATAGTAAAGACGAGACGATCTACGTGACGTGTCAAGTCGGCCTTCGTGGCTACCTGGCTTCACGCATCTTGCGCCAAAATGGCTTTAAAGTGAAAAACTTGAGCGGTGGCTACAAGACGTGGTCGCAAGTACGACGTGATTTTGACGCGCTCGAGACAGTTAAAACGGCAGATGAGACTGCTGCGACAGCAACGAAGGAGGCACCACCCGCAATGACGAATGAACCAGTCGGAGAACCGATTTTCCTTGATACATGTGGTCTTCAATGCCCGGGCCCGATTTTAGAAGTAAATAAAAAAGTGGCAGAGCTCGGCGAAGGCGAGACGCTCCGCGTCCTCGCAAGCGATCCTGGTTTCTTCGCAGACATCGAAGCATGGGCGAAAAAGACGGGTAATAAACTCGTCTCGAAACAGTTCGTGAACGGTCGCGTCGAAGCGATCCTTCAAAAAGGCAACGGCCCTGCGGCCGCTCAAGCAGGAGCACCAGCCGGCGACGGCGCTTCGATGGTCGTCTTCAGCGGAGACCTCGACCGTGCCCTCGCCTCGTTCATCATCGCTCAAGGCGCAGCGGCAATGGGCAAAGAAGTGACGATGTTCTTCACATTCTGGGGATTGAACGTCATTCGTAAACCAGACGCACCTGACGTGAAGAAGCAAGGTCTCGAGAAGATGTTCGGCATGATGATGCCTTCGCATGCTGGAGAACTTCCGCTCTCGAACATGAACTTCGGTGGGGTTGGCCAGAAAATGATGAAGAAAGTGATGAGCGACAAGAACGTGCCATCACTTGACCAAATGATTAAATCGGCACAAGAAGCAGGCGTCAAGATGGTCGCTTGTACGATGTCGATGGATGTCATGGGAATCAAAGAAGAAGAGTTGATCGACGGCATCAATCTCGGCGGTGTGGCAGCATACCTCGGGGCAGCTGAAGGCGGCAACTTGAACCTGTTCATCTAAGTGAATTAAATAATCAGAGCGACTGGCCATGGGCCGGTCGCTTTTTCTATTGTTTGGGTGTGAAACTTGAAAATTGCTGAAAAAGATTGCATTCTCCGCACACTTTTCCTATAATTCTAATCATGTTAAGAAAGTTGACATAACTTTTACTTATAACTAAACATACATTTTGGAGGATTGAAGATGGAGAATATGATCGAAAAGTTTGTTGGGCAAGCGAACGACCTGCTCTGGTCGTCGGTGCTCATCGTCGTTCTTGTCGCGTTAGGCCTTTACTTCACGATTCGCATGGGGTTCGTTCAGTTCCGTATGCTTCCTGAAATGTTCCGCCTCTTGTTCAAAGACGGCATGAAGCGTGAAAAAGGACAAGTGTCTTCGTTCCAAGCGTTCGCCATCGGGACGGCAGCACGTGTCGGAACAGGCAACATCGCCGGTGTCGCGACAGCGATCGCGCTCGGTGGTCCGGGAGCTGTCTTCTGGATGTGGATCATCGCTTTAGTCGGTTCCGCCTCGGCGTTCGTCGAGAGCACGCTCGCACAGGTCTATAAAATTCGAGATGGCCGTACATGGCGCGGGGGACCGGCTTACTACATGGAGCGTGCCCTCGGACAACGGTGGCTCGGCATCTTGTTCGCCATCCTCATCACGTTCTCGTTCGGTTTTGCTTTTAACTCGGTACAGTCGAACACGATTTCGTTGTCTGTGAGCAACCAATTTGGAATTAGTACGACGACGGTCGGTATCGTATTGGCAGTCGTCACAGCAATCGTCATCTTCGGTGGAATTCAATCGATCGCCGTACTTTCCAGTATCATCGTTCCAATTATGGCCGGCGGTTACATCTTGCTAGCTTTATGGATCATGATTTCAAACGCTTCGCTATTGCCGAGCGTGTTCGGTCTCATCTTCTCTGAAGGTGTGCTCGGGCTCGAGCAACTGTTCGGCGGGGCAATCGGGGCGATGGTCCTTCAGGGGATTCGCCGCGGTCTGTTCTCGAACGAAGCAGGTATGGGGTCGGCTCCGAACGCGGCGGCGACTGCTGAAGTATCACACCCTGTCAAACAAGGCTTGATCCAATCGTTCAGCGTCTTCGTCGATACACTTCTCATCTGTACGTCGACAGCGATGATCATCTTGTTGTCAGGCGTGGCTGGTTCGGAAGCGTTCGCAGGTGTCGAATTGACACAAGCGGCACTCACGGCTGAGATTGGTCCGATGGCGACATCGTTCCTGACGATTGCGATTTTCTTGTTCGCGTTCAGCTCGATCCTAGGAAACTACTACTATGGTGAGACGAACATTCAGTTCATCTCGAATAAAAAGATTTATGTCACGCTCTACCGCATCGGTGTCGTCGGGATGGTCCTCTTCGGAGCGATCCGTTCGGCCGGTCTCGTCTGGTCGATCGCCGACGTGTTCATGGGACTCATGGCGCTCGTCAACTTGTATGCGATTTTCCGTCTTGCGAAAGTCGCGCGGCTCGTGCTCGACGATTATTTGGAGCAACGCCGTCAAGGAGACGATCCGGTATTTTATGCCGACTCGATCGAAGACCTGCCTGGTCGTGAATATTTAGAGGCTTGGGATAACGAGGAAGAAGAAGTCAAAACGGGTACGTTCCGTTCATAAGCAACAAACCGTCTACGAATATACGTAGACGGTTTTTTTGCGTCTGAAAGAAGGGTAAAGTGAAGAAAAGGGGGGCGTTCACTCATGGAGACGACACATTATATACGCATTTCCCCGGAAGTATGGGTCTCGTTCGGTCAAGACCCGGAGATGATTTTAGACTGGTTGCTTCACGTGCACGAGCAACACCGTGACACGTACGAGACGTTGACGCTTCCAAATATTGAACGGTTTCAACAAATACTCGGTCAAATCGAGGTGTATATCGACGGGAATGATACGTATAACTTGGAGATGGCCGTCATCGGGGAAGAGTTGGTCGTCAATGAGAAGCAGGCGGTCGTCGTCGGGATTTTGACGCCGCAGCTGCTTCATATCGTCAAAGACGCGATGAACGCCTTCAAAAAAGAAGATGTCGGAGAGATGGCGCTAGTGAATCGTGACAGTCTCGATGACATTTGGCTCAAATGGACGCTGTTGAAGCGCTTCTGTGACGAGGCGAGCGAACGGGATGAGCTCGTGTTGATTTATTATGAATGAATTCCTCTATCACATGGTATAATTTAACAAAAATGACGGAGGGATGGAGCGTGGATTTTTTAGGACTTCTGTTATGGATTGGGCTTTTCATTAATCCGTTTTTAGGTTATCAAACGGGGGAGAAATGGATTGGGCGTCTGACGCTCGGATCTTTACTCGTATTGATGGGCTTGTTTTTGTATCGGCATAGCGGATTCGATGCGTATGAGTCGTTGCAAAGCGTATGGGATGTGCTACTTACGGTTTATCTGCTCATGCTCGTCATGAATAGTTATTTAGTTAGTCGACGACTTGTTCCAGAACTGACAGTATTTCATATCAGTTTCATTGCACTGTCTAGCTTTATGTTGAGCCAAATTTGGTCAGTTCTATCCTTGAAAACGTGGAAGACGTCTCAACTTGTCGATACACAAACCTTGCTGTTGACACTTATAATCGCGTTAATCCTCTTACTTATCGTTTGTTTGAAGATGGTGGATCGTCGAGCCAATGCATAAAAAATCCCGAAGCGTGTAAGTTCACATGCTTCGGGATTTCGTTTATTTCAATGCGATTTCAAGTGCTTTGACGTTCTCGCGCATCAAGTCGAAATAGCTTTGGTCCATCTGTTCTTTCGTGACCGATTCAAGGTTGTAAATCGTCACCGCTTCGGCACCGATTTCATTTTTGACGACTTCGGCCACTTTCGGTGTCACCGTGTCCTCGAACGCGATGTACTTCAAGTCATGGAGCTCTGCCTCTTCGATGACTCGCTTCAACGCTTGCTGTGACGGCTCTTCAGACGGCGTGAGACCAGTGATCGGAAGCTGGTCGAAACCGTATCGTTCCGCCAAGTAGCCATAAGCCGCGTGCGTCACGAGGAGCTCTGACTTCGAACCGGCGTCGACAGCCGCTTGCAGCTCGGCATCGAGCGTGTCGGCTTCTTCTTTGAATGCGCTCAACCGATCTGCGAATTCGTCTTTATAGTCAGGCGCTTGCTCGGCGAACGACGCCTCAACCGCTTCTGCCATCGAGACGGCGTTCATCGGATCGAGCCAGACGTGCGGGTCGTATTGGCCGTGATTGTGACCGTCGTCCTCGCTGTGGCCTGCTTCTTCTTCCGTATGCCCATCTTCCTCGTGGCCATGCTCGTCTGCTTCGTGGCCGTGCTCATCCTCACCGTGAACGTGGACCGTGTCGTCAGCCGAGAGCAGAGCGATGTCTTCTGCTGTTTTGACGAACGTGACGTCCTCACTCGCGAGACTCTGTTCCATCGACTCGACGTACGGCTCAAGGTCATGGCCGATCGTGAGGAATAGATCAGCTTCCGCGATCTGTGTCATCTGTTTTGAAGTCGGCTCGTACGTGTGCGGGTCGGCGCCGGGCGGGATCACCATCTCAACGCGGACGCGATCGCCCCCGATCTCTTCGGCAATCGATTTTAAGGCGAATGTCGACGCGTATACCGTCAACTGATCGCTCGCTTCGTCTGTAGCATTTGTAGCATTGCTCTCTTCGTTGTTGGCGCAACCGCCGAGTAAAAGTGTCCCGGCCGCGGCGACGCTCATTAATTTCTTGTTCATGTATTATTCCGCCTCTCAATTCTCTATATCAATTATTAAACCGTAACGGTTACGTTCTGTGACTGCGTCTAATATTATAGGGGGCAGTCAATCACACGTCAAGTCCGACTTCCGATGGATGGTTTTTTAAGAAAAAGGGAATATGATTAAAAAAAGAGCGAGGAGTGGATTTGTATGAGAAAGGAGACCGCCTGGTTTGTCGGGGGCGCTGCGTTAGCGGCGGCGACCGCAGCCGGGGCGAGCGTTTGGAATCAGTACGGTTCGCTCGTTAGATGGCAAGAACCAGAGATGACGGTTCGCCCGTCTATACGCAAACGACGAACCCACACGTACAAGGTCGTCAACGACCAACCGCTCCAATTCGATATATACTACCCACCGGGCGATGGACCGTTCCCGGTCGCCGTCTACGCGCACGGTGGCGCGTTCGTCCGCGGAGGCCGAGGCATGGTGACGTTGTTCCATCCCCTTCTCGATCATTTCTTGGGGAAAGGGTTCGCCATCGTCAGCATCGACTATCGACTGTTCGAGGACGGGGTCTACTTCCCGGACAACATCATCGACGTGTCTGACGCGCTCTGTTACTTGAAACAACATGACGGGCTTCTCAATCTCGATATCGATCAATTGATCGGCTGGGGGGACTCGGCTGGGGCGGCGCTCGTCCTCGCGACGGCGCTCGACCGGGGTAAACAGTTCACAGGTGAACTCGGTGACGATGTGCCGCCGATGAAAGGTGTCATCGCGCTGTATCCGCCGACGAACTTCCTCTTGTTCAAGTTCATCCAGACATGGCTTGCGCACTTGAAGTTTTACGAGGGCAGTCGCGAGGCGTGGCGTGAATTGATGGTGAAATGTTCACCGGTCACACATCTGTATGACGACGCGCCGCCGATTCTCATCTTGCACGGGAAAAAAGACCCGATCGTCCCGTTCGGGCAAGCGCTCCATTTCGTCGAGCACGCCAGTGAGGTCGGGGCGAACGTCCAGCTCATCTCGTTCCCGAACGGTACCCACTCGCTTGCAAGTTTTCTCCAATCTGATAATCCGATTAAAGAAACACAGCTCATGGCCCGCATCGATCGTTTCATCGACGATGCCTTGACGTGACGTTGCGCTTTTTTAGAAAGATGTTACGATTGGAAAAGATTTAACGATTACGAAGGAGTGAAGAGTGTGACGGAACTTTGTTTAGTCCGACATGGTCAGACAGATTGGAATTTTCAAGAAATCATTCAAGGACGGGAAGATATCCCGCTCAATGCGCTTGGGCATCGCCAAGCCGAAGAGAGCGCGGCTTTTTTAAGTCAAGAGAACTGGGACGTGATCGTCGCGAGCCCGCTCACGCGAGCAATCGATACGGCCCATTACATCGCGGAGGCGTGTGGGATCGGTCCGGGCGAGATTATTCAAGACGAACGGTTCATCGAGCGTGAGTTCGGCCATGCGTCAGGCAAACCGGTGCCTGGCATTTACGAGGCCGTTCAAGCGGACGATCAGGAACGGGTTCCGGGTCTTGAGTCGGAAGACGAGATGCGGGCCCGGGTGCTTGAAGGGATGGAACATCTCGTCGAGGTGCATAAAGGGAAGCGGATCATCGTCGTCTGCCATTCGCATGCAATCAAAGCCGCCCTATCGGCGGTCGATGACACGTACACGTTCCGCCATGCCATGCGGAACGCCTGCTCGAACTATATCGAACATCGTGAAGATCAGTTCGTCGTAAAGGCAGTGAACGTTGCCGATCATATTACGAACGAGATCGTCACGAAGTGAGGAGAGGCTCATGACGACATTGCTCTGGATTTTCATCATCGCATCATTTGTTGTCGCGTTCGCGGGATTGATCTATCCGGTCATCCCGAGCGTGCTGTTCTTATTCATCGGTTATGTGATTTACGGATTCGGGTTCTCGTTTGAACCGCTCACATGGACGTTTTGGCTCTGGCAAATCCTGTTCTTGATTTTCTTGTTTGCGGTCGACTACATCGTCACACGGGCGACAGTCGACAAGCGCGGCGGCTCGGAACGGGCGAAGTGGGGCGCGACCATCGGTTTAATCGCCGGACCGTTCATCTTCCCGCTCGTCGGCGTACTCATCTTCCCGTTCATCTTTGCGTTTTTAGCGGAGCTCACGCTCGGCAAAACGACGCGCGAGGCGTGGAGCATCGGCGTCGGGACGGTGCTCGCATTCCTTGGGAGCACCGTGCTCAAAGTCATCGGGATGACGATGATGGTCATCTTGTTTTTCATGTATATCTAAAGGCGGAGAAAATTCTTCGTCTTTTTTGGTTGAGCCGTTTACAAAAACGGGGAAAGAAAAACAAGACCGTTCGCTTATTCGAACGATCCTGTCTTGACGAGCTGGGTGAAGGCAGAGCGGCTGAACGACTGTTGCTGCTCGACTTGTTTTTCGAAGAACGACGGTTTGAGATTGGCGTCCGCCACCCCTTCTGAGATCAAGGAGTCGAGAACTTGTTTCGTCGGATCTTGTTTTGGCAGGAGCATCAATCCTTCAGCGACGAACGTGTGATGGTTCGACAGCGAACGCTCGCTCGTGAACGTCATCGCGATGGCCGCGGGACGGTTATTGGCCGAGGTGATGACCGCCTCTGCTAAAAGAAGGATCCGTTTATTCAAATAGTGGTGGAGCATGACGGCAAATTCGGTCGGGACGAGCATTTCGAGGAGCCATTCATTATCGTGTTCTTTCGAGATGATCAACCCGTCGAGCAGCTCGATCGGGAGGTTTAACTCGTTGCCGTACTCGTCTTGGACGAGGCGGACTTGGACCAGACGGAACGTTTTCATCGTATCGATCCCTTCCACGTTTTCTTTAACTCATCTTAACATAGTCTGATTCGAAGATTGTGTTACGATAACGGGGAAGCGACGTGAATATCAGAGGATAAGGAGGCATCACCATGAGTTGGATTGTTGGCATAATCGGATATATCACGATCCTAGCAATCGGTTATTACGGTGTCCTTTTCTTCAAAGTAAAGCAAGAACGGAGTCGAGCCGGGTATCGCATCTTTCTTTTACTCTCGGGACTGTTCTTCGTGAGTGGGAGTGACTATATCATCGCCTTGTTCCAGGGGGACACGGAGGCGACGTTTTGGCAGCGGACCATCTATTTCATCTTGATTTTGATTTCCCTTTCGATCGCACTTTACTTTCGGAGAAAAGAAGATAAACTCCATGCGCACGAAATGACGACCGCATAAAGAAAAGGTTACGGGGACGCCCCGTAACCTTTTCTTTATTTTGGAATCCGTGTTTGACGGATCATTTCGAGCTTCAAATCCCACAGCGGCTTGCTGAACGTGACCGCATACACTTCTGGCAACCGGAGTCGCTTGTACTCTTCCCATAGTCCGTTCATCTGCTCATGGTGATACTGGCGGATGTCTGTCGCACTCGGCAAGTCGTACACGCGCTTCCCATCTAGGAAGATCGGTTCGAGCAAACGTTTGACGGTGAAGTTGCGCGTCTTGATTCGGAACGCCGGGTCACGCACGTCGATCAAGTCGATCTCTGTATACGTCTCGACCGGTTCGTCGGCGAGCGCGATGTAATCCCCTTTGAACTTGCCCGTCTCGTTATCGATGATCCGGTAAAGTTCTTTCTTGTGCGGGGTCGTCGTCTTCACTTTCGAGGACGACACTTTGATGACCGGTTTCAACTCGCCGTCGGCCCCTTCACGGGCGACGAGCTTGTACACCATCCCGAGGGCCGGCTGTTCATAAGCCGTGATCCCGCGCGTCCCGACGAGGAACGTGTCGGCTTCAGCGCCTTGCATCCGCAAGTCTTGGATGACGTACTCGTCGAGGTCACCTGAGACGACAATTTTAACGTAGTCGAGACCGGCCGCGTTCAATGCTTTCCGAGCCCGTTTTGATAAGTAGGCAAGGTCGCCCGAATCGAGACGGACCGATTTCAAGCGGTATCCTTTCGCCTCGAGCTCTTTTGCGACCGTGATGGCGTTCGGGAGCCCCGATTTGAGCGTGTCGTATGTGTCGATCAACAGGCTCGTGTTGTCCGGATACATCTCGGCAAACGAACGGAACGCCTCGAGTTCGTCATCATGAAACTGGATGTCGGCGTGCTCCATCGTCCCTCCGGTCGGGACGTTAAAATCACGTCCTGCCGAAACGAGGCTCGTCACGTCAAAGCCGGCGATGTAAGCGGCGCGCGTCCCATAGTAGGCGGCGTCGACGCCTTGGGCACGGCGGGCCCCGCCTTCAAGCAACGTCTCATTCGGCGCGGCTTGACGGATTCGGGCGTACTTCGAGGCAATGAGTGACTCATGGTTAGCGATGTTGAGGAGCGCCGTTTGGAACAGCTTCGCTTCGAAGATCGTCGACTCGATCCGGACGACTTGTTCGTGCGGGAAGATGATTTCACCTTCGCGCACACTATAGAGAGAACCGGTGAACTTGAAGTTGCGGAGAACGTCACCGAACTCGTCCTCGAACCCGAGCTGTTCTTTCAAATAAGCAATATCGGCTTCCGTGAACGAGACGTTCTCTAAATAGTGCACGATATTTTGCAAGCCGGCGAAGACGACGTAACCGCCGCTGAACGGGTTCGAGCGGTAGTAAAGGTCGAAGACGACTTTTTCGTTATGACGGCCTTGTTTCCAATAAATATACATCCAGCGTGGGAGATAAAGGTCGGTATGAAGCGCTAAGTTGCGATGTAACATTGTAGTTTCCTTTCTGTTTGGCGTCACTTCCCGGTCACAGTAGCTCCGAGGGTCGTGACAAAATGTTCGAGCGCCCAGTCGTGTCCGACCGGGTTAAAGCTTTGAACCGCATCCGCATGGACGACGATCTTGTATCCGAGGTTGTACGCATCGACGGCCGTATGGAGCACACAGATGTCGGTGCATACACCGACGAGATGGACTTCATGGATGCCGCGCTCACGTAGGCGAAGGTCAAGGTCTGTGCCTGCGAAGGCGCTGTAACGCGTCTTGTCGATCCAATGATCGGCGCGTTCGGCGGCGGGTTTGACGGCGCCGTACAACTCGCGACCTTCCGTGCCCCGAATGTTGTGGGGTGGGAACAACGTCGTTTCAGGGTGATACGTGTCGCCGGCGTCATGGACGTCGTTCGCGACGACGACGTAGTCCTCTGTTGAAAATTCCTCGATCAACTGGACGATTCGTTCTTCTATGTCTTGCCCGGGTTTCCCGCAAGTCAAACGACCCGTGTCTGCGATAAAATCAAACGTATAATCAATGACGATCAATGCCCGCATGGGAAGTCTCCTCTCTCTTGTGAAGAATGATTTGGCTATCTTTCTTATTCTAAATCATTTTGCGGCATGCGAAAAAGATTATTTTCGCGCTTGGTCGGGTAGTAAGTGTAAGAGGAACTGCAATCGAAAGGGGAATCAGCTGATGATTTTGTCATCGACCGAACTGTCTGAACAGTTGTCACGATTACCGGGCTGGGAAGTCGTCGAAGGGGAGTTACAAAAAACGTATCGCCTCGAGACGTTTCCGGAGGCGATCCAATTCGTTCATCTCGTCGCCGATATGGCCGAGACGCTCAACCATCATCCGAACATATTGATCGAGTATCGCAACGTCACGCTCACCGTGTCGACACACGACGAAGGAGGCATCACAGAGAAGGACATCATGCTCGCGAAAGGCTGTGAGGAACTTGTCTAAACTGTTTATGACGTTCGCCTCAGGCAGTGTGGCCGATCGGTTGCGCAAGGAACCGGGCGTCATCGTCGCGAGCGGCAACGAGACAATCTTGCTTGCCGAAGGGGACAAGTCCCCGTTCCAGAGTGGGAAGACGTTCCAGATCGAAGAAGCGGCAGGACAATTCGCGCCGACAGGGAATATCATCTATGCGAACATCCCGGTCGACTCGAACGCCCGGTCGCTCTTGTTCCACCGATTGCTGAAAGAAAAGTCTCGTCTCGGGTCTGGGCACAACGGATTTGCCGCGTATCGGCTCGGCGTTGACCCGGACGACAACCACGGGATTGTCATCATTCAATTCACTGAAGAAGGAAATCGGTTCCGTGATTCGACCGACTACTTACTGTTTCAAGAACGGTTGAAAGAAGCCGTCGAACAAAAAGGGGCCGGTCCGATCATAAAACACTATGTCGTCAGTGAACCGGATAACCTATAATAAACATAACGTCACGTTAGGGGAGGATTTTTTTATGAACAAGAACTACTTCTGGATGGGTTTGGCGGCAGGTGCCATTATCGGTGCCAGCGCATCGCTACTCCACAAAGAGACACGCGATCAGCAGATCAGACAGCTCAAAGGGATGAAGTCACGACTCAAGTCGACGGACACATCGACGCAATCACATTCGGTTGGGCTCCAAGCCTCATCGAAAAGCAGCTTGAAAGATCGCGTCATGGACTTGAAGGCGTTGTACGAAGAAAACCAAGACACGATCCAAAACCTCGTCGAAGACGTCAAAGACTTGGTCGACGCGCTCCAAGACGCACGTCATAAAAATCAGATTTAATTCAAATGGCCAAGCGCTGAGCGCTTGGCCATTTTTTCATAAGAACTGTGCGAACAAGCCGAAAACGGCGAGCCCGATAATGACGTAGAAAATCCATTTGCTGTCGCTCGAATGGACGACAGGCGGAGCGTACTTCCGCGGCTTGTACTTCCCGTAACGGAGCGGACGCGAGTAAGGCACCGTGAAACGAGACAGCGGGATCGCGAGCAAGAATCCGGCCAAGAATCCGTACACGTGTCCCCAAAGCGACACGTTCGACCCGATGAGCGTGAACACGGCGCTGATGGCGACGAAGATATAGACGAGTCGAGCGTCTTGGCTGTAGATGAGCGTACGGCGGAAGCGGCCGATGAAAACGTAGAAGCCGAGAATCGCTAAAATCGCACCCGAAGCACCGGCCTGCAGGTAGAACAGTTCGCTCACCGTGAAGAAGGTCAACAAGTTGGCGAGCGCACCCGCCACGAGATAAAACACGGCGAACTTCACATGACCGACCATGCGTTCCATGGCAGGTCCGAAAATGATGAGCGCGAACGAGTTGAACAGCAAGTGACCGAGGCCTAAATGAATGAAGTTGGCTGTCACGAGACGGTACCACTCGCCCTGGGCGAGCGCGAGGTGGAACGACCCTCCGAGCGCGACGATACGCAGTGAGGGCATCAAAGAATCGATGACAAACACGAGCAGTTGGATTACAATGAACAGCGTTACGAGCGGATACGCCCGTACGAACGTTTGAACATTCTCAGTACGACTAAACATAGCATCACCTCTTTTCTTAATTGTATAAGGAAACGAGTGAAAAAGGAAAGGAGCGAGTGTCCTATGATTGCGGGAATCGGAATCGATATCGTCGAGCTAGAACGGATCGCTCGCTCGATCGAACAACCTCGCTTTATGAACCGGGTGCTTACGGAGGCAGAGCGCGGGCTTGCCCTCACGTATTCAGACGAACGCCGAATCGAGTTCGTCGCCGGTCGGTTCGCGGCGAAAGAAGCCTACGCCAAAGCGGTCGGGACAGGCATCGCCCGCGGTTTGTCGTGGCAGCAGATCGAAATATTGCCGGACGAGACGGGACGCCCGCATATGACGGCGCCTCACCCGGGCCGGATTCATGTCAGCATTAGCCATAGCGAACGGTACGCCGTCGCACAAGTCATCATTGAAGAGGGGGATCACCATGTTTCGTCCAAGTTGGATTGAAATCGACCGGGCGGCGATCGCCCACAACATCATCGAAATCAAAAAACGTATCCCGCAAGCGCTCATGGCGGTCGTGAAAGCGAACGCCTACGGGCACGGGGCCGTTGAGGTCGCGAACATCGCGCTCGCAAACGGGGCGACGATGCTCGGAGTCGCCTTGCTTGAAGAAGCAATCGAGCTTCGAGACGCCGGTATCACCGCCCCGATCCTCGTCATGGAAGCACAATTCCCAGAATACGCCGGAGTCGCGGCCGAGCATGATGTGACGCTCTCCGTGTTCTCGGCCGACTGGTTACGTGAGGCGAAAGCGTATGTGACCGAGCGGCCGCTCACCGTACACGTCAAAGTCGACACAGGCATGGGACGTCTCGGCTTGCGGACGCGGGCCGAACTTGACGCACTTCTCGATGCAGCCGACGACCGCTTTGACGTCGAAGGGATTTATACACACTTCGCGACGGCCGACGAACCGGACAGTCCGCTCTATTACGAGCAACAAAAGCGGTTCAGTCAGTTGATCGACGGACTCATCCCGCGCTTCCGCTACATTCATACATCGAACTCGGCCGGGGCGATCCGGATGGCCGGAGAAGATGTTCCCTATAACCTTGTCCGTGTCGGCATCGCGCTGTACGGGTTATACCCATCGAGCGAGATGGCGTCGGCGTATGCGTTCTTGAAACCGGCGTTCACATTGAAGAGCCGACTCATGCAAGTGAAGACGCTTGAAGCCGGGCAGACGGTCAGCTACGGTGCGACTTACACGACGACGGCCGATGAATGGATCGGGACGGTACCGGTCGGTTATGCCGACGGCTGGATCCGCAAGGCGAGCGGCTTCGAAGTCGACGTCGAGGGCGAGCGTTGCCCGATCGTCGGACGGGTGTGCATGGACCGCTTCATGATCCGCCTTCCGCACGAGTTCTCGGTCGGCACCGTCGTCACGTTGATCGGCGGGGCGGTCGCCATCGATGAACTCGCGGCACACCTCGGGACCATCAATTACGAGGTCGTTTGTCAATTGACGAGTCGATTGCCACGGCGCTACGTGTAAATCATAAACGTGTGAAATTATCTGAATTCTTTCGTGAATCCTCTATATTTTCCCATTCTTGCGTGTTATATTGATAAAGAACGCGGGAAAAATTCCGCCAATCACCGAAACGATTCTGGAGGTGCAAGATGTTGAAACAGCGAACTGCGGGTGCTCTAGTGTCCGTTCCAGATCGGTTCTCGCAGCATGTGAGTCCGATTTCGATGAAAGATCGTGAATCACTGTCATTGAACGATGTAGTGACGTACTTGTCTAAGGAAATTGCTGATCGACAACAAGCACTGCGTGAAGAATTGGCGAAAGGCTATCAAGAGATGGCCGCGTTTAATTTGAATATGGCAGAAGAGATGCTGATGATTGAGACGGAAGCCGAACATGCTCTCTTACGTCAAGTAAGCGGGGTGTGAGCGGAGTGATCGTAAAGCGTGGTGACGTGTTTTATGCGAATCTGTCGCCCGTAGTCGGTTCAGAGCAAGGTGGAGTTCGTCCGGTTCTCGTCATTCAAAACGATATCGGCAATCGCTTTAGCCCGACCGTCATTGTCGCTGCGATTACGGCTCAGATCCAGAAAGCAAAACTGCCGACTCATGTGGAAGTATATCAAGTCAAACACGGCCTCGAACGAGACTCCGTGATTTTGCTTGAACAGATTCGAACGATTGATAAGCGTCGTCTGACGGATAAAGTCACTCATCTCGATGATGAGACGATGCACAAAGTTGACCGAGCGCTAGAGATCAGTATGGGATTAATCCCGCTCTAGCTTACATATAACTAAACCGGTACATGGGTATCGGTTTTTTTTCAAAAAGATCGATAAAAGTGGTTTCAAATCCTGAAATAAGGGAAATATGATTAATCGTACTCAATTTTTCTATGCGTAACATTAGGAGGGAATATACAATGGATTTAGCGATTCGCGAGCAAGTCATTGGAGAACAATTACACCTTTACGTTTCTGGAGAGGTAGACACATATACGGCACCAAAATTGAAAGAGGTCTTGCACCCGGCGATTACGGAACAAGATGTCATCGTTCATTTGGACGAAGTCGACTATATGGACTCAACAGGTCTCGGCGTCTTCGTCGGCGCACTTAAAATTGCCAAACGTAACGAGAAAGAGTTGTCGCTCGTCGGCGTTACCGATCGCGTCAACCGTCTCTTTGAATTGACAGGCCTAGACAAGTTATTGTCGATCAATACAAACGTAAGAGGTGGCACGAAATGAGTAACATCGAACAGACGGTGATGACGTTCCCGGCCAAACCGGAATATGTCGGCGTGGTCCGTTTAGTCGTCTCAGGAATCGCTAACCGTATGGGATATACGTACGACGAGATCGAGGATATTAAAATCGCGGTCTCGGAAGCGTGTGGCAACGCTGTTCAGCACGCTTATGAAGACCAAGAGGGTGAAGTGAAGCTCACGTGCGGCGTCCACGACGACCGCCTCGAGATGACGATCGAAGACTCGGGCAAGACGTTCTCGGACGACGTGAAACGCCAAGCGGCTCCGGTCGAGGAGACGGCAGAAATCGAATCGCTTCACGAAGGGGGACTCGGTCTTTTCCTCATTGAAGCGTTAATGGATAACGTCTCGATCAACAAGGACAACGGTGTCAAAGTGACGATGACGAAACTCCTTAACAGGGACGAGGTGGATCAGAGTGCCAGCAAAATCTCAACAACGCCATCACAGTGATGATGAAGTATTAGAGTGGATTGAGCGCTATCAACAGGACGATCAAAACGAAGAAGTCCAGATGCTCCTCATCAACCGATACTCAGACCTTGTTGAAGCGCTCGCTCGAAAATTCTCGCGTGGCCGGGCCATCCATGATGACCTTGTGCAAGTCGGGATGATCGGGTTGCTCGCCGCACTTCGCCGTTTCGACCCGGAGTTCGGACGCAGCTTCGAATCATTCGCCGTTCCAACGATCATCGGTGAAATCAAGCGTTTCATCCGTGACAAGACGTGGAGCGTTCACGTGCCGCGTCGGATCAAGGAGCTTGGACCGAAAATCAAGAAGACGGTCGAAGAGCTGACGACAGAACTGCAACGGTCACCGCGCATCGATGAGATCGCCGAATACCTTGGCGTTTCCGATGAAGAAATTCTCGAAACGCTCGAGATGGGCAAGAGCTATCAAGCGCTCTCGGTCGACAGCTCAATTGAAGCGGACAATGAAGGCAGCACGGTCACACTGCTCGACCTCGTCGGCAGCCAAGAGCGTGGGTATGAGTCAGTCGACCAGCGCCTCATTCTCGAAAAGGCGTTCAGCGTCTTGAACGAGCGGGAACAAGCGATTTTGGAATGTGCTTACTATAAAAACATGAGTCAAAAAGAGACGGGCGAACTCCTCGGTATTTCCCAGATGCACGTGTCACGTCTACAACGACGCGCGCTCGAGAAATTGCGTGAGGCCATCAAAGTCCCACTCAACGAAGTATTCTCAAGCGATGACTAAACGGTCATCGTTTTTTTGTCGTCTTCTACAGAGTTTGCTACACTTCAATAGAGAAGAGAAAAGGAAGTGATTCGATTGATTACGAAGATTGCGAACGAATTAAAGCTGAATACGAGTCAAATCGAGACGGTACAACAACTTGCGTCGGATGGAGCGACGATCCCGTTCATGGCCCGCTATCGAAAAGAGATGACGGGGAATTTGGACGAAGTCGAGATCAAAGCGATCCTCGACTCGCTCCAATACGAAGAGAGTCTCCAAAAACGGAAAACAGACGTCCTCGCAAAACTCGAAGAACTCGAGAAGGCGACGCCGGAGCTGACACGGGCCATCGAGGTCGCGACGAGTCTCCAACAAGTCGAGGACATCTACTTGCCGTATCGTCCGAAGCGCCGGACGAAAGCCGAGCAGGGACGAGAGAAGGGGCTGCAGCCGCTCGCCGACTGGTTCCGAGAAGTATCTGCTTATTCGGTGCAACAAGCGGAGGGACTCGCGGGTGAACTGGCGCTAGAAGAGGCGCTTCCGTTCGTACAAGCGATCATCGGGGAAGAGTGGGGGGAAGAGGCAGCGCTCCGCCAGACGCTGCGGACGAAAGTGCGGAACGAGGCACTCCTCCGGTCCCAAAAGAAAAAGGCGGCAGAAGATGAGAAAGAAGTGTTCGCCCAGTATTACGACTACGAGGAGAAAGTGGTCGGCATCGTGCCGCACCGCATCCTCGCGTTGAACCGGGGTGAGCGGACCGACGTGCTCCAAGTGAAGCTCGTCTTTGACGAGACGTTGTTCTTGAAACGAGCAATCAGTAAGTTAGATCGTCTTCCGACCGAGAAACGGGATGTCGTGACGCTCGCTATAAAGGACGCGTTCAAGAAATCGGTCTTCCCGGCCATCGAACGTGAAATCCGCAGTTCGTTGACCGAGACGGCTGAAGAACAAGCGATCGACGTCTTCGCGAAGAATTTGAAGCAACTCTATATGCAGCCGCCACTCCGTGAAGTCGTCGTGCTCGGTATTGACCCGGCCTACCGGACCGGCTGTAAGTGGGCCGTCGTCAACGAGACCGGGAAAGTCGAAGAAGTCGGCGTGTTCTATCCGACGGCGCCGAAGCATGACGTGACCGGTTCAGAAAAAGTGCTCTCATCTCTTGTGAAACGCTATCCAATCTCCGTCATCGTCATTGGCAACGGGACCGCCTCACGTGAGACCGAGCAATTTGTCTCGAACTGGCTGAAGACGGCCGAGCGTGAGATCGCGTACGCGATCGTCAATGAAGCCGGTGCCAGCGTATACTCGGCTTCCGAGATTGCGCGATCTGAGTTCCCGGAGTTGAAAGTCGAAGAACGTTCGGCTGTATCGATTGCCCGTCGGATCCAAGATGCGATGGCCGAGCTTGTGAAAGTCGACCCGCAATCGGTCGGGGTCGGACAGTACCAGCATGATGTCAGTCAAAACAAATTGAAAGGCTCACTCGAGTTCGTCGTCGAGAGCGTCGTCAACATGGTCGGTGTCGATGTGAACCGGGCTTCCGAGTCGTTGCTCACGTACGTATCGGGCCTCAATAAGACGACGGCAAAAAATATCGTCGCGTATCGTGATGAGTTCGGGCGCTTCAATACCCGTAAAGAAATCAAGAAAGTGCCGCGTCTTGGGGCGAAGGCGTATGAGCAGGCGGCTGGCTTCCTTCGCATCACGAACGGGAGCGACGTGCTCGACCAAACCGAGATCCACCCAGAGAGTTACAAGTTGACGTTATCTCTATTGAAGGAACTCGGTGTCTCGAAAGCAGCGGTCGGCACGGCCGAGTTGCGAGATCGGTTGAAATCGGTCGATGCCCGAGTGCTCAGCGAAACGCTTGAGGCGGGACTGCCGACGGTCGAAGACATCTTGAAGTCGCTTGCCAAACCGGGCCGTGATCCACGTGAGGATATTCAAAAGCCGCTTTTACGGACGGACGTCATGAACTTAGAAGACTTGCAGGTCGGGATGGAGTTCCAAGGGACGGTTCGCAACGTCATCGACTTCGGGGCATTCGTCGACATCGGGGTCAAACAGGACGGGCTCGTCCACATCTCGAAGTTGTCGAACCGTTACGTCAAACATCCGCTCGACGTCGTCGCGGTCGGGGACATCGTCACCGTCTGGATCGAGCAAGTCGATGCCAACCGGGGCCGGATCAGCCTGACGATGCTAGAGCCTAAAAAACAATAAATCGATATTTAGTAAGAAGAAAGTCGGAGTTGAGCAAAGTGGTTTCATTTTGCTCAACTTTTTTATTAAAAAGTGTTGACGGTCGTTTTTGACCGTGATATCTTATAGAGGTCGCCAAGAGCGCGGCATGAAAAATTAAAGCTTTTCTAAAAAAGTGATTGACACGTTTCGGGTTTGCGGTTACAATTTAAATCGTTACTTTGAAAAATTCAAGCAACGTTCCGCAATAGCTCAGTGGTAGAGCAACCGGCTGTTAACCGGTAGGTCGTAGGTTCAAATCCTACTTGCGGAGCCATTTTATTTTGGAGACGTACCCAAGCGGCTATAAGGGGCTCCCCTGCTAAGGGAGTAGGCTGGGAAACCGGTGCGAGGGTTCGAATCCCTCCGTCTCCGCCACTTACTTTTTAGAAAACATCAATCAAATAAATGGCCCGTTGGTCAAGCGGTTAAGACACCGCCCTTTCACGGCGGTAACACGGGTTCGATTCCCGTACGGGTCACCATTTCGGAGGATTAGCTCAGCTGGGAGAGCACCTGCCTTACAAGCAGGGGGTCGGCGGTTCGATCCCGTCATCCTCCACCATTTCAAATTTAAGCGCGTATACTGGTCTTGTGGTGTAGGGGTTAACATGCCTGCCTGTCACGCAGGAGATCGCGGGTTCAAATCCCGTCAAGACCGCCATTTACGTTGGGCTGTAGCCAAGTGGTAAGGCATTGGATTTTGATTCCAACATGCGAAGGTTCGATCCCTTCCAGCCCAGCTTATATTTGAGCCATTAGCTCAGTTGGTAGAGCATCTGACTTTTAATCAGAGGGTCGCAGGTTCGAGCCCTGCATGGCTCACCATTTTTATTCCTCGTAACATTTAATTACGCTGCGGTCGTGGCGGAATCGGTAGACGCGCTAGGTTGAGGGCCTAGTGGTGGTTAACACCGTGGAGGTTCAAGTCCTCTCGACCGCACCATGCACCCTTAGCTCAGCTGGATAGAGCGTTAGACTACGAATCTAAAGGCCGGGAGTTCGAATCTCTCAGGGTGCACCATTTTTATTATGGGCCTATAGCTCAGCCGGTTAGAGCGCACGCCTGATAAGCGTGAGGTCGGTGGTTCGAGTCCACTTAGGCCCACCATCTTAACTGACGAACTTTGAAAACTGAACGATGAGGCAAAAAAAGTTTTACAAGTTTTGATTGAAGCGCAAGCTTCGTCATTTTCAAGAGCTATATCAAATTCTTTGGAGAGTTTGATCCTGGCTCAGGACGAACGCTGGCGGCGTGCCTAATACATGCAAGTCG
>NZ_SJUT01000007.1:0-116581 GCF_004336795.1 Exiguobacterium sp. SH4S7
ATATCGTTCTACAACCATGATCGTCTCCAGAAACGACTAAACGGCTTGAGCCCTGTCGAATACAGGGCTCAAGCCGCCTAGGCTGGTTTTCATTATTTACCCTGTCTACTTGACGGGGAGCAGTTCAGTTCAGCCAGGTCTCTATTTGTATTGCGTCACATCGCACCGCCAGATTTTATGAGGGGCACCGAGTCCCCAATAATGGTCGATCGTGAGTACAGGTGGACCCATCCGTTTTTCCCAGTACGTTTGCGCGGTCGGAAACCCCGCATCGAGATAAAAAATCGGCTGTCCCCTGATCAACAGCTCGTCCATCACGTTTTTAAGCAAGAAATGACCGACCCCTTGCCGCTGCTCGCTCGGCGTCACATAGATGCATCCGACTTCCGGTACGTCCGGCTCGACATCGAGATGTGCCGTGATAATCTCGTTCGGAGGAAGGATAGCCGCTGTTCCAACGATGACGTCGTCTTTTAGCACAACAAACAATTGGACAGTCTCGTCATCCAAACTATCTTGAACGGTCGTATTCAAGCGCGCCACTTCCTCGTCCAACAAATCAGCGTCTTCAAACTGTTCCCGGCGGATCAAATCGCTCAGACTCTCCATAAACAAACGCTGGAGCGGTTTGACATCATCTCGTTCAAGCGGACGAAAGTTCAATATTTCCACTTCCCTCTATCCATAATCATACGTTTCCTTCTTTACCCGTGTCTCTGCCTAACGTAACGTTCGGTTGATGCGACCCTTCCACCGCCTCGAGCTGTTCGAGATGGTCATACCCGAGATACCCGTGCGTCTTCCAGACAAGCACGATTGCCGTCGTGAACAACAAGAGCGTCAAATAAAGAAAACCGATTGAGACCTGCCCCGGCTCGATCAAGGGGACGAGGGCATACGAGACGTTAAACGTCGTATGCAGTAAAAAGGCCGCCCATAAGTTCATCGTCGTGACGTTATATAACCACGAGATGATCAACGTAAACGATAGAATGGCGACGGCGTAAGCCCAAAACGGGAGGGATGCCTGTCCGGTGCCCGTCATCAAGAAGAGGGGAATATGCCAAACCGCCCACACCACGCCGACGAACAGGCTCGCCTGGAGCGGCGTCTTGTTGAGTTGCAGCGCGTCGAGTAAATACCCGCGCCAACCATACTCTTGTTGAACCGTTCCCCCGAGAAATAACATGTAGAGGAAGTACGGGATGACGAGCCAAGGTTCGTTCAGCAGTAACGCACCGCTCGCATCGGTCAGCCAGTACGCGAGGACAAATAAGAACGGGATGAGCAACAGGCCGAACGCATAGTACTTACCGGCCATCCGCCACTCGAAGCCTCGCTTCAACAGTGTCTGCACCCCGCTCCATCCGTTTTCTCGAAACGCCATATAACTGCCGGCCACGCTCGGTCCGAACGAACCGATCAAGACGGTCGCTAAAATCGGCAAGCTTGTCCACGTATAGAGCCCCCACCAGCTTAACCATGAGAACGCGAACGCGATGACGATAAACGTTATGACTTCTTTTCGTGTCGGGATCATGCGCTCCGCCTCCTTTTATATGTAGTTTACCCACTCTAGAAGCGACTTGCCTACTTCACCGGCAAAATATTTTTAACATATGAAGCAAAATGATAGGTCGGCTACTATTTGCCGAGGTATAATCAGAGTTACAATAAAATCACATTTACTAGCGAGGTACACATGGAACCAGTAGTCGAACACTCGATGAGTCACAATTACTTTCTCGTGATTCTTTCTTATATTATCGCCGCTGTTTCCGCTTATGCTGCCATCGAACTGGCACGCCGCGTGAACGCGACGAATCGCTCCACTCAAAATATGTGGATTTTGGCGGGCGGCGCCACCCTCGGACTCGGGATTTGGTCGATGCATTTCATCGCCATGCTCGCTCACGAGGCGTTGCGCCCCGTCACGTATTCGATCCCGCTCGTCTTGCTGTCTGTCATCATTGCGATGGCCGGCTGTATCTTCGGCTTCTTGATCGTCTCGCGCCGGACGACTCATCCCGCCTTGATCGGTGCGGGACTGTTGATGGGAACCAGTATCGCCAGCATGCATTACGTCGGCATGGACGCGATTCAAGGCGTCGCGATTTCGTATGATCCATGGTTGGCCATGTTGTCGATCATCATCGCCATCGCGGCCTCACTTATCGCCTTATGGATCGGCTTCTACTCGAAGTACGCCAAACAAAAGATCGACCTCGAGCTGAAAGTGTTCTTTTCACTGCTCATGGGCGTCGCCATCTTCGGGATGCACTTTGTCGGTATGGCCGCGTCATCGTTCGCGTTCATCGAAGCGAACGGCCCGTTCGCCAATGCCGTCGAACCGTCGCTTCTCGCCTGGCTCGTCACGGCGATCACGGTCATCTTGTTTGCCATCTTCTTCTTGTCGCTCACGCTCGACCGTCACCTCAAGAAACGTGAACTCATCCAAGCGACGATTCTCGATTCGACGACGGATGCGGTCGTCACGACGACGAAAGATGGCATGATCCAGTACGCCAACACCGCGTTTTATCGTTTGTTCGACAAAACGGACGATACTTTTTTCCAAGACTACCACTCGTCCTTGACGATCAATCAACAGTTCTATGACCCAAGACGGGTCGAGATCGACGATAAGACGATTGAAGTGACGAGCTACCCGCTCAAAGGTGAAGCGATGGACCAAGTGCTCTGGTTTTTACGGGACGTCTCGGAGGCGATCGCCTCACAACGTCTCGTCGAACATATGGCGTATCACGATACGCTCACTGATCTGCCGAACCGTCACAAGCTCGAACGCATCCTTGCGGAACATATTCAAATCGAAGACCCGGTCGCTTGTCTTTACATCGACATCGACCGCTGGCGTTTCTTGAGTGATATGCTCGGACATCACGGCACGGACGAATTGACGATGCAAATCGCCGAACGTCTTCGCGTCACGATTCATCCAGATGACATTTTGACACGAGTCGGTGCTTCGGAATTCATTATCTTACTGTTCGATAAGCGCAGCACACTCGCCAAACAAAAAGCGGAGAAATGTATTAAAGCGATCTCACAACCGTTCGATATCGACGGGACGACCGTCGAACTCACGATGAGCGCCGGCGTCAGCCATTATCCGAAAGACACGACGTCCGCGGACGAACTCGTCCAATACGCGCGACTCACCGTCCACGAATCAAAACGGATCGGGAAAAACCAAATCAAAGAGTTCGAAGACGAATCGAAGCATCAAATTTTACGCACGGTTGAGATCGAGAAAGCGCTCATTCACGCACTGGATCGTCACGAGTTCACGCTCGTCTATCAACCGAAAGTATCGCTCACGAAAAATCGACTCGAAGGCGTCGAGGCGCTCTTGCGTTGGAATCATTTCGAACTCGGCGATGTCACACCGACCGAATTCATCCCGATCGCAGAAAACACCGGACTGATCCACCAGATCGGCAACTGGGTCATGCGCGAGTCGTGTCTCGCTTGGGTACGGTGGAACAAGTCCGGCGTCAAGCCGTTCACGCTCTCGGTCAACGTGTCACCGCTCCAGTTCGCGCGTGAAGACTTCGTCGAGACGCTCCAAACCATCTTACAAGAGACCGGCATGGACCCGATGTTCCTCGAACTTGAAGTGACGGAATCATCGATGCTATCGTACGAGGCATCGACGCGCGATAAGCTCACCCAACTTCATCAGTACGGGATTTTGATCTCGCTCGATGATTTCGGGACTGGTTACTCGTCGTTCCGCCAACTGCGCGAACTTCCGGTCCAAGTGCTCAAGATTGACCGCTCGTTCATCGTCAACTTGTTCACAGACCGCAACCAAGAAGCGATCGTCCGGTCGATGATCCAACTCGGCCATAACCTCGGCATGAAAGTATTGATGGAAGGCGTCGAAACGTCTGACCAACTCGAATGGTTGCTCAATGAGCAGTGCGACTATGTCCAAGGCTTTTACTTCAGCCGTCCGCTTCGCGAGAAAGACGTCGTGAAGCACGTCAAATCGGTCACGACCTATATCGAGTTCGGGAAGACCCGGGCTTAAAACCAATAAGAGGTGACTCATCCGTATCGGATCAGAGTCACCTCTTTTGTTGGTGCTGAGTGATTGGTTACCCGTCGATTTCACCCTCAAACGATAAATTAAGTGGTTCATCCTGTAAGGCCGTTGCTTATCTTTATCTAACCATACGATTGGACCGCTTACTTCACCTACTATTTTGCTCTTTGTCAAAATCATCGGCAAACAGTAAGACGCACCTCTCCTCAATCGGAAAGATGCTGTGTCTAAAGTTAAGCGGTCTTCAGGCGTTTTCGTGTATGAATCGACTTCATGACGGCTCGAGCAATTGGCTGAGCGAACAACAACTCTATCCAAAACGCGATGCCGAAATTGCGGAACCACGTCGGGAAGAAGTGATGCAACGTTTCGAAGTTGATCTCGCCCATACCGATCCATGGTCCGATAATCGTCATGACAAACGAGATCATCGAGACGTTTAAGACGATGTTCAACAAGATACGGGCGTTGAAGCCGTCCGTCTGACCGGCAAGCCGGTTAAATAGTATATCGGCTAGCGGCTTCACAATGAAACGGATCAACACGATGAGCGCAATCCAAGCGAACGGGATGATTTTGAGCGTATCGACGTAATGGGCGACACTAAAGCCTCGCTCCATGCCGACGATGATCGGGGCAATCGTGTTCACGGATAAAATCGAGATAATCAACATGAACAAAACGCCTTCTTTTGGGTTTTGAGGTAACCGGTCTTCTAAGTGCATAATAAAGCCTCCGTACACATATGATTTCAGATGGTAGACGTATCTTGCGACATATATTTTCGGTCCGAAACCGATATCTCTACAAACTGATTTTCATAGTGTAGCAAATTGGAGGCCTGCTTCGTAAGCATTATTTTTTTGTTTTTTATTCGACCGTTTTTTTTCAGATACAGTCTCATGCTAGTCCGTTTCGAATGGCAAAACTAGTCGCCTGAACAAACTTCGTGCTGTCGACTTTTTACCGTTCACGTAAAAGTCACCACTTTCACTAACAAGCCATTTTTTTGGAGGCTTGTCCGCCTGACGCGGTTCGTGCATGATAATAGTATATAGAGATGAAACGGAGGAACGGATATGAGCGGGCTCTTTCTCGTCATCGGCATCATCTTATCGATTCTCTCGAAATGGCTGCAGTTTAACGGACAGGATGCGCGCGGAGATGTGCTCGTATTTCCGGCTGCATTCTTTCTCGGCTTGGCGCTGTTGTTCAGCTTGCCGTTCTTTAAAGAGTGGTGGGAGGAACCATCAAAGCGACCGAAAGCGCTCCGCTTCGCTGGGCTCGCGGCCGGTGGCATTCTATCGTTCCAGTTGTTCGCCTGGCTCGTCTTCGGACAAGATCAGTGGCTCGGTGCACTGTTCTTGCTCCCTTTCCTCACTTGCCTTTACTTCATTATCCGTACGTTCAAATGAAAACGGTGAAGCGCTCATCATGTGCCTCACCGTTTTTAGGGAATGTCGAGGTCGAATAGAACCCCATAATGATCACTCGGTAGAATATTAGTTTTGCTAACGGGTGCATGTCCGAACACGTCTACGCTTTTAATAACTAGAGAGTTCACTTTAGCGTGACGCAATAAAATCCAATCATAGCGCGAGGATTGTTTCGATAAGGAATCCTGTTGCAAATATGGATTATCTGTATAGTCCAATGTCGGTTGCGCTCCTCCTTCATCATACTTGGCGACATCGACCCACCGGTGTTCGGTCAAATAGTGATGGTTCTCTGACTGCGGGTCATCATTGAAGTCCCCGCATAAAATTTCGTACCGTTCCCCCTCGCCGATCCATTCGTGGACCGCCTTCATTTGTGCTTCCCGTATGTCCGACGACCTCCAATTTAAATGGACGTTCGTCAATCCGAACACGTGGCCTCCTACTTGGAACGTTACCCTCATCGCACAGTAGTTTGCTTCTTCTACCTCGTAGTGCCAAATCGCATCATTCGTATCGAGCGGAACTTTACTTAAAACGGAGAGTCCTTCATCCGGTGAATCGGGATAAGGATGAAACACACAAAACGGATATCCCGTCTGATTCGCGATATATGTTGCGACATCGATTCCTGTTTCGCCGTCTATGTATGTTTTAACTTCCTGAAGCGCAAGCATGTCAGGGGCAACACGTTTTACTTCCTCACAGATGGCCTCGATTCGCTCGTTCCATAAGGTTGGATTGTTCCAAATGTTAAAGGTTGCAATCCTCATTCTATGCCTCCATTTCGATGGTTCTGTTTCAACAAAAATTGTGCGCTATTTTGAATCAGTTCAATCGTCCGGGTCAACTCTTCTGTCGTGTTATCAAGATAATAGGGACCAGGTGCACCCGAGTCCAGAAACTCGTTCCGTAAAATGATGACACGTTCCCCCATCTGTGAATCCGCCGGCCTGTGCTGATCGCGTTGGAAATGAACGTCTTGCTCTTCCCATAAGATGACGTATCGCACTTCAATCCCTTGTTCAATCCAATGTGACGTATATGTCTGTACATCGTTCCAAAATACGATCCAGTCCACGATGACGTCATAATCGGCCTCAAGAAAGTTATTGCTCAAGGCAACGATGTTTTTCCAAACAAGTTCATTCGCCTGCTCGGACTCCCATGGTTTTTCGCGACCGGAGACTGCCATATGACTAATTTCATCGCCTGAAATGTATGCACTTTTCTTCATCTGTCGAGCGAGCTGTTTTGCGGTTGTCGATTTCCCGACGCCCGCCGGACCTGAAACGATCACGATTTTCCCCTTCATCCGCTCTTCCTCCTCGAAAATTTAAGAGGAAGCGCTCAAGCGCTCCCCCATTTTCGTTCTTCTCGCAGTTCATCTTCCGTGACGTAGTTGTTGTCGAGGTTGACCATGTGGCGCTCGTACCACTTTCCTCCTGGAAATGAAAAAAGAAAAGAGGCTGCCCCAATAAGGAAAAATGTCGAAATTGAAATCAAATCTGTAAGAACAGCGTATACCCACAGTAAAATGAATGGATACATAAGTAGACCACTTATCGAATTGAAATGAATAAGTCGTTTCGCTTCTCGAGAGATCAAGTACTTCTTTTTGATTGCTTCACGCTTCCTTGCTTTATAAAAGTCTGGCAGACTGACGATTGCACCGATAAAAAAGACCGTCACTGGTGATAACCATTTATACTCAACCATGAAAAACAGGACGAAAAAGAATACCCATGATAGTAGTAAAATCGATGGCTTCTTCGCATTATCAAACGCCATCAGTTCCCGCATTTGAGTGCGCTTATCCATATCGTTCTTCCTTTTCAATTTCCCGCGCTTCTTTAATTGCTTTGATATCTTGATTCGTCAAATAGTTCCCATCATGTTTTTGAATGATACGGTCGAGCCATTTCCCGAAGAACGTCGCGCCCCAGAAAAAGGCTTGTGATAAGAGAAACGCTTGGAACGATTGTGGTTGCTGTGTTTGATTGAACGCGACGATGCCATAAAAACCAAGAGCGACAAGTCCAAATAACGAAGCTGTATACCGTAGCGTCAACAGCTTTCGCGCCTTCTCATTCTTCACAAAGCGGCGCCACATCCGGAAACGCATCATCTCCGTAGTGATGACGAGACTAAATATTGAGAATATGAATATTAGGAAAAACGAATCCGGCATCTCCCAATACGACGCATAAGTCAGCATGCCGATGATTGCTGCGACCACAAAGATCCCAACGCCCCAGCTTGTCCATTTATCCATTCGCAACACCGTATCAATCTGTTGTTTTGTTTGCGGTGAAAGTTCCATTATGGTTTCATCCTTTCAATCACTTGGTCGTATGTCGGCATGTCAGGGTCGTACGCTTTCAATTTCCGGACAATCAATCGTTTTCGATATGATTCGGTTAGTCCCCAGATGCCAAACACGCCGCCAATTAAGAAACCAAACGATTCAGTCGTCAGTAGCGTCGTCATAAAGGTTCCCATTAAGATTGCGCTAATCCACGTATCAGCATATTCGATTTTCAGCCACTGCAAACCCTTTGGTCGCGTTGAGAATTGGCGCAGGATGCGATATTGCTGATGTCCCATCACGACAAGAAACACCGCGACAGTCCACATCAAGGGAATTAACAACATCCGTTCAAAGAAAAGGGAAACAACCAATGAAGTCACATAAACAACGAGCAACGGAACACCGAAGCGTTGGATTCGCTTCACCCACAGAATTTCTTTCTGCAATTGTTTACCCATCCCCTCACCTCCCTATTTCTTTATATGTAGAACGCCACACGTCTTCCTGCTTCATCCGCTTATCAATCCTCATCGTCATCCATCCAGCTAACACAATCACGAGCAAACCGACTGTATAGAAAACTTTCGTCTCCAACAATTCATTGCCGTTCAATGCGAGAAAGAAGGCAACCGTATTCAACACGTCACTCCCCAACTGTTGGCGATAGCGATGCGTCAATTTCGGATTCAACCGTTGTCGCATCTGATAGCGACGTACATACATCACATTGACGGGAACGAGCACGAGGGCCATGTAGACGATGCCCCAAAACAGACTGTCCGTCCACCACACGATTGGAAGAATGACGACTAGAAACACCCCTACAATCCCAAACATGAGTTGTTGAAACGAACGGACCCACGCCCGTTCCTGTTCGACTCGTTCCCTCATCGCACTTCCTCCAGCTCGAGGGCGCATAATATCGGATCATGTTGATTTAAACGGCGTGACACCGTTTCTGTCAACGTCCCCCAAATGAACACCCCGAACGCCCAATACAGGTCGTCTTGATTGAAGACCAACAGGCCACTCACTAAAACGAGTAAACCGATCGAGCTCACGATATCGTACACGAGATGCCACCTTAGCACCTTCCGCGTAGCAAGATCGACTAAAAACGTACGTCTCATCTGATATTTTTGCACGTCTAACATGAGCATTCTGACCCCAACGAGAGTGAGAGGAATGATGAGCCACAGTTGCTTCCCAAAGAAGGATAAGACGATGGCCAATACCACGACGCTTAAAAAGATGTATCCGACCCGTGTCTGTTGCTTCTTCCAAGCCGTCTCTTGTTCAATTCGTATCGGTTGATTCATGACTTCCCCTCCCTACTATTCTCTTATTGTATACGGAAATGAAACGGTGGGGTTTCAAGTTATCCAAATATTCCCTCAATAATCATTCGACGTTTTTCAACAATTGGCGAATGATTTACGACCGTTGCAAATTATTTCTGCTATAATGATAGCGTATTCATTCCTACAAATTGATGTGAAAGGTGCAAACAGTCATGGCCCCAAAGTATAAGCAAGTAGCTGAACAGATTGAGACGGATATCGTCAATCACGTCTATCAGCATACGAACAAACTCCTCACGGAAGACGAATATGCTACGAAATACGCCGTCAGCCGCAACACGGTCCGGAAAGCGATCGAGATTCTCGTCAACAAAGGCTACGCCTATCAAGTCCAAGGGAGCGGCGTCTTCGTCCGTGACCATTACGACAGCGATTATGTGAACCTCGAAAAACTCCAAGGTCTCACGAGCGACTTCAGTGGACGAAAAGTCGAGACACACGTCCTCGCCTTTGAGGAGACGACGGCAAACGAAGAAGTGGCGGAACGGATGAAGTGTCCGGTCGGGACGCCTGTTTATTACGTCAAGCGGCTGCGTCTCGTCGACGACCACCCGTTCTCGGTCGAAGATTCGTACTTCCGCAAAAATCTCGTCGTCTATCTCGACCGAAACATCACCGAGAAGTCGATTTATAACTACTTCCGTAACGACCAAAAGCTCGCCATCGGTTTTGCCGACCGCGTCATTTACGCCGATTTCTTGAACGCCGATGATGCCGTTTTACTCGGGTTGAACGAGAACGATCCGGCCCTTCTCGTCGACAACACCGTTTATTTAACGAACGGTCAAATCTTCGACGTATCGCGCTCGACACATCATTTCCGCCATGTTAAGATGCTGAAAGTCTCTAACATCAAGTCTTAAACGCACTCGAGAGGTTGATCTCGCGTGCGTTTTTTTCGTTCACATTTTATTCAAAAAGAAAGGGTTTACATGTAAGCGGTGTCGTGCTAGTATCAAACTATAGAATTTGTACCTACGAATCTTAGTTATCCATACAAAAAAGGAGAGATATTATGGTTTCTGAAACAATCGAAATTACACCCGAAGACATCTTCGGTTTAATCGCCCTCTCAGGTGACGCGAAAGCAAGTTACCACCACGCAATGCTCCTCATGCAAGAAGGCAAACCAGAGGAAGCGGCTGAAGCGGTCAAGGCTGGAGACGCGACGTTGAAAGAAGCACACGCTATCCAAACGAAATTCGTCACGCTCGAAGCACAAGGGAAAACGGCGACAGTCGGCGTCCTCATGGTGCACGCGCAAGACCACTTGATGAACACGATCCTCGTAAAAGAGATGCTCGGCTACATGATGAACATGCAAAACGAAATCAACCAATTGAAAGGAATGGATCAAAAATGATGAAAATCGGACTCTTCTGCGCAGCAGGTATGTCAACAAGTATGTTAGTAGAAAAAATGAAAGCGGTTGCCGCTGAACGTGGCCTCGAGGCAGAAATTGCAGCCTACCCAGAATCAGAAATGGAAACGTACGTGAACGACCTCGACGTCGCTCTTCTCGGACCACAAGTGAAGTACTTGCTTTCAAAAGGCAAACAGATCTGTGAGCCAAAAGGCGTTCCAATCGACGTCATCAACACAGTCGACTACGGCATGATGAACGGAACGAAAGTATTAGACCACGCACTTAAGCTTGTAAATAAATAAACTGAGGTGACCACTTTGAAAATGCCAAAAGATTTCTTGTTCGGCGCTGCTTCGGCTTCTTACCAAGTCGAAGGCGCATGGAACGAGGACGGGAAAGGACTCTCAAACTGGGACGTCTTCTCGAAAATTCCTGGAAAAACATTTGAAGATACGAACGGCGACGTCGCAGTCGACCATTACCATCGTTATAAAGAAGACATCGCGCTCATGGCCGAAATGGGACTCGAATCATATCGCTTCTCAATCTCATGGCCGCGTATCTTCCCGAACGGCACAGGGGAAGTAAACGAAAAAGGACTTGAGTTTTACAACAACTTGATCGACGAGTGCTTGAAGCACAACATCGTCCCGTTCGTGACACTCTACCACTGGGACCTCCCGCAAGCGCTTGAAGAAACAGGCGGCTGGAAAAATCCAGCTACGGTTGACGCGTTCGTACGTTTCGCCGATACTTGTTTCCAATCGTTTGGCGACCGTGTCCGTCACTGGATCACGTTCAATGAAGCGGTCATCTTCTGCTCGCTCGGCTACTTGACTGGGGCACACCCACCAGGTATTGAAGGCGATGTCAAAGGTTACTTCCAAACGACACACCACGTTTTCGTCGCACACGCCCGTGCCGTCGAGTTGTTCAAACAAAACGGTTACGAAGGTGAAATCGGCATCACGCACGTATTCAACCCGGCCTTCAGCATCGATGAAGCCGAGGAGAACAAATTTGCGGAAATGCACGCGAACGCTTATGCGACGCACTGGTTCTATGACCCGATCTTGAAAGGCGAATATCCAGAATACGTCGTGAAAGGACTTGAAGAGCAAGGTCTTCTCCCTGAAATGACAGCTGAAGAGCTCGAGCTTCTCAAGCGTACAGCACCGATGAACGACTTCATCGGTCTCAACTACTACAGCCCGCAACGCGTCATGAAAAATGACTCAGCGCTCGTTATGGCCGGTGGTCGTGAGAACTCGACAGGCCGCCCAGGTAACCCATCGTTCGACGGCGTCTACAAGACAGTCATGATGGATGACAAGGTATATACGAAATGGGCATGGGAAATCTCACCGGAAGCGTTCCTTGACGGCATGCACATGTTGAAGGAGCGTTACGGCAACGTGAAAATCTATATCACCGAGAACGGTCTCGGCGACGTCGATCCAATCGTTGACGGCGAAATCCTCGACGACCCACGTATCGAATACATCGAAGGCCACTTACGCGCTGTGAAACACGCCGTTGAACAAGGTGTCAACGTCGCAGGTTACTACGCTTGGTCGGCAATCGACCTTCTCAGCTGGCTCAACGGATATAAGAAGCAGTATGGCTTCATCTACGTTGATCACGCGAACGGTCTCGCTCGCAAGAAGAAAAAATCGTTCCACTGGTACAAAGACATCATCGCCACGCGCGCTGAAAACCTATAAGGAGGTTCCCCATGAGCCGCTTAGAAAGAGTATTTGAAAAGTTCACACCAGGTTTCGTTCGATTTGCGAACGCAAAGCCCGTCCTTGCAATTAAGGACGGGTTCATCCTGACAATGCCGATGACGATCATCGGTTCGCTGTTCCTACTGATCTTGGCGTTACCGATTCCAGGTTGGGCCGAGTTCATGTCAGGATTGTTCGGAGCCGATTGGACGCTCCCACTCACGCAAGTCGTCGGTGCGACGTTTGACATCCTAGCTTTGATCGGGGTATTCGGAATCGCCTACTCGTACGTCAAAAACGAAAAAATCGAAGGCGTACCAGCTGGTATCCTCGGAATCATCTCGTTCTTGATCATCACACAAGCATCTGTCCTCTCTGAATCAGGAGAAGCAGTCAACGGAGTCATCCCGAAAGTATGGACAGGTGGACAAGGTGTCCTCGCTGCCATCGTCGTCGGTTTAGTCGTCGGATTCATTTATTCGCAATTCATCAAACGCGGGATCAGCATTAAAATGCCTGACGGTGTCCCACCTGGTGTTTCGAACTCATTCTCGGCACTCGTTCCTGGTCTTGCGATCATCGCACTTGCTGCTGCGACGTTCGCTATCTTCCAAGCGGTTGCAGAGCGTACGTTCACAGAAGTCGTCTATGACGTGCTTCAATCACCACTTCAAAACCTGACCGACACGCTAGCAGGAGCAGTCATCATCATGGTTCTCATGTCAGTCATGTGGTGGTGTGGAATTCACGGTGCCGCAATCATCATGGGTATCATGGGGCCACTCCTTACAGCAAACGCACTTCAAAACCAAGCACTCATCGATGCGGGTGAAACACTCGTTGCCGGTGAGAACGCGAAAATCGTTACAATCCAGTTCCTCGACGTCTTCACGAAGCTCGGTGGTTCAGGAATCACGATCGGATTCATCATCGCCACACTTATCGTCGCCCGTTCGGCTCACTTGAAACAGCTCGGTAAGCTCTCGCTTGCACCAAGTTTGTTCAACATTAACGAGCCGGTCATCTTCGGGATGCCGATCGTGTTCAACCCGATCATGTTCGTACCGTTCGTCATCGTACCTGCAATCGCATCGTTCATGGTGTACTTCTCAATCCTTTGGGGCTGGGTCGATCCGTTCAACGCACTTCAGGTGCCGTGGACGACACCACCGATTATCTCTGGTTTCTTAATCGGCGGATGGCGTGCAGCGCTCTTGCAGATCGTCACGATCGCAATGGCCGTAGCCATCTACCTCCCGTTCGTCCGCATGCAAGATCGCGTCTCGTACGGTGAAGAGTTGAAAGCACAAGAAGAATCAGACCAAGCATCAGCCTAAGTAAAAAACGACAGCCCTTCTCAACGATGAGAAGGGCTGTTATATTTAGGAAAATGTCTATGAACGTTGAGCGTCCTTGCAACGTCTCGAACTCAAAATCAAGCTCCTCCGTTTCGTCAATGGTCATCTACGAATCGAATACCAATTTAGTAATTTCATTCTACACCAGGCTATCGCTATTAGCGTTTTGTATTCACTTCGGAGTGTTCTACTTAATTTATAGTTCATTAAAACAAAATCAGAATAGGTTATAAATCTCAATATAAGCCCATATTCTATTCTTATTGAAAGTCATTCGCAGTAAATATTCTTTTAACAAATTTGATTAATCCCATTTTTGGTGTTCAGATTGAGATTTTTTATAAGTATATAGCAACTGAGCCAAAAACATAATTAATAATAAAAGCGGTACTAATATTTTTTCAAGAGGCGAAGTTACTGTCAAAAAAATGAACAAAGTAAGAAAGATAAGAATAGGTAACCCTGCATACAATGTTCTCTTAAATTTTTGTGTATAAGTGAGTTTGTGGTACATTTTCACTTAAATCCCTCCTTTATTCCATTTAATATTTATTATATACTTAATTTAACACTAAAAGGGGGTAACGTAAACTTATGAAAAAGTTTTATAAGCAATTTACACTTGTAATGAGTACTCTATTACTTTTGTTTGGTTCTTTTTCACTTTCAGTTAATGCCGCTGAACATTCTGGGGCTACAAATCAGCATTTAAACTTGAATGACATCAAGAATCATGAACAAATTTTTGAGTTGATTCATCAAGATCCCAATGACATTATCTCTTCTTATTGGTTAGATGAAAGTGTCAAATCTGGTGTAATTAACATATTCAATTCATCAGAAAATAAATATTATAACTTGTACGTTGAAAAAGATCACATCACTTACTACAGTATTCAATATTATGTGAGTCATGATTCAAAAGATGCGAAATTCGAACTATATTCTATCGACTCATTTAATAATTCTCACCATGAATTCACTTCGCAAGTTGCAAACGAGACTGGCAAGGTCTCACATCAAATAAATGCAAAAAGTAATAGTAATACAGCTTACAAATGGGCCTGTATTTTCTCTAGCTATGTTGCTTGTGCAGCAGCGGCCGGTACAATAGGATTCGGAGTGGCTGGTCCATTTGGAGCAGGCGCAGCTGCTCTTGCCTGCAGATACGTTTTCCAAACGCTTGTCGAAAAATATGGTAGTAAAAAAGCAGCTTGTAAAATTTTTAGCTAACTTCCGTTGTAGGGAGGTAATCTTACTTTCCTACATCTTTTTTCCTTATTCTCCTTCTTTTTAACTCATGAGTATAAATTAAATACTTAATTTCTTTTCTACATAATACGTAAATTGAGAAACATAATTTCTTGCTTTAATAAGTCCGCTTTATATACTTAAACCAAGTATCGACCTGTAACAAAAACGACAGCCCTTCTCATCACAGAGAAGGGCTGTTATATTTAGGGAAAAAAGTAAAGGGGGTGGAAAAGTGGAAGTGTACTATCCTGCCCTATTTGCTGTTCTCGCTGGCGTGTCCGGATTAGTCGGGTTAGCACTACAGTCTGTCTATCCCATCTTGTTAGTACCTGTCTGTTTACTCGTCGCGGGATACTTTACAGTCTCTAAAAAGAAGCAAGCGGAAACACGCAATTATACGCCGAGCTTCATGATCTTATCGAGCGCCGCACTCGCATTCGGTCTCGGCTTTAAATCCATCGTCCCATACGCCATGCTCATCGGAATTGCGTTGCATATGGTCTGTATCGTATGCGCGTTCATTGCACTTGGCCGATATCAGTCGCAATCATGAAATCATTCTTACAGTCAGGAGGGATCGTCGGAGGACTTCTTGTCCTCCTCGTCCTTCCTTTGCTTTTACTTGATATCGGACTCATCTGGCTGCTCGAAAGGAGCTTGCCCGCACCGCTCTCCCTTTTGATCGCATTATGTTGCTTTTATAGCATATCTTTTGGCTTCGGACTCCTCATCGACGGTTTCGGCGCTGTCCTCGCGTCACTTCGTTACACTCGAGCATTGCCGTTCCTACGCGCCGTCGGTCATCTTGCGACAAGTGCCGGTAGTTTATATAGCGTGACCTGGTTATTCCCGAATGTCGCGTTGTCACCACTGACGATGAGCGTGATTGTTTTCGTGCATTGGCTTGGGGCACATCTTTGGCTTCGGAACGATTCACCGGGCAAAGCGGGAACTGCACCGAACGATTCCCTCGATCATCAAATTGTTCAGATGTTACGGACCGCGACCGTACCCGACTGTGTCGAGACCATCCAACAACAGTATCCAAACGTATCGAAACTCGAGATTTTGCGTCGGGTTCGTCGTATTAGCCGCTAAATCGAGCCATTTGTTGTTTACAAACTTTTTTAATCGTTTAAATTTTATTTTAACGATTAAAAAACGAACGCATAAAAATATCCATCTGTCGTCTAGACAGATGGATTTTACTTGATTGGCCCCCGTACTGGAAAATCAGTTGCGATGTCCCGTAATCCTTTTAAGAAGTTGTCCACATTCGTTATGGACGTCTCAAATTCAAAATCAATCTCCTCTGCCTCGTCCTCGAGCGGATGTTCCAAGATACCTCGTACGCTCACTTCATCCCCATCCGCGTCCCGTCTCGTCAACGTCACGCTGATGAACGGTTCTGTCGGCGCGAACACGACTTCCTGCACGTCGCCCGCTACAAACGACTCGAACACAGATATGTAGTGCGCCACGAGCAAACTGTCGAGCATAATGTCGTCGAATGTGATGCGATGGTCAGGCGTATGGAGCCCGACCCAATTCCGATGCCACGACGCGTCATGCATGTTGTCGGCGTCTGAATAGGCGTACGCGTAACTCTCGATTGTCACATCCATCGTCTCGTCACGCGACATCAATTTCGCAATCGGCATCGTTATCCGTCCTTTCGCAGTGAATAGCCGTCAATCTCCTGTAGACGCATCCGTTTCTGATCGACGGCCGCATGCACGATGACCGTCACCCCCGGATTGAGCTCCATCATCTTCTTGATTTTCGTCAAGTCGTCGCCTTTAATCTCGACCGGTAAGACGAACTCGCCTTCCTTCAAGTGAATGAACTTGATTTTCCCTTTATCGTCGTAACCTGTCACTTCGTATGTCGCATACTCGCGTTTCATCTGAACCGCCCCTTTCATTCGTTGTCCTCTTCTATACGTTCCCCGCTTGAATCGGTTCCACACAAAAAATCCATCCCTGTAGCGGCAGGGATGGATTCGTCTTACGCCTCGATGCTATCTGCGTGTTTGGCTTTATGGTCCGCGATGACGCCTGCGTACCATTTCGCGCTGTCTTTCCAGACGCGCTCTTGTGTGTCGAAGTCGATGTAGAGAATGCCGAAGCGTTTCTCGTAACCGAAGCTCCATTCGAAGTTGTCCATGAGCGACCAGAGGTAATATCCGGCGATGTTCATGCCTTCGTCGTTCAAGTCAGATACGGCCTCGAGGTGCTTTTGGACGTAGTCGATGCGATTATCGTCATGGACTTCGCCGTTCTCAAGCACGTCGTCATACGCTGCGCCGTTCTCTGTGATGATGATTGGAAGATCTGTGTACTCGTTACGTAAGCGACGGATCAGGTCTTTGAATTCGTTCGGGGCGATATCCCAGCCCATGCCCGTCTTGTCGTAATCGGAGTAAGCGGCGACTGTCATGAAGTCGTTCGCTGCGCTGAACTCGACGAGTCCACGACTGTAGAAGTTGATGCCAAAGAAATCGCACTCTGTCGAGATTGTCTCCATGTCACCTGGTTTGATGAAGTCGTACGAGTGAACGTATTTCGAGAACAAGTTCATCATGTCGACCGGATACTGGCCTTTGAAGACCGGATCGAGGAACCAGCGATTCGAGTAGCCGTCCGAGTTGCTCTGGGCGAGTTTGTCGTTCGCCGAGTCCGTCTTCGCGTAGACCGGTGCCAAGTTGAGCGTGATGCCGATCGGCGTCGTCGACTTCAACTCGTTCTTCAACAGTTCGACTGCTTTCCCGTGCGAGAGCAACATGTGATGCACGGCGCGGACCGCTTCGTTCATGTCACGATGTCCCGGTGCGTGAACACCGGCATGGTAGCCGAGGAAGCCGGCACACCATGGTTCGTTGTGCGTGATCCATGAGTCGACGATGCCGTCGAGCTCATCGAAACACACTTTCGCGTACTCGAGGAACCAGTCGACCGAGTCGCGGTTCACCCAGCCGCCTGCTTCATGGGCCCACATCGGGAGGTCCCAATGGTAGAGCGTGACAGCCGGCTTGATGCCTTCTTCACGGAGACGCGTCGCAAGCGTCTTGTAGAATTCCATACCGGCCGGATTGAACTCACCTTTGGCCGGGAAGATGCGTGGCCAGGCGATCGAGAAGCGATATGTGTCAACGCCGAGCTTTTTGATGTGCTGAATGTCTTCTTCATAACGATGGTAATGGTCGCAAGCGACGTCACCGTTATGCTTTTCGAACACACGTCCGTCGATGTCACAGAACATGTCCCAGATCGACGGCGTACGCCCGCCTTCGTTGTGGGCGCCTTCGATTTGATAAGACGAAGTTGCCGTTCCGAAGACAAAGTCTTTGTTAAACTGCATAGTCAATTCCTCTTTTCTGTCTAGTTATTCTTTGACCGCACCAGCCGAGATACTGCTGACGATGTATTTCGACAAGAACAAGAAGGCGATCATGATCGGCACGACTGAAATCGCGATACCGAGGTAAAGGGCGCCGAGGTTTTCGGCGACTTGCGAACCTTTCAAGAAGCCCATGAGTACCGGCAACGTGTACTTCTCTGGTGAGAACAAGAGCACGAGCGGCATCAAGTAGTTGTTCCACGAGCCGATGAACGTGAAGATCGACATCGTCGCAACAGCTGGCATCATCATCGGAAGCGCGATCGTATGGAAGATGCGAAGCTCGCTCGCTCCATCGATCCGCGCTGCTTCGATCATACTGACGTGCAGCGTCGCTTGCGTGTACTGGCGGATGAAGAAGACGACGAACGGACTCGCGATCGACGGGATGATGAGCGGGATGAACGAATCGAGAATCCCGAGCGTCTTGCTGATCTCGTAGAAACCGATAAGTCCGAGTTGTCCCGGGACCATCATCATGACGAGCATGAAGATGAACATCACATTTTTCCCTTTGAATTCATAGAACGAAAATCCGAACGCAGTCATGGCTGAGAAGTAACCCGAGAGTAACGTCACGAGCACTGCAACAATCAAACTGTTTTTAAATCCGGTCCAGATGTTGATGTAGTCGCTCAAGATCGCATAGTTATCGAGTAGTGATGTCCCTGGGATGAGCGAGAAACCGGTCATGATTTCTCCGTTCGTCCGTGTCGCGTTGACGAGCATCATGAGGAACGGGATGAAACAGATAATCGTCAAGATGACCAAGCCTGTATAGATCAAGCCACGGCTAAACCGTTTCTTTTTGACCTTGTTTTTTGGCGGCTCCACGCGGAGAGGTTTCTCCTCGCGCGGCGGCTGTACTTCGCTGTCGGCGAGCATACGCCGTGATTCTGCATTTTGTTCCATTGGTTATGCTCCCTTCTGCGCAGCGCGCTCTTTACGGAACATGCCTTTGAAGACGACCGCCGAGAAGACGAGCGTGATCAAGAACAAGCCGTAAGCAACCGCTGATGCATAGCCGTAGTTGTTATACTTGAATGCTTGGTTGTACAAGTAAAGCACCATCGTGTTCAGTGATCCATCTGGCGCACCGACTCCGTCTGTCAAGAGAAGCGGAAGGTCGAACAATTGAAGGCCACCGATGAGCGATGTGATCATGATATACAAGAGAATCGGTTTAAGCAGTGGCACCGTGACGTTCGTGAACATCTGCCAACGGTTCGCGCCATCGATATGGGCAGCTTCGAAGAAGTCTTGCGAAATCCCCGACACACCGGCCATGACGATGATGAACGAGTGACCGAACCACATCCATGTCAAAATGAGTGAGACGGACAGTTGTGCCGTCACCGGTTGCGATAACCAATTGATTGGGTCTGAGATAATGCCGAGTTTCAAGAGCATCATGTTGAGTGATCCGTGCTGCCAGTCAAGCAAGATTCCAAACAAGAGTGCGACCGAACTGATCGTGATCAAGTTAGGAAGATAGAAGAATGAACGGAAGAACGCGAGGCCCTTCAATTTCAAACGAAGATCTGAGAACAAGAGCGCGAGAGCCAGTGCGAGACCGATTTGCAAGACAAAGTTTATTCCCCAAATCTTAATCGTATTGACGAACGCCTCGATGAAGTATGTGTCTGTCAACAAACGCGCGTAGTTCGCGAAACCGACGACCTCTTCACCCGGACTGCCGGTATAGTTGGTGAAACTGTAGTACAGGGTCAAGAAGACCGGGTAGATACTGAATGTCAAAAAGACGACCCAAAATGGGGCAATAAACGCATAGCCGTAACGGTCAAGTTTTTTCACGTCGTGTTACTCCTTCCATAGCAACCCTTAAGGGGGGAAATCCCCCCACGGGTTAGCTTGCTTCAGTCAACTGTAATGTCTGGGTAAGCGTTCTTCGCTTGTTTTTTGAACTCTGCGATTGCTTCGTCTTTCGACTTCTTGCCTTCAACGTATTGGAGGACAGACGCGCCGTAGAGTGTGTCGAGCTGTTGGTCGTATTTCGTTACGATCCCTGGTGTGATTTTATCAGCTTGGTCGAGGAAGAACTCGTAGTTGTTCTGTCCGCCGAGGAACTCGTCGCTGAAATCGTCTTTGATCTTATCTGTGACCGGTTTGTAAGAAAGAACGTCACCAGTCTCTTCAGCCCAACCTGTCAAGAACTCTTCGTCTTGCGTCATGAGTTTAACGAAGTCGTATGCTGCTTCTTTGTTTTTCGATCCTTCGTAAACTCCGAGCCATGTGCCGCCCCAGAAGTACGGACTTGGACCGTTCGTGACTGCCCAGTCACCGGCTGAATCTTTCGCGCTGTCTTTCAAGACGCTGTGGAGACCCCATGTTGGAAGGACGTATGAGAAGACTTGTGTTTCGACTTCTTTGCCGCCTTCTTTAACTTTGATTGGTTTAGACATACCTTCGAACCAAGATGGCGACCATTCTGGAGCGAGTGCCGTGTATTGTTTCTCACGAAGCTCTTTCGCGTAGTCCATGTAGTCAATCTTATCTTGTGTCAAGACGAGTTCGTTCTTGTCGTTTACCCATGCTTCAGGGTTTGCGCCTTGTGAGAACCAACGGATTGCGCCTTCATCTGGGAACATACGATAGCCTTTTTGCTTCATCTTCTCAGCAACTTCAAAGACGCCGTCCATCGAGCTCATCATGTTTCCGATTTCAGTCGGGTCATCTGTGCCGAGCACTTCTTTGGCTAGGCTACGTTTGTAGTAGACACCACCTGGAGTCGTCTGCCATGAGAGGGCACGCACATCGCCTTCTTTGTCTTTACCGAGGTCAAAGACGTACGGGATGTAGTCGTCCGCGATTTCATTGACGTTGTACGGCTCTTCCGAAAGGTTTTCCCAGTAGCCTGCGTCAACCCATTGCTTAAGGAACGCGATTTCCCCAGTGAATACGTCTGGTGCCCCAACGCCACTTTCAAGTGCTGGCTTGAGTTTTGTCGGATAGTCGGCGATTGGAACGATTGTCAATTCGACTTTGACGCCGTTGCGCTCTTCGTACGTTTTGATTGGTTCTTTGAGCTCATCTGTGAACGACCAAACTTTTAGAACGTCGTCTTTAGAACCTGATTCAGAACCTGAAGTTCCTTCGTCGTTTGAGCACGCGCCCAAGACGCCGACTGATAGTGCTCCGATTGAAAGTAAGCTGACTAATTTTTTACGCATGTGTGAACCCATCCTTTTAATGTTTTTTAGAAAGCGCTTGCAAGAAGAGGTAATAATTTGTCGAAAGCGCTTTCGAAAATGTCGAAATAAAATATCGAAAGCGATTTCGATTTTTTGGGAATGACTTTCGAAATCGCGCTCTTCCCTCTATCCGGTTAAAGGGGAGAGAGCGACTTCGAAATATCATCGGGACTACTTTACTTTTTGACCGGTGCGCATGACAAGCGTTCGATCAATTTGACCGGAATGACGCGACGTTCTGTGAGTCGTTCTTTAGCGGTCATCTGTTCAATCAACAACTCGGCCGCTGCTTCGCCGATCTCGTCTGTATCTTGACGAATCGTCGTCAGCTTCGGCGTGATGTACTTGATCATGTCGATGTCATCGTAACCGATGATCGAGATGTCTTCCGGTACCCGGAGACCGTGCTCATGGACGGCTTCAATCGCACCAATCGCCATCTGGTCACCCGCGACGAATACTGCGGTCGGAGGGGTTTCGAGCTGGAGAAGCTTCTCCATCGCTTGTTTACCTTCTTCGACTGAAAAGAATCCGGCGTTGATCAAATAACCTGGTTCAATTGGAAGATCGAGTGCCTGCATGGCGAGCTCGTACCCTTTGATTCGGGCCGCACCGGCGTCAATCGTTCTGTCACCGGCGATATGTGCGATCTTGCGATGACCGAGTTCGTACAAGTGGTTCACGGCTAAACGTGCACCCGCGATATTGTCTGAATAGACGACGCTACAATCCGCGCTGTCCATATCGACGACGACGATCGGGATGTCGCTTTGCATGAGTTCTTGAACTTGCTCATCCATCCGGTCCGAGCAGATGACGACGATACCGTCAACAGCGCGGTGTTTGAAGTGCTCGAGATAACTCATGTCACGCTGGCGGAGGTTCCTTGAGGCAAACATCAAATCATAGCCTTGTTCCTCTGTCGCGTGACGAAAACTTTCAATGATTCCGTTAAAAAATGGATGTTTCATTCCGACTTCGTTCGCTTCCGAGAACATGACTCCGATCGCCCACGATTTCTTCGTCGATAACGACTGGGCGTGTGCGTTTGGAAGATAATCCATCTCGGCGGCAGCTTTTAAAATTTTGGCTCTCGTCTTGTCGCTCACGTCCTTGTAGTTGTTCAACGCTTTAGAGACGGTCGTAATCGAAAAGCCGGTTTTCTTTGCTAAATCATAGATCGTACCCATGTCAGTCTCCTCTTCCCGAAAGCGCTTTCGGTAACTTGATTGTAGCGCATGAATTTGTAGGAATCAATTCTTTTTCGTGGAATATTTTGAGATTTATTTTTATGACGTCTTTCTTCTATATAACAGTAACAGGAAAGTTTTTGTCGTCAATGTGTCCGTGTGTACAACCAGACAAGATTCGTAAATTTTTGTACCTCGGTCTCGCCGGTCACGCCTTTAAATAGACGTTGAAATGGTTTAAGCAACTGTTCAAGAACAATCTTCCGAAGCCGGTCTTGATCTAGTTCATACGTGATCGCCTCAAATAAATCCCCTTGTTCTTCCGTCATCACAACATGCTTTTGGATCCGCTCTGCCATCTCGACCAACTCTTCTTTCGTGACCAAGTTTTTATCCGTCGTCCCCCGCATTTGATCGACCGTGACCGGGTTCAAGATATGTTCACCGGTCTCGACCATCCGTGCCGCCATCAGCTCGACGTAAGCATACAGGTTGCGGACGAGCCGTTGGATCGAGTAAGCCGTGTTCGTGATGCGCAGCGTGAACAGCACGTGTTGCAACATTCCGTTGAATAGAATCGTCAATTCGATCGAATACGGACGAATCGGTTCGCCGATGATTTCCGTCAGTCGCATCGCGAGCCACTCGATCTCGTAGACGCGATGCTGCAAGACGAGTTTTTTCAATTCAGGCTCGTTCGCCGACATGATCGACTCGAACAAGGCGTACAGATTACGTTCCTCATTTAACTGAATGAGAATCGAGATCTGCTCGATAAAGACATCTTTATCGCGCTTGTCCCGTCCCATCTGCATCTCGATACGACGCTGGCCGGCGTCATAACGCAAGTTTTCAAGGATGTTGGCGACGCAGTCCGTCTTCGAGGCGAAGTAGTTGTAGAACGTGCCTTTTGAGATATTGGCTCGCTCGATGATTTCTTGAACCGATGTCTGTTGTACCCCGTTTTCGATGAACAACGTCATGGCAACATCGGCGACTTTTCGTTTCTTATCTTTCATATACTGATTACTCCGTTCTGTTTGGTTTGTACCCTAAGTATAGCATTTTGAACTACCGGTACAAAATTGTTGATTTATTTATACGATGGGTATAAAATCATCACATCGACACTTACTAGTATATAACTATTTAGAAAATAAAGGAGCAACTCGTATGAAACCAGAATTCCAAAAGAAACCGCCGTACCTCATGCTTGCGGTTTTGTTCGTCGGGGCGTTCATCGCCTTCTTGAACAACTCATTACTTAACGTCGCGCTTCCATCGATCATGGTCGATTTGGACATCGCCGACTATTCGACCGTCCAATGGCTCGCGACCGGCTTTATGCTTGTTACGGGCGTCCTCGTCCCAGCATCGGCCTACTTGATCACCCGCTTCTCAAACCGGGCGCTCTTCATCACCTCGATGGCGATTTTCGCCCTCGGGACGGCGATTGCCGCCTTCTCGCCAACGTTCGGCTGGTTGCTCTCAGGGCGGATGATTCAAGCGGTCGGTGCCTCGACGATGGGACCGCTCTTGATGAACGTCATGCTCGTCAGTTTCCCGCGTGAGAAGCGCGGAACGGCGATGGGAATCTTCGGGCTCGTCATGATCACGGCACCGGCGATCGGTCCGACACTGTCGGGCTATATCGTCGAGTATTATGACTGGCGTGTCTTGTTTGAGATGATTCTCCCGCTCGCCATCATCGGGCTTGGACTTGCCGTTTGGAAAGCCGAGAACGTCATGGTTCAAAACAAAGACCAATCGCTCGACTACTTGTCGCTCGTCTTGTCGACGCTCGGCTTTGGCGGAATTTTATACGGCGTCAGTTCGGCCAGTTCGGACGGTTGGGACAACCCGATCGTCTTGACGACGATGATCGTCGGTCTCGTCGCGTTGATCGCGTTCGTCGTCCGCCAGCTCAACATGGAAAAACCGCTCCTCGACTTACGGGCGTATAAATATCCGATGTTCGCACTCGCATCGATCATCGCGATGGTCAACGCGGTCGCCATGTTCTCCGGGATGATTTTGACACCGGCCTACGTCCAAAGCGTCCGCGGCATCTCGCCGCTCGATTCAGGACTGATGCTGTTGCCAGGTGCCATCATCATGGGGATCATGTCACCGATCACGGGGAAACTGTTCGATAAGTTCGGACCGAAGTTACTCTCCATCACAGGTCTCACCATCACCGCGATCTCGACGTATATGCTCGCCAACGTCCAGCTAGACTCGACGTATACGTACATCGTCACGACGTACACGCTTCGCATGTTCGGGATGTCGATGGTCATGATGCCCATCATGACGAACGGTCTCAACCAGTTGCCGACACACCTTAACCCGCACGGCACGGCCATCAACAACACGGCACAACAAGTGTCCGGTGCGATTGGAACGGCTATTTTGGTGACAATTATGAACTCGGTGACGCGGACTGAAGCCGAGTCACTTATGACCGGCGTCGATCCGTCGACACTCACTGAAAGCGCAATGGGTGCGATGACGCAACAAGCGCTACTGTCAGGGATTCAAGTGTCGTTCTACGTCGCATTAGGGATGAACATCCTAGCGCTCATCTTGGCGTTCTTTGTGAAACGGGTTGATGTTCGAAACCTTGATTTCAAAGAAGAAGAGCAAGCGCTCAAAAAAGCGAATTAGCGTATACGAAAAGCCGTCCTGTGAGAACAGGGCGGCTTTTCTGTCGTTCAAACTTTCGCAAATCGCATATCCTCCCGACTCGGCTGCTCCGGATCGAGCTTTCGGATTTTTCGCTCATAGTATTGAGCTGTCAAAGACTGCATCCCAACGACTATTCCGAAGACGACCAACATATAAAGCGGCAAGTCGTTTTGAAATAAAAAGTAGATAGCGAGCGCGCCAAGCATCGACTGCACACTTCGCATGACGTATGGTCTTGGGATGAGTCGTTTCACTGTACGATGTTTCGTCAAGCTCTGCAAATAACGGCTCTCTCTCCACTCCATATACGTCAACGCTGAAAGTGCCACGAAAAAGCCAATCAAGTAACCGAGCGAGTCGTTCATCAAAAACAGCCCGAATGATAGCCCGACAAACAGGGCGATGGATACGTGCAACGGCATCCATTTCTTTTGATACATTTGAATCTTTTCAATTCGTTGTTGTTTATCCATTTCCCTCACCTCAATTCTAATCTACGACGTAAATTTGGATTATGTTCCCTTTTTAGCTAAAATTAATGATTGCGCCTCTGAATAATATGGTATTATCTGTATAGTTTATTCAATCGAATCGGAGGATGTCTTGATGAAAAAAGTGCTCGCTTTCGGCTTAGCTATGATCTTGATTTTAACTTCATGCTTCACCTTCGAAACATCGGCCGAAGCCGCGCCAAAGAAAGAGAATCGTGCTATTATGGGAGCATCGACTTTAACTCCTAAACAGATGGCAGACTACGTGAAAGCGAAAAATCCTAGAACCGTCCGCCTTCATGGCGTGACAGTCGAAGAGCTCGCCAAACTGTTCGTCATCATCGGCGCAAAAGAAGGCGTCCGCGGGGACGTCGCCTTTGCCCAAGCATTGAAAGAGACAGGTTACTTCCGCTACGGCGGGGATGTCCTTCCGAAGCAGCACAATTACTCAGGGATCGGTACAGTCGGCAAAGGTGTCAAAGGCCATTACTTCCGCTCCCCGCACCAAGGCGTGACGGCACAGATTCAACATTTGAAAGCATATGCTTCTAAAGAAGCGTTAAATTCGACCCGCGTCGACCCGCGCTTCCATTATGTGAAACGAGGCTCTGCGACGACATGGCCGGCCTTGCATCGCAAATGGGCGATGCAGCCAAAAGGCAACTACGGCACCGAGATTCTCTCTATCTATAAAGAGATGGGACGGACCCAAATCCGGGTCGCCAAAAAATGAACGAACGATCATGACTTATAGGGGTGAACGATAGTGACTTGCAATCAAGTACGGTTATTCAGCGGACTCACGCTTCTCGTAACGGGCGTCGTCTTGCTACTTAAACGCTAACAAGCATTCAGAGCATCTGCTCGGATGCTTTTTTTGTTCATCGAGTAAAATGAAGAGACGAGATCGCATGCCGGCTCGTCCGTCGATAGGGAGGAACATCACATGTCAACTTGGGATCAACGTTTTGATACGGATGAGTATGTCTATGGAGAAGAACCAAATGAGTTCGTGAAGCAACAAGCGCACTTGTTCAAAAAAGGAATGACCGTTCTCGCAATCGCCGAGGGAGAAGGCAGAAACGCCGTTTGGCTCGCGGAGCAAGGACTCCACGTCGAAATGTGGGATTATTCGCAAGTCGGGTTAGACAAAGCCACACGTTTGGCCGAACGTCGCGGCGTGACGCTGCAGACCCGTCTCGTCGATTTGGCTGAAGCGAACTGGCCTGAACAGGCTTACGATGCCGTTTTATGTATATACGGTCATTTCCCGAAAGAAGTGAAAACGGCCGTCTTTACCGGGATCACGCGGGCATTGAAGCCAGGAGGCTACTTCGTGACAGAAGTGTATAGTGAAGAGCAACTCGCTTATGGGACAGGCGGACCAAAAGAAAAGACGCTCTTATACACAGCGCATGATTTCTCTACCTTCACCGGCTCACTCAACACGTGCCGCTTGTTTGAAGGTGTTGTGGAACGACACGAGGGGAAATTTCATCAAGGGACATCCGCGATCATCCAATACATCGGTCAAAAACGCAAAAACATCGAATCAAGCGAAAGCTGATTCGATGTTTTTGTCTATCGACAACTGTTTACATACGAAGCGCAAAGCACGCCCGAAAACAAATGCGTCCTGCTTCCGGTGAATGCACCGTGAGCGTCCCCTCATGAAGCAACATGATTTGACGTGCGATCGATAACCCGAGCCCGTCGCCTGGTGTCTCACCTCGTGATGCATCGACACGGTATGTCCGGTCGAACAATTGATCCATCGCATCGATCGTCTGTTGTGCCGTCCCGTTACAGAGTTGCCACTCAACCACTGCTTCCTGTTGGACGAGTGTCAGTTCAATCGGATTTTCAGCTGTCGCATATTTTAACGCATTCGACATCAAATTTTGAAAGACACGGATGAGCTGCTCTTGGTCAGCTTCCACGTAGACTTCCGGTTGGATGTTCACGATTAAACGGTATCCCTTTTCAGCAAACAACGGTTGTAGTTCGTGCACCAATTGGCTCGTCAACAAGCTGATATTCAAGCGACGTTTCGATAACGTCACTTGTGCGGAATACAACCGATTCACATCCATCAGTTGATCGAGAAGATGTTCGAGCTGTGCCGTTTTTTCATGTAATACGTTGAAGTGACTTTGCTCTTGATCTGTCCATTCCCGTTCAGTTTGGAGTAGCTGAACATAGCCGCGAACGCTCGTCAACGGGGTACGTAAATCATGGGACAAGTTAGAGAACAGTTGATTTCGTTCTTCCTCATGCGACCGTTCTTTCTCGAACAATTGATGCAACTGCCTCGACATTTGGTTGACGCTCTCTGCAAGTGTAGCGAGTTCATCTCGCCCCGTCACTTCAACGGTTCGTCCAAGATCTCCGTTTGCGATTTGTTCAATCTCGTTTGATAAATCCGTGATTTTTTGCAGCGTCTTTCGCGTCATCAATGAAAAGCCAATCACAAAAATGATAATTGTAATAAATGTCACGCTTAAGAAAGCAAGATTATAAATCAACGGATCAGGTGTGGTCTCGTTCTGAATATAATACAAGCTAATCAAATAGCCCATAATTAGAAACGCAATCGTGGCGATGAGGGCGTTGATTAGGATAATCCCGATTAATTTAACGAGTAACCGGTCCAACTGTCGCTTTTTCATAGGCGGTACCCCACGCCCCATACCGTTTTAATGTACGAAGGTTTCCGCGGCGTCTCTTCAATCTTCTCGCGAATTTTCGTGATATGGACCATGACCGTATTGTCGACTTCAAACGCGTCTTCTCCCCAAACCGCCTCATAAATCTGTTCGACCGTCAGCACTTGGTTCGGATGGCGCATGAAGTAGGCGAGGATATCAAACTCTTTCGGTGTCAGCCGAATCGAGGTGTCCCCTTTCGTGCATTGTCTTGTTTGAATATCGAGTGTGACGTCATCAAAAATGAGCACGCCGGACTGGGCCGACTGGTCAGCACCGTAGTCCCGGTAGCGTCGAAGTAGCGACTTCACGCGAAGTGTCACCTCAAGCGGATTGAATGGCTTCTTCATGTAATCGTCCGCACCAATCGAGATGCCTTGCATCAGATCCAAATCGCTTGTCTTTGCTGTCAGCATGAGGATTGGCATGAACTGCGTCTTGCGAATTTCAATACAGGCCTCGATGCCGTCCATGACGGGCATCATCCAATCAAGGATGAGTAAATCGATGGCTTCGTGTGCGACGACGTCAAGCACTTCTTGACCCGTCTTTGCAAATCGCAAGGCGTATCCTTCATTTTTTAAATAAATGGCGAGCAACTCGCGGATCGCCTCATCGTCATCGGCAATCAGAATTGTCGGTTGTGGACGCATTCTCTCCCCCCTCACTTCGTGCACTACGTGTTGACAGACGAACTTTGAATTCATCTTGTTCAACTAGCGTAGCATCTTTTACATTTCCCATACACTTTCGCCTGTGAAACGGCAAAAACATGCAGATTCACGTTTTAGTTATATACCTATATGAAGTGTACCGAGCGCATCACAACGCATTCTGTTGAACTTCTTAACATTTCTTAAGACTCTGCTAAACACTTCTTACGCTTATCGCTCCATACTAGACGTTAGAAGGAGTGACTCGATTGGAAACAATACTTACACAATACGTGGTGCTCGCAATCGGTATCATGTTTACACCGTTGTCCGATGACGTCTTGATGGTCACCCATTTGACGATTACAGCCGTGACGACAGTTCCCGAATGGATCGTGTTCATATCCACTTGGATGGTCTTCACGTTTGCCTTTAGTTGGTTTTATTTGATTGGCCGCGGATTGAATCGATTCATCCCAACTTCAAAACGTGATTCGCGTTATTTAAAACGAGCCGAGGCGCTGTATGCACGATACGGAGCACGCGTCATTCTTGTCTCCTACTTTATTCCTGGTTTGCGCCACCCGATCCACTATGTCGCCGGATTCACCTCGTTGTCGTTTCGAACGTATACGTTCTATAACGTCTTATCCGCGCTTGGTTATACCGGTGCGTGGTTCACCGTGATTCAGTTAGCTGAACGCGTCCCGATTTTCCATCAAACGAAAGATTGGATTCTTTCCCTTTAACGGCCGCCACTCACTTCATACATTCAGATTCCAAACGTATCCAAACGGGTATGTATACGGAGAAGAATCGAATGCCAACGGTTTATATGTTGAATGTGCAGAATTGCATCTTCCCCTCCTCGTCAAGGCAGGGAATCTGTCGACCGACGGCAAAGTACTTAAAAGCTGAATGTATGCAAAATAGATGTTGGAAGGAAGGCGACACGGTATATGAACAACGTGAACAAGTCTGTGATTGTGATCGGGGGAGGACTTGGCGGCTTGTCAGCGGCCATTTCTCTCGCTCAACAAGGGTATGAGGTTTCCTTATATGAAAAGAACGGCCATATCGGCGGGAAAGTGAATCGGCTCGAGCAAAACGGGTTCGGCTTCGACCTCGGTCCGTCGATTTTAACGATGCCGCAAATCTTTGAAAAGTTATTCACGGGCAGCGGCAAGCGGATGGCAGACTACGTGCCGATCAAACGTCTCGACCTCGAGTGGCGCTCGTTCTTCCCGGACGGCACGGTATTGGATCTATATCACGACCTCGACGTGATGGAGCGTGCCAATCCGACGCTGTCACATAAAGACATGGAAGAGTATCGGGCACTATTGAACTATGCCGAGCGCATCTACCATACGACCGAGAAGAGTTACTTGAAGGAAGGGTTTGAATCGCCGCTAGAAGCGGTGGCGAAGACCGGCCTGTTTTCGACGTTGTTCGGATTTGACTTGACGTCGACGATGTACGACGGGATCTCGAAACGGATCAGCAACCCGCATTTACGGACGATGCTCTCCTACTACGTCAAGTACGTCGGTTCGTCTCCTTACAGCGCCCCGGCCGTGCTCAACATGATGATTTATATGCAGTACGCTCAAGGTTGCTGGTACGTCGAAGGCGGTACGCACAAATTGGCCGAAGGATTGACGAAACTCGCCGAGGAGATCGGCGTCCAAATCCATACGGGGCAAGGTGTCGTCCGCGCCCATACGATCAACGAGAAGATCACCGCCATCGAGCTCGAGGACGGCCGACTTCGGTCAGCCGATTACTTCGTCTCCAACATGGAAGTCATCCCGTTCTATCAAAAGATGGTCGATGCGGATGAAGACTATGTCGACAAGCTCGTGAAAAAGTATGAACCGGCGAGTTCTGGCTTCGTGATTCATCTCGGCGTCAAAAAAGAGTATCCGGCCTTAGGACACCACAACTTCTTCTTCTCCGAGAACTTGCACGAACAGATGGATAAGATCTTCGAGAAACACGAGCTACCGGACGACCCGACCATCTATTTGGTGAACGTCAATAAGACCGACCCGACACAGGCGCCGGCAGGACATGAGAACATTAAAATCCTGCCGCACATCCCGTACATCCAAGACGAACCGTTCACACCAGAAGAGTATGCGGCGTTTGAAGAACGCGTCCTCGATAAGCTCGAACGCATGGGCTTGGCCGGGTTACGAGACAACACGGTGACGCGCGACGTCTGGACGCCTCATGACATCGAACGCACGTATGGATCGGACCGGGGCGCGATTTACGGCACCGTCGCAGATAAAAAACGGAACGGCGGCTTCAAGCATAAGAAGCAAAGCGAGCTGTACAACAACCTGTATTTCGTCGGCGGCACCGTGAACCCTGGCGGTGGCATGCCGATGGTGACACTGAGCGGTCAACAAGTGAGCGACAAGATCGCGAAGCGTGACGGCGTTAAAAACTGATCATAAAAAGGATTCGAGCCCACGCTCGAATCCTTTTTTAGTGCCCACGATACTTCCCGAGCGCCCGCATATTCAATAAATAAAGCACGCCTGCGTAAACGATTAAACCGAGCACATAACCCCAGATCCCGGCGAAACCGCTCCCGTACACCATCACTTCCTTGATCGCCGTCGCCCCGTAGAAGATCGGCATGGCGTAGCTCAAATTGCCGAGCCCGTACGGAATCAAGTCGAGCGGGATCAATCCTGAGAAGAACACTTGCGGGATGATCGTGAACGGGATCATTTGGACAACTTGGAGCTCCGAGCGGGCGAACACCGAAATCGTCGCCCCGAACAAGACGGCCGTCCCGGCCATGAGCAGCATGACGAACATGACCCACCCGATGTTCCCGAGCGACGTCAGCCCGAGCACATAAATCGTATAGAGCACGATGAAGACAGACTGCACGACCGCGAAGACGCCATAGCCGAGCGTATACCCTAAAATGACTTGTCCGCGTTTGATCGGGGTCATGAGTAGCCGTTCGAGCGTGCCCCCGCTCCGCTCTTTGACGAGCGCCATCGCCGACAGGATGAAGACGAAGAAGAACGAGAACAGCGACAAGAACACGTAGCCGAACGAATCAAACGTTGACTGTCCTTCTTCTCCGTATACGTAATTCATCTCGATATCGGCCGCCGGATTGAGCGCCGACAACGCCGCTTGGATCTCACGCACCGCTTTCGACGATTTCGTCGACGGTTCGCGCAACGTGATCATGGTACCCGCCTGTCCCGCTTCGAAGACGGCATCGACGTCTTTATTGTCTTCCAAATAAGCAACCGGCTCCTCGACCGTATCGAGTCGCACGTCGAGCATCTCGGCTTCGAACGCGTCGATAAGCTGCTGCTGGGCGGCCTCGTCGAGCACAACGACCGGCACGTAATCCGAGTCGCCGAGTAAGAAGTAGACGAGTGTGAGGATGAGGAGCGGGGCAATCAAAATCAAGGCGACGCTCCGCTTGTCGTTCAACGTCTGAAAGATGACCCGTTTCGCCAAGTTACGCATCGCGCTTCGCCTCCTCTCGTCCGGCAATGAGGAACAGTTCCTCGACACGGCCGTTCTCGGTCTGCTCGAGCAAGTGCGTCACCGTGTCATAGGCGATCAAGCGCCCGTTGTAGATGAGCGCGGCCCGGTCACATTCGAGCACCTCGTCCATGACGTGGGTCGAGACGATGATCGTCGTCCCGCTGGCTCGAATCATTTGAAACTGATCCCAAATCTGGCGGCGCAAAATCGGGTCGATCCCGACCGTCGGCTCGTCTAAAAACAAGACGTCCGGTTGATGAAGGATGGCGATGGCGAGCGACAGCCGCTTCTTCATCCCGCCCGAATAATTACGGACGAGCTTTCTCCGGTCAGCCGACAAGTCGACGAGGGCGAGCACGTCGTCGATGCGCTGTTTGAGCGCCGCCTTGCCGAGTTTATAAATCGAGCCGAAAAACTCGAGGTTCGCCTCACCCGACAAATCGTCGTACAGTCCATCGTTTTGCGGCATGAACCCAATCTTATGAAGCATGTTCATGTTCGGCATCACCGTCTCACCGACTCGAATCGATCCTTTGTCTGCCGCCAATGCGCCGATCATCAAACGGATGAGCGTCGTCTTCCCCGACCCCGAAGGACCGAGCAGACAACAGATATCGCCCGAGTTGATCGTGAAGCCGATATGATCGATGGCCAGTTGGTCACCGAACGATTTACTGACGTCGTTCAGTTGAATATTCATATTGGACTCCCTCCCGATGTCTGCCTCGTGTACACTGGACTAAAAGACACCGTGTTGGTTTATACGTTCAGTATAGTCCGCGCTCGAACGGTCAACAATCATCAATCTCGGTCACAGTGTTGGTTTTCCAACAGACGGCGATAATGTGTTGGATAAAGGAGGAAAAATATGGAACAGACAGACTTACGGGTCGTCCGGACGAAGCAGTTGATCAAACAGGCGTTGCTCGAATTGATCGAAGAACAAGGATTTGAAGCAGTCACGGTGAAGGCGCTCACGGAACGCGCCGGCATCAACCGGGGTACGTTCTATAGCCACTATGTGGATAAGTACGATCTCATGGAGAAATCGATTGAAACGATCTTTCATGAGGCCGAAACAAAACTCATCAAAAATTTGCCGAACGTCTTTGGCAATCAGAAAGGCTCCGCTCCCCATCAGTTGCTCGTCCCGTTCATCCGGTTCATCGAGCAAAATAAGATTTTGATGAAACCGCTTCTCGGTCCGAACGGCGACCCGCAGTTCCAGGCGAGACTCCGCGCCTACATGTACACGGCGCTGTTTCACCGTTCCCCGACCGTATTGTTCGACGAGACGCAGTCGCTCGTCCCGCCCGATTATTTAGTCTCCTATATCTCATCGGCCCATATGGGCGTCATTTATGAATGGCTCTACAATGACCGAACTGAAACGGTAGAGGACATCGCGCGCATCATTTATACGATCACGTTTGAAGGACCGCTCGTCGCGGGCGGGTTGAAGCCGGACAGACAAAAAGACAGGTAGCAGCTACCTGTCTTTTTGATCGGGAAGCGTCACACGCACCGTCGTCCCTGACTTCAATTCGCTCGTGACGTCTACATGACCACCGTGCAACGTGACGATTTTTTGAACGATCGCCATACCGAGTCCTGACCCGCCTTGATGTCTCGAAGGGTCGGCCTGATAGAATCGCTCGTACATACGGCTCACTTGTTCCGGGGTCATGCCCTCCCCGTCATCCGTGATTTCGCAAACAATCGATTCCGCCGTTTGCATGAGCTTGATGCGGATCGTGCCGCCGTCATAAGAGTGGGTCATCGCATTTTGGATCAGGTTGATCCACACTTGGTGCAGCAGTCCGGCATCGCCGACCATCTCGACTTCATCAAGCTCAGCGATCAGGTTCAACCGTTTGCGACTCGACTCTCGTTCAAACGATAAGATACTTTCCCGCATCTGTTCACTGAGCGAGAAGCGGCTGACGTCTAATCCGACGACCGAGTGATCCAACTTGGCAAGGCGCAGCAAGTCACGTGACAACCGCGACAGCCGCTTGCCTTCCTGTTCGATCATTGTCGCATAGTTGACTCGTTTTTCCGTCGGTACGTCAGCCCGTTTCAATAGCGTCGCGTAGCCTAGGATCGAGGCGACCGGCGTCTTGAATTCATGCGCCATGATCGCCGTCAATTCCTCGTTTTTAGACTCGTTCGTCGCCAACGTCTCGGTCATCTGATTGAACTGACTCGCCAACTTGCCGATCTCATCGTCCCCGCCGTCATGTACCCGTACCGTCAAATCACCAGAAGCGACTTTACTTGCCGCCTCGGTCACCCGGTCGATCCGTCTCGTCATGAGCCGGACCGCGAACAAGACAAGCACGCTCGAGACGAGCGCCGTGAGCAACAACGTCTGAAACGATAGATCGCGGAAAATCGTGACCGGGTTCTCGTCCGCGTTCGGGGACAACGTCACGACAGTCCGATCGATTAAAAGCGTGACGGCAGGCAATCGCTCGTCGCTTACGGTCAGCACGTCGCCTCGTTCAAGACGCGCGCGCTCCGCGACCGACCAACTTGCTGCCGCGTAGAGGTCCGTCTCGACAATAAGCGTCCGTTCGGAAAACAAGTCGATGACCTCATCGGCTCCTAATTCATAACGCTCAGAAGCCGTCAGCATGCTCTCGGCCCGTTCAACGAGCATCGTCTCGACTTGCGACGTCAACGCATTCATTTGGAACGTCAAGAAGAGCGTCAGCGTCAGTAAGATCGGGATGAGCAACAGCCCGAAGAAGATGGTCAGGAAACGTCCGTAAATTGAGCTGAAGAATCGCTTCATGACTTCAACTCCAAACGGTACCCAAGTCCCCAGACAGTACTGATTTGAAACGCGTCGACATGCTTCAATCGACTCCGGAGACGGTTAACATGGACGTCGATCGTACGGACGTCACTTTCCGTTTCATAGCCCCATATGCGATCGAGCAACTGTTGTCGCGTGAACACTTGATTAAGATGCGTCGCCAAATGATACAGCAACTCAAACTCTTTCTTCGGCACCTCGATTGTCTCGACCGGGGTGATAACCGTCAGTGACGTTTCGTCTAACACGCAATCGTTCAGTTGAATCTGGTGGTCTCGATATATATTGGCTCGTCGTAGCATCGCCTCGATACGGAGCTCGAGTTCTTCTAGATCGACCGGCTTGACGAGATAGTCGTCGGCCCCGGCCCGGAAGCCTTTCTTCTTGTCAGGCAACGTCTCGAGCGCGGTCAACATTAAGATTGGGAGCGTGTAACCGGCGTCCCGCAGTTGCTCGGTCAACGCTCGACCATCGAGACGCGGCATCATGATGTCGGTCACGATGACGTCGACCGGTTGCTGATCGAGCAGATCTAGCGCCTCCTCTCCGTCAACGGCCCACAGCACGCGGTAGCCCGCTGTCGTCAAATATTCAAACAGAAGACCTCCGAGTGCCGGATCATCTTCGACAAGCAATAGCGTGACCATACGAGATTCCTTCTTTCTTTATGCGTTTCGTAACGCTTCAATCGGCTGCAAGGCGGACGCCTTACGGGCCGGGATATATCCAAAGATGACACCGATCACGACTGAAAACCCGAGTGCCAAAACGACGGTCGAACTAGCCAACGTGAACGGGACACCCATGACGACGGTCAAACCGAAGGCAAGGAGTGCGCCGACCACTACACCGACCAACCCACCGAGGACGGACAAGAGCACCGATTCAAACAAGAACTGCTGGCGAATTTTCGCCGGTGTCGCGCCTAATGCTTTTCGTAAGCCGATCTCACTCGTCCGCTCCGTCACCGAGACGAGCATCATGTTCATGATGCCGATACCGCCAACGAGTAGCGAGATGGACGCGATGCCGATGAGCAGCATGCTGAGCAAGGCGTTGATTTGGTCGATGGACGCGAGGGCGTCTTCAAAGCTCGTGACGGTAAACGCGTCCCGACCGTTAAATGCGGTCGTCAACTGCTGCGTCAATTCATCACTTACTGTCTCAGATTGTCCTGATTCCGTGTACAGGTCAAACGTCGAAATCGTATTCACATGAAACTGGTGAAGCGCGGTCGTCACCGGAATGACAATCGTCTCGTCCGTCGACATCGAAAACTCTGAAGACGGGGCGAGCGTGCCGACTACGATGTAACGGATCCCGCCAATAGTGATCGTCTCACCGATTGGCGACGTGGTCGGGAACGATTCCTTCACAATCGTATCGCCGATTACGGCGACGCGCGTCCGCTCCGAGATGTCCACTGGCGTGATGCCACGCCCGGAAGCGAGTGTCGAATCCGAGAAGAACGCGTCACTCTTCCCAAGGACGCTCTGTTCGGTCGTTTGACCGCCCAAATAGACGCCTGCTTGATGACTTGTCGTAGGCGATAACGACTCGACGCCGTCAATCGCTTCGAGACGTTCTACTTCGATTACGCTGATGCCATTCTTCGTCGCATCTTCGATTTGGACACTCATCCGGTCCGCCCCGAACGTCGCGACTTCTTCATTGATTGAGGACGTGACACCTGAGATGACCGTCATGAGTGTGATGATGGACGCCGTCCCGATGACAATTCCAAGAATCGTCAAGAAAGAGCGCATCTTATGACTGATCACCGTCAGCCAAGCCATACGTATATTTTCTCGAATCATCGTCGTTCCTCCTTCTCGATACGGCCATCCCGAACGTAGACGATGCGCGTCGCTTCTTTGGCGATGTCGAGGTCATGTGTGATCATGATGATCGTCTTCCCTTCCGCATGCAATTCATGAAACAAGTTCAGAATTTGACGTCCGTTCGTCTGATCGAGCGCCCCGGTCGGCTCATCGGCGAGCAGTAGAGACGGATTTGTCACGAGCGCCCGAGCGATGGCGACACGTTGTTGTTGCCCACCCGACAGTTGATTCGGGTAATGGTTCTGTTTATCGCCGAGCCCGACACGCGTCAACACCTGGTGCGTCCGGTCTTTTCGTTCCGACTTCGACAGCCGTTGATAGATGAGCGGTAACTCGACGTTTTCGCTTGCCGTCAATCGCGGCAGTAAGTTGAACTGTTGAAAGATGAACCCGATCTGCTGATTGCGGAACGCCGACAATTCGGTCTCGGATAACCCGGTCACGTCACGGTCGCCAAAGCTGTAGCGACCGCTCGTGTATCCGTCCAGACAACCGAGAATGTTCATAAGCGTTGATTTCCCCGAACCAGACGGCCCGAGGATGGCGACGAACTCGCCGTCGTGAACCGTCAAATCGATCCCGTTCAACACGATTTGTTCGTTTCCACCCGCCCCGTACGCTTTCGTCAAATCGGTGACTTCAATGAGTGCGCTCATTGTCCTCCTCCGATCTGTGGTGGCATGATGCCTCCAGCTGTCGCCTCATCCATTAAGAGGACGCTATCTTCGTCTAATCCGTCTTTAATCTCAACGCGGCTGCCGTCGCTGATGCCGAGCTCGACTTGCCGTTTCACCGGACCATCCGTGCCCTCGACGTACACGTAGGCGTCGCCTTCTTCAAACGTGATGCTGTCGAGTGATAGCGTCTCTGCTTCTTCGACACGTTCGACGACAATCGAGCCTTCGAGCGTCATCCCGTTTCGTAATCCGTCCGTTTCAGGCAACGTGACGTTCATCGCATAACGTGCTGACGAGCCCGGAGTCGTCAATGCTTCCGCTTCATCGGCAATCGATTCGACCGTTCCTTCGAGTTCAGTGTCCAATGCGTTCGCATAGATCGTCAGCGCATCACCTTCCTCGACTTTCCCTAAATCCCGCTCGTCGATCAACAGTCGTCCGGTCGCATCTTCTCCGACAGTCGTCACCTGACCGGCAAACGTATAGACGTTCTCAATCGTCTCCGTCGCCACTTGCTCTGACTTATATTCGACCGATTGCGGCATCAAGAAAATGCCAGCTCCTAACGCGATGGCCAGGGCACCGCCACCTAATCCCCACTTCAGTTTTTTGTTCATCTGTCAATTCCTCCTTTTGGTTGTACCTCAAGGATAAACAGAAGTTATAAACAAAGTGTGAACGGATAAATTTACAAATAATTGAAACTATCATGCTAGTAAATGCGTATATCGAATTAATCCACATCAACCTCGGAGGTATATATGCATCAAATCACGAGTTATTTCTTTCTGTACGCAAAAATCGTCCTTACGGATAAAGTGCCATTTCTTTTAACGATGGGACTCCCGCTCGGTGTCGCCCTCCTGTACAGTCCACCAAATATCGGTACGATGACGTCTGCCGAATACGCCACGTATTTGTCGTACTTTTGGGTGTACATCATCTTGGCGACTTATTTGAACGGGATTGCGCTCGAACTCGCACGAATGCGCGAATACGGTCTCATGAAGACGTACGTCATGATCTCCGGCAACAAATATACATACATGTTGGCCATCTTATTGGCCCAGCTCTTGTTTGCCGCAATCAGTCTCCTACTGTTCACAGTTGTCGTCACGCTCGTCCACGGTCATTTCACTTTCGGTTTGCTCGCGAGCCCAATCCTGCTGTTGCTCGGCAGCTTTCCGTTCGCGCTCGGGAGTGTCGTCTTGACGCTTCTACCGGTGAAAGTATCAAGTTTGATGAAATTTGCGAACATTCTTGCTTATCCGCTGTTCCTTTTAGCCGTCAAACAGCCAGATGTCTGGTTCGGTTATGCCAATCCGTTTTATGCCCTACTTCAACTGTCGCTTGCCGTCGTTCATGGTGTCACGCAAGTCGACGTCTCGTTTAACCTGATTACGACACTTCTCTCTCTTGTCGGTTACGTCATCGTCGGCCTGTTCGCGATGAATCACTTCAACCTCGTCTCATCTGTCACACGCTAGGAGGAAATGATGAACATTCAAAACTTGACCTACTCTTATCCGAAAGCAACACGTCCCGTGCTCGACGACGTCTCATTCACGCTACATCCGAATAAACTGAACGTCTTGATTGGCCTGAACGGGGCCGGGAAGACGACGTTGTTTGACTGTATGACAAGGACGCTCCCAGTCGACCGGGCCTCGCTACAACTCGTGCCATCGTCTGACATGCTGTATTTAACGCAACAGATTTTGTATCACAACGAATTAACGGGAAAAGATCTCACGTACTTCATCGGACGACTTACAAAGCGGCCTGACTTCAAGCGACTAGCGACTTATGTCAACGGACTCACGACCGCCCGGGAACAAGAGCTGTTCGAGCATCTGTGGAAGATGAAGCTCGGCAAAATGTCGGTCGGAGAACGCAAGTGGCTATTCGTGACATTGCTCGCCTCGGTCAAACGATCGCTCTACTTGTTCGACGAACCGACGAGCGGCGTCGATCCGGCGTCACGCATCAACATCATGCGCCATTTACAGCGACTCGTAAAAGACGGTCGGACGTGCCTCATCTCGACGCACCAACTGCATGACTTATCCCAGCTGGAGTCCCATGTCATCTTCCTCCATGAAGGTCGTGTCCTGTATGAAGGAGATTTCCGAGACTGGTTGCGCGCGTCCGGGACGACCGACCCCGACGAGGCGTTCGTGAAGATGGTCGAAGGCATTCAAGATGATGTGGCGGTGACAACGTGAATGACTCGTTTTGGGAAAAACACCGCTTCAAGTTTTATACAGCTGGTATGGTCATCTGTGGCTGTTTAGTCGGTATGTTTTCATAAGAAAACCCAGCCTCTGACGAATCAGAAGCTGGGTTTTAGTCTTCCATCCAGCGATAGACAACCATAAAACCAATCCACGTTGCACAAAACGTCAGAACGATGTTAATCAGTTGCCACATTCCATCTGTGAGGTGCATTTATTTATCTCCTTCTAGTTAAACCGATTCTTCGACGCATCGCGATGCGCCGTCCGCAACTCATGGTTCGTCACGTGCTCCGGGTCAATCAGTTCAAGCTTCCGGTTCACCCACACCGACAAGAAAATAAATGGGATGAACAAGGCGAGAAGCATTCCCGCGAAGACGAGGAGCGAGCCTTCAATCGACCAGGCGATGGCGATAAAGATACCCAGCAAGATGACATTGGCGAGCACGATGCCGAATTCGAGACGGACGAACTTTTGATAGCGCGCCTCGTCGTTAAAGGTGAGCAGTAAGTTCATCCGGTGCCAGGCCCGATATAAACTCGGCAACTGGGTCGCCATGATGATGACGGCGAACGTCGCCACTTTAATGTCTTGCGTGAAAATGAAGTAAAAGGCGACCCCTAAAATTGCGAACGTGAGCAATAGCGCCGTCCGGTTCACGTTGCGGTCGTTCTCGACCATTTGTTTCAGTCGTTCTTGTTTTTCCACCATAGTCACTGCCTCCATCAAACGTTCTTTCATTTTTTGCGTTCACGTTGCACCTTGCTGAGTTCAATTCCTGTCACATGTTGCGGGTCAATCGTTTTCAACTCACGGTCGATCCGGAAACCGAGCGTCATGAACGTGATGAGTCCGACAATAATGACGATGATAAATGTAAGCAATGTGATCCATCCAAGCATCGAACTCGTAATCAATAGCAGGAGAAACACGAGATTCCCGACAGCCAAACCAAATTCGGACCGTACTTTTTGTTGATAACGGACAGCGTCGTTGAAAGTAAGCAACAACTTCATGCGGTGCCAGCTTTTATAGAGCATCGGGAACTGTCCGACCAAGATGATCGGCAACAGCAACAAAACCTCCGTTGTCATGAAATAAACGATGAACAGTGCAATGAACCCGAATGTCGGATACAGCGTCTGTTTTTGTCGCTTCTGGTCATTTTCAATCATTCGTTCAAGTCTTACCGTATGGTCAACCATCAAATCCCCCTCATTAAATCTCATTACCTTTTTTTACGAAAGAGAACAGCAAATAGTTTCACTCGACTCAAATATCGTTGTCGAGAATGTACATCGTCTCTTCGTAACGTTGTTTACTATAGGCGTCGTCTTGCCTGTGGAGCGTCTCAAAAAATGCTTCGAACAGTTGTTGATTTAAAGGCTTCCGTCGAATGATGACTTCTTGAATGACGCTTGTCGCCGTATCTCGTAACAGCTCGTGATCCATCCATGTTAACAGTTCACGAACGAGTTCGTTCGCTCCGAGCGAGTCCACTTCATTGAACCAAACAACCGCACCGTGCAGTTTCTCTTTCGGTTCTTCGCTATAAAGCAGACGTCGTGCATCGTCCAAGAGTGACTGCCTCTGCTTCACTTCAGCGACCGGTTCTGGAATCATTTCTGCATGTACTCCCATGTCGACCGTCGTGAGCGCTTCGCTAAATTGACTGAACGAGTCGAACAAGACATCAATCTCTTCCGTATCCGTATCGATATAGGCAATCTTTGGCGTCGCTCCTTCACGGTAATCGAACACGAGGAAGAAATGTCCATCGCCTGCGAAGGCGATTAACTGGTCATCCTCGACACCCCATTCCGTCAACAAGGCTCTCGATTCGATTAACCCTTTGTGACTCCCGACCCCAGAAATTGAATCGACGAGGGCGATGTCATCTTGTCCATTCCATACAATCGGCAAATCGCGCTGTTCGACATATCCCCCGTTTTGGATACGAATCGCCTGGAGATAATCGTCCGGCAGTTTCACCCCAAGGCGCCCTTCCACTTCAATCAATACGTCGTCCGTTAATACGGGCAACCGGTTCGGGTCGTCCGGTATATCGTTCCAAATGATCATTGTTCTCCTGCTTTCTTCATTCGTCTGTATTGGCGAATGTCTTGATTCGTCACATGCTCTGGGTCAATCTTTTTGAGTCGCTCATTCACCCACCATTCAAAATATAGGAATGGTAAAACGATTAGCGTACCAAGCAATGAATACGTTACGTTTTGAAAGTTTTGAATGACTGTGCCCCAAACAAATATAGCGAGCCCGATTACCGTCATGAAGATGAATAAAAAGTTGATTCGAACATATCGGCGATACAGCTTATCCGAACTAAAGCGGAGCAATAGCTTCATCCGCGACCAGCCCCATAAGACCAGTGCTGCGTAAATGACTACAAAGGCCGCGAACACTTGAACGTTCGTCAACGTATACCGACTATGAAGATAGAATGAGCTTAAGATGATGACGGCGACTAGCAGACCAAACAAACGAATCGATACTTGTTCAAGTCGCATCAATTGAAGCAAGCGATTTGTATGCTCGACCATCACTTCTCGTCCCATTTCCGTTTCATCTGCTCCCGCTTCGTCAGCCCGAACAGACTGTCGACGACGTGCTCGTCATCGATGCGGAGCAATCGTTTGTCGATCAACGTCGCAGCCAGTAAATGGACGACCAATATGCTGACAGCCACGCTGCTGAGCGTCGATAGTTCAAAGAAGTTTAATTCATGTCCTATCATTAAACCGAACATGCCCCATAACATTGCGATGTCCCCAATCCCTTTTACTCGAATCAATCCTTGATACGCACGATTGTCATTGAACGACAGCTGCGTGCGCGTCTTTCTCCAGGACATATAGCTAAACGGCACCGCAATAGTCGTGACAAACAGAAACATCGCACTATGAGTTAGCGAAAAATTCCCATAAAACCATAGTCCTGCGGCTAAACCAATCAGACCGATTCGAAGCGCCGTGCCCATGCTAGACTGCTTTTCAGCCAATCCATATAGTTCTTCAGTCCGTTCTTTCCGTGTAATCATCCAATCTCCCCCTTTGAAACCAAATCCATCCATGACGCGTATATACAACAAGCATACCAATTATTAGGAGGGATTTCGATGGATATCCTCATTTTAGCCGTCTTGCTCGGCATCGTCGGTTTTATTGTGACTCGTTCCTATACTTTATATCCGTCATCGTTCGAGGAACGCTCACTCATTCAACCGAACGCCTCGCACACGACAAAATGCCCGCATTGCCAAACCGTCGTGAGACGGCAGGAACACGGGCAAACTTGTACGAACTGTCGTAAATCATTCTGAAGATCAACCTACTTGTTTTACCTGCTGGCGCGCGGTTATTTTCTTCCCACTCAACTGGAACAACAGCACCCCGCCGACGATCAATACGATGCCAAGCGCCGTCTTCCACGTGAACGGAATCGCCTCAAGTCCGAACCAGCCGAGCGTATCCCACAGCAAAGCGAACAAGATTTGCGACACCATCACGATCGAGATGGCGTAACTCGGACCGAGCTGCTGGACGCTTTGCGTCACGCTCATGACGACACCGACACCGATGATGCCGCTGAACCAGTACCACGTCTCCATGTCACGAAAATCAAACAAACCGCCGCCTTCACTGATCAATCCGATGAAGAGCGAGGCGAGAAAACCAAGTGCGAGGACGAGCGTCGTCGTCGCCCAAGCCCCGACCCGTTGTTTCACGTTGGCGTTGAACGTATTTTGTACACAGACGAGCATGCCGCCCATGACCGCGAGCATCATTCCAAGTGCCATTGTCGTTCCCCCTCACTCATAAATACTCTCCCCTGCGGCAGCGATTAACCCGGCGCGATCGATGATTGCGATCGACCGACGATCCCGTTCGATCAATCCTTGTTCGACGAAGCGTTTGAGCGTCCGATTGACATGGCGATAACTCGTCCCGATCAAGTCAGCGATATCGGTCAACTCATCGACCGTCGACCCGAGCGCACGCTCGTCCGGCGTCATCGACAGCAAGTAGCTCGCGAGCCGGACGTCGACCGGGTAAAACAAGTTGAAACTCATCGACTGCGACTTCAACTCGAACTTTCTCGTGATCTCTTCTAGCAGGTAATGGAGCCACGCCACATCGTCCGCCGCGTGCCGGGCTAAATCGTCGAACCGGATGACGAGCATCTCGACCGATGTGACCGCCTCGACCGTATTTAAATATGGCGTCCGGCGCACGTATTCGATGTCACCGATCAAATCGAACGGACGTTTGAACGACAGTACGAGGCGTTTGCCAGTTGCCGACGTATGCGCCACGCGAATCTTGCCTTTGACGAGAAAATGAAGGTGGTGCGCGTCGTCACCTTGGGCGCAAATCGTCGCACCTGGCTCGTAACGGACGAGCGTGAAATGTTCGTGTGTCGCTTGTGGCAAGACTTGTAACTCTTGTTGCGTCAAATACTGTTCTAGCATCCGGTCCCCTCCTACCATTTCAACAAGATGATGCCGGCGACCATCATGGCGACACCGAGCAATTGTGACACGTTCAACTCTCGGCGTACCATCCCGAACCAGCCGCGCCAATCGATGACGAGCGCGAGGGCGAGCTGCGCAATCAGAAACAAGGAGATTGTCAACGTGACGCCGAGCTGATGGACGGCTGTCATGTTGCTGAACAAGATGAGAGCTGCGAACGCGCCACCCGACAAATAGAGCGGGTGCACGTGTCGCATCTGTTTATACGTCCGGTCACGCACAGCCAGCATGACGAGCAGCGCCACGATGAAGCCGGTCATTTGCGTCAATGTCGCGGCTTGCCACGTGCCGATCTGTGAACTGATTCGTGCGTTGGCGACGCTTTGCAACGTTAAAAAGAAACCGCCGCTGATGGCGAACAAGACTCCGCGCATCGTATCCCCTCCTTTATATTATGACAAGCGGATCATCATGATGCCGAGCACCATGACGAGCAAACTGACGAGTTGAATCCCGGTCACTGGATTTTTGGCCGCACCGAACCAACCGAACCGGTCGATCAGCAAACTTCCGCATAGTAAACCGACAATGACGATGACGACGGCGATGCCGGTCCCGACCATCGGGACAATCAAGACGTTCCCGCCGATAAAGAGCGCGCCGATGATCCCGCCAAGCCAAATCCACCACGGTTGTCCCGATAGCCCGCGCCATTCAACGCTCGGCCGGAGGATGAGTAAGATGAGGAGAAGTGCGACGATTCCGACGACAAACGAGACGAGCGCGCCTTTTAGCGCAGACTCGAGCACAGTCCCTAAATAGCCGTTGATGGCGGTCTGCATCGCACTCATCATCCCGGTCCCGATTCCGAGTAAACGCCAGACGTTCAAGTTACCGGTCTCCACCCGGTTCGCGATGACAAATTTCCCACGTCGGCGATTGATCCAGTCTGTGAGTGCGACCGTCCCGACGACCCCTAGTAAAACAAGCAAGGCCCCAAACACGCGCCACGGTTTGAGGACGCTCACGGTCGAATTGAACCAACCGAAGTGATCGATTAACAGCCCCATCACGATCTGTCCAAAGATCGGCATGATGACCGTCTGGACGCTGCCGAGCCGTGGGAACAAGAGGATGTTCCCCGTTAAAAAAATAACCCCTAACAAACCGCCCGACCATATCCAGATCGGCTGTTGCTGAAAGATTGATGAGTCGAACCCGAATCCTTGTCCAGAGACAAGAAGGATGAGCGATAAAAAGATCGTCCCGACCGCGAATGATAGGAACGAAGCGACAAACGGTGACCCGACGATCGAACGCAGACGCGAGTTCACGCTCGTCTGTATCGGTAGTAAGATGCCGATCACGAGTCCAATAATAATGGCTAACATATTTCGTTTCCTCGATTCTATGATGTAGTGCAAGTTATTATCTCAATGTACATCTCACTCATCCAAAGTATAAAGGACCGATGTCCTGAGTATAAAAAAAGAACCTTACATGGCGTAAGGTTCACTTCATCCCAGATATATTGTACCCTTCGATGATGTACTTTTGGAAAATCATGAAGATGATGATGATCGGCACGACCATAAATGTGGCCCCGGCCATCTGTAACGCATAGTTCCCACCGTGCTGCCCTTGGAGGAGCGCAAGTCCGACAGACAGCGTGTAAAGCGCTTCGTCGTTAGCGATAATAAGCGGCCATAAGAAGCTGTTCCAGGCCCCGATGAACGTTAAGATCCCTTGTACAGCCAAAATCGGTTTTGACATCGGCAAGACGATTGAGAAGAAAATCCGAAACTCACTCGCTCCATCCAAGCGGGCCGCTTCTAACATTTCTTCTGGAATCGTCGTCATGAACTGCCGGAACAAGAAGACCCCGAACGCCCCGACGAGACCGGGGAGGACAATCCCCGTCATCGTGTTCGTAAGACCCATTTGATTGAGCATCAAATAAACTGGAATCATCGTAACCTGACCCGGGATCATCATTGTCGCCAAGACACCGATGAACAGGACGTTACTTCCCTTAAATTTATGCTTCGCAAACGCATAACCGGCCATTGCTGTGAGCAATAAACCGAAAAATGATGCAAGCACGATCAACAACGTATTCTTCAAATACGTCAAAAAGTTTAAATTTACGAATAAATCGATGTAATGCTCGAACGTCACGTTTTCCGGTAAGATTGTCAACGGTAGCGACAAGATTTCCGCATCCGTTTTAAAGGACGAGATCACCATCCAGAAGAACGGCAACATGAAGGCGATGCCAAGGACGGTCAAAACGAGCGCGACGAACAACTGCGACAGCTTGGCTTTTCGTTTATGGTTTAAGTCGGGAAGTGGCGAGAATTTCTCCCGCTTCACATTCACGGCAACCGGTTTTTCGTTTGGAATCATGAATGTCCCTCCTTAATAGTTATTCTCGCTCTTTTGAAGACGGAACTGAATGAGTGTCACCGTGATGATCAAAATGAACAGTACGACGGACCCGGCAGCCGCATAACCGAAGTTACTAAGCTGGAAACCGTTGTTGTAAATAAAGAGTGCGAGCGACGTCGTCGAATTGAGCGGTCCACCCTCGGTCATGATGAGCGGTTCTTCGAAGAACTGGATCCAGCCGATCAGCGTCGTGACCGTCACGAAGAAAATCGCGTAACGGAGCAACGGGATTGTGATCTTGAACATTTGCTGGAACGTACTCGCTCCATCTAACGCTGCCGCTTCATAGTACGTGCGTGGAATCCCTTGAAGCGCCGCTAGGAAAATAATCATGTTGATTCCGACTGCACGCCATACAGCGAGCATGATCAACGATAGCTTAGCGATAAACGGGTCTTGGAGCCAAGGTACGTCTGGAAGGCCGACTGTGTTTAATAGGAAGTTGAAGAGGCCGTACTGCGGATTAAACAAGAAGCCCCAGACGACGGCGACCGCAACGACGTTCGTGATCGACGGCATATAAAAGACGACACGGAACCATTCGAAGACTTTGCCAGTCCCGAAATTGATCGACATCGCAATCGCGAGCGAGAGACCGATGACAATCGGTACCCCAATGACGACATAAACGACCGTATTCAATAGCGCTTGAATGAACACTTCATCTTTGAAGATTTCGATGTAGTTGGTGAGCCCGATCCATTCGATGTTTGCCCAGTTCGCAATCCCCGCCAAATCCATGTCTGTAAAACTCATGAAAAACGCGATGAATAACGGCATGATTGAGAACATGAGTAACAAGAGAACGGTCGGAGCGACGAGCAAATATGGCGCTCGATCATTAAGAAATTGTTTCATAAGGTTCTCCTTTAATAAAACGAGAGGGGGTGTACCCCTCCGTTTATTTTAAAATCGACTTCGCTTTTTCTTGGAACACCTTAGCTTCATCTTCTACAGTAGCCGCACCGCGATACATCTTCTCAAAACTCTGCAAGTACGTTTGCGCTACTTTTTCCCACGTTGTCATCATCGGCATCGGCTCTGCTGCTTCCATTTGCTCACCGAACGTTTTGAGTTTCTCATCGTTTTTGAGCGTCTCATTCTCTGCCCATGTCGCTTTCGTCGATGGAAGTGACTTCGTCATCTCCATCCACTCTGTCTGTGTTTCTGGTTTACTCATATAGGCGATGAATTTCGCAGCTTCGTCTTTCTTCTCACTGCTCTCAAAAATACTCAAGTTCGATCCACCAAGGAACGAGATATTGTTTTCTTTCGCTGGAAGGACGGCTGTACCCCACTTATCTTCAATGTCCGGCATTTGGTCATTGATGATGTTGATCATCCACGGTCCACTGATGAACATCGGCACGTTCGGTTCCTCGGCCCCAAACGCTTGAACGACATCAAGCCCTAAATCGATTGGCGCATATCCTTCTGTGAAGTAATTAGTTAAGTACTCTGCGCTTTCAATGAATTCCGGTTGATCAAAGAGCGGTTCTTGATCTTCTGTCAACAGCTCTGAACCGTTTTGACGAGCGAACATGAACGATAGCATTTGGTCGTTCGTGTCCAACGTGATCCCGTACATGTCTTCCCCGTCACGAGCCGCTAGTTTTTTCGAAGCGTCTTCTAATTCATCCCATGTTTTCGGTGCTTCCGGGTAACCTACTTTTTCAAGCGCGTCTTTCCGGTAATAAAGAACGCGTGTGTCGACATACCACGGTGCTCCGTAAAGGCCGTCCTCGAATTGAACCGTTTCAACCGATCCTTCATAGAAGTTCGATGGATCGAGCTCCGGGTAATCTTTTACAAGGTCTTTCATATCTGCGAGTGCTCCCGCTTCTACGAATTCAGGCATCCAAGACGTTCCCATTTGAACGACATCCGGACCATTTTTCGAAGCGACCGCAGTCAACAGTTTATCGTGCGCCGTGTCCCAAGGGATCGCCTGTACTTTGACGTTGACACCTTCATTCTCTTTTTCATACTGTTCTGCTAGTTTCGGTAAAGCTTTTCCTTCTTCGCCCATCGCCCAGACCGTGATTGTATTCGCGTCATCGCCGCTCGATCCAGAAGAACATCCCGCCAACACACCTGAAATGATTACCGTGCCCGCTACCGCTGCTAACCCTAATTTCTTCATCTGAATTCCTCCGTTTCTCGATAATCGAAACGTTTCGATTATCATGTAAAAAAATAATGTTTATACAAAGGTTTACTGCAAAATCAACAGGTTAAACGTTTCTATAAACATTATAGTTCACAATGTATCCGCTTACAATACGTATTTTATTTTTTATTATTTTTTTTTCGGATTGAAGCGTCTTTAATGAATTTTGAAGGGATTGTCTGTTTTGAATTTTCCTTCGCTTCAATCAAATGGAGCAACGCACGAGCCGCCTTCTTGCCCCAGTCCGGCTTCGAGTAGCTGACACTCGCGATTCGAGGTTGAGTATAGTTGGTGATTTCAAGTTTATCAAAGCCAACGAGCGAGATATCTTCCCCGATCCGGAGAGAAAAGTTTTGCAAGACGTCATAAACCCCGAGTGCCATATCGTCGTTCAGACAAATAATGGCGTCGCCTTCTTGAATCACTTCAAGCAATTCACTCGCTGCCCGGATACCTGAACGTTTCGTAAACTCGCCGTTCCATTCTCGAACAGCGACTCCGGCTGTGTTTGCGCGATCAACGACGACTTTCCGTCGTTCGACAGCATCATGGTTGCCGACCGGACCGTTCACAAGATGAATCTGATTAGGGTTCGTTTCCAAGATGGCGTCCATCTCTTGATTCATTCCGATTTGATTATCGAGTAGCACACAACTGATGTTCGGATGTTCAATCTCACGGTCGAGCATCGTCAGCGGATGGCCTCGATCCGCGAACTCTAAAATTTGTTCTTGGGTGAAGCGATGCCCTAAGATGAGCGCCCCGTCTACCATGCGCTCAGTCATCAGACGATGTGATTCGGGACCGTTACAAACGATCAACTCATAGCCGGTATCAGCCAGCTCTTGGTTGATCCCTTTTAGTAACTCCCCGTAGAACGATCCGGAGTAGTCCCCGAGAAACGCTCCGATGATATGCGTTTTTCTTGTCTTTAGCGTACGCGCCGCGGCGTTTGGCACGTAGTTCAACTCTTCGGCGATTTTAATGATGCGTTGCCTCGTTTTTTCTGTCACTTTCGGACTACCGTTTAGCGCATACGAAACGGTCGATATCGAAACGCCCGCCTCTTTTGCGATGTCTTTGATTCCTGCCATTTCCTCACTTCCTTCTGTCAAAAATTATAACATATGAACGCTTCATACGGCCGTAGCATTGGTGACTCGACCTGCTCTGTGGCAATCAATCGGTCCCCGCATTCAACCGGTATCGGTACCGTGTCCGGAGACAGATTCACGACGACAAGGAGTGGTGTCTCCTCCGCGAGGAAGCGGCGATAGACGTACAGATGATCTTCGGTCGGAACGAGTTCATACGCCCCGTCACGTAGCACTCGATTCGTCCGACGCAGTGCAATCAGTTCTCGGTACAAGTGAAGCAGACTCGTTTCATCCAAGCGCATCGTCGAGACGTCCCTACCTTCGTCGTGGTGAAGCGACCGAAGCCACGGTGTTCCCGTGCTGAACGTGTCCGCTCCTTCGCCCCATGCCATCGGAAGCCGGGCGTGATCACGTCCTTTCATTCGGACGGCATCAAGCGTCCCGCCCGTCCGTAAGTAATTCACCGTCTCGATATCCTGATAATCCTCTGGCGCGATCATACCGTTCGTCATGCCGACTTCTTCCCCTTGGTAGAGGAACGGGATCCCTTTCAACCCGTATAAGAGGACCGCGAGCATTTTCGCCGCCCGCTCGTCACCGTCATACCATCTTGAAATGGCACGAGGTTGATCGTGGTTGTTCCAAAACAGGCTATTGCGTCCCTCGACCGCGAACGCCCGTTGCCACGTGTCGAGCGTGGCTTTCAGCCGCGACGGCTCGAACGGGGCGAGCTTCCATTTACCCTGCCCCGCTTGTTCGTCGAGGGCACAGACTTCAAAGTTAAAGACGATGTCTAGCGAACCGTCCCGTTGCAAAGCTAGAATTTCGTCCGGGGTCAATCCGCCCGCTTCACCGACAAGAAGCAAAGAAGAGGTGTCGACTTGCGCCACTAAATCTTTTAAGTAGCGGCGCATCAACGGAAAGTCGAGCCATCGTTTGCGGTCGACATCTTTCCCGATCAAATCGATGACGTCAAAACGAAAACCAGTCACCCCGCGCTCGGCCCAAAACGCCAAGACGCCCGCCATCTCCGTCCGTACTTGCTCATTCCCCCAATTCAAATCCGGTTGCTCCGGGGCGAACGCATGGAAATAGTACTGGCCCCGGACCGGTGAATACGTCCACGTCCCGCCCCCGAAGAACGAGCTCCATTCGTTCGGCGTATCGCGCCAAATGTAGAAGTCGCCGTATGCTCCTTCCGGGTCACGCTCGGACTGGAGGAACCAATCATGCTGATGCGACGTGTGGTTGGCGACGATGTCCATCATGATGCCGATCCCTCTATCTTTCGCTTTTCGGATCAACTCGTCCATATCTTCCATCGACCCAAACATCGGGTCAATCCGCGCATAGTTCGCGACGTCATAACCGTTATCGTAACCGGGCGAGACGTATACCGGATTCAGCCACACCATGCCGACCCCAAGCCAGCTTAAATAATCAAGGCGACTGACCACTCCTTGTAAATCACCGACCCCGTCACCGTCGCTGTCTTGAAAGCTCTTCGGATACACTTGATAAACCGTGTTCATTTGTTTTGCGTCCATATGCTCCTCCTATTAAGAAAAGGGTGACGAATTCGTCACCCTTTCACCGTAATCACTAACTCATTCTTTTCCTTGGCGTAGCGTAAAAATTCATCTTTTCCGATGCGTTGTCCTGCCTCTCGGTAAGGGTTCGACAGAGCGTGACCGGTCAATTTCTGACCGTTCAATGTCACGCTCGGGTCACCCTTACGGAACTGGATCGTCGTATCCGCACCGAAGAGGCGGAGCTGGACATGCATATCGGCATCCACGATCGGATCGAGCTCGACATGGTTTGTCCCGAGACGAATCCCGAGGTAGTTCGAGACGAGCTGGTTGAACCAGATTCCCGGTCCACTCGAATAGATGCGCCATCCCGCTTTCACGGGTACTGTCCCATCTTTCAAGCGGTCGAATTGCGACTCCGCTGCGTAGCGGTCAGCGAAGTCCCCGTCCGAGCTGCTGAAGTAGGCGTTCCGTTGCCGTGGTGCGGCATTTTTCACTTCGTCCATCCGGACCGGGTTGATCATGTTGAAGGCCGGGCGAATCTTCTCACGATGTCCTGCTTTCGCGAGCGCCTCGATGTAACGGATATGGGCGTGCACGTATTGCAGTCCGATCTCCCGACCGAAGTTTGCCGCCTGCTCGGCCCGCATAAAGTGACGGCTGACGCCGCCGCGGTATTCAGCTGGCCGGTTCATGAGACGAACCCCGTCCGGGAACGTCAAATGCGTGGCGATCAAATCAAAGTTACGTGTCATCTGGTCTTGATCGACAAGTTCCGCGATGACACTGCGCGTCATCGGCAACAAGCGGTAGCGCATCGGCAGCGTTTCATCGGACGGGTGGAGCATTGCCTCGAACCGTCCATCGACTTCTTTCAAGAACCCTGCGATCACACCGTCACGGATCATCTCCTCAGTGAACTGTTTGCGGATGATTTGGCTCAACTCGCCTAGACGTTCTGCCAAAGCAGACGTTGGCAACTGTTCATGCAACTGACGGAACGCTTGGTACGTCAAGGTGACCGTCCATGAACTGATCAAGTGACGTTTCAAGTCCTCATCGGCCGGTTGCAGCGTATCGTCCCAATCTCCCCCGCCATAGGCGGAGAAGACCGAGCCGTCGACGAAATGCTCTTCAATGAATCCGAGAGCGCGTTCGACGTGTGCATAAAGTGTAGCGTTCGCCTCCGCTTTACCGTCCCGGTCGCGGAACGGAATCGTTTCATCGAGGCACGTCACGTCCTCGGTCCGGCTCAAATAGTCCGAGAGCGCCTTGAGAGGCCAGACGATGACGTCACCATGGCTATCTTCTTGTTGGATGCCCGCATATTCATCGAACATGAACCATTGCGGCCAGTCCCCATCTTTGAATTGATGGCTGAAAATCACGAGGAGAAGTTTACGCGCCTCGTCAAAGTGACCGGTCGAAAGCAAGAACTCCATCGGTCCTTGCGACACGTCCCGCGTCCCCCAGGCGGCTCCACCATATTGCTCAAGACCGTGCGGCGACTGATAGTGCACCCGCATGTTTTGGACGTACCATAGCGCCTGAATATTCAACGCCTCGATGTCCGCCGTCTCACCTTCAAGTGTGAGCCCGTTCATATAGCTGTCCATCCATGTACGGTAAGCGTGTAGCTCCTGCTTTTCATCTAGCTCGAACGGAGTATGCGTCGCCAGACCAAGATGCATCGTCACACGCTCACTCGGCTCGTAAGCCATCCAGACGAGATCATCCTCGAACGGTTGATCGAACCAATCCGACGTTTTGAGGAGTTGGAACGGCTGATTGCTCTCGATCGCGTACGTCAGATCAGGTCGTGTCGCGGCGCTGTCTGCCGCCTCGTCCGCCTTGAATACGAGCCGGTTGTCCGTCTGCTCCATGTGGAACGGGGCGACGTACTCTTGCGTGTTCATCGCGATCTGGTTACTCATGACGAATCGTCGCGGTTGCGACGATTCGACGGTCGTCTTGATGACCGGAGCATCCGAAGCGATGAACGTACGGACGACGATCGTCTCCCCGTCTAGCTCGTAGCGCCACACTGCCTCGTTCAGCCGCATCTCGAACAGACTCGGCATCGTCAACAAACGGTATGCCCCGTCCATCTCGACATAGATGCGCTGCCCTGAAGTTTTCGGGACGTTGAGCGGGTTGCGGACGTTGGTCGTCCACTTGTTGAAGTTTGTGTTGCCGTAAACGATGTGCGAGTTGAAGACGCCGTTCATGAACACGGTCGTCGCGAGCTTCGACTCGTCCGGCATCAGGCTGCCGGCGTTCAATAAGATGTTGCCGTGACTCCGCTCAACGAGGTGCTCTTTCGCCGCCAACACGACGTGCGCGCCCTCTTCTGTGAAGAAGGACAAGAGCTGTCCGTCTTCCGTCTCCTCGAGTCGGCGCACCGGATAGAGGCGCTCGACTTCGGTCATCGTGAGCCCGGCTCCGCTGATTGGTTGGAACGGTTGGCGAAGACGCGGACGCGGACGTACTGGTTGTTCGACAGGCGCTCCCGCTTCGACCGTTACGAAACGCTCGATCGATTGCTCGGTCAGCGCCTCTGGATGATCTTGAACGAATGACAATTCGAACGCGATTTCTCGGTCCGTCCCCATGTCCAACGTTTCGGTCCGAAGCGTCGGCAAGGCGAACTCATATTGATACACGCGGGAAGGCAATGCCCCGTCTAGCCCCGCGGCCCGTCCAGTCAATTTATACGATGTCCCATACACGTCAAATCCGTCCGTCGCATATTCTGCGATGGCTCGGGACGACGTCATCCGAATCGCCGGGAACCCGGTCGACTGCTTTTGGTTTTGGCGTGCCATCAGCGCTGCATCCGTCTTCACATAGTCGATATACTGGGCCATGTACGCCTCGTTCGTGCGGACACCGCCTTCATCAGCGAGCCCGAGATCTTGGACGTACGTGACGTCGAATCGGCCTGTCCCTTCGAATGTCGCGTCAAAGCGAACGCCATTGTCACTGAGCGTCCCCCGTACTTCATAAGCGAACTCAGGGTATCGCCCGGACCAAACGATTTCCTGGCCTGAGGCCACGAAATCACTAGGTGAATGAAGCCCAAGCAACGGACGGGCAACTTCTCCCTCATATCGGACATAAAGGTTTGCCATTGAGCCATCAAATGGATGGTGGATCAACTGGTTGACCATGATCGGTCCGGTTTTCAATTGACGGATATCTCCCATCGGAGTGAGCGAGAGGCTCACGTCTCCAGCTGTCAGCGTCGTCTGTTCGGTTAATACATTCACGTCGTACACCTCGTTTTTGTTTTTAGTTCAAAAGATTTTGCCAATACGTCACGGCTGTTCGGGCCCACAAAGAGCGTAAACGTTCCAGGGTCGGCGTCAAACGTACCGTTCGGCTGAAGATAGCGGAGCATGTCTGCTTCAACAGTGAACGTTACCGTCACGGACTCACCTGCTTCGAGCGTCACTTTGTCGTACCCTTTCAATTGCTTGACGGGCCGCGAGACTTTGGCCACTTTGTCTTGGATATACCATTGGACGATCTCGTCTGCCGTCGTCGCCCCGTCGTTCCGAATGACGACCGTCGCCTCGACGATGCCGTCCGTTACTTCTTTGACGATGAAGTCGTTGTAACTAAACGTCGTGTATGTCATGCCATATCCGAACGGGAAGAGCGGCTCGTTCGGTGCGTCGAGATATTTGCTCGTGTAGCGTGGGTCGGCGTGTTCGATGTCTGACGGACGCCCTGTCCGTAGCGCATCATAGCGAATCGGCACTTGTCCGATGTTGTAAGGAAACGACATCGTCAACTTCCCGGACGGACTGACTTGCCCATACAACAAGTTCACGAGTGCCGAACCGGCCTCGGTCCCCGGATACCAGGCTTCAAGCACTGCATCCGACTGCTCGACGACGTCGCGAAGATCGAGCGGACGGCCGTTGAATAAGATTGTCACGACCGGCTTCCCGAGCGCCTTCAGGCGTTTAAGCCCTTCGCGTTGTGTCTTCGGAAGACGAATGTCCGTCCGACTGCCGGCTTCTCCACTCATCCATGATGCTTCACCGAGCGCTAGAACGATCACGTCCGCTTGCTCGGCGATACGGCATGCTTCCGTCCAATCAATCTCTTCTTCGACGGTCGCCCCGTCCGCAAACACATATGGAAGTTCGGCCCGGTCGAACGCTTGTCGCAACGTCACGGCCTCTTCTTTTTTCCCGTAGCCCGCCCATGGACCGAGCACGTCGCTCGAGTCGGCGAACGGTCCGATGAGCGCGACACGTTGCTTTTGTAACGGGAGGACACCATCATTTTTCAAGAGGACCGCACTCTTTTCAGCCAGGAGCCGCGCCTGGTCACGGTGCTCATCTGACAGATGGAGCGCTGTCTCTTTCGTCTGATCGATCCCTCGGTAAGGGTTGTCGAACAAGCCTAACTCTTCTTTCAGCGTCAAAACTCGCAAGACCGCCTCGTCGAGTAATGCCACATCGATCCCTGCTTCAAGCATCGCTTCGATATGGTTCGAATATGCGCCCGACATCATGTCGATATCAACGCCAGCTCGTAGCGCGAGTTCGCCCGCATCCTTCAACGTTTCGGCGACGCCATGATGAATGAGTTCTTTGATCGCCGTCCAATCTGAGATCAGCACGCCTTCAAACCCCCACTCGCTTCGGAGGATGTCCCGCATGAGATATTCGCTCGCCGTGGCCGGAACACCATGGACGACGTTGAAACTCGTCATTACCATCTTCGCCCCTGCTTCAAGGGCCCGTTTGTAGGCTGGTAGATGGTACTCACGCAGTTCGCGGTCGGACACATCGACCGTATTGTAGTCGCGTCCGCCTTCCGGTGCACCATAGGCCGCGAAGTGTTTGACGCAGGCTGCCAGCGTGTCTTCTTTCGTCAAATCGTTCGTCTGATAACCACGGACGAACGCCGCCGCCATCTCCCCGTTCAGCCAAACGTCTTCTCCGGTCGATTCCATGACACGTCCCCAACGTGGGTCGCGTGACAAGTCAGCCATCGGAGAGAATGTGACGTGTAGACCGGAGGCCGTCGCTTCGATAGAAGAAGTGCGTGCCATTTGTTCAAGTCCGTCGAGATCCCAAGAACAGGCCATCGCGAGCGGGACCGGAAAAATCGTCCGGTGCCCGTGGATGATGTCTGCCATGAACAGGAGCGGGATGCCAAGTCGATTATGTCGCAAATAACTTTCCTGCAGTTTTCGCGCTTGCTTCGCGTTGCTGATCCCGATGACCGATCCCATGTTCCACCGATTCTCGTCGGTGATGCCGTCTTCCTTAAGCAGCTCCGCGATCGGTCCGGTAATCACATCTTGCTCGTCATCCGAAAAAATGGATGGCAGTGTCTGAACAAGCTGTCCCACTTTTTCGGCTACCGTCATTTGCTGCACTAATTGTGTCGCTCTCATTCCATCCCGCCTTTATCTCTAATTTGAAAATCGAAACGTTTCACCTGTGTATATCAAAAGTATAAGCGCTTACAAAATGAGATGCAATGGTTTATCGAAACGTTTCTATAAAAAATATAATTTATGGATAAATCTTATCTTTAGGTCAATGGCTCTGGTATCTGCGCTCTCGGCAGTCTCCAACTCTCACAAAGTGGATCCTTATGTGAACTAGCGTCTTTACGAAGCTTATTGATTCATAATTCGAGATTGCTTAATGAAAAAAAACGAACCATGACATGTGTCATTGACTCGTTTTGTGCTCGGTATTCCGTTGTTCTTTTGCTTTGCTCAACACTTTCGCGGTGACATGGTCGTCATCGAACATCAAGATGAATCGATCGAGCCAGCGTGGGGTGAGGATACTGAAAACAATCAAACTGACAATGAGTGCCAGCAGAACTTGAATCGAAACAACACCTGCATGATAGAAAGCGAACAGGCTCAAAATCGCGACGAATCCGATCCATTCGAACACGAAGCCCATGTAGACCCATCGCTTGTAGCGACGACTTTCGTTGAACGTGAGCAAGAGCTTCGTCTTACGCCACTCCAGACATAAATACGGGAAATAGGAGATGGCCAAGACAAACGGGAGCCACGTCGGTGCCATATAGCCGACGACGACCGTGGCGACGAGCCCGGCCATCCAAATCCACCACCGCACAAACCAATGGGTATCGTCTTGTGCGAGTAGCTGATTAATGCGTTCTTTTCTCGTCAGGCTAGTCATAGGATACCTCTCGCCGTAGCTAATTCTGAACGAAGCGGTTGCTCAGGGTCTTTACTGACGGATTTGTTGGATCGGTTATAAAATAGCGTCAGCATGACCGCGCAGCACACTAGGAGCACCCATACCCACCACGGGGCCACGAGTTTATAGCTGACGACACTACCGACTGTGAGGGCGAGCCAACCGATGAGAATCCAGTAGACGTTCCGTGTCGCCCGTTGCGCCTCAAGTTTATCGGACAGACGAGCAAACACATCGGCTTCCTTCCATAAAGATACTATCAGTCCGGCTGCTAACAATGCCATCAACCCTGTCCATAACCACCAAATCTCTTCAGCGAGGAGAGAAAAAAATAAGAATGCAGGGAACGGGGCGAATAACGTCTCCCGTCGTTTCTTCCACTGCTTGCGATATGTATCCATTCGGTCTATTCGTTCTTGTTTCGTCATACCGTTTCAGTCCTTTTCTAATCATTGATTCCGTCAAGACGACGCTTCAGTTGCTCGCGGTTTGCTTTCGCTAGCATACTGGAAGTAACATGTTCCGGGTCAAGTTGCAGCAGTTTCCGATCAATCCAAAATGGCAACAAGATGGAAGGTGGTGCCCCGATCACCATTGCCCACATGAATCCATCACGGTTCATGTGGCCCGTCAAAAACGAGGCGACAAGACCGAACAGTAAAAAGAAAGTAAAGCATAGTGAGAAAAAATTCACTTTGATGAGACGACGATACGCCCAGTCTTCATTAAACTGCAGGTAGACAACCGTCTTTTTCCATTCGAAAAACAGCGTCGGCACGAGGCCAACAACCGCGATCATGCTGGAGTAAGTCGTCTGCATCATAAAGTAGAGCGCACCCACGAAAAGGAGTACACTGCTCCCAATCATAAAACGTCGATACGTTTTGTCCACTTGTAACAGCGCTTGGAATCGAGTTTCCCGGTCCATCAGTCTCCCCCTTAGTCCCTAACATTATCGAGTCGAATCTCCCGAAACCTCGGATGCTCCGGGTCGATGTCCGTCAATCGCTCGTCTTGTTTTCGAATCAAGCGGTATCCTCCATACAACACACCGATTGTCAGCACCACTATCCACGCATACATCCAACCGAGTTTAATTGTCAGTGCAATCGACAAAATCGAGAGAACAAACAGGACGAAGGTGAATCCGTTTCGTCGTGCAATGATTTTTTTTGCACCAGCGTGCTCGGTCAACCCGGTCTCGAACCGACTCACCTTTAAAAAAGAGCCCCCAAGTAACAACAAACAGACGGCTACACCGGTCACGTACCAACCGTTCCATGAATCCGATTCAATCAAACCGACGATGAAAAACGACATCGGAAACGTGATGAGGCCTTGAAGCAATGCCATTTTAACGTTCGATTTATAGATGACATTGATGCGCTCTTGTTTTGTCATCGAATCACCCCTTAAAAACTTTCCCGTTTGACGTCGCGACGCGTCGGTTGCTCGGGGTCGATCAGTTTTACTTTCTCATCAAGCAGACGCTCGACAATTAACAGGATTCCAGCTCCAAGTGAGAGCACAAGAAACGGCATCCAGCTGACTCCGTCTAGTTTCATGAGCAATGGGGAAACGAATCCTATAGCAACAATCATCACATAATCAAATCCATACTGGATGTGAATGATTCGTTTAGCCCGGACCCGCTCGGTAAAGCTGCTCATAAATCGACTTTCGCGAATAGCATTCAATCCATACGCTAGCAATGCCACAATCATCAAACTTCCGTACAAGAGGGCGTGTGTCTCGGTTTGTAAAAATAAGAAGATAAGCACAGCAAGCGGAATCGCAAAACCGAGCCTGACGAGAAGCCATTTTCGATTTCCTTTAATCATTTTCTTTAGACGTTCATGTTTGTTCATATCGTTCACCTCTTCTGTAATTATACGTTCATCCGTCTCAAAAAGTTCCGTATTTTTACATTTTTCTCGTCGGTCCGATTTGCTTGACCAGATTAAAATCTCGTCTTATAGTTTAGTTAACTTAACTTTATTTAAAAATGAGGTCTCCTTATGAACTTGCTACACAATTCCCGTTTCATTTTCACTTGGCTGTCCGGCATGACGCTGACGCTCGGTTTTTCCATCTTCTTTTTGAGTATGTCGTGGCTCACAATCGATGTGTTGAAACAACCGGCCCTGCTCGGAATCATCATGACGGCCGTCTCGTTGCCGCGCGTGATCATGATGGTGTTCGGCGGCGTCTTCGCCGACCGCTATCAAAAGAGTCGTCTCTTATTTTTGACGAACCTCGGGCAAGGCGTCTTGATGCTCGTCGTCGTCGCGTTGCACTTGGCCGACGCTTATTCCGTGATCGTCTTAATCCTTATCTCGATCGCGTTCGGACTATTGGACGGCATGTCGTATCCGGCACTGTCTTCACTCATCCCATCACTCGTCAAAAAACATGAACTTCAACGCGCCAACTCGTTATTCCAAGGGTCGCTCGAGCTCATGTTCGTGATCGGTCCATTTTTAGCCGGTCTTCTGTTGACGTGGGGCGGCTTCGGTCTTAGCTTTAGTACGGCGGCTGCGCTCATCTTCATCTCTGCTTTCTTGATGATGCCGCGGCTGATTCGAGACCATATTCCAGCGGCACAGACGATGTCGCTCAAGCACGTCGTCTTTGATTTGAAAGAAGGAATCCGCTACGTCTCGAAGACACCGATTTTGCGAAGCGGTACGTTCTCGATTGCGATCGTCAACTTGTTCATCATGGGACCGCTCATCATGAGCATCCCGATCCTCGTCGGTGAACGCGGCGGCACGGCGTTTGACTTGAGTTTGATTGAAGGCGGGCTTGCTGTCGGGACGTTCGTTGCAAGTTTCCTCGTCTTATTGTTACGGTCGGTCCACCGCGGCCGCTTCGTTTTCCGCGCCTTGTTTTTGACGATTGTCGCATTTCTCTTCTACACGCAAGCCGAGTCCATCCCGATGCTCGCTTTCGCGGCGGCCATGAGCGGCTTCATGCTGATGCTCGTCTATTTACCGGCCGTCACGCTCATGCAAGAGCATAGCGACCAAGATAAGATCGGTCGCGTCATGAGCATCATGGCGCTCGCCGCGTCCGGCCTAGAGCCGATCGCGTTCGCCGTTCTATCAATCCTTGTCGCGTTGTCCGTTCCGATTCAAACACTCCTCATCACGTTTGGTATAATCGGACTAGTGTTTAGTATCGTCCTGTATGTGCGGAGCCAGACGTTCCGTGACACACGTTAAGGAATGAAAGGAGAACGGGTTTTGAAAGAGACACGCAAACAACAAGTCATCGAGATGTATCGTCAAGTCGACGAGCTCGACTTGCTGTTCACCAAATACTTTACCGACTTGAACGAGTTTGAACTGAGTTACCAGCAAGAACAGATGTTGCTGCTCTTCAAACGAAAAGACACATGGACGACGACCGAGATCGCGACGAAGATGAATATCTCAAAAAGTGCGGTCAGCCAAGTACTCAAGGTGCTCGAACAACGCCAGTTCGTCCAAAAAGAGAAAAATCCGGACAACTTGCGAGAGAGTTTCATCCGCCTCGGTCCGATCGGCCATGACTACTCGAGACAAGTCGACCAAATCGAAGAACAGCTCGCCGAAGAGATGTTCTCCGTGCTCGAGGATGACGAGATGAAGATGATCAATCGCGCGCTCGCGTTGATGATTCAGAAGTTCAAATAAAAATGCGTATCGTCCCGACTTGGGAGGATACGCATTTTTGATTAGAGTTGCTCGACGACCCGGATTGCAGAACGAAGTGCCCCTTCGATATGACCGCCGAACATGGAATCCGTCTCGGTCCCAGCAAGTGAGAGACGTCCTGCCCAAGCGGTGTCGAGCGTAATCGGTCCGTAAACAGGGAAGTCGGTCAACGGTTGAGCATCTTGCGAACTTGCCGTGTCGCGGTCACTCGACCAATCCACGTACAAGACGTCACGCGGCTCGCGTGCCTCTTCCCCGAACAGTCGAACGAGTTGCTCGACGACGAGACGATTGAGCTCGTCCCGGTCTAGTGTGGCCCGCTCAAAAGGTGATAACCGGAAGAAACCGAACAGTGCCCCGTACCCTCCCGGCGCTGACGCGTCATGAATCTCCTGCAACACCCCGGACCAACTCATACCGAGCCCCGATAAGCCGGCGTCTCGCCAAAACGGTCGGTCATACACGGCGACCACTTTTGCTTGTCCGGCCATCCACGTTGGTGTAGCCGACAGCTTCGCCTTCGTCGCTTCAGACAGTTCTGGTTGAAACGAGATGCGTGAGACGAGCCGTGGCGGGATGGCTAACATGACGTGTTGGAACGTTTTTGACGATCCTGCTTCGACCGTGACCGATACCCCGTCTTCTGTCTGTTGAATCGACGTGACGGTCGTCTCGAGTTCGATTGTCCTTTCTGGAAGTCTCGCAGCTAGCGCTGTAGTCAGTGTCGCCATACCACCTTCAAGTCGCATCGATAGAACGGTCTGTTCGGATGGCAACGTGTGGCGCTCAATCACGCCAACTTGCCGCTCGAGCATCAAGTCACCGGTCGCATGTTGTGAGAATGCAAGAAGTCCGAGCCGATCGACGAGTTGCGTGATCGTCTTCTCGGTATCCGGCCAATACCATGTCGGACCGAGATCAAAGCCGTTTTGGCTCAACACCCTCCCGCCGATGCGATCGCGTGATTCAAATACTGTTACGTCATAGCCTTTTTCGATGAGGAGCGAGGCGGCGTAAAGGCCGCTGACACCAGCTCCGATAATGGCGATTTTCATAATGTTGCTCCTTCCTCGATAAACGTCGTCACGTCAAGCACTTGGCCGACCTCGATTCGATTGACGAGATAGTAGTATTTCGTGTTCGTTTCGGGATACTCCTCAACTACTGCCTCGCACCAATCCTGGTCGAACATCTTCTCCCATGACGTCTGCAATTCTTCTTCACTTGTCGCCTCCCTGTCCTCGAACGTCAAAAACCAACGATTCACAGCAAAGTTCCAATAGCCCGCCTCTATCGCGAGCACACTCAGATCCGGCAAATCGACGGTCAAGACGACACCGGGCTCTCCCGGCTCAAGATACCCTCCTCGTCCGACGTCTGGAATCGTATCACTCAACCAAACGGGATACGCTCCCGCGAGCGACTGACCCGTCCGTTTTTCGTATTGTCCGGCCAGCCAATCATAGGCAGGGCGATATAATGCCAACTCTTCATCTTGAAACACGGCATATTCTGGGTCGCCGAACAAGTAGCCTCGTTTTTCTGCGGCTTCCCAAGCTGCTGCGTGTTGATATGTATAGTAAATTGCCATAATCGAACTCCTTTAATGTCTGTTATCTATAGCATAACGAACGTGAGGTCAATCCATCCACCCTCGAGCTCTTTGAGTTTGTATGAATTTGGAAGTATACTAGTCGTGTGGATTACGTAAAGGAGGAAAGAGGATGAATGTTTTAATCACATTACTATTTAGTTTATTGGCAATAATTGTCCCACTCGCGTTAATCATTACCGGCATCGTATTGATCGTTCGATTTATCGGTCGTTATGAAAAACGAGCTGACACGCGACTCGAGCTAGAACGTCAAGCCGCAGCTCATCAGCAACAACAATTCGACGTCTTAGTGGAGCGCCTCGAGCGAATCGAAGAAAAAATAGAGGTGCGTCCTTAATGTCGACATCATTCACAATTTGGACGAAACGTCTCGTCATCACAGCCATCATCGGCGGTGTATTACTAGTCTCTACTATCGCCTGTCAACGCGTATTCAACATGTCCGAAATCAATCTATTGGTCGACAAGGCGGACGAACAACAACTCAGTTACGAGTTAATTATTCATAACCCGCTGACGAACGCATATAGCTTCACCATCATGCCTGACTAAAGCGAAAGGAGTGTTTCCATGGAGTTGAACACCATGTTCTTAATCGCATCGCTCCTGCTAAACGCCTTTTTAATCAATGTAATTGCTGAGCAAGCAAAAGACGTACGTGCACTGCGGCGAAAGCAAATTCAGAACGATCCTCTCATACTAGACGATGCGTTGGCTGCAATAGTGAAAGAGAAAATTGATACGCATGGGGTCGTCACGGCCGTAAAGTTTTTACGGGAGACTCATGACATGTCACTACTTGAAGCGAAACGACTCGTCGACCGCATTACTGGTCGATCGACTTCATAAAAAGGGAGTAGCGCGCGCTACTCCCTTTTGATTGATTTCATTTCGGAAAGAAACCGACTTTTCCTCGTTCGTAGACTTTATGTGTGACGTGCTCCGGGTCGATGTTAGCAAGCCTTTGATCAATCTTAGAAGAGGCAATCCATGCAAATAGATTGAACGCCACAACGAGAATTAAAATATTTGCTTGTTCCGGACGTAACAGCAACGTCACAATCAAGATACAAAAAATCACAATCACGGCCATCCCGCTACAATATTCATACCAGACAAGTCGCCGATAGTCGGGAGCATCGTTGAACGTGAGCAACGTCTTCGTTCGTGACCATATTTTGACGAACCCAATGGCTGGAATGAACAAGACGAACCAAATTAGTTCAGCGAGTCGAAGCTCGCCTGTGAACCAAAATATAAGGCCGAGTAAGACGATGAACACTCCAAGAAGGAACGCTTGGCGAGTGGAACGTTTCCCTGCTTCGTATAAGTGATCAAACCGTTCGCGTTGGGTCATGAATCTCGTCTTCCTCTCTTCAACTGATTTCTTTAAAATGACAGTTTCCTTGCCAATGGAATGGAATCGACTTCTTCAAACCAAGTCGATAGCCGAGACGCCACCCAAATCCTCGGATCCGGTCCAACCAACTGTCATTCAAGTTTTGGAACGGCATGACGTCTCGGACTTGATGTAGCTCGATGCGATGAATCACGTATTGATAGTCAGGTGCCTCGATTGACCGATTGACCGCCATCTCTTCGCACCACTTTCGATCAAAGATTTTTTCCCAAGACTTTCGTGTATATGCCGGGTCAATGTCTTCCCGGTGGTCAAATGCTTCGGCCGTATCGCAAAAAGTAGAGTTATACGGAACGAAGTCCCAAAATGAAATTTCCGAAGCCAACACTTGATCGTCCGGTAATTCAACCGTCAACACAACACCTTTGTTTCCTTGTCCGATATGTCCGTCAGTGCTTAGGTCAGGAAACTCGTCCAAACACCAGACCGGATAGTTTCCATTCAGCGAAATCCCAATTCGTTGCTCATATTGTTCAACCATCCAGTCGTAAGCGGGTTCGAAAAATTCGAACCCTTCGTCATTGAACATGGCGAATTGAGGGTCACCTTGTAGATATCCTCTCTCCAATGCTACTTTCCAAGCGTTTTCATGCTGATACGTATAATAGATGCCCATATTCATTAACCCTCTCCATATTTGTTCTTTCACCACTTTATCCGATTTCATATCAACAAGTAGTGAAAATAATGGTCAAGGTTAATCGGTCGATTGCAACTTAGGCGTTCGGACTCGGATACTTCACCGCGTTTTTCTCAAGCTTCTCTTCAATCGCTTGCGACACATCAATTCCTGCCGCATGGGCGAACGTCAGCGCGTAAATGAGGACATCCGCGAGCTCTTCTTTCATTTCGACGTGTTTCGTCTCGAGCGCTTCTTCGCTCGACACCCATTGGAACAGCTCCAACAGTTCGCTCGCCTCAAGCGACAACGATAACGCCAAGTCTTTCGGATTATGATGAAACGCCCAATCGCGCTCGTCTCGGAATTCGATCACTTTGTCCATCAGTCGTTGTATTTCGTTCATGTCTGTACCTTCTCTCTTTGAATATGTAACAGTTTCTGTCGCAACGCTTCATCGCTTGCATACAAATAAAGCCCTTGAACGCCTCGCTTCATCAAAATGTTAATCGAGTTCAAGACGATTTGTTCTTTCGCCAATTCAACGTTGTCGATGCCGTCAATCCCGGCATATGCTCCTGTATCTTTATAAAGATTCGTGTCGATCACTAGGCACTCTTCCGTATGATCGTATGTTACCGACGGACCTAAAACGACCCCGACATAGTTCAAGTCAAAGCCTTGAATCGTATAGATTGATCCAGCCTCCGCAATCGTCTCTGACTTCTCGGCCCACGTCGTCTTGCCACCCGTCGTATTCCACGGCATCTTGTATGCCCCATTCGACTCATAGACGTAATACGTCTCACCGTCCTTCTTATGAAGGTAATCAAACGTCGACACGACCCGGCTGAGTCCATGCTCCTTATCTCTTTGCACGATCAACTGATGCATCTGTTCTAACGTGTCAAACACGCGTAACTCATAATCGTTTGACTCCGGGAATGCCTGGATGCGCTTGTCTTTGAAGGCGTTGATCCATTCGATGACTTCTTCACTCGCTTGCATCCGGAATTGATTCGTCAGCTGATATGTCTCCGCATGCTTTGCTTTCTGTTTGAATGCAGCTAGTAGACCTTGATTCCACTTGCTTTTCAACTTCAATACTTGATGTTGGTCGAAAATGACGATGACGACTTTCGCCACCTTCATCAATTCTTCGAGATGGTTATCCGCACGAAAGTTGTTGTACGCATCTGACTTCGTCAATAGAAGATGCGCCTCATCGACCAAGATGATATCAACTTTTTTATCTTTTAGTTTGTTCAGTAACGGCGTCGGTTTCGCAAAATGGCCCGCCTTCAAATGTTTGACCTGTTTGGCAATCCCTTTATACGTCTTCAGCATCTCCTCATGATTGACGACCAAATAGTTCTCCGTCTGATGCAGCTTTGAGCCCGCCTCATTCGTCCGGGCTTGGATTGTATTGAAGATTGAACTGAGGACGACGCTTTTGCCGACGCCCGCCTCGCCTTCAATGACATACAAATCCGCATACATGTCTTCCGGTTTTGCCTTATCGATTCGCGTCTCGCAAAACTCGAGCACGCGCTCCTTCAACTCCATTTGTTCGAGCGACAGCTCTTTGAACGGTGACAGCTTAAAAATGTCCTTGTTTTCGATGGCATGAAGTTCATTCCGAACGAGTCCCTTCTCATGTAACGCGCTCCATAATTCAGGAAACAGTTGATCGTCATAGAACGATTTATTGTGGTAGTTATGCGTGAAGTCACTCGCTATCTTGCTTTTGTTTTGTAACGCGTACTTCTCATCACCTAGGAAGTAGTTGATCAGCTTCGTCTCGAGATGAAACGTGGCCGACCGATTGAACGTCTCGTGCTTCACGAGATTGATTTGGTCCACATTCTTGCGTTCTGCCTGCTTCAGCTTCAAATGTTGCTTCATCCGTTTTTGGAAATGCACCGTTTCCCCGATGTACGCTTCTTTTTGTCCGTTCAGGATGTAAATGACCGGATAGTTCAAATAGTCAGCCGTCCGGTCAATCGCGTCTAGACTATTCTTTTCAAATGCTAACGGAACGACTTCGATCATAGTCACCGGCCCACCCTCATCTAATTTCAAATTATCTCCAGTTTAGCATAGTGTTATTCCAATTCGTTACTCAAGTCTTCTTTGAATCAATGGTATACTCCAACTAAAAAGGGAGGGATTTGGTGCTTACTTTCGACAACGTCTCTGTTCGCCAACAAGATACACTCATCCTTGAAAATATCTCGTTTACGATCAACCCGGGTGAAATCGCGGCCATTCACTGCGGCGTCACTTCCCGGGAAATATTGTTCGCGCTACTGACCGACAAGTATGCGACCTACTCTGGAACCATCGATACAGAAAATCGTACGCTTTCGCTCTTCTCTATCCGTGACGGTTTATATGATCGGCTGACGGTCGAGGAATTCTTGCGTTTCACACACACGCTCTACGAATCGACGGAATCGCTGGATGCCGTCCTTCAAACCGTTCAACTCACTCCTTACCGGAACAAACGATTGAACCAACTCAGTCTGTCGCTCGTCCGGCGCGTCCAATACGCCGCGCTCCTCTTACATAATCGGGACATCTACATCCTCGAAGAACCGGATCAGAACGTCGACCAAGAGACACGGCATTTGTTCGCGACCGTCTTGATGCAACTGAAGCAGCAACAAAAGACGATCCTGCTTCTGACGAGCAACATGGAGAGTGCCCTCTTCGTTACATCGACCGTCTATCGCATCGACCACCGGCACTTGCGCCTACTCGATGTCGAACCTGATGAACCGGATGCGAACAAAGATGTCACGCCTGACGTCATGCACGTCCGCTTCGAAAAGATTCCGACGAAAGTGAACGAGAAAATCGTCTTGCTCGACCCGCCAGAAATCGACTACATCGAAAGCCAGGACGGACAATCCATGTTGCATAGCCAATCCGAACAGTTCCCGAGCGTCTTCACGATGAACGAACTCGAGACGCGTCTGACTCCTTACGGCTTCTTCCGCTGCCACCGGTCGTACATCGTCAACCTACAACGGGTACGAGAAGTCATCACGTATACGAAAAACAGTTTTAGTCTCGTCTTAGACGATGCCGAGAAGACGACCATTCCGCTCTCAAAGACGAAAATGGCCGAATTGAAGACGATGATCGGGCTGAAATAAGCTCCATTCACCGTCTCCTTCGCTCCACTCGCTCCTCAAAAAGCACCGTTTATCGCCATTCTAATGCGTCCGCCTTTTCCTCTCGATATGATGTAAGCAAGCAAGACGACATCAACAAGGAGGAACGAGCGATGCAGGATATCATTACAGTGAATCAATTGAAAAAGTTGTTCGGCAATGAAGAGGCGCTACAGGACGTGACGTTCTCTGTAAAAAAAGGCGAGGTGTTCGGCTTTCTCGGACCGAGTGGATCGGGGAAAACGACGACGATCAAAATCTTGACGTCACAACTCGCCCAGACGTCAGGTGACGCGACCGTGTTCGGTGTCCCGGTCTCCGAGTTAAAACAAGAACAGTATCGGAAGCGGATCGGCGTGTTGACCGATAACAGCGGCCTCTACACACGTCTCTCGATCGAAGAGAACTTACAGCTCTATTGCGACTTATACGATGAGCCGCGGACACGCATCGATGAAATACTAGAAATGGTGAACTTATCAGGTGAACGCAAAAAACGCATCGCGGCGCTCTCACGCGGGATGTTGCAGCGGGTGACGCTCGCTCGGGCGCTACTACATGAACCGGAGCTGTTATTTTTAGACGAGCCCACGTCCGCGCTCGATCCGGTCAACTCGCGACACATTTATAAAGGGATTGAGCGGTTGAAAGCAAAAGGGACGACCATCTTTTTGACGACGCATGATATGAACGAGGCTGAAGAACTGTGCGACCGCGTCGCTTTCTTGCATCAAGGACAAATCCAATTGCTCGACGCGCCGAAAGTATTGCGCCGGAAATACGCGAACGGATCGATGCGCGTCGAACTGCATGACGGGGAGACGGTTGACTTGAAACAAGGGAAAGACGGGGCCGATTGGCTCCATGAACAGATGCGCGACCAAAACATCGCGGCCATCCATTCGAACGAGCCTACGCTCGGGGACATCTTTATCGAAGTGACGGGGAGGAAACTATCATGACATTTTCAATGAAACGGGCACTCGCTATTTTCCAGAAAGACTACAAAGACTTGTCGCGGAACTTATTCGTCTCCTCGACGTTGATTATGCCGTTGTTCTTCGCCGTCTTCTATTCACAGCTCGGCGGAGAAGGCATCGACATCACGTACTTCGTCATCAACATCACGTTCAGTCTCGTCGCTACGTTCGTCCAGTGCGCCTTGATTGCCGAAGAGAAAGAGAAGAACACGCTCCGTGGGTTGATGTTGTCGCCAGCGAGCACGCTCGACATCTTGCTCGGGAAGAGTGCGCTCACGTTCGTGACGACGCTCATCCTCATTGCGGCGTGTGCCTTCATCATGGGCTACAGCCCTGCGAACCTATTCGTCATCTCACTCGTATTGATTGTCTCGACGTTCTTTTATATCGGGATTGGGACGATTCTCGGATTGATGACGAAGACGGTCATGGAAGCTTCGCTCATCGTCATGCCAGCGTTCTTCTTCTTCTCGTTTTCACCGATGTTGTCAGTGTACGAAGACCGGTTCGCGATCATCGGCCTTCTCGACTACTTACCGAACGTCGTGTTAATCGATCTTGCGTTTCAGATTGAGTCTGGGGCTGGACTTGGTTCTACATGGGTGGAGCTTGTGATTCTGTCTGCTTGGGCACTTGTCGTATTTGTTGGCAGTATTGTCATGTATAACCGGAAACAGACAGACTAAAAAGCGACGATATTACTCGTCGCTTTTGTTGAAGCGTTCTTTTAAATCAACTTCATAGAGAAACATGTAGGATAAGCACGCAGGTAACACGGTAAGCAATGGAACTTTTCTATGAAATCCTAACCCCTCATCGTGAATCCCATAATCAATGGCCCAGTACGCGAGACTGATGGATAACAACAATCCTAGAAATTTGATCATACATTATGATAAACGCCCCCCATCATTCCACTGCCCATACATCTCGTTAGCTTTTGTCTTCTCGATAAACTTATCAAGTCGTTTCACATATAAATCGCGATCTTGACGAACACTTTGAATCGTATCAATGCGGATGCGGCGATACAACTCAGGGAATCCCATGAAGTGTTCGTACACTTGCATCTCCTCTTTCAAGCGTTCGATTATTTCTTCATCAATGACAAACGATTCGTTGCGCATATCAGGCAGAACACGCATCCCGCTCTCTGTCATCAACCCTAATCGTTGGAGCCTGCGGACACGTTCTTTATTCAGTTCGGTCCAATTACTTTTCTTCCTTCTTGGCGAAAACCGTTGCGCTAATTCATCTTCCTTTGTTTTTTTAGCAATCCCATCAATCCATCCGAAACATAACGCTTCTTCCACGGCGTCTAAATATAATAGTCCATCGCTGCTACCCTTCCGACTGAGGATGGCCCAGCAAAACGATTGTTCGTCTTGATGTGCTTCAAGCCATTTTCGAAAGTCGTTCCGATGCTGAAATCGCAGGACCTGTTCAATTTCCATGCGTGTTCTCTCCCCTCTCAACCTTTTCTTTATTATCTTATGTACAGGGATAGAGGGTAAACAAAAAGCAATGCCCGTTTGGACACTGCTCATGATTAATTTCTGATCTCATCAAACCATCACAACATCGGATTACACGAACGGCAGTGCATCTTCATGCTGCGTATTCACATTGATTAATCCGCGATTAGGGTAAACGCCACTCCATAATTCTTATGAAATGGCTTTAGATAGTATTATTGATGAGTATTACTGTCCGTATAAGAATTTTTTATTGGCACAACTCATTATACGTTGATTCACTAATCTCATCGTATCCGTACTCGCAGAAGTACTCGTACGCATCTTCACGACTATCTCGATACTCCGTTAAGTTGAAAACTTCCTCTTCTAACTCCGCATTTCTTTCTCGAAGACCCTCTAACTCTTCTACCATCTCTAAATACTCTTGATATTGCTTTTCCTCAGAAGCGTGATCGGCATTGGCTCCAAACTTATCAGTACCATCGCAACCAGCTAACAACAATAAACCAGTCACAACGATGATAGACGTTTGTCTTTTCATATTTTCTTACTCCCTCTAGCGTATCATTCTCCCGGAACAGTCACCCATGCTCGTTTCAAAGGCAAAGAAGCCTGCATTTCTTCGTCCAGTTCATCATATACACGGAGCAACGCCTCGATCAGATCATCCGAATCCCATAGACGTACTTTAAAGAATTGTTCCTTCGCTTTATTGCGAGCGTCTTTCGTGAAACCTCCTAGTGAGACGACCAATCCGTACGTCGCACCATAGCTTGCTACCACACCTAACAAACTGTTGATTACATCTATCCCAGCCGGTGAAACCGTCGCTTTTACTTGGACGCAAATACGCGGTTCTTCAAGGCCAAGAACACCTTTCCCCGCCAAAATGTCGACGCCCCCGTCTTTACCTGGAGGAGAAACAACCGGTTGGAACCCTTCTACTTTTAAAATGGCTGCGACCAAGTCTTGCAATCGGTGTCCGGCAAACTCTCGTTCGATGAGAATTCGAATTTGGTCACGACCAATTGCTTCTAAATCGACTATTTCGTCCTCATCGACATCAGAAATCGGTGGAGTAGAAAGCGAATCCACACCGTTTTTGTAACGTTGCAATGCATTTGGAATTCTTATTTCAGCATCATTTCGTTGAATCCGACATACCGTCATAAATGCACCAAGGGAATACAGCAAATCTTGATCTAGGCGAGTTCGTGGCATATCTGTCGTCAGCCACTTCACTCTTCAAATATGCCTTACTTCGTCCGTAATCTTTGTATTGAATTCATATGGTCCTGTCACTTGACCGATAGCGATGACCGGTTCTGTCTTTAACGGAAGCACGACATAATCTCCGATTTGAATCTCTTTGGCAAAACGCCAAATTTGATTAGCCATGTTGCTAATTGCTCGTGCCTTATCTTCTAAGTAAGTCTCTTCGTATAATTCAATCAATTCGTCCCTATCCTCAATGTCAGTCAGGTCCCCTAAGTCCTCCCACCCGATCGCAACTAAATTGTGTTCAAGTGCCGCATTTTCTTGATGCCCTGTTCTCCCAGCTCGTACTAACCAAATCGGTTTGTTCATCACACATCGTCCCTTCCCATTTTTAAATGTATTGCCATCGTTTCCATCAACGCCTCCTGATACCCCGCTCTCCCTCTCCGCTTCATCTCTTCCACGACGTCTTGCAGCTCAGCATCCGTCACCCGTTCAAGTTTCACCAATCGTTCTGCTGACATTTCAACACTCGGCTCGGACGCCACATAATTCTCCAAGTCCATACACCAATAGTCGAGCTTGTCGTTGTAACGTTCTTTCAACCGTGCCGCCATCTGCAGTCCTTCCGGATCAAAATCTCCGGCGTACTTCAACTGGCAACCTGAAGAGACAAGTGCGTCCAACAACCGATAGGCCGCGAGTTTGAACTGTCCGTGCGTACAAACGAACGGTGCATTCGGCACGTCATCGAGTAAACTCGAGAACACTCCTGAGTTCTCAACAATCCACACCGTTTTCCCATGACTCGGATAAATCCGGTCAACGTTCAACAACTCCCGCATCGGCACGTTCAAGACACTGTGTGTCGCTCGTGCCCCTTGCCACATCGCATGTTCTACACCCTTACTGTCGGCCGCTAAATTTGCACACGACACATAGTTCGTGATGTCGTCCCGAAGTAGTTTGTACTCAAGCAACAGTTCGTTTACCCGCTCCGTGTCGCTCGGTGGCGGACCACCTTGCCCACGTTTGACGTGCAGTGCGTGAATCAACAGTCGCCCTAAATCATTCGTCCGGTCGAACGCATGCGGATTCCCGACGATACGTTGCCCAAACACCGGCAGCCGCTCGTAATCGAGCGGCACCCCGTCTAGTGCTTGCGTCAGCTGTCTACAATACAGATCAAACTGATCCGTTCCAAGCATTCGATTGATCCAATGTGTATCGGCTGACTTTTGTTCGATGTGGGTGAACCAATAGCCAAGTTGTGGGTACGTCAGCGCGAGCTCACGAAAACGTTCCGCTCGCTGTCCTTCGATTTGGACAAGCGCTTCTTGTTTCGTTACGAGCGACTCCCCGAAATACGCCTCAAGTAACTCGAATAACGTCACCCCTTCAAATTTTGTCGTCTGCAGTTTTTTCTCGAACGCTCGAAGCGTCAACGTTTTTTTCAACTGGATCGATGCAACGTCGTCTCCGAAGAAACGGGCGATCGCGTAGAGTTCATCATCTTTAAACGATTGAATCGAAACCGATCCACCTACTTTCCCGAGCGATGCATATTTCTTCCGGAACTGTTCAAACAGACGCGAGAATCCTGTCGACGCTTTGAAATAATGTACGGCTTCTTCGACCAACGGCTTCATAACAATGTCTCTTCTTTCGCATGCCGTTTCTCCCCGTCCCACACGTAATGGAGGACAGTGACGTAGTCGGCGTTTTTCGGGCGCAACAGCTCACAAATCGACAGCGACGAAATCGTATCATAATCCCCCCACAGAATTTGTGAGTTCATGATGTAGTCGAAGCCGAGCTGCTCGACAATCTCGAACATCTCGCGGATGTTATTCTCGTCGACCCCGGCGAACGCCTCGTCGAGCGAGATGATATACGGCGCTGTATCGGCCGCCTCTTGATAACGCGAGTAGCATGCCGTGAAGAGCGGAATATACATCGCCATCGCTTTCTCCCCGCCGCTGAACTTAAAGAAGTTGTTATTCGTCAGTTCGCGCTTCGGTTCATTCGTCCGTTCAAAGTACAACACGAACGAGAACCATTTCCGGTAGTCGAGCACTTCACGAAGCACTTGCAGGAGCGTCTGTCCGTCCCCGTCTTCTTTGATCATCTGCTTCGCTTTACTCAGTTTCGACCGGAAATGGGTCGTGATCCGTTCGAAATCTTCGTCTTTTAACAGCTTCGCGTCTTGTTTCAAAATATGGACCAAGTCTTTCGTGTCGAGTTCTTCCTCGCTCTCCGCCGTACGCGGTCGCCATTTGATTGAGAACGTGAGACCGGACGACGTATTCCGGCTCTCCATCAACGCGTTCATTTTCTCGGTCCATTGTTCGGCGCGGCGGATTCGGGAGCGGAGCTTCGTCCCGACCGATTTAAAAAGAATTTCTTCGTACAGCTGTTCATCACTCTCTTTCAAAATACTCTCTTGCCGTGCTAATTCCTCCTCGACCGTTCGTTTGACCGCCTGCGGGCTCGCTTGTTGGCCACGCAAGTCGAGCGAAATGATACGGCGGGCTGTTTTCTGTTGCCACGTTTCGACTTCTCGTCTGAAGCGGTCGTCAACGCCCTGCATCCACAATTCAAGTGATAGCTCTTCCTTGAAGGTTCGCATCTGGTATTCCATCAAATCATTTTGTTGGTCGAAGAACGCTTTTGATAAAAGTTCGTCGGCTTTTGATGCGCTACTTGTAAGTCGTTTCCCGTACACTGCTTCAATCGTTCGAGACAACGCTTCGGGATCGTCTCCGTCCACGTCGAGTGAGACGACACCTCGTCTCCACTCCGCTTTAAGCGCCGTTTCCCATGCTTGCCGCATCGCTTTCGACAGTGTATGGCTATGACTCTTATCGTTTAGCTTGGTCGCGTCCGTCTCAAGTTGTGCTTGTCGAGTCGCGACGAGCTGTAGTGACTGGCTCCGTTCACGTTCAATTCTTGCCAACTCCGCTTGGACGTCTTGGATTTGTTGACGGATATCGTCGGCGCCTTCTTTCGCCAGTTGGTCCTCGATTTGAGCAATATTTTTTTGAACCCGTTCCATCCCGTCCTCGAGCTCGTTCAGTTCACCCATCAGTTCGAGGATGTCCTCTTCTGCTTCCTCGATGGTCGTTTCAATCGTTACGAGCCGTTTGTTCGACGCGACCGCATTGTCGTGCTCCCGATGCGTCTCGAGTAATAAATCTTTATAATTCACCATCGCCCGCTTCGCTTGCTCAAACGCGGATTGCGTCTTTTCTAGTTCGAACGGCTCGGCCAATGTATATACTTCACGCTTCAACACGTTGAAACGCTCACTCGTCTGTTTCAACATGTCTTCAATCTGCCGGCAACGTCGCTCCAGGCTCTCGATCTCAAATCCGACCTTTTGAATCTCTTGGTGGCTCATTCGCAGATCGCGGTCGGACGGAAACACGTCCCATGCCGCGTCAGCCAACTCGATTTGTTGGCGCAACTCCGCTTGCTCACCACGTAACGTCACGCGCTCGAGTTGAAGTTGTTCAATCTCATACTTTAACTGTTCAATCTTCTCGTCACGATAACGTTTCCGGGCAACGCGTCCGAGGAAACGAACGTGTTCGACCGGCACCGCATGTCCTTTCAATTGTCCGAGTCGATACGTCCCGTCTTCTCGGATCGACGTCTCACCGTCGCCAATGAGGACGCTGCGAAGCACGTCGTCGATCCGGTCTGAAGCGATTCCCGTATCTCCCGGGCTCGGCTTCAAATAATCGGCTAACGTGTGTGCCATCATCTGCGGCGCCGGCAACAAGACCCGGTCGTATGTGACATCCGCCTCGGTGATGAGGGCGTCTAACATCCCGCTGTCAATCAACGCCGCTTCGATCCGTTTTTGAATGTCTACATCCACCCCGTCCACGAACTCGACGAGCGCATATAGTGGCGCGAAGACGACGCCGTCGGCCCGCATCTGGTCACGGTATGCTTTCGTCATCGGATCGATGGCTGGTTCGGGATCAGTCTTCGCTTTCCATTCAGAAAGCGTCGTCTCGACGTCTTGAATGTTTGTATTGATCGCCTGTTCGGCCGCTTTCTTCAAAGCAACTTTTTCGCGCAGTCGGTTCTGGTAACGGACCACATGTGGTTGAACGAGACGCAACACATCCTCATACGTCGACGGGTCATAGTCGTTTCGAAGCGTGCGCTCGATCTGTCCGACCGTCTCTCCTTCGACGTCAAACTCAGGATGCTCCTCGGTCCAGCTATACACGTCTGCGAGATGACGCTCGAGGTCTTGTTCGAACGTCTTCTTCCAATCATTCTGTTCGTGCTTTTTCTGATCATGCGCTTGTTGCTCGTCGGCGAGTTGCTTGTTTTCCGTTTGGAGCTTTTGCTTCGTCTCTTCGAGCGCCCGCATCCCTTCCGCTACTTTGCCGAGGCGATTCGTATGTTCGACCACTTCTTGTTTCCACGTCAGGAAGTCGAAGTCTTGATTCAAGCGTCGATAGTCGGAGACGTTCAACTCATGACGGTCGAACGCCGCCTGTTCCGCGTCGTACTCCATATCCTCGATCAGTCCGTCAATCGCTTGACGCGTGGCGCGATGGACCAACTGCTCTTCGTCTTGGCGCTGTTTCGTATCATAGATTTTTTGAGCGGTCTTCGTTCGCCGCTCGTCTTGACGCTGATAATCGGCCGTGATGCGCTGTAACGTCTTCCCTTCTTTCTTCAACTCGTCTTCTAAGTTCCAAACTTTGTGGGACGCCAAACGTTGGCGCTGACGTTCGGCCGTCGCTTTGTCTTGCTCGAGTTGTTGAATCAATTGTTTCAGCGTCTCGACCTCACGCGCCCTTGACGCTTGGAGTTCACGTAACTCGTGGAGTTCTTGTGTTTCTGTCGTCTCTCGTTCGGTCGCGATCCGGTACTCGACGGCGAGGTCGGCCACGTGACGCTCGTTATATGCATCGTACGTTCGACTCAACTTCTGCAATGCGATGAGCTCACGTTCGAGCTGCTCGAGTTGTTGCTTCGTCTGGTCCATCTGTTCGATCGTGTCGGACAAGTGGCGTAAGTCGTCATCTGACAACGGTGGCAACGCCGCCTCGAGAATCTCGTAGATGACGGTCGGCCGGAAGTCTTTCGACAGTTTCGGGCTTCGCAACTGGATGAGCAGCTTGATCAACTCTTCATAGGCGTCGATCGACTCAAAGCCGAAGACGTACTTGTTGACGAGCTGCATATACTCACCCTGCGTCGTCACGACTTTCCCACCTTCCCCGATGACCCGTTCAAGTTCGACCCGCGAGTACGGGATCTTACTCGTCTGCGTCCCTTGGCGGTCGAGTTTATACAACTCGATGTCGATGTTGATGCGGCGATTGTCCGTGATGACAAACCCCCAGAATTTGAGTGGCTTCCCACGCTTTGCTTGGAGCCCGATCCCTGTCGTCACGTATTGATTCGTCTCGGCCTTCTTGTATTCGATGAACAAGTAGCCCGTCCGCTCTTCCCGGTCGACGACTTCTTTTTCACCGAGTAAGTAGTCTTCCATCTTGCGCGCTCGCGAACCGAACGGGTCGAGCCGGTCCGGTGACTTCTTCCCGTCGAGTAACACGGGCAGGAAGCTCTGCATCGTCACGGATTTCCCCGAGCCGTTACTGCCTCGAAGCAACAACTTCCCGTCCGAGAAATCGAACGTTTCTTCTGTGTAATACCAAAAATTGAGCAAGCCTGCCCGGTTCATTTGCCAGCGATTTTGCGCCCTCATTTGTTCGCCAACTCCTCTACGAATTTTTCTGGATAATATCCTGTCGTGCGACCGAACCCGGACTGGATGACAAGGATCCCTGAATCCGCCTCCACGTATCCGAACTCCCATTCACGTAGGAGCAAAACGAGTTCTGCTGCTACTTTTTTCGGTGTGTCTTCCCGGTACTGTTTCGCCCAGCCCGGTCCCCACTCAAGCTGGACCGCCTCAACGATTCGTTCAAATTCAAGCAACGTGATCCGGATCTCGCCCATCTCATTGATCGGTAGTTCACGTTTCCTGATATGGTCTGCCACATGCAAGGCGGCACCCGTGATCCCTTTTTGGTTTGGGAACAACGTGTAGCGTTGTTTTTGCTCGGGCAAGACGAGCATGGCCGCATTTTTGAATACTTCTAACCGGAACGGGGTGAACTTCTCGAACTCTTCCCCGAGCCGATTCCTGAAATTGCGGATATAGGCGAAGTCGGGGTCGTCTTTCGATTCTCGGTACACGATTGGAGAGAACATGAGCTTGCGGTACACTCGTTTCCGGCGCTCATCTTCTTTTTGACGACTCCACTCACTCGTTAAGATGTCTTGAATCGTCTCGTAGTTGAACAAGTCATCTGGATAAGACCGCATGAAGTAGCGTGCGTGGACGCTCACTTCATACAACACTTCTTCCGTCTCGCTCGTCGCGAACAAGTCGACATCCCCATCGACCGCTCGAATCAACTTCAGCTCATCGAGTTGTTTGAGCGCGCGGACGAGTGATTTGCGATGACGGTAGTTCGTCCAGTCGAGAGGCAAGTCGCCCGGGTACATCTCTTGAACGTCCTCCGTGATATGGGACAGCAAGAACTGCTCATCGACCGACTTGCTCTCCGTAAATGCTAGCGCACAACAGAAAATGGCGTAATCCATCGGTTCGGTGAACGCCTGGATGCCCATCCATGGCTTCGGTTCGACCGGGAGCTTCTCGAGTTTGATGAAATGTTGATGCACGATCAAATCGAAGCCGAACTTCTCTGTCACGTAACGCTTCAACTGATGTTCACGTTCACGGATTTTTTGGTAGACGAGCGGTTGCTCCGCTCGCAACACCCAAAACTGTTCGAATAGAATCCCGAGCGCCTCAAGCATCCGTTCATCTACTTTTGCTTCCTCACTCATGACGTCACCTCCTCATCGATAAAGTGATACTCCACGTTCGGCATCTCAAGTGATCCGTCGGTCGCTCGCAGGATGACACGCTCTTCCTCGAGCGTCACCCGTACGCGTCGGCCATACTCCGTTTTGACGACCCGATCTTCCCGCACCATCGCTTTACCGAGCCACGACAATAACAGCTTCCGCACGTGCGGCTCGATGACCGGGAGCGCTTTGATCGAGATGACGCCCGCTTCGATGTATCGTTCGATCGCTTCTTTCTCTTCTTCAAGTTGCTTCAAATGAAGTTGGCGCATCTCCGCGATCTTCTCAGACCGGTCGATGATGGCACCGGCTTTCGTCGATTCTTTATATTTCGTCGTCCGTGGTTTCGTCTCGTGCCGCATCGGTGTCTCGTCCCAAATGTCGACGTACATGTCGTCGGTCGGGACTTCATCTCCGTACAAGTGTCGGGTGTGGAACACGCCGAACACGACCGAGGACAACTCATGGGCCGTTTCAATCGTATCGATCCCATCGAACCACTTTGCCAAATGTTCGTAATCACGGCGCCGGCTCCGGAACTGTTGATGCCGTTCGCTCATTCGTTGGACCATCCGGGTGATGCGGCGGATGGCTTCGTTCGTCCGTTCTTGCAGACGTTCAAACTCGCTCTCGCCATGCGTCGTCCCGAGGAACCACGCTCTCAAGTTACGCCATTTTTCGACTAAGTCGATCATCGGGTCCATGTCGTCTTCTTCGAACCGGAACGCCTGATGTTGGTGCCGGACAACTTGTTGGAAGAACGGCTCGAGCCGCTTCGTTGTAAGCGACGTCAGCAAATCCTGAATTTGCATCGCCGTCCTCTGCAAGGCGATAATGAAGTCGCGTAAATACGTCGTGAAGCGGTCCTTATAGACGAGGAACGCTTCCGTCTTCATCTTGTCAACGACTTTCTCACTATGGATGTAGGCGATATAGTCCGACGTGTTTTGCGTGATTTGGCGGAAGTAGAGCATTGCGTCTTCCCAAAGCTGGGCGCATTCAGCGTCGGACTGTCCGTTTGCTTTCTCGATGGCGTCGAGGACGTGATAGAGCCGCTCGAACTGCGTCTTCTCGAGTGAGCCGCCGAAACTGTCACCTAGTTGCTCGAGTTGGACCATCATCCGCTCGAACTCGACCGTGTATGGCGTACATTGATAACGGAAACTTTTCTTTTTGTATTCTTCAATCGTCTTCGCCTTCCGGTGTTCTTGACTCGCGATCAAATTGCCCCATTTGACGAGCGACTCCAAATCCTGATGCAACCCGTCCATCGTATATTCTTGAAATTCTATGTACTGACTTAAATACTCGTAAATCTCTTCCGGATATAAAAATTCACGCATCCGTTCATGTTGGATGTAGAAGTAACGTAAAATCGGACGGTAGCTCCACGCTTTTTCCGCCGTCAAATACGTGGCTTCTTTAATCTTCTTTTGTAGACCTGATTGCATGCGGTTGCTCCTCTCAGCTAATCTCCATGATTAAGCATAATACAGATCTGTTAGAGCGGAAATAGGAAGTTCCTATTTTTGGAAGAGGATGAACGGTTTTGTGATGGGTTCAACAAAAACGAGCTAGGGATAAGAATCCTTAGCTCGCAAAAGTGAATATTTAAAAGGAGTCATTACTTTAACAACCGCTTTCGCAACTGCTCAATCGTTAAATATTCACCGCTTTCTTTTCGATGAAGCATCGCATGACAGTTTGGACAAACTGGCCTCAAATCGTTTATCGGATCTACCACATAGTTTTGTCCTATTTCATGAAGTGGTTTAATATGATGTACATGAATAAAGTCTTTACCGATCTCACCGTATATTTGTTCGAAGTTAATTTGGCAGACTTGACAGCTCACACCATAATGCTCCATACATTTTTTACGCGCGAGTGGATTACGTTCATACGTATTAACTGTAACGATTTTTCGCTCCCCTTCTTCTAGTAGTTCAGACACTTCGTCCGGGTAATACTCACCTGTTAAATCCTTATCGAAAAATGACGTGATGTAGTCTTTCAATTCTCCCGTCAGCTTCATCGACCCTTGAATATTTCCTTTCAAACCATACTCACGTAAATGTTCTAAAGACAATAGGTCAGTCTCTACTTCATCTACCAATCGAACATAAGACCAATCCCATTGTTTAGAATCCTCAAACTTATCTTCATCTTTCCAAAATGTGCGATTGTGATTCACAACAGAAGAATCCACGATGCCTGCTACCACTTCAACTTTATAACGTACTTTTCGGACATGACCTGATATATAGATAAATAGGATGTCTCCATTTTCATAGTTGAAAGACCGTTTCCAATGTAAAGAATCATATCGACTGAACGCGCGCTCCAAGTCATATTCATTCGGATTTGCTGGGATGAGCCAAATCCGACGTGCATTATGATGGTCTCTCTCTTCTAACTCAATCCTTCTCTTTAACGCAATATCCTTTGGAGCAACAAATCGATACTCATCCTCCTGATCAAAAAATGGAATGTCGTATGTATAACCCCTTTCAATCGCGTTAAAACATTTCGACTTATTCAAATTCAAAAGGTCTGAGAAGAATGTTGCTGCAAATTGAATATTCGACTGCTCACTTATTTTCTGGTCGTTTTTAAATATGGTGATAGGTGTAGCCATTATAAATCCTCCTTCGCTGTTTAAAGTTTGCTGCTTGATACATTATGTACGTCCTGAAATAGATATCTTCATTCAAAATGGAGCGACGAATCACTTCGCCGCTCCATTCCATATTTCACTTTCGCAACAACTAAAATGAGTTACTATTATTTGTTCTTAGTGAGTAAATTCACCAGAGTCTTTCTAACTTCAGGATTTTTGGCGAGTAAAGCCACGCTCCCAACTCCCGCTGCAATCGATGCGCCCATCCATCTCTTAAATTCAGAATCTTTCTGAAAGGACTTCTCTACCATTCGCTCAATGCGATCATTAAGTTTGTCTCTAGCTTCATCACTTAGATTCGGATTTTTTAATTGTTCAGAGAAAATCTCGATGACTTTATCAATCGTATTATATACATTTTCTTGAGACTTCGAACCAACTGCCCCCATATTACTAACCGCATTTATAATCGCCGGAGCATTTTTTAGTACCATCTCATATTCCATTGAGGTTAACCCGTCCAACGCATAATTGTTGTCCTTAAGCTTCTCTAATGATTGAACAAGTTCTACTTCTTCACTCATCTTCACACCTCCGTATTCGCTATTAAATCTAATTATATAGTAAGTAAATTTTATAGACTGTATTTTCATTCGACAGTGCTGACCCGTTTCGTTTACCTATTTTAAAAAATCTATCACTTCCTCTCAGTGATTTCGCGCGCTGCCTCTATTACTACAATCATCATCGCATCAAGAACGACTTCAAGACCTGGGTCCGGTGCAACACCGGACCCAGGTCTTGAAGTTTGCGGAATGAATCATTCACTGTTTAGCTTGTTTCGTTCAGTTCAAGGAACTCATGAGATGCTGTTTTTGCCTTTCATCAATCGATACTGATTGTTCAAGCACTCAATCCATTATCTTCCATGATTTCTTTATACGCTTTTGTATCAACGTATATCTCATCCTTAAGCGGGTTGAGCTTCAACTTCCGAATCCGGTAAAACTGATAAGCGACTAATGCAATATTAGCTAACAAGGACACTAAACTGACGATGAAAAACGCTCTTGGGTCATGTGTCGAGGGTACAGGTGCAAGTCGATCTGCAAATGAAGGAACGGTCATAATAAACATAATCCATAGAGCTAGCGTATGAGCTCGATGTTGTAGCCACGCGCCTTTTTTGATAAAGAAAGAAGGAATCGTACAAGCTAGTAACAGCGCAAATCCAGCGTAAAACGAATGATCTGAAATGCAGTTATAGACGTACGCGAAGTTCCATAAATCATATGCGATAATCCAAGGCCAAATCATATCTGGCCAAATCATGTCTTTTGATTTATCTTTAGAAATTTTAATGCCGACCCATCCACAGATTGCAACGATATTTAGCAATCCAGCTATGCCATTCATAATATTCCATGGTCCTGACATGACCCAAAGGTTGTCGATATACGCTCCGTCCCAGGCACCATACATATACACTTGAAAGTCACGAATACATGCCTCTAAAATATTGAGCGCTAAAATTCCCGGCGGAAACCATAGGACCCACTTCTTCTTCGCGATCGACGGATAATAACGAATAGCCATGAAGCCAAGACATCCCGCCAAAGCAGAATACGTTTTGACCCAGTTGAACCACGTACCTGTTCCATACTCATTGCCTGGGGCGGCTGTTGTTGGCCAAACAAAAATCGTCAATATGATAGGGAGAATAAGAAATAAGGCAATGCCACCCCATTTTGTCGTGCGACTGAACTCATTAAAAGCCATTAGTGCAAATAGGACAAAAATCCATATTCCCCATCCCATAACGTCTGTTGATTCGTATAACAAACCCATGACGGCGCCTCCTGAAACTCTTTTAGTTTGCTCACTATTGAACAAGTATGTGTAACAAAAAACGACTTATGCCGACTTCAACCGTTTAAAACTATATTGTGCTTTGTTATTGTGCAACTGCCACATATGCCAGAATACATAAGGAACGATAATCACAAAGTTAATGATTCCCCATACACTCATCACTTGTGGGTTGAACCATGAAGTGGAATCCATGACTTTTGGGAAGATATCAAAACAAGCTCTTAACAATAGATGTGCTGCTAGCGTATATATACGAGCCGTAATGTATAATTCAGGACGTTTTTTCATGACCGGGTACAACTCGGCTGCCAACAAAATACATAACGAACTGGCGAAATACATTGGAGATTCGGCATACACAAAACAAGCGTTCCATGACGTATAAATGAAGTTCCAAGATCCTGTCGTATAGGCAACCAAATCCGCCGAAGAATTTTTTAGGATTTTCCAGTATTTTGGCGCGAACGGAATCGTTACACATAGAAGGAATCCACAAGCCGCGTTAGAATAGTTCCCAAGCGTTATATCTTTAATCGTCGCTTCTGCAATGTTGAGGAATAGAATGGCGTAAAAGAACCACAAGAAATCATCTTTCTTCAGAAAGTCCCAGATTGGACCTTTCTTATCTTCATGCACGGCAATTCTTGAAAATCCAACGATGATTGTCGGGATGATGACACTCAAAATTTTTACCCAGCGAAACCATCCGTCTACGTTTCCCATTAACCACAACGGAAATGTTAAAAGAGAAGCGAGCCAAAAGTATGCAGAAAGCTTGTAGTGCTTACGAAAGAAGACAATTACACCTAACAAAAGCGCGAAATAGATTGGCATAGAAATTACATGCGGCCAAATAACCATGTTTTCACCTCATTCTTGGATTTAACAAACCGAACGTTCGTTATGTTTTTAGTGTATACCCAGCTAATTAAATAGTCAATGTGAAATAATTCACAATAATACATTTAAGTAATTTCTTTTGCTATGTTATTGTTAATTTTGTAAGGGGGATTCATGATGAAGGTGGATGGCAAATCAAGAATACTTGCTGCGGCAAAGATAGTAATCAGTCGGCACGGATCTAACCGGGCGACAGTAAGAGCGATTGCAGAGGAAGCTGGCATGAGCACAGGGGCAATTTATCATTATTACAAAAATAAAGATGACATTTTATATGACCTTCTAGACGAGAGTCTTTCTGACTCTACCCGGATTGCAAAAGGCATTGCCAAGCAAGAGTTAGGAAAAGACCAGGTGAAGACAGAAATTTTGCGAAAGACGGAAGAACGCTTTAAAAAAGATGCGGAAAATCGTCTGCAATACCATTTCGCACACGAAATACTATTAGGAAATCAGGAATTACAGCTAAAATTCAAACAAAAATATAAAGAATGGACTTTCCGCATTGAAGAAATCTTAATCAATGTATACGGACTTGAAGATACACGATTGAATCAAGCATTAACCTCATGGTTATTAGGGGCCATTGATGGCGTGATCCTCCAGTACCTTCTAGACGTTAACGATAACGATGTTGAAGATATGATGGAGGTTTTCGAATTGTTATTAGAAAAAGGACTACCACCATTTATTCAACTTCTTAACGATAAGTAAATGAAATGAGTTCGGTACGATACCGGGCTCATTTTTAATTTGGTCATAAAAAAACTGCACCTCCAATTGTCAGATGTATCTAACAACCGGGGTACAGTTTACATAAATATTTCACTATTGAAATGCTAGCAAATCACTCTCATCTTACCAACAAGCCTTGTGATATCAAGGGTTGGGTTTAGATGGCGTACTTACATCATGCCGCCCATTCCACCCATGCCGCCCATGTCAGGCATGCCGCCGCCAGCGCCTGCTGGTTCTGGCTTGTCTGCGATGACCGCTTCCGTTGTGAGGAACATGGCTGATACTGATGCTGCGTTTTGAAGTGCTGAGCGCGTCACTTTCGCCGGATCGACGATACCGTATGCGATCATGTCGACGTACTCGCCAGTCGCGGCGTTGTAGCCGATGCCGACCGACTCGTTCTTGAGCTTCTCGACGATGACCGAACCTTCTTCACCCGCGTTTTCCGCGATTTGACGGACCGGTGACTCAAGCGCACGGAGGACGAGTTTGACACCTGTCGCTTCATCCGCTGTCACTTCAGAAAGAAGTGCGCGAACCGCTGGGATGACGTTGATGTAGGCTGTACCGCCACCTGCGACGATGCCTTCTTCGACCGCTGCACGTGTCGCGTTGAGCGCGTCTTCGATGCGGAGCTTGCGCTCTTTCAATTCAGTCTCAGTCGCTGCGCCAACTTTGACGACGGCTACGCCGCCTGCGAGTTTCGCGAGACGCTCTTGGAGTTTCTCACGGTCGAAGTCAGACGATGTCTCTTCAATCTGGTTACGGATCGTTTGAACGCGCGATTTGATCGTTGCTTCGTCTCCAGCACCTTCAACGATCGTTGTCGTGTCTTTCGTGACGACGACTTTCGATGCGCGTCCGAGCTGTTGAAGTGACGCCGACTTGAGTTCGAGGCCGAGGTCTTCTGTGATGACTTGGCCGCCTGTGAGCGTCGCAAGGTCTTCGAGCATCGCTTTACGACGGTCGCCGAAGCCTGGTGCTTTGACTGCGACCGCGTTGAACGTGCCACGGAGCTTGTTCAAGACGAGTGTCGCGAGCGCATCGCCTTCGATGTCTTCAGCGACGATCAAAATCGGTTTCCCTTGTTGCACGACTTGCTCGAGCACTGGGATGATCTCTTGGATGTTCGAGATCTTCTTATCTGTGATCAAGATGAACGGGTTGTCGAGTACCGCTTCCATCTTGTCTGAGTCTGAGATCATGTATGGTGATAAGTATCCGCGGTCGAACTGCATGCCTTCAACGACGTCGAGTTCCGTCGTGAAGCCGCGTGATTCTTCGATCGTGATGACGCCGTCGTTGCCGACACGTTCCATCGCTTCAGCGATCAATTCGCCGACTTCTTCGTCAGCAGCTGAGATGGCCGCGACTTGCGCGATCGCTTCTTTCGACGCAATCGGTTTCGAGATCGCTTTTAGTTCTTCGAGCGCACGACGGACCGCTTTGTCGATCCCTTTACGAAGGATCATCGGGTTCGCGCCCGCTGTGACGTTCTTCAACCCTTCACGGATCATCGCTTGAGCGAGGACTGTCGCTGTCGTCGTACCGTCCCCTGCGACTTCGTTCGTCTTCGACGCGACTTCCGCGACGAGCTTCGCGCCCATGTTTTCAAAGTGGTCTTCAAGTTCGATTTCTTTCGCGATCGTCACACCGTCATTCGTGATGAGTGGTGAGCCGAACTTCTTCTCGAGGACGACGTTACGTCCTTTCGGTCCGATCGTTACTTTTACCGCGTCAGCGAGTGCGTCGACGCCGCGAAGCATCGCGTGACGTGCGTCTTCTGAGAATTTAATTTCTTTTGCCATTGTTCATTTCCCCCTAAAAAAAGTTTTGAAGAATGGTGAGTCTTAGCCTACGATTGCTAGAATGTCGCTCTCACGAACGATTAAGTATTCTTTTCCATCATGCTTCACTTCGGTACCCGCGTATTTCGAGTAGATGACCAAATCATTTTCTTTGACGTCGAGAGCGATCCGCTCGCCTTGGTCTGTCACGCGGCCTGTGCCGACTGCGAGGACCTTCCCTTGTTGCGGCTTTTCTTTCGCCGTGTCAGGAAGCACGATGCCTCCGATCGTCTTTTCTTCTTTCTCCACGACTTCGATGATAACGCGATCTCCTAGTGGTTTTAACATTGAAAAAACCTCCTCCGAATATGAATGATGTATCGTTGTATCGTAAGTTTTAGCACTCGTCAAAATGGAGTGCTAACACTGTTTAGTGTAGTATGAGACGATGAAAAATGCAAGCGGGAACATCGAAAAATGCTTCCACTCGCGGTCAAGAGACCTTATTTGTTACAATGGTCAAAAGGAACGCTTAACTCTTGTGAATAAGGAAGTGTTGAATTGGCCACATTAAACTCAAACCAATCGATAAATACCCGGTTTTCGATGGCGCCTAACATTCGGATCCGGCACATCATCCCAATTCTCCTCTACGCGTTCGTGCAGTTCTTCCCGCTGCTCATTAGTGGAGTCCGTCCCGAGTGGATCACCCCGCTGTCGACCGGCCTTTGGTTCGCAATCGGCTTCAGTTTAACGATCGTCATCTCGTTCTTCTTGCTTTGGCCGGATTTGAAGCTGTATAAGCAACAAGGCATCCAGTCGAACTTAAACGACACGGTCAAATGGATCGGGCTCGGGATTTTGATGCAGTACGGGCTCGTCATCGTCGCCAACCTGATTGAGACCGCGATATCAGGTGATCTCGTAGGGTCACAAAACACCGAGCAAATCGCTGATATCGTCCGTCTCGTCCCAGTCATGACGCTCTCAGTCGTCTTGCTCGGACCGATCATGGAAGAGATTTTGTTCCGCCACATCCTGTTCGGGAACTTGAGCGCCCGGTTCGGGTTTTGGATCGCGTTTGCGGTCAGTTCACTCTTGTTCGCACTCATCCACGGCGACAACAAGATCCTTGTCTATGTGGCGATGAGCTTCGCCTTCACGGTCGCTTACGCCAAGACGCGTCGCTTGATCGTCCCGATCGCGATTCACGCGTTCAACAACGCGCTCGTCATGGTCGTACTATTTTTAATGTAGAAATGAGGTGGCACATATGCCGCGACACTTAAAAGTCATGTTTTTGTTCAGTCTCTCATTCGGGATTCTGTTTACGGTCCTCGCCTACTACTCGGTGCAGGAGTATGGCTTCAGCTTCTGGACGTACTTCATCATCGCCGTAGCCGCTTACGACTTCTTCAAGGTGTATCAAATCTTGACGCTCGCTCGGAAAGCTAAAAAAGACAACAACAATAAATCAGCATAAAAAAATCTCAAGCGGAGTCGCTTGGGATTTTTTACATTCGAACCACATTAGAAGTATCAATCAGCTCATCTCGATAAGCGCTCCGCATAAATAGGCCCCGAAACGTCAATAACGCACCAAGGACAAGATGAATCGTATCGAGCAACGGCACCGTCGGCTTATCGAAGAAGAAGACACCGATGATGAATGTGAGCATGAGCGTACCAAAGACGAACGTCATCAATTTTGAGTTTGCCGAGTCACGAATCATTGCGGCTTTCTGTTTGTTTAATCGATCTAATTTTTGCTCGTAATAAGTCGCCATTGTCACCCCGAATCCGGTGACTGCGCTCATCGCATATTCGCCGTCCCATACACCTAGCCCGAACAAAACGGGCCATAGGATTAATAAAACGATGAACCATTTTTTAGTAAGTCTCATTTCTTACCTCTTTTCTATAGTTTGAGCGGTGTTTCCAGCTTAATCTATGATGATATCCTGACAAGACTCAAGTCTCGTTCCGCTCCTGCTCATACATATGTATCTCATTCATCAAGAACAGTCCTTTTGTCGCAAACAAATACGTCAACGCGGTCAGTGCGAGTTCTTGTGTCGATTGCGTCAGGCGCGTCGCACCAAACCCGATTAAGAAGATCACAATGAACACGATGATTGCGACAAGCCATGTCTTCTCACTAGAGCGCCAAAACAAGCGTTCTCTGATCGAGGTCGGATACTGTCCGGCTTTTCGTCGGTGCCACCGATAAAACAGCACACTCGCGATGAGAAACAATAGATGCGAAGACACACCGAATAGGACGGATCCGGCCATTAAACCAATACTCACCGCTACTGCCATGTTACGTCCGCTCATCATTTCCCCTCCTCTGTTCAATCTATACGAAGAAAAATAATCAAAGTTTCATTCGCTTTTGAAAAAGACGTCAATCTACGTTATATTTGATAGACGGACTATCAAATAAGGAGAGATATTGATGAAGAAAGTACTTCTCGCGACGGTTGCTTCCCTGTTTCTCGTCGCCTGTTCAAACGCAGACGACCTGTCAACATACGAAGAATATGGCGTGCTCGAAGAGACGATTGATGTCGCACAATATGAACCGAAAGTCGAGACGGACAACGACGGCAACCGCGTCATCCTATTCTATGAAGATGAACGTGTGGCGTATAAAAGCGTCTATGTGAAAAACGAGCGTCATTTGAAAGTCATCAGCACGGACGCTGAAGCCCCGCTCTATAACGATACACTCTAAGACACAGCCCGCTTCTCAGGAAGCAGGCTGTGTCTTAATTCGCGTAATGAATCTGTTGCCCGGTGACGAGCGGATAAGCAATCAGCCGCGTCCCGTCTAAATCTTCATTGAACAGCGACACGGCCGTGATCTGGCTGTTCTCATACGTTTGATAATAATAGATGCCTCGGTCCATATTGCAGCAAGACGAATAGATCGTATATTCGAACGTCCCGTCCGCTGCCTCATTCAGCCCCCGTGTCTGCATCACCGTGTCCAGTAGCTTGAAGAACTGGCTGACGCTCTCGGACTCGGTTGTCCCGGCGACCGAATTGAATCTGGCGAACGTCGCTCGTACGAATCGCGACGTCGACGATAAGTCACCGGGTAAGCCATGACCGCCTAAGCCGAGGCAATACGCTTCGAGATCGAGTGCTTTCGCAAACGTGTTGTCCGGTAGCTTCGTCGACACATGACGGTAGTCGTTCAAATTGAACAATTGATAGTCAAACGACGGATTGTTCGTCAACACGCCGACTGGGTTGTCGTAGACGCGCAACCCGTTTTTGAGCGGCTCCACGACGATCGACTGCTGTTGGTCGGCAATCATCCAATGGAGCGGATGCAGCCGCAGTTCATTGCTGAAATCGATGTTGACTAAGTTGATCGTCTCAAGTCGTTGCTTCGCCTCGCCCACCGTGGCACACTGTCCGAGTATCCACGGAATGAACTCGAACGGAGTCACGTTATCTAAACCGCTCGCCTCCGGTTTGAAGTCGGCGTTCCCCGGAAAATTAAGCCCGGCCATACTGAGACCTGTTTCATTCGTCGCTTCATAATAAAGCGGATAGTCATCGACGACCGTCGCCATCCCGATCATCGCGTAATGATGAGGGACGTCGCCCACGCGTCTATATGTGAAGGGATAGTTCCTAGGCGTGATCGTCACTTGTTCGTGATAGGAGACGTTCAGGTCAAGATTGCGGCCGAAATAGTGATCTTTCGTTGAATACGTGATGGCTGTACACATAACAGGACTCCTTCCGTTCAAAAACAGACAACGACACTCTTTGGTCTATTCACGTTATCCGGGGACTTCAACCACAGTTTCTGACGACAAAAGACCGGTCAAGCTGTCGCTTCACCGGTCTCGCTCGCTATGTTATACGTGACGTTCGATAGAAGGTTCCAGGTCTTGAAAAAAACAGAGACCAAAGCCCTTTAATCCGAAGACGAGCGCCAGTCCGTAATGCATGAGCGCGCGCAACGAATAGTCGATTGTCTCGACCCGAAACGAGATGAAGAACCCGATCATCAACGCGACAATCACGACGCGAAGCGTGAACGTACTTGCTTGTTCCCCGATGGCTTTCCCCGTCGCGTCACCCTGTGAATACGCCACGTCATGGCGCCAATAATAAAAAACTAACGCGAACGACATCAAAGTACTTTGAGGCACGTCCCCGAGCAGGAGTTCCACTACGACCATCCCGAGCATAACGCCCGTCCCTAGTTTCAGTACGTCTTGGTTCGAAAATTTCTCCCGAACACGAAGCATTACCGAACGCTTCTTCATAATACGATAAACCCGACCGTCAATAGTCCATACATGAAGCCAAGGACAATCACACTGATGGCAATCGATTTATATTGCGGATACTTATGTAACACGACCGCTCCCGCGATGATGTGAATAAACGCGACGATGAACGTCAAAATGGCAAAGCCCATTTGGTTCTTCCTCTCTTCTAAAAAAATAAATAGAAATTCATGGGAATTCATCCGTTTCCCGGTACAATAAAGAATGCATTTATTATATCAATTTTTGGAAAGAAGGCACACCACACCATGAATTATTCACGTACCGATTTAACGACTGAGGAAATGCTCCTCGTCAACAGCGAAGTCGAGAAAAAGAAACGCAGTCTCGTCGTCGCTTATTTGCTCTGGTTCTTCCTCGGCGCTTTAGGCGCTCACCGCTTCTATTTCAAGAAAACAGGAACAGGCATTGCCATGCTCTTGATGGTCGTTTTGACGATTGGTTTTGGTGCCATCATCACAGGTATTTGGGCACTCGTCGACGCGTTCCTCATGCCTGGCTGGCAACAACGCGAAGTCGAGGCAATCGAAAGCGAAACGATCGCTTCGTTGAAAACTCGTAACGAGCAACAAGCAGCCTTTTAACGATCAGACGGCCACGCAATCGCGTGACCGTCTTTTTTCAGAAGTTATTCTCTTTCAAATAGAATGCGAAGTTACGATGCTTCCGCTCTTTCGTCGCGTAATGAATCCATAACCATGCGAGCGACTCGAGTTCACGGGCGAGCTTCAAGTGGTGGAGCGTATGCGCGTCGAAGCCGATCTTCGAGGCCAAGCCTTGAACGGCCCGGACCGCCTCCTGCTCGTCCCCGGCGATGAACATCATCGACATGTTCGGGTTCTCTAAGTTCTCGACCCCGGTCTGGTTGAACGCTTTGACGATGCGGACGTGCGGGGCCAAGTCCTGCAGATGTTCGGCCCCGGACTTCCCTTCCGGCCGCTCAATCGCATCAAACTCTTTGGCGATCGGGTTCGTCACATCGATGACGATCTTATCGTCCAAATCCCGGAGCGACTGAATCAAATCGATCGCCGCCGCGAACGGAGTAGTCAGTAACAGAACGTCACTGTTTGACGCCACTTCTTGGAGCGACATCGTCCCTTCCCGTTCGGTACGAGTCCCGTATAACACGTCATAGCCGACGTCCTCGAACTTGCGGCCAAGCGTCCGCCCGACCTTGCCGGCGCCTAATATCCCGATCTTCATGTATAAAGTCCCCCTTATAATTCTTCATCCGTCCGCGTGATCGTTCCACCGAGCTCGCTTGCGAGCCCGTCGAGCACCGACGGGTCGAACTCTTCCCCAATCCCCATCACACCGGTCTGCCCCGGCTCGATGTTGCCGACGGTCCGTTTGAACGTCTCTTGAATGCTTTGGACGTGCTTCAAGTCTTTCGTCCCGCCGATCAGTCCACCGGTCAGCGTCCCGAACAGAATCCCGAACGGACCCCCGAGGATACCAACTGCCATCCCAATCAACGCGCCTTTCGTCGACTTCGTCACCGGTTTCAACTGCACCGCATCCTCAAATGAAAACGCCCCGTTGTCCTCACGCTTGATGACGACGAGTTGTTCAAACCCGATGAGCCCGTCGGCGTGATACTTTTTCAACTTGCTGAACGCCTGATACGAAATCGACTCTTCTGGAAACGTGAACGTGACGATATGGTACGGCTGTTTTTCCTTCTTACTCATGTTGGCTCCTCCTTTTACAAACACAGGGACACATCAGCTTTCTTTTAGTTCTTCCCCGGGTTCAGACGAAAAAAAACCTAGTCCGAAGACTAGGTCGTAGGTGGCCGTTTCTCATTCAATTCGTAATGCGAATACGGGATACAGAGCGGCGTCCCGTACAACGGGTCTTTCGTGACGACGACTTTTAAGCCGAAGACGTCGTTCATGAACGTCTCATCGACGACGTCGTTCGGACTGCCCTGACGATACACGTTGCCGCCCGCGAGTGCGATGACGTGATCGGCGTAACGACAAGCGAGATGCAGGTCGTGGAGCACCATGATGATCGTCTTGCCTTCCAACCGGTTCAACCGGTACATCAAGTCGAGGATCTCGATTTGGTGCGACATGTCGAGGTACGTCGTCGGCTCATCGAGAAGGATCGTCTCCGACTCTTGGGCAAGCGCGAGGGCGATCCAGACGCGTTGCTTCTGCCCACCCGACAAGTTGCTGACGAGCGTGTCCCGGAGCGAGACCGTGTCTGTGAAGGCGAGCGCTCGCTCGACGGCGCGCTCATCGTCTTCCGAATAGCGCTTGAAGAACGTCTGGTACGGATAACGGCCGAAGCGGACGAGCTGTTCAACGGTCAGGCCGTCCGGAGCGACGTTCACTTGCGGCATGAACGCCATGAGCCGGGCCGCCTCCTTCGCCCGGTAAGCGTCGAGCGGCTTATCGCGGAACGAGACCGTGCCTGCTAAAGCGGCGCGTTGCCTGGCGAGCGTCGATAAGAGCGTCGACTTCCCGCACCCGTTCGCGCCGATGAGCACGGTGATCTTTCCGTGTGGGATCGAGAACGTCAAATCGTCGAGCACCGTCTTCTGCTCATAGCCGATGGCGACTTGCTGTAAATCAAATGTATTCATCTCATGCTTCCTTTCATCATACGGCGAAGTAAATAGAAGAAGTACGGCGCACCGATGACGGCTGTCATCACACCGGTCCGGAGCTCATACGGATAAAAGATCGTCCGACCGATTGCGTCCGCCAACACGACGATTGTCGCCCCGACGAGGAGCGTCGCCCAAACATATGGCAGTTTCAATCCTTGACGGGCGATGTGCGGGGCCATCAGTCCCACGAAGCCGATGGCGCCGACGAAAGCGACACCGACGCCGGCGAGTAGGCACGACAACAAGAGCGTCCCTCGCTGGATCCCGCGCACCGGCACCCCGATGCTCGTCGCGACCGCCTCACTGATGTGGAGCGGCCGGACGTGCCGTTCAATTAAGAAAGCGGCAAGTAAAAACAGGATCGCGAGCGGGACCATGATCGTAAGTTGCTTCCACGTCGCTGCATATACTGTTCCGGTCAACCATTGTTGGATGTCGTTCTTCCGGTAAACGTTCGAGGCGAGCATCATGAACTGGACGATGCCTTGCGAGAAGATACTGATCCCGATCCCGATGAGTGCGAGCCGGACCGGCGGGACACCGCGCTTCAATAAATAAAACAGAAACGCCCCGACCGCGAGCGCACCGGCAAATGAGGCGAACGGGATATAGGCGAGCGGGACGGACAACTGATTCGTCCGCTCATCGGTGAAGACGGTGAAGAACGTCGCCGTCGCCACCCCGGCCCCGCCGACGATCCCGAAAATCTCGGGCGAGGCGAGTTCGTTCTTGATTGTAAGCTGTAACAAATGCCCACTGACGGCGAGACAGGCCCCGGCGGTGATCGCCATCAAGACGCGCGGCATCCGGAACTCGAAGACGATGAGCTCCGCGAACGCATCACCCGATCCAACGAAGAGTGCCCCGAGTGACCACGGCGTCAAAAACGTTTCTCCGATGGCGAGACCTAAATAAATGGCAATGATGAGACCGACAAGTAAAGCGATCGCCAAGACGATTTCACGCCTCCTGAGCGTGAACGAGAACGGGCCTTTTCGAAAACTGTATGATTTCATGACTTAAAGACTCCTTGTCTAGCACTGACGAGATAGATGAAGAAAGCTCCACCGATGACGGCGAGCACGACACCGACCGTGACTTCGCGGGGGAATAAAATGATACGTCCGAAAATATCGGCCGCGAGCAACAGCACACTTCCGAGCAGGGCGCTCCCGAGCAACCTCGCGAAAAACGCCGTACCGAACATGTACCTAGCGAGGTGCGGGGCGAGCAGTCCGACAAAAGCGATCGGACCGGCCAGCGCGACACCGAACGCCGACAAGATGACGGCGAGCGTCACGGCGACGAACTTCACAACACCGACGTTTTGACCGAGCGAACGGGCGACTTGATCACCGAGCGACAACGTCTCAAGTTCTTTACTGATGAAGATGACGAGCACGGTCGCGCCAATCATCCATGGCAAGAGCGTCGTCACGAGCGTCAGCGATCGTCCCGCGACCGACCCGGTCAGCCAAAATAGCACTTCGTCGAGCGCCCCTTCCTCATACGCGATAATCGATTGGGTGAACGAGCTGAACAGCGCCGCGAGCGATGCACCGGCGAGCGTCATGTACATGACGTTGCCACCGTTCGCGCTGAGGAGATAGACGATGACACCGGCGATGAAAGCGCCAATGAGTGCGGCCGTCGTGAACGAGGCGATGCTGCTGAACCCGAACAACGTCACGAGCACGATGGCGAGACTCGCCCCGGCGTTGACGGCCAAAATATCGGGTGACGCGAGCGGGTTGCGCGTCACGAGTTGAAACAAGAGTCCGGCCAAGCCGAGGACACTCCCGACGACGAGGGCGACGGCGGTCCGCGGAATCCGGTTGTCCTCTAAGGCGATCATCGCCTTGGAAGAGACGTCACCGCCTAAGCCGAGCACGTCTTCGTGACCGACCGGGATGACGCCGACCCGTAAACTGATATAACTCAAGATTGGTAATGCAATGATCAAGGCAAATAGTTTGATCCACGGTTTCATCATTTCCTCACTTCTTTCCTCCCCTACCATAGCAAAATCTCGCTGTTAGAAAAAGGGGTTGACAGTGATAATCATTATCACTTATAGTCGGGAAGGAAAACTTACTATTCAAAGGAGACTTTATTCATATGAAAAAACTTGGATTAGCGTTACTTACGCTCTGTCTGACCGTCGTCCTCGCTGCTTGCGGCGGGTCGGAAGAGGCAAGCAACTCGAACGAATCAGAAGAAGCAGCGACGCGCACGGTCGAGCACGCCATGGGCACGGCTGAAGTCCCAACAGAACCGAAACGCGTCGTCGTCTTGACGAACGAAGGGACCGAGGCGTTGATCGCCCTCGGCGTCAAACAAGTCGGTGCCGTCAAATCATGGAACGGTGACCCGTGGTACCCGCACATCGAGTCTGAGATGACAGATGTGACGGAAGTCGGGACAGAGAGCGAGGTCAACCTCGAGGCGATCGCGAAACTCGAGCCAGACCTCATCATCGGTACGAAACTTCGCCAAGAGAACATCTATGACAAACTGAACGCGATCGCACCGACGGTCATGTCAGAGACGCTCAAAGGCGACTGGCAAGAGAACTTCGCGCTTTACGCGAACGCCCTCAACCTCGAAGACAAAGGAAAAGACGTGTTAGCTGACTACGACCAACACGTCGAAGACACGAAAACTGAGCTCGGCGACGCCGTGAACAAAGAATTGTCGGTCGTCCGTTTCCTTCCTGGCGCGTCACGCATCTACTTCACGGACAGCTTCTCAGGCGTCATCTTAGGCGACGTCGGCGTCAAACGCCCGGCGTCACAAGACCGCACGGAATTCGCTGAAGAAGTCACGATGGAACGCATCCCGGAAATGGACGGCGACCATATCGTCTACTTCACATATGGCGGTGCGGACGGATCGAAGACGGCCGAAGAATGGCAGTCAAACCAGCTTTGGAAAGACTTGAAAGCCGTCAAGGCCGGTGAAGTGACCGAAGTGAGCGACGATACGTGGAACACGTCAGGCGGCGTCTTGTCAGCCAACGAAGTGCTCGACGAACTCGTCACCATCTTGAAATAAGCACAAGCGCGCCAAATCGGCGCGCTTTTTTAACATAATTAAGCGAGAATTCTCCCACCTCTAAGCGTCTGGGGCGAGGCCCAGCGTAGGTGGGAGATGAATCGCCCGTACATAAACCTCTTGGCCACCCCTGTGACAGATATGACGAACAGAAGTTCGTGATTCCGTCAGATTCTCCATCCCCGGCCGCGGGTATCGGATGAGGAAGACGTTCATCACGATCATCGGCCGGGAGGAGGCGGAGACATGCTGAAGGGCTACAAATACAGGCTCCACCCGACGGCGGCACAGGCCGAGTTCCTGGTCAGGACGATCGGCTGCGCCCGGTTCATCTACAACAAGCTGCTCGAGGACCGCATCACCCTCCACGAGGAGGCGAAGGCGAACGGCGGGCCGAAGCGGAAGCCGCCGACGCCGGCCTCCTACAAGCCGCTGTTCCCGTTCCTCGCCGAGGCGGCCGGCTTCCCGGTGTTCAAGTCGAAACGGAAAGCGCGCGCGTCCTACACGACGAACAACCAGCACGGCACGATCCGCATCGAGGGAAACCGGGTACGGCTCCCGAAGGTCGGGTTCATCCGCTTCACACAGCACCGAATCTTCGACGGGGCCATCCGCTCTGCGACCGTATCGATGACGAAGACGGGCAAGTTCTTCGTGTCGCTCCTCGTCGAGCAGGACGACGAGCCGTGGGTCCCGGCCGAGCACAAGATCGGGATCGACCTCGGCCTCGGGCACTTCGCCGTCATGACGAACGACGCGCTCGTCACGGAGAAGATCGCGAACCCGCGCAACCTACGAAAGGCCGAGGCGCGGCTCAAACGCACGCAGCGTGCGCTCTCCCGCGAGAAGGCCCGGCTCGTCCTCGCGAAGAAACACGAGCAGGTCAAGAACCGACGGCACGACTTCCTCCACAAGCTGTCACGACGCATCGTCGACGAGAACCAAGTCGTCGTGGTCGAGACGCTGAAGCCGAGGGAGATGATGCAGGACCGCCGCCTGGCGAAGTCGATCGGGGACGCCGGGTGGGGCGAGTTCGTCCGCCAGCTCGCCTATAAATGCAGGTTCCACGGCCGGACGCTCGTTTAAGCCGATCCGTGGTTCGCCTCGACCCAGGTCTGTTCGGCCTGCGGCGAGAACGGCGGCAAGAAGGACCTGCACGTCCGCGAGTGGACATGCGCCGCATGCGGCGCGCACCACGACCGCGACGTCAACGCGAGCCTCAACCTGTTGGGTCTCGCCGACTGAAACACCCCAGGCAGGGACTGCCCGACGAGCTTGGTCCACAACCGTGGCTGGTCAAAGCACGGTCTTCCCAAGAAGCTCCCACTTCAAGTTGCGAAGCAAACAAGTGGTGAGTAGTTCACTACACATATGGTAAAATTTACATATCAAATTCGAGATGGGAGTCTACTTTATGCAACGTGCACTTCGAAAATCCGCGACCGACCGTTCTCTCGCCGGTGTCTGCGGCGGCATCGCCGAGTACTTCGGCATGTCCTCGCTCGGCGTTCGTCTCCTTTTTTTATTTTTACCAGGCAACGTCTTCATCTACATCATCCTCGCCAACTCGATGCAGGACGCGCCACGCTATCTATGAAAAAAAAGATTCGAAAGCGGCTGCTTTCGAATCTTTTGCGTTATGCGTTAACTTTGTCTTTCATCGCCGCGAGCGCCCCACTGTTGATGAAGTGCCACGGCTTGTTGTAGTGCGGCTGGAAGAAGAAGTCGACGTAGGCGAGCTCTTCGACCGTCATCTCGTTTTGGATCGCGAGCGACAACGTGTTGACCGCTTGCGTCATATCCGCTTTCGAGAGCACTTGTCCCCCGACGACACGGTGTGTGCCGACTTCATAAACAAGTTTGAACTGGACAGGCTCCGCCGTCGGCATGAACTCAGGGCGGTACGCGTCCTCGATCACGACGCTCTCGACGTCGAGGCCGAACAATCCGGCCGCTTCTTCCGTGAGGCCTGACGAGGCGATATTCCAGTCATAGAGACGAAGGCCCGACGTCCCTTGTGTCCCTTGGTAACGGACACGCGGTGTGACGAGGTTCTCGGCGACGAGCGTACCCATGCGGACGGCGTTCGTCGCGAGCGGGATGTAGGCGTGTGTGCGCGCCGGGTTGTAGTAGACGGCACAGCTGTCACCAGCTGCGAAGACGTCCGGGTTGCTCGTGCGCATATATTCGTCGACGATGATGGCACCGTTACCGAGCATATCGACTTGTCCTGCGAGCAGTCCCGTGTTCGGGCGGAAACCGACACATAGAATGACGAGGTCGGCTTCGAACTCACCTTTGTCGGTGACGACGTGCGTGACGTTTCCGTCTGTGCCGCGGAACGCTTCGACCGTTTGGCTGAGCTCAAGGTCGATACCGCGTGACGTCATGTCGGCTTCAAGTTGGTCCGTGAACGACTTGTCGAGGTACTTGTTCAAGATGCGGTCAGCACTGTCGATGAACGTGACGTGCTTGCCGTACACTTCGAACGCCTCGACGAGCTCGACGCCGATATAGCCGGCACCGATGACGGCGATATTTGTCGCACCCTTAGCCCGCTCGATGATGCGCTGAGCGTGACCATAGTTTTTGCAAAGTTCGATCCCAGTCATCTCGATGCCCGGCAGCGTCGGGACGATTGGCCAAGATCCTGTCGTCACGATTAAACGGTCGAACGTGTCATATACGTCTGCACCCGTCTCGAGGTTTTTGGCGTGGACCGTCTTCGCTTCCGCATCGATGTTCAACACGTCATGCTTCATGCGCATCGTCGCGCCGAGTTCTTCGAGCTCGGTCGGTGATGAGTAGAACAATTCTTCAGCGCGTTTGACGACACCGCCGACGTGGAGGGCAATCCCACACGAGAGGAAACTGACGTTGTCGTTCCGCTCATACACGGTGATGTCGAGATTGTCGTGCTTGGCGAGTAAGCCTTTGACTGCTGCTGTTCCTGCGTGTGTACATCCGATGACTGCGATTTTCATATGGTAGTTTCTCCTTTGAGTTGTAGGCAAGTTAGTGTTTGTGACAAATATCACATTCGCTTTCTGAACTTAGTGTACTATTTCACAAGAAGGTTTGACAATCCCTTTGCTCAGTTTTTCACGTAATTATGTCTAAAGTTTGAACGACGGTTATGACGACAAAAAAACCGCTCCGCGACCGGAACGGTTTTGATCATGAATTGGACGTGCGTCTCGCTTTCACCCAGTGATAGATGACGACACCGATATAGGTGACGAGCCCGATCACGTACAAACTGAAACCGATCAAACTCCAGCCCATCCCGTCCCAGCCCCGGACGAAGACGAGCCCGACCATGAACAGGACATAGCCCATCACCACGAGCGTCAACGGAAAGACGAGTCTCCGCCTGTATAGTAACTTCAAAAAAGATAGCACGACGAGTAAGAGCACCGTCGTCAACATCCCTGTGACGATGAGCGCGTCCCCGTAATATTCCCAAGCCATCGCTTCTCCCCCTGACGTGTGTTTGATTGGTTTCATCGTATCACTTTCTTGTCACATTCCCCATCTCAGAAAAAAGCCATCCGCTTCAGCGAATGGCTCCTCTATTACCGTACATAAATTGTTTTCGTCACACTCCGACCTTGCGGCGTCACGAGACGGAGCGTCAATTTCGTCCCTTTCTTTTGTGAGGCGAAACTGAGCGTCGTCGACGTAGCCGTCACCGTCTTCTTGGTGAGGACGGTCGAGCCACGTGTGAGCGTCAACGTGCCGTATGCGACGTTCGAAGTCGCCTTGAGTGTCTTCGACGCACTCGACGGAATCGTTGTCATGAGTGTAGGCGTCGGACCAACAGTCACTTTCGACGTCTGCACATGGCGGAACAGTCCTCCTTGACTCGTCAAGGACAGCGTCCCGTTAATCGGCTGACGGGTGAAGCGGAGCGTCACTCGCCCGGTACTGCTTGCCTTCGCCGTAGCAAGTACTTTCGAACCGTTCTTCAACGTGACGGTACTGTTCGGAATCACGTATCCGACCCAAAGCGACTTCTCATCGTTGATTGAGAGCGTCGACAGCGATGTCTTCGGCAAATTGACCGAGACGTCACGCGACTTCGATCCGACCGCCGCTCGGACACGAATCACATCTCCCGGTTTGGCCGGGACCGTGTATCGCGTCGTCGACAGACGTTTCGCCGTGACGAGCTTATCATTCACGTAAAATCGAACAGTCGCCGTACTCGTCTTCTTGATCGTGAGCGTCGCCTCTGTCTTCGTCATCAGCGTGTCCGTCACACTGAGCGTCGGTGTGAACGCTTGGACCTTTTTCGTGAGTTGGTACGTCGCATCGCCGCTCGAGCGTGTGACGAGAATGACCTCCCCTTCTTTCAGTGGGGTGTCGAACGTGTACGGCATCGCGCGTGTTGTCGCCACATGCGTACCATTTCGATAAATGCGATAGGCCTGATCGGTACTCGATGTGACATTGATGGATTTGTCATACATCAACGGTGTCCGAGTCCACGAAAACACAGGCGGTTCCACTCTTGTCTCAACGGTTGTGAGCCGGAACGCTGAAGCGGGTGCCTCTTTTAATTTGTAGTAGACTTTTGTTCCGGTGTCTACAGGCATCGTATTGAACTCTTTAATCGAAACGAGCCCGTCCTCATCTGCCTGCTCATTCAAAACTTCGTAGTATTTCCCACTGCGAATCAACACATCCACCGAGGCGTTCGGCGTCGTTTTCAACGTGACACCTGAAGTGACCGTTTTCGTCAGAACCGAGATGCCGTTCGGTGACGTGTCCTCACTCTCCTTGACCGTCTGAAGTTCGATTGGTTCGGCGTACACGCCCGACTTACTACCGATTTTCACAGTCACGCGAGATCCCGGTGTGAACCAACGCGCAGGTTGCCACGTATAGCGCCCTGATTCATCCGATTGGACCGTCGTCGATTGATAGTTCAACAATGAATCCGATGAATTCGATAGATACAAGTTTTTCGTCACGCTGACAAACACCGGCGTGTTCGGCGCCGTCTTCCCACTGATCGGACCTAATACGCCCGACGGTGGATCGAGTGTGAGGGGTACGTAATTCGACGCCCATAAATCTAAGCGTCGGTCCAAATCATTCCACTCGAAAATCATGTCATAAGAACCATTCGTCTGCAGCGTCAGTTTGTCTTGCTCCCAGACGAATGGATCGTCTTGGTAAGCTAAACGGGCCTTCAACTCGGTACCCGAGACAGGTAAAACCGTCCCATCGACAAGTGTCACGGTTCCGTTCACTTCATAGGGACGACCTACTTCATAACGTGCCGTCGTTTTCGGCACGTTGACAAGCAGTTTCCATGGTGCTTTCCATAACGACTCCGGCGTATAACCTACCGTGCGGTTTTCAGAAAAGACATACCACGGTCCGTGCTGTCGGACGTCCGCGTCATCGATCGGCGCTTCTCGCCACTCATTCGTCGCCACGTTATAACTGACATAAAACGTCGTGTACATCTTTCGAATCGTGAAGTAGTAGACGCCGTCTTTCCAACTTAGATTCCTTACGTCTGGCGCATCTTTCTCAATCCATCGTTTCGTCGCTATATCGAATATATTGAGATGTTCCCAGTCACCGGATTTTGTGACGACCCACTGGTTCGCTCCCTTGATCAACGACGCTCCCCTCACCTGGCCCGTATATGAACCAAGCGTCTCGAGCACTTCACCCGTCACTGTCCGTTTCGTGATTTGGCCATCCACGAATGCGAGGACATTTCCGTCGTCGAGCAGTCCGTATGCTTCATACATACTCTCTTTAGTGATCGACCCGAGGATGTCCCCTGCCATCGACGTGGTGACATATTTTTTGTCGTCGGTCCATAAAACTGTTTCCGCCGACTGATTGATCGCAACGACTGCATCCAGACCGCTTCCCGGCTCAATCGGAAAGCTTGAACCTGAATCGGTATGGATATCCCATACCATCCATTGTTGCCACCCTTCCAAAATAAATCGACCGTCCCCGACTGCGTGAATGTTGTGCAAGACGGACACTCGAATCGGTAATGTATAGACTTCACCGGTCTTCACATGGACGAGCGTCTCAGGATCTCCTGAGCGCCACACATATTCACTATTTCCTACCACTTCTCCTGCCGGAATGACTTCAGGCTTGGCATAACCCTCTGCCCGAACGTCTAATCCGGGCGCTGCCACCATGACGAGCACAACGAGTATGCTCCATAACCATTTGTTCATCGTTCTCCTCATTTCTGTTTATGAATACATAACTTTCAAAAATAATCCATTTTTAATTCAACCTTCCTAATTTTAAGTTGTTTTTTCAAAATTTAATAGCCCTAAAATTAAAAAAAACACCACGTCACATGACGTAGTGTTCACTTCTCATTCATTTGCTTCATCAAATCCATCTGTTCTTTCACCATCGCCTCTTTCTCACGTCGGAGCACACCGCGGTACGTCACACGCGAGATCGATAAGCTGATCTCATATAAGAAGAAGAGCGGCAGCGACACCATGAGGTGCGACGTCAAATCCGGCGGCGTGATGAATGCCGCGATGACGAACAAGGCGAAGTAGGCGTACTTCCGAATTTTTGAGAGGAAGTACGGCGTCACGACACCGATGCGCGTCAAGAACATCGTCACGACCGGAAGTTGGAACAACAGTCCAAACGGGATCGTCAGTTGCAACAGGAACGTGAAATAGTTCGTCGCCCCGATGATTTGCGTCAGACCGAGGTCTTGCCCGAGGTCCGTCGAGATATCGAGGACGAGCGGGAACAACCAATAGTAGGCGAATGCGAGACCGATGAGGAACAAGATAAAGATGACCGGGATATAGGCGAGCGTCCATTTTCGTTCATTCGGATGCAGACCAGGTGCGACGAACGCCCACAGTTGATACAGTAGAAATGGACCCGATGCGACGAGCCCGATGACGAGCGCCAAGTTCAAGTAAATCATGAGCGGGTCCGCGACCCCAAAGGCGTTCAGCTCGAGCCCTCGTTCGACGAGGTCCGCCTGCAGATAGGCGAGCACGTATTTGACACTCGGCAAAGCGATCAGAAAGAAGGCAAAGACGACAAATGCCGACAGCATCAGTCGTCTCCGCAGCTCTGTCAAGTGATCGGACAGTGCCCGTTCTTGATCAGGTTGATGGCTCATGGCTTACTGCTCTTTCTTCTCAATTTCTTTCTTGTCGGTCTCATCGTGCTCTTTCATCATACCGTTCGTGGCATTTTTGAACTCACGGAGCGTCTGCCCCGCTGCCCGGCCGAACTCTGGCAATTTCTTCGGCCCGAAGAGGATGAGCGCGATGATGGCGATGACGAAAATACTGACGCCACCTGGGATACCGACGACGAGTGATGATTGTAGAAATTCCATTATTGATGGACCCCCTCAGCGGATGGATAGTGTTGCATAAAGTAAATGAGCGACTGGAGTTCGATCGACAAGTCGATATGATGGACGCGGACCGTGTCCGGTACAGTCAATCGCGCCGGCGTGAAGTTCAAGATCCCTCGAACGCCATAGCGGACCAAATCATCGGCGACCGGTTGCGCGTAGGCAGACGGGACCGTGAGGATGGCGACATCGATTTTGTTTTGCTTCATAATCTGTTCCATCTCATCGACGTGATGAATCGGGACACCTGACATCGTCGTGCCGACTTTTGTCTCGTCTGCGTCGAACCCGACGACGATATGTGTGTTATTGTTTTTAAGGAAGTTATAGTTGACGAACGCTGTCCCGAGATGACCGACCCCGACCAAGGCGACGTTCGTGATCTCGTCTTGATTCAGCGTCTTACGGAAAAATTCTAACAGATACTGTACGTTATAGCCATATCCCTTTTTACCGAGCGCACCGAAGTATGAGAAGTCACGGCGAATCGTTGCCGAATCGACCTTGACCGCCTCGCTCAGTTCAGCAGAAGAGACACGCTGTTTCCCTGACGAATGTAGGCTTTGGATAAACCGATAGTATAGTGGCAACCGTTTGGCTGTCGCTTGCGGAATCTTTGGTTCGTTTTGACTCAACGGAAAGAGCCTCCTTTTTACGACGCGTTTCAAACGAATCTGATTTCATACACCTTGATTGTAAACGAATTCACATAAGCACTCAATGAATATACCTGAAAAGGGGAAGAAATAAAGTATACTAAACAGAGAGAAAGGGGTTTTTTCACTTGATCCTACTGCAAGTCAACAACTTATCCAAATCGTTCGGCGTCGAGCCGATTTTAGAGAATGTCAAACTAGAAATCCAAGAAGGCGAACGCGTCGCCCTCGTCGGCCGCAACGGCGCCGGCAAGTCGACGCTGTTAAAAGTCATCGCCGGCGAGTACAACTATGACTCGGGCGACATCATGAAGCCAAAAGACGTGACGATCGGCTATCTCGCCCAAGACTCAGGATTAGAATCGAACGAGACGATGTGGAACGAGATGCTCACCGTCTTCACCGACTTGATCGAACAAGAGAAGACGCTCCGCCAGATGGAGCAAGACATGGGCTCGGAGCGGATCTTGAACGACCCGGCCGCCTACGAGCGTCTGCTTGCGGCGTATGACGAGGAGCAACACACGTTCAAAGACCGCGGCGGCTATCAGTATGAAGCGACAATCCGCTCGATCTTGCACGGGATGCGGTTTTACCCGGACGACTTCGAACGTCGGATCGATACGCTCTCAGGGGGACAGCGGACACGTCTTGCCTTAGCGAAGATGCTCCTGCAAAGCCCGGACCTGCTCATCTTGGATGAGCCGACGAACCATTTGGACATCGAGACGCTCAGCTGGCTCGAGAAATATTTGAGCGGCTATAAAGGTGCCGTCCTCATCGTCTCCCATGACCGTTACTTCCTCGACCGCGTCGTCTCGGTCGTCTACGAGCTGTCACGCAACCGCAGCCGCCGCTTCGTCGGGAACTATACGAAATTCCTCGAGCAGAAGGCCGCGCTTTACGAGCAAGAGAAGAAACAGTTCGAGTCGCAACAAGAAGAGATCGCCAAGATGCAAGACTTCATCCAACGGAACATCGCCCGGGCGACGACGACGAAACGCGCCCAAAGCGTCCGCAAGCGGCTCGAGAAGATCGACCGCATGGACGTGCCGGACGGTGACGAACGAAGCGCGGTGTTGTCGTTCTCGATCAAACGCCAAAGCGGGAACGATGTGTTGAGCGGCAGCGACCTCGCCATCGGCTACGAAGAACCGATCGCACAACACTTGCGTTTCCAACTGCAACGCGGCGAGTCGGTCGCCCTCGTCGGCCCGAACGGAGTCGGCAAATCGACGCTCCTCAAAGTGTTGACGAAACAACAACCACCGCTCACCGGTGACATCCGCTACGGTACCGGCGTCGAAATCGGCTACTACGACCAGGAACAACAGAACTTGTCGGACGCGAACCGCGTCATCGACGAGATTTGGAACGACTGGCCGCTCATGCGCGAGCAAGAAGTCCGCAGTCTGCTCGGCCAGTTCTTGTTCAGCGGGGACGACGTCATGAAACGCGTCCAAGAACTATCCGGCGGCGAACGGGCCCGGCTGACGCTCGCCAAGCTCAAGCTCGAGCAACCGAACTTGCTCGTCTTGGATGAGCCGACGAACCACTTGGACCTCGACTCGAAGATGATCCTCGAGAACGCGCTCGTCGACTATCCCGGGACGATCTTGTTCGTCTCCCACGACCGTTACTTCATCGACCGGCTCGCGACGCGTGTCTTAGAGATCACGCCGAACGGCATCGATGAGTACCTCGGCGACTACTCGTATTACGTCGAGAAGAAAGAAGAGCTCGAGGACCTTGCCCGGCTCGCCCGCGAGGAGACGAAACAAGTCGTCGTCAAGAAGCAGCGCGCCGACAAGGAACAGCAGCGCGAAGAACGCCGGTTGAAACAGCGGGTCGAAGAGATCGAGCTGACAATCGAGCGCCACGAAGCTCGGCTTGAAGAAATCGAGCAGCTGTTATGCGAACCGGACGTGTTCAACGACTTCGCCCGCGCCCAAGAGCTGTCGACCGAGTCCGACGCGACGAAAGAGTCGATCACGGAACTGTTCACAGAATGGGAGGAACTCCATTCATGATGCGTTCCCGTGCCATGCGGATCGATTGGATGCATGCGTTCCTGACCGGGTTCGTCTACATCGTGCCGAGTGGGACCGAGTATATCTCGGAACTCATCCGCGGCGAGGCGACGAACGTCCCGATCATTTTATTTTACTTCCTGCCGATTGTCGTCGGGTTTATCATCCAAACATGGTCCGGTATCATCATCAGCCTCTTCAGCGGCTTGCTTATGAGCACGTTGTTCATCCGGCTTGTCATTTGGCCGATCGATGTCACGGTGCATAGCTTTTATGCGCCTGGCTCGGTCTGGGGCCACTTTTATCGAGAGACGCTGTTCATGTGGGTGCTCGCGTTTATCGTCTACGTCGTGAGCCGGGTGAATATGTGGTATCGAAATAATTATCGACAACCGAAAAACTGACGAAAGAGCGCCAATCCGCGTATAGCGGAAGGCGCTCTTTTATTATGATCGAGTATGCTGTTTGAACGTAAAACCCATCGTTAAAAAGATGTAGGGGAATGCCAACAAAATTAAATGGAAATATCCTATACTACCAAAGATGACTTCATCTTGTGCCGGATCAGACATCTCGTCTAAGTAAATGCCTAGGCTGTAGCTATACCAAATCACGTAAGCATAAAAGAATGCTGAAATACCGTAAATAATCTTTCCAATAAGATTTGTTTTACTCGTAGTCACCCCTACTAAAAGAAGGATTGGATAGAGGATTAGCAACGCGATTACAATGAAAAATAACGAATCTGGTTCAAAGTATTGAATGTTCATAGTTTACCTCGCCTTTAATAGTCTGGATTACAAAGTGCTTTATACGTATCCAACAATGAAACATCCGGTCGATTCGTATCTAGATTCCAAGATGATTTCCAAATCGTAGTCGGGTTAACTGCATGACAGATAAATTGATCTTTGAGCTTCGGGCGGTTTGCCGTACTTGTCGCTTGATACGAAGCGTCTGCTACAACTTCAGACCACATCTGTTTTCCGATGGCAGTTGACCCAAAAACGCCTAATAATGCGCCACCCAAAGTATAGCTAGCTGTAATATACGTTCGTGCACATGTCCGTGGATATACAGAAAAAGTATTAGAGTCCGTATACTTCGACGCTGTATTATCGATTGTATCCGAGCAGAACAATGGATCAGCGACTAAAGGATAATCCGTTCCTTCATAATCAATATGTTGGATCAACTGTTGGTCTTTAATCTCATAATATGTTTCGACTTCGTTTCCATTACTGTCTTTCGCCCAAGGGGAGCCAATGAAGACCTCTACCTCACCTTTTTCATTCACAATTTTGTACTCTCCATCTTCGTGAATAATTCGACTACCTTCAGTAATGTCTAAATCTAAGACATATTCTTTTGGCGACTCAGTTGATTCAATGTTGTAGAGGATTTGGACACCTCCTACTAAAGCCACATTTTCAATAGAATACTGTTCTTCTTTGTTTCTGAAAATCACTTTCCCTTCTTCTGTTTTATCGAATTCTAAATTTGAGTCTTCATGTATAATACTAAACTCATCACTTTCTTTCGTCATCGTAACTGATGGATTAGTGAAAAATACTTCAATTTCATTAAGCTGATCCGTATCGTTTACTAAACGATCGTCTTCAATCGAATCTACTTCTGCGTCTGGACGCAATTTCGATTCGCTCCCCCTTGTAGATGCGTAAGCTGGATGTGCTGTCCCCAGTATTGTAAATAAAGCCAAACTACTCATACATGCTTTCATTATAAAACCTTTACTCAACGTTGTGTCCCCTACTATATAAGCTTTATATTTTGGGAAAAGACAAATATCGGCAGTTCAATCATCTGTTTTCTCTATTCTGCCCATGTCTTTCCCACCACTCTAATAGTATTCAAGATTGCTAATCAATTTTCTAGATGTCTTTTTTATCAAAACAAAAAGGACAATAGTACAACAATTTTCTTAGGTCATGAAAAATATACTAGGCTTATGGCCCTCAAAGTAACCATTTCCCATTTTTGTGATTATAATTTCATCCAGAGTCCACTATTAAAAAGATCACCATAAAGTGACGAGCCCGGTTCATCCGACTGTCAGATAGACTATGTAAACGAACAACAGAAAGTAGGTGAAATCAATGGAGTAGACTAAAAATATCCGCTTGATGGATTATGAATTGCGTCCCATCCATGCGCACATATTATTGGCCGGCTGACTATCGATACTCACTTGGCGCATTTTCTATAAAGTCTACCGTAGTTGCAGTTCTTTTCTCGTCGTCACGTTCTTCATCGAAGACAAATGAAAAAGGCTCACAGAGACGGACAATATCCGTTTCTGTGAGCCTTTTTTAGAAGTAGCGCAACGGTTGGAACCCGCGCGTGTGGAAGTCGAGCTTGATGCCGTCTTCCGTGATAAAGAACACGTACTCGTTCGTATCGACGTCGCGGACGAACACTTTATAAAACGTCAGCGTCTCTTCGCGGTTCGTCACATAACGGGCCTCATGGGCCGAGATGACTTGCGCGAACAGTTGTTGTTCGTCGAACTCTTTGACGAGCGCATCGAACTTGGCCGCTTCTTCCTCTGTCGCCTCACGGCCCGGGAAGAGCTCGTAATAGGCGTCGCTCGCTTTCGGCTGCACGCCGAGGTTACGGTCGACGACGATGACGCTCTTGATGTCTTGGTCTTCTAGATTCTTATAACCATACAGTGTCTCGATGAGTGTGTTCTCACCGGTCACACGGGTGATGCCTTCGAGCGTATCAGCGCCCGTCAGCGAACGGACCCGCGTCTCTTCTGGGACGATTTCTTCTACATAAGCGATATTATAAGCGCGGATGATCTCACGTACTTGCAAAAACGTCGCAACGACGAGCAATACGATGAGCCCTCCAATGATGATACGTTTCGTCATCTCTCTGTTCCCCCTAGACTGTCATGCTCTCTTCTAAGGATAACCCAGGAACCGCATTCATCGCCAGTGTATCGCGCTTGCCGCGCACATACGCGTGATGCGCCGCCACACCGATCATGCCGGCGTTGTCCCCGCACAGATTGAGCGGCGGGATGACGAGACGGATGCCTTCCCGTTCCGTCGCTTCCTTGAGGGCGGCCCGGAGCCCACGGTTCGCCGCGACCCCACCGGCAACGAGCAGTTGCTTCGCGCCTTTTTCTTTCACGGCCCGGATCGCTTTCTCCACTAGCACCTCGACGACGCTCGCTTGGAAGCTCGCCGCCAAGTTTTCTGGTACGACCGTCTCACCGCGTTGTTCGGCGTTATGGACGGCGTTGATGACGGACGACTTGAGTCCGCTGAAGCTGAAGTCAAAACTGCCGGCCTCGAGCCGGACGCGTGGGAACTTATACGTGTCTTCCCCGCTAGCTGCCAACTGGTCGATGGCCGGGCCACCTGGATATGGGAGACTGAGCGTGCGGGCGACTTTGTCGTACGCCTCACCAGCCGCATCGTCACGTGTCTCACCGATGACTTCGAACACACCGTGCTCTGGCATGTAGACGAGCTCGGTGTGGCCACCTGAGACGACGAGACAGACGAGCGGGAACTGCATCTCTTCGACGAGTTCATTCGCATAGATGTGTCCGGCGATGTGATGGACACCGATGAGCGGTTTACTGTGGGCGAACGCGAGCGCTTTGGCCGCACTGATCCCGACGAGAAGGGCACCGACGAGTCCTGGTCCTTGCGTGACCGCGACCGCGTCGACGTCATCCATCGTCACACCGGCTTCGCTAAGTGCGTCATCGATGACGTACGTGATCCGCTCGACGTGGTGACGCGAGGCGACCTCAGGTACGACGCCGCCGAACCGTTTATGACTTTCAATCTGCGACGAGACGACGTTCGATAAGAGCGTCTTGCCGTCACGAATGAGGGCGACCGACGTCTCATCACAGCTCGACTCGATCGCGAGAATGAGCGATGTGTTCATAGTGATTCACTTCCTAACTTCGCCCAGTAAATATAGGCGTCTTCATTATTGTCTTGATAGTATCGTTTCCGGCGACCAGCGTTCTCGAAGCCGAACTGTTCATATAATTTTTGGGCGCCGATGTTTGACACGCGCACCTCGAGCGTGAGCGCTTCGAGTGACTTCGAACGGGCGAACTCGACGAGCTGCGTGAGGAGCATATTGCCGACACCTTGACCCCGGTATTCCGGTAAGACAGCGATGTTCGTGATATGCCCTTCGTCGACGATTTGCCAGACGCCAACGAACCCGATGACGCGGCGTTCATGGACTGCGACGAAATAAATCGCCTGCTCGTTCTTGAGCATCTCGTTCATGAACGCTTCTTTCGTCCACGGGATGGCGAATGACGCCTCTTCAACTTTCGTGACTTCTTCGACATCGAGCCAGTTCATCCGACGGATTTTGATATCAGCCATTGTTTTGTCCCTCGAGCCATTTTGCCTCGGCCTCAGCGAGACGAAGGTATTCCGGTTCGAACGCGTGCACGTCCGCCGTCTCTTCACCTAAAGCGACGAGATCACCGGCCCGGCCATAACTGTGGGCGGCCGGCGCTTCTGTATAGTCATATGCCGCAAGCACGTCACGGAACGGCTCGACGTCACCAACGACGACGAACGGTCCCGTCATGTTCGCTTGTAGCCAATCAGCGACCGAGGCGTGACTGTCCGGCGTGACTTGTGCGTTTTGTTGATAGTGCCCGATATAGGCGTTGCCGCGCCGTGCGTCAATGAGTGACACGACCGGAAGTTCGGTGTTCGGGGCCGCCGCCATGAGGCGGAGCGCCGATACGCCGACGAGCGGGAGTTTCAATGTATAAGCGAGTGTCTTTGCCGTCGTCACGCCGATGCGGATGCCGGTGTAAGACCCAGGTCCCGTCGTGACGATGATGCGTTCGAGCTCGGTCGGTGTCCATTTGACGGCCGCCATGAGCTGTTCGATCATCGGCATGAGCGTGACGGCGTGGTTTTTCGAGACCATGACCGTCGCTTCTGCCTGGATGCTTCCGTTCTCACTGAGGGCGACGGACAGACGTGTCGTCGCCGTGTCGATCATCAGTTGCTTCATGCGAGCACCTCCTTGACGAGCGTGTCATACGCTTCACCAGTCGGTATGAACGTGATTGAACGTTCCTCGTCGCCTGTCCGTTCGATCGTGATCGCGAGGCGCTCGGTCGGTAGCGACGACTCGATCAAGTTCGACCATTCGACGATGGCGACGCCGTCACCATTGATGTATTCTTCGAGACCGATATCGTCCCCGGTGTCCTCGAGACGATAGACGTCCATATGGTAGAGCGGCAAGCGCCCTTGGTATTGTTTCATGATGGTGAACGTCGGGCTGTTGACATTACGCGTCACGCCGAGTCCTTTGGCGAACCCTTGGGTGAACGTCGTCTTGCCGGCACCGAGGTCCCCGTTAAGCGTTATGACCGTTCCCGCTTTGACGAGCGCGGCGAGCTTTTCCGCTACGGCCTGCGTCTCTGGCGCGGAATGGGTAATCAATGTATACATGATGTTTCTCCTTTAGTCGATTCTAGCGATACGTACTCATTGTACACTCAATTTTAGGCAAAAAAAAACACGAAACGTCATCGTTTCGCTATCTCATTTAAAAATTGGTTGCGGGGGCTGGATTTGAACCAACGACCTTTGGGTTATGAGCCCAACGAGCTACCAGACTGCTCCACCCCGCGACGACATATGAAATTAAATAAAAATTGGTTGCGGGGGCTGGATTTGAACCAACGACCTTTGGGTTATGAGCCCAACGAGCTACCAGACTGCTCCACCCCGCGACGATTTGAATTGTTTCGACATCCTCTATAATAAGCGAGACGGTTATAAAATGCAACCTTTTTCTTAATGTTTTTTGGAAATTAGAATCGGGAACACTTAAAGGAGTGTAACTTTATTAACAGAAAAGGAGCGCGACCGACATGTCGAAATGGGGCAACCGCTTTAAAAAATGGTTCTTTTCCGAGTTAGATGCGTCCGTTTATTTCCATACGATCCCGTTCGTGCCGAAGCAAACCGTTCACGGGACGCTTCGCGTCTTGAACCCGACGTCAAAAGTGATCCGTCTGCATGAACTGACGCTCAACTTCCTGACGACGTTCAAAGACATCACGCTTGAAGGTAACGAATTCAACCGCGAGGCCGACATTCAGGAAGTCCCGATTCGCCTCACGGCCGTGCTTGAGCCCGGGGCAGAAGAACACATCCCGTTCACGTTCGACTTGACGATGTATGCCCCATCGACATCGGGCGCCCCTTATAGTGTCGAAGCGACTGTTTGGGACACCGATGGTAAACGCGTATGGTTCGATGTCGTCGAAAACATCGAGATCGAACCACTCCCTGAGTTGAAACGATTGCTCGAGGCGACCGAGCATGCCGGACTCGAGCTAATGTTCGTCCGCAACGTCATCGACCCGCTCGGTGAAGAACGACCTTATCCGTTCGTCGAGAAGTATGGGTTCAAGCCCGTCGGCGACTGGGCCGATGAGTTCGAGGTCGTGAAATCATTCTGGCGCATGGATGAAAATGGGGTCGACGTCTATTACTGGCTCGACAATATCGAACGACAGCGCACGCTCGACTCGATGGCGACCGACGTCGAACTCCGGCACCGATCCCTCACCTGGGAACAACTCGAGCACGAACAAGACCGACTCGGACTCGGGATCCAAGATACGCTACGCAGCCACCGCTCTTCATGAGCGGTTTTTGTATGGACTTTTCTCAATCGTCAACCTGTCACCCTGAATCGAGACGATCGTTTGAAAGTTGTCGCGATACGGATGCATGAACAACTCGTATTGCAGACGCCGTTCTTCATGAGATGCTTTCAAGTATTCCATCTCCATCCCTCGCTCCGTTATGTCACGAGCAGCGCGTCGGGCGAACTCCGTATCCCCATCTGTATATAGATAGACCGATAAATCCATATACCTTGGATCGAGAAAGGCGACGCTCATCCCCTCGACGATGGTGACCTGCTTCTCGGGATCGATCCACGTCCGTTCGAGATACGGGACATCCATCGTATAAAACCCGACCCCTTCCCGTACCATCCGGACGTCCCGCTCGAGCGACAACAAGTGATGCGCCGCCGGATGACAGGCCGTCATCTTATAGTGATGCACCTTCCCATCGACCGTATAGTCGATCATCGCACTCTTCCGAAGCGTCGAGTCCGTGATATACGGGTCGGTGTTAATGTAGTTGACCTCCCCGAGACGTGTTTGTAACTGTTTGGCGAACGTCGTCTTCCCGGCACCCCCGTGACCCGAAATCCCGATGAGCGTCCGTTCGTTCAGATCAATTTGATCGATGATTTGATTAATGAATCGCTCCATAGTAAATCCCCCTTTGATACACTATACACAGAAAGGAAGTGTACCAATCCAATGTCGAACTGTCCATTTTGTCATCCACATCTCGATCCGTCCCAACGCATCATCGCTGAGAACGACACGTGCTACTTTCTGATGCATGACCGCGAACAAGACGTCCTCGTCGGTTCCGGTGTCATCGTCCCGAAACAGCACCGGGCGACAACGTTTGAGTTAACACCGACGGAATGGAGCGATACATACACCTTGCTTCATGACGCCAAGTCTTTCCTAGAGGAGACGTACGGTCCTGACGGCTATACGCTCGGCTGGAACGTCGGTACAGCGTCCAATCAGACAGTTCCCCATGCCCACTTGCACATCATCCCGCGCTACGCAGACGGACCACATGCCGGCAAAGGGTTACGACACTGGCTGAAGCGGCCGGAATGATCAAACAGCTCATCGTGTGACGATGAGCTGTTTCCATTTTTCTTCCGTATCTTCGAGTTGTCGTTCCAGCCGCTCGACATCTCGCGTCATTTTTTCAATGAGTTTGGCAATCTCGCGATCGAGCCCGTTCACTTTGTCGAGCGAATCATTGATTCGTCCATGCATCGTCCATTCGGAAAAAATATCATCGAGGAAGTAATCCGCGAACTGGACGAGCGAACCACGCTCGATGTGTAAGCCACTGACAATCCCTTTCACATCAGCCAATTCACGCGAGAAACGCTCAAGTGCGGATTGGAGTTCATGCATCTTCCGTTCAGAAGCATCGATCGCGTCATGTTTCATCGCTGTCGCAATCAATCCACCTCCGAAGAACGTGTCATATGTCGACCAACTCTTCGCACTGTCGAGGTGTTTGAGCGTCTTTGAGATGGCAGCTCGTGCTGCGTTACCTGCTGCGATCGCTTCTTTATACTCGACGACCACTTCTTTCGTTTCCGCCTGTTGATTCGTGAGACGGTACAACTCTTCTCTCACCTTAGGATCCTGCTTCAGGTGACCTTCTTTCTCTTTCATAAACGCTGCCCATTTCGCATCAATCCCGTTATATGCCTCAAAGGTTTCATACAAATCTCGACGCTCAAGCACTAACTCATCAATCATCGCCTCGTGTTCTCGCAGCTTGAATTCTGCCCGGGCCGCTTCTTCTAATTCAATCGTGCGCTGCTCGCTAAACGTTCCACGCAGCTTACGCCATGCATTGACGAGCGAAAATGTCTCTAAGTCATAGACATCACGCTGTTCTTTCGTGAACGTATTAAGCAACTGTTTTCGAACAGTCTCATGTTCAGTAATTTGTTTGTCGAGAGTCTTCAGTTTACGAGCCAATCGGTCTCGTTCAGCAAGGCTTTGTTGAAGTGTCAACTGGTGTTCATATAATTCATTCATTGCGGTATACTCCCTTTCTTCTGTAACCCTTGTCTCGTTGTACGATAAAATACGACAAAAAGTTTCAAATGAACGACAAAAAAGGACGACCAAGCATGTGCTTGATCGTCCTTCATATTGCCCGGCAACGTCCTATCCTCACAGGGGGAGACCCCCAACTACTTTCGGCGCTGAAGCGCTTAACTTCCGTGTTCGGCATGGGAACGGGTGTGACCGCTTCGCTATCGCCACCAGACAAGTATTATGATACCGCTGTTCAATTAAAAAGTCAACGCTTTTTCTAAAAATAGTTCGTTTTGTTATACATCAAACAAAAGAACGACCAAGCGTGTGCTTGGTCGTCCTTCATATGGCCTGGCAACGTCCTATCCTCACAGGGGGAGACCCCCAACTACTTTCGGCGCTGAAGCGCTTAACTTCCGTGTTCGGCATGGGAACGGGTGTGGCCGCTTCGCTATCGCCACCAGACAAGGGATTGT
>NZ_SJUT01000008.1:0-75173 GCF_004336795.1 Exiguobacterium sp. SH4S7
ATATAAAATAATTAATTTATAATATAAAATAATTAATTTATAAATATTTTAAATGTTTGTTTTTTTGTTGAGGTGGAATACCTCAAATAAATCACCTCATAAATCTTACCTCATATCCATAATCTCAATTTTTATAACGCCACTTTTTCTTTAAGGAGGTAGTGGAATGAATCAGCTCCCATCTTTTTTGGCTCGATTCGACATCGATCAGGAAGAGTTGTTTGCGAAGATGTTCCCTTTGATTCAAGAATATGTAGTCGAATCCATTCGTCCGACAGAAGAGCAGATGAGAAGATGGCGAAATTCTCCGGAAGGGCGTCAAGAGTTCGAACGTTATATGTCATCAAAGTTCACTGTCACCCCATCAAAACGGACAATTCGAACGTTATGGGACATCTATAACGGAAAGAAGCAGACGTCACGTGATAAGGCACTCGTCCGACGCTTCATAGAGGCACATAGATATGTGGTCGCCTGTGCACACTGTGGTCTGACGGAAGGGAAATTCCATGTGGACCATATCATCCCGTTATCGAGAGGGGGGAGAGATGAACCTGAGAACCTTCAGGTCCTTTGCACCCGATGCAATTTGGAAAAGTCGAACCGTTATGATGCTCGTAAGCCACTTATATGAGAACGGAGGAAGAAATGTGTCCAAATCATATTCATTAACACGTGCTGACCTGCTCACACTGATTGAAAACATCAGAACGCGTCATGGTGACAAGTTCAAGATGATGTTGGTCAAGTTGGAACAGGGAAACGGGTATGACATGTCCACAAGTCAGCTCACTGTCGATGCGACATATGCATTGTTACGTCGTATACCGAGGAATTATGACAATCCGGATGGCATCCAACGGGCATTGAAGGACGCGAAAGTGAATAATATTGAGAAAATCGCACGGGACGACGAAGAGAGATTCTCTTCTCCCAATGCGGTCGTCTTAAACTTGGTCTCGGGTCACGAATATGTCTCGATAGTGATGGACCAGGAGAATGGAAGAATCCGATACTTCATCATCGACCTGGAGGCTTACGAGAAAGTGGTCGCAGGAGCACAAGTGGATTCGGAAGGATATTTGTTGGACGAGCGGATATTTCCTGGAATCATGCTTGACGGACACCATCGGACGGCAGGTCTCTATCAAGCCACGAAGCTAGGTATAGACCTGCCGGTGACCGCCTATATCGATCTTCCTCCCAAAGATATGGCCAAAGTGTTCGCAGACATCAATGTCTATCAAGAGAAGCCTAGTACGGTCCATTCACTCGCGATGAAGGCCTTATCCGGAACCCTCAGTAGCAGAGAGGAGGGTGCACACAGTATCGTGACACTTTTGAACGAGAGCGATTGGAGCGTCTTATATCAACGTGTCAAAGACATCGACGGGCCGAGACCTAAGGATTTGCCGAAATCATATGTGACCAATAGCACACTCGTCAAACTGATTGAGGGGTATGTGCTCGACACGATGCCGACTAAGATATCGACGTCTCGAAAGGCGCAGATTCTGAATGATTATTTCAAGGCATGGAGTGAGGTTTATCCGACTGCATGGAATGACGAAAAGAGTCATGTACTTGTGAAGTCTATGGGCTTTCAAATCATGCTGCGAGTATTCGATAAAATCTATACGATGCTAGGTAGCGATGGCATTCCATCCAAACAAAGTTTCAAAACCTTCTTGGAGAACTATATGGACACCGCCGAGAAGTTGAACGTCTATGAAAAGGAGTTGATCCTCGACTGGAACAGCAGGGATTACGGAGGATATTCGAGCGGGAAAGGAATCAACGATATCGTTGCGGCGGTGCAAAAGCATATTACAAACAAGCACTATTCTACCCTAGAGCAAGCATCGAGCTGATTCGAGCTCAGGAGATATTCAGACTGATGGAGGGAAGACTAATCTTCTCTCCATCCTTTTGGATGAGAGGAGATTAGTCTTTATATTTAAAATCGGTTGAGCTTGAGTCAAAGTTGATCTTGTCAAAACAGGGTGATAAAATAACAGGGTTATGAATATATGTCTTTTTCATCAAACAAGATATGCATTCAAGATGAGGGTTGGAATTCTCTGCAAGGGATGTTGAGTAGAAAAGGTGATGTCTTACAACGCTGATATCGTCGTGTTCTATAAATCGATTTAGAAGACAATTGTAGGGATATGTGGAATCGCGGAAGCATTATATATTTAAGAAGGAGATTTAAGATGGAGAAACTCACGTTAAAGCTGAAGGTCGAGATGATTGATTTTAATGTTGTCGACTCACCTCCTATAAACTATGAGATAACGAGTTATCAGCTCTGGAGTGACGGTACCAATCAGTTGATTGAGAACTTGTATGATCTTATTTTGAAAGAAAAAGGTGACTGGATTGGTTTGAAGAGTGTTCGAACTCCCGACAGTCAAGAAGTGGACTTTTTGTTGATGTTCACAAAGTCAGAACTGAATGAGGAAGATAATCGATTACTTAAATCGATTGTACAAGTTTGTGAATCGTATATTGCGGAGAGTCTTGAACCGAAGACCGAAGTCGATGAACACTTGTTGAACACCACATATATAGATTCGATGGGAGATGGAATGATTGTAAGCGCTCAAATGAACGGAGGTACTGGTCTATCAGAATTCTTGGAAAAAAAATTAAGTGATCAGGGAATCGAGTACACAATACTTCGCAGACAACAAGAGCGGGTAGAAGCCGGTGCCAGTGGCGGTATGGAACATGTTTTGATTCATATAGCACAATGGGTTCTAACAAGCGCAGCATGGGACATATTGAAAAAAAGTTTGAATTTAGAGGATATCTCATGGCTGAGCTTTTTTAGGGAATCGAGATACGAGGAAAAACAGTTCAAGCGAATTAGGAGTTCGGTCGCGGAACGTACCAGGATCAATGAGATTGACCTGATACTTAAAGATAAAATCGAGGATGAGAAGGAAGTGACCATCGTCTTCGAGGTAAGGGGCACTGTAGGAGGCGACATATCCCTTATCTGTGACCATTACGGTAATATCAAGGACTTATCAAATACGGCAACCAGTTAAATGCTTTGAATATATGTAAACATATAACCCAACAACATGGATGACCAAATAGAGGCGCTTGCATGACTGCAACGCCTCTATTTGGTCATCTGTCAGTTTCAGTCTTGCTCCGTTCTCTCAAGATGGCAAGTTCGATTTGCTCTTCGAGTCTAATCTCGAACGCCTCTTTCTCACGACGGAGGATTTGAACTTCGAGGTGTAGCCTTTGGTTCTCTTCCTCTAAGTGATCCGAGCGTCGAGTGCGGCCTTTCAAATCTTCAACCATGTCCACCAGGCTCTGGTTCTGGCGGTACAGCTGGGACCGTTCGTCCTCGAGCTTCTTGAATCGTCCCTCCAAATCGAACACCTCTCGCTTCAGACCTTTAGCAACCTCTTTGGATGCCTTGCGCTCTGCCTCCAAAGTGGAAGCTAGTCCGGCCTTCTCCTGTAACGTTATTTCGAGTCGCTCTTCGAAATCATTCCTCTCTGCTTCAAGCGCAAACACCTTCTCCTCATGTTCTTTTTCGAGTCGATTCTGCTCTTCCAGGATGCTCTGTTCGAGCTCGGTAACGGCCACTAGATGTCTGGACTTGATTCGCTCATTCTCTTTGGTTTGTGCCTCGATACGGGTCGCCCGTTCATTGAACAGTGCCCTTACCTGCGAGAGCGCGGCCTCCAGTACGGCGTCTTCCTCTGCAGTGACCGGATCAGGTGTATCTTTGTCGGCTGATAGCAGAAGCTCCTCAAACAATTGATTCGTCGATAGCTGTCGTTGTTCCATGAGTGTTTGTATACGCTTCTTCACATCTTGTGACACACGGAATGAGGTCACCCTCGTCTCTTGAGTCTCCATTGATTATTTTCACCACTTTGTCAGTTAAATTATTGATGCGGTTCTACAAGGTAAGTAGATTTCGTATACATTTCGACGTCGAAATGTATACGAAGCGAGTTCATATTTGCTTCCTCATAAGGCTTTCTTTCCTTTGAAAAATCTTTGTAGGAAAAGTTCTCTTTCTTCACAGAAAATTCTCCGAGATACTTTATGGAGTCCATTTTTCGGTGTGAGGCCACGACGCGCTTTTTCGTCCCGACCATCTCATCTATAAATGTCATTACATCGACTATCTTCGAATCGCCAGGTATCGTGCCACGCTAATCTCTTTTCGTGTCCCCACATGCCCGTATTGCATGATTGCTCTTCAATAAAACCATACCATAATTTCTTCTCCATTTTTCATAAAATCTTGTCACTTCGTTTCAAGTCGGCCCATAGAAATCGATCAATACTACTCACGAGAGATAGAGAATTGATACTTCAAAATTGATATGTGCTAAGTAGCGGCCGGAAAGGATGCGGGGAAGTTCGTGAAAAAAGGGCTTTACAAAGTTTGAAGGTTTACTTATTATGTATTAGTATCTAAACTAATTTAATCAAGAGGAAAAGACATGGTAAACAGTCGAACGGCAGTGGAAGCGTCGGGCCAGGTGGCCCGGCCGACGTATTACATCACCCCGGTGGGTGATTGGGTGAACTATGAGCGGGGGGTGTCCGCGGGGGGCATCGCCCCGATCGATAAGGGGGAGGTCGCGCCTTTCCTGACAAAGTCACAGCTGGGGCGCCTCTCGACCGACCGGTTGCGGGCGTACGGTCTCGGAAACCTGACGACGGACCGGAACCAGCGGATGGTCGAGAAGATGATGGAGGGTGACCATCTCGTCTTTTATTTCGACAAGACGCTCCGCTCGATGAGCCGCGTCGTCCAGGTGGTGGAGAGCGAGGATCTCTCATTGTGGCTCTTCGGGGACCGACGGTACAAGTTCGTCGTCTTCCTCGACGACTTCAGGGAGCTGGGCCTGCCGGCCTCGACGATGGCGGAGTCCCTGTACGGGAAAGGGGATGGCGTCGTTCGCGGGCTGAGGCGGTTGAGCGAGCTGAACGGGGCGAAGCTCGAAGGGCTTTTGGGTTGATGCAAAGGAGCACGCCCCCTTCACGGAGCAGTTGGAACGGATTTAGGGAGATGCGCGTAAAAAGAGCTGTACAAAGTCTGGAGGTTAAGTTATTATATATTTGTAAATTAACTAATAAAACAAGGAGGAAAAGACATGGTAAACAGTCGAACGGCAGTGGAAGCGTCGGGCCAGGTGGCCCGGGCGACGTATTACATCACCCCGGTGGGTGATTGGGTGAACTATGAGCGGGGGGTGTCCGCGGGGGGCATCGCCCCGATCGATAAGGGGGAGGTCGCGCCTTTCCTGACAGAGTCACAGCTGGGGCGCCTCTCGACCGACCGGTTGCGGGCGTACGGTCTCGGAAACCTGACGACGGACCGGAACCAGCGGATGGTCGAGAAGATGATGGAGGGTGACCATCTCGTCTTTTATTTCGACAAGACGCTCCGCTCGATGGGCCGCGTCGTCCAGGTGGTGGAGAGCGAGGATCTCTCATTGTGGCTCTTCGGGGACCGACGGTACAAGTTCGTCGTCTTCCTCGACGACTTCAGGGAGCTGGGCCTGCCGGCCTCGACGATGGCGGAGTCCCTATACGGGAAAGGGGATGGCGTCGTTCGCGGGCTGAGGCGGTTGAGCGAGCTGAACGGGGCGAAGCTCGAAGGGCTTTTGGGGTGAGGCGGGGAGTAATTCTCCGCTTTATTTGTTTATCTATAAAAATTTGACAAGAAATCGAGTGGAACTATACTCAACTATAAAATGATAAAGTATCAAGATGAGTAGTTAAAGAAACTAGCCATTAATCAAGAAGAAAACCTGCATTTGATAAAGGAGAACTTAGCCATGGAAAGTTTGACGTTTTTCAAAATTTTAATGTTACAAAAAAAGCTGTCTAATAAAGATATAGCAAAAAAAATGGGTGTCAGTGAAGTTAGTATAAAAGACTGGATTGACGGAAAAAAAACCATTCCTTATAAAAGATTAGACGAATTGAAGAAGGTTCTTGAGATAGATAATCCTGATTTATTATCAGAGAAGATGAGACTGCCCACGCTCGAAGAGATGGGGTTGGTAGGGGATACATCTGTAGAAAACGTCATAGCTGAGAAAAAAATGGAACAGATAATCTGGCAACCTGTGGGGAGTGATCTTAGAAATTTTTATAGCAGTATCTTAAGTGAAAAGGTTTCATCTCCACCTGTCAGTATAAAAGATATGCGGTTGGAACCGGTCCGCGAAGAAGTGGAGTTGATTGAAGGTGGATTTGTATCGGTATGGGGTGTCCAAGATGGCAATAACTATATGACGTTCAATAAATTTCAGCGTATACAAAAAGGTGATATAGTCATGTTTTATTCCGCTCAGAAGTTTATCGCATATGGGACGATAGTTGGAAAAATTATTAGTGAAGAGTTGTCTATGGAACTTTGGAAAAGCCATGATTTTAAGAATATCTATATTATAAAAGACGTAAGACCCATGGACGAAGAATATTCAGAATGGACCAAACAGATTTATGGAAAGGCGAGCAGATCGCTTCAAGGCTTACGCATTCTTGATGAAGAGAAATCGAAACATGGTTTAAAAATTTTGGGTCAAATTTAACAACGGGATGCAAATTAAAAAAAGATAGGGTAGCCCATGGAAGTTGAGAATTAAAAATTCACTTCTACGTTTTTTAGATAAAACTTAGTATACTTCCTAGTGCGCGTTGTTGTAGAAGTTCGAGTTTATATGTCGTGGGTTTGAATATCTTTTCTGGTCTTGACATGGATGAGGTCCTTCATAGATATAGTTCAGGTATAAACAGGATAAAATAAACGGCCCCTATCGAAAGAAAGGGGCCGTTGTCGGCTGGTCAGTCCAGCCTTCTAATTGATTGCTTATAATGTAGTGAAAAGGGATGGGATATGTCAATTAAAGCAACTAAAGTATGGTGATAACATTGTGCTACTAAAAACATCATTAAAAAGGAAAATGAGGCTAGTGCGTTAGTTAAATTCGTGGTCTATATCTGGGTATTTTATGTCAGCGCTTTTTTAACTTGAGAATCCTTTTTGTCTCGTTTGCTATATGGGTATCTTGTTATTTCAATCTACGAGTTTTTGTAAAGCATCAATCAAATCTTCGTCAATACTATCGAAATTTGAGGCGTGTATATCTAAAAAGCCCAACTGTACGGCAAGGTCTCGTCTGAGCTTGGCTAAAGGTTCTTTCCCAATGAGATTCAGATCTACAGTGTAGCCGACAATAAATCCTTTCAGGTCATCAATATCTCTAAACGATTTTTTAATTCCAGCAAAATCATTTTCGAGTAAATCTTCTAGATAGTTTTCAGTGTAAATCTTTCTTTTCTTTACAAGTTCCTTGGCATGATTGTCATGGTAACTATAGAGTGGACCCAGCTTAAAAATCTCTATATAGTCCTTAATGTTCTCCGGCTGATGATTGACGGTCTCGAGAGCGATTTCTATGCTGTCTTGACTATAGCTTTTGATTGCTTTGAACCTGAAATAGTCATGAAGACTATGTTCGAAAGGATGAAGCCCATCGAACGGGAACTGTTTTTCACCCTTTAAAGACTGGTTACATTGTTTGCAGGAAGGAATCAAGTTATATAGAGACATCGAGAAATAGGGATAACGCTTCTTTGAATAAAAATGATCGATGTCTGCCCTGACCCTACCATTGTTCGAAAGAAATGGGGTTATGTATTGGCGATTACAATAAGGGCAGACAGTGATTTTGCCGTCCATGATAAGCGAATAATCGTTCCATTCATGATTAAATACAGTCAATGAATTAAAACCCTTTAGAGTAAAACTTACTCCTGTTAGTTTATTGAAGATTCGCTCAAATGCTTTTGCTTTCTTATTCTCATCCGCCTCCAATTTATCTCTACAGGTCTCGATTTCTGGAAAATCCTCAATCAATAATCGAATGATTTCTACTTTTACATTTTCCGAGTATTTGCTTTCCGATGTATTATGTAATGCCTTTGCACGGTAGTAATGGTACAAAGATTTTGTCTTGAAATTTTCGTATTGAAATAATTCATATAAATATGTTCTGAATGAGATAGCAATATCTCGATGTTCTGGTTCCAACAGTTTTACAGTCCATGGGAAAGAGGACGCAATTTCGTCTTTTAATCCTCTTAGGATGGTCGGGGAGCCCTTTGAAAACAAATCAACCTTATTTTCAATAAGATCGTAGAGCCCCGCCTGTTCCTCTTTTAGACTTTCATTAAAAGCAGCGCCGTCTCCCCGAAAAGAGATTTGATTCAAAAAAGATTGATCCAGCACCGGGTCAAATTGGAAAGGCTTTACTTCAAGCGTCCTCAACTCAGGAAGAATGGATGTTTTGAAATATTCATTATGGCGGTTCTCTATTTCTGAACTGTAGGTGAGCCTTATCATGATTGGCCACCACCTTTATCGTGTGAGGTAATAATATAATTGATGAGCAATTTTTTCTCATCACTGCTCATGGATGAAAATAGCTCTATAGAATCTCTGACCTTGTTTGTTTGAGGGGTTGAGATGATTTTTGAAATCCTATTTTGAAAATCCACACGTATGATTTCTTCACCTATTATCTCTACGATAGATTGAATGGAGTTCAATCTATCGTTCGGTAAGGGAATCTCCCTTTCTTCTTTTGAAATCATTTCTTCTATTTTTTCTAAATTTTTGTCGATGTCGATAAATATCTGTTCAGCTAGGCTTCCAATCACTTCGTCCACTTCAAAAGATTTAGAAAATAAATTATAGATATTTTGCCCGAACGTCCTACTGACTTGATTTTTTTCATTCGAAGTTTGTTCCGTCGGGTCTATCTTCTTGAGGTAAGTGACATTATGGTGAGGAGTGTCAGATAAAATGATTGGTGAATGTGTGGTCATAATTATTTGCACCGTCTCATCTTCGAAAATTAGAGAAGTCAATTGTAGCAACCAATCGACGTACTTTCTTTGCCATTCTGGATGAAATGAGGCATTACCTTCATCCACGAGAAGCCAAATATGGTTCTTTAACTCGCTTTTTTCATCCTCTTTAATTCGTCCGTTTTTTGCCTGTAATAAGATTGAAAAAAGGTTTAAAAAGTGTCTCTCGCCGGCACTCATCCCCCAAGAAAAATTTAGGAACGGATTTGGTGATATGTCCTCATACAAAGCGAGGAATGTATTGAGGTTGGTATTTTTTAAAGATAGTACGTATCTGCTCTCTTCGAAAGAGTCTTCAGACATCGAGCTGTATAGAATCTCATCAATCCACTCAAGAGATCCCTTATAGCGAGTAATAACTTTATTTTTTCTTGATGTATCATAATCAAATATCTCACTGTAGAGATTTGTCATATATTCGAACAAGTCTTCATCTACCAAATCTGGTTCAGAGAATACATTCGAAAATGAAACGATTTTTTTTCTCGTGTTCACCAAAGTTTTCTCGTCAGATTTTAGAATCAAATCCTCTAATAATTCGTAAAGAAAATTTATCATCGCATTTTCATATATCATCATATATAAGGTCAACTTTTTATGTCTCAGGATGAAAGTGTCTTGAATTTTATTCGAGATTTCACGAGTGGCTTTTTCAACAGAATTTGTATCTTTGTGGTTCTCTGAAGAAAATAATTCAACTAAAGAGCGATGCACATTATTGTTATCGACTTTAATTTCAAGGCTATCAGGTAATTTGAATGGAAGGGTGAAGTTATGACGACCCCCTTTAATTTTTTCATTAAAGAAATATACAAATTTTAGTTGTCTTGATGTCTCGTTCAAAAAATAACGCGCGATAGGGTTGGTGATGGAGGAATTCTCTGAATGATTATCGGATAAACGTCTCATCGTCGAACCGGTAGATCCATTGAAGACGGAAGCGGATTCCAGCTCGAAAAAATCTGCTCTGTCTATGGACTCGGTGATGTAAATTATGCTTTTTTCAGTCACATGTTCGTTCAGTTCGATTTGCTCTATAGTAGTTACGTTGCTATTGGTTACATCATCACTGCCATAAACTCTAATCTCCTCTTTAATGTTCACTGAATGATGGAAGATACTCCTCGTCTCATCGTCGAAGAAGATACCAAAAAGCCCATCTGAGAGAAACTTGTGCTGGCTATAGTCCAAAAAACTTTGTATCGTCTTTAACAAAGTTGTTTTACCAGCACCGTTGTCGCCGATGATCACATCAATCCCTTTAATGTTTTCACGTTTATCCAACAAGTAGCTTTCGATTTTTAAAACATCTGGGCTGAATGAGGATAATATGACTTCATTTGATTGCTCATCATAGCAAATATCGAGGATATCGTGGAACATGTATTCTTCAAAGTCATGTTCAGATTTTTTCTTAAGTAAATAAATGAGTCTCAATATCATCATTCCTTTTAAAAAGTTTATAGGTGAAGCATCAATAAAAATTATTGATTGCCGAACACAAGATTTTTATGTAAAACGTTCAATACCCCTCTGTATGATACATGAAAAATTATGTAATATATTCATATATTTTAAAGATATGGGGGTTGTGGTGAGGGAGTCCGATTTAGATTTTAAATCCATGAGTCTTTTGTTTCATACTCGGTAACTTGAAATCAGTCAAAAGGAGGAAAATTGATGAGTCAAGATAAACTAAGAACCTATGGTGTTAAAAAAGAATTAGAGTATGCGACTGGCGATATGTTCGAAACAGATGTTCAGTTTATTTTAGCACTGGAAAATCACAATTATATAGGTACACGCATGAAGAAAGACGATGGAGTGGATGGATTAATAATCAAAAGGGAATCAAATAACAAAAAATCAGTGGTTCTTTATTCAATATATGGTCCTGAACAATCAACTCGCTGGAACATAAAAATGAGAAAAATTGAAAACGATTTGAGCGAGATGATCAAGCACGCTGCAAAATACGATGAGTCTATGTTCAAATTTATCTTTAATTTCAAGATAGGGTTTGAACAGGCTGAAGCATTTGAATCTTTGATGCATAAGAATGAAATAAAATATGAACTGTACGATCCGGAGAAACTAATAACGCTTTTGAAGACAGACTCGCAGATTCGAAGTGCTGTTGCATTCATCGTGGGAATCGAAGGTGAAGATAGACCTTTAACTGACTTTAATAATCATGTTTTTGCAGGAGAGGTCCTCAAAGTTCTTCAATCTTTTGATTTGAAAGAAGATTTGTCGGATAAGATGACAAAAATTAACGATATGAAGCTCCAAGTCATGTCTTATCTTTCAAATGAACATATGAGAATCGGTCCACGCTTTTTTTCTTTCAAGCAAGAATCGAATGTTCAACTATACTTGGTACCCGACAGAAAACAGTTAGTTGAAAAGACACAAGTCAATTCAGGTCTTGAAACAGCATATCTAGTTCATGATAAGAAAAAAGAAATTCAAAGGCTATCAAAAGAAGATTTTCAAATGCTACACGATGGATTGTGGGAAGAGGAGTTGACTGTTTTATCTCCATATAAAGGTTGCCTGGCAGTCAAAGTCGAGAACCTTCTTGTAGTCTATCAAATACTTGAAAACTGCTTGAGTTGTCTTGAGAACTCAGGCGATATGGACCTTTATCAAGTCTTGCTTCGAATGTATCGTAACCAGAAAAAATCTATCCTAGAACGTGAAGTATCGAGAAACTTCAGGAACAAGGAGTTATCCTAATCTCCCCACGACGAGTCGTGATAGAACAATTTCTGGAGTTGAAAGTCGGCGTTTTCTTGAATTTAGAAAAATTGAGAATTTTATATGTAACCATCCAAATAACTCACTTGCAACAAAAAAATTTAAAACGTGCTTATATTTCTCGTAATCTTCTACCAAAGCAGAGGTTATATAGAGACCATATGACTTTGCTTCACCAGTGTACTGTTTGCTGGGATAGATAACGACTTTTATATTTTCTATTCCGCCATCTTTAAATATATTATTCACTACTCTATATATTTCGGGGTAATTACTCGTGCTTAATAATATATTTTTCATTAAATCATCTTCCAAGGTTGTAGTTTATAGCTATAGAAATTTTCCGATTTATCATATCAAGCATTCCTATTTTAAAAAAATTATAGGTATACGTAACGTAGATCTGACAGATTTTTATATTAGATTGTCGTTTTATATAAAAAAGACCTCATGCGTTACGAGGTCTTAAAAAGCTATATCTCATTCAGAGCGCTAAACCTCTTCTAAAAAGATCATTGATACTTATTTTAATCTTTTCATCACTCATTCCAATGTCTCGTAGTACCATAGCATAATAAAGCCACTCCAAAATTAACATATCAATCCCATACCATTCATGGGGATCTCTTTCAATGTTGCCGTGACCGACGTCGTTTCTACGTTGGGCGATTCGAGTAGCTAAATCAGGATAACCAGAGTCAAATTCTATTCCGTTGATATAAAAGATGTTTTTGATAAAAACATCTAATTCTTCCTTGAATTCTTCAAAAGCGAATACAAGCTTTTCTGCCAATGTATGTTTTTGACCTACTTCTCCTAATGCGCGCTTCTTCGCATCTCTATAGAATTTTTTCTTTCTACCTGTTGTCTCATTTACTTTTGAATCGAAGAAATTTAAGATTTCCTCTCTCTCTTCCTTATATTTATCTTCTGTTTCTTTTGAAAGTTTATCTTGTAAAGATCGGCTAAATTGCCATTCAAATCCTGCAGTCACCATAATATATCTGGCTGGTGTAATGACACGGGAATCTTCGTTGCTGTCAGGTACATGAGACATATATATTTTACCGTTTACCATGGCCATCAACAGATTTTTCAAATTATCTTTAATCAACGGGAAATCGATTATCCGTCTTGCCAATTTTTTATCTGTTTCTGCTGCAATAGGATTTTCACGAAGATTCACAAAAAATTCGCCTACTTCTTTGTAGCTTGGGCTATTAGGATGGGTTTTTTTCTTTATAATCAATTTATTGATTATCACATTTCGTCTAAACGTTATGAATATCAATAGGCGTCGAATTAAAAGTGTTAATTCCTCAGCACTGGATAACTCTTTTGTTTCTTCAAATTTTAACTTTAAATTTGCGTATATGTCGATTGGATTTAATGAATCTTGTTTAATTGTTTTTTGGTTTTCCAATTTAGCATCTACATGAATAGCGTTAAAGATAAATGAGAAATTGTCAGTGTTTTCTTCATAGGTTTTAAAGTTTAATGAATCATCTCCAGTTTTTTTCTTCGTTACAGAATATGACCTTTGCGGATGATAAAAATGATTCAACTCGTCTGATTGGATGTCCAAAGCATCAAACACCAATGTCTCCTCATCAGTAATCAAATAGGATTTCACCACTCCCCTGAATTGATTATGGTTAGTTTGTTTCAAATCATGCATATTAAGATGAACAAATTTATCCTCTTCAAAAGTTTTGCCAATTAGTTGTCCTTCAAATAGGCTCTTAAAAGGCTCCATGCTCATAAATCTGTCCAGATAATCCTCATCATCTCCTCGGTTCGTGATTTTTTCGATTGTAAGTAAGAAATCCACTTCGTCTAGATCAAATATACACTTTTCCCTTTGAAACTCGATTGTTCCTCTAATCATTGTGATCCCCCTTTAATATTTCCGAAAAAATTACCACCTTTAATCATCATATATATCTACCACATTGAATAGAAGGTTTTACTTTTTAGGAAAAGTCTGCGTTGCAAAACATATGTGTTTTGCAACGCAGACTTGGAACAACCGCCAGGGCGGTAGCTGCTTTGTCGCTCGACATGGACTATCCGCCATCATCCACTCACCGGACCGTTCCCGACAAATCGAGGCGTCGTTCATCGGGAACGACGCTTCTGAGGTATTCCTCGTTATCATGCTAAACACGGAGAATCGGGTCATCGACGTTAACTCGAGTGTCGTTCATCCAGGGAAGGTCTTCAAATGTGCCACCTTGAAGAACGCCTCGTCCCACATCATCTGTTATCAGAACCCGAGCGGGACCTGAGCCCGAGCCACTCGTCTCCTAAAGGTTACATGAGGCGGTTGAACTCCTCATCATCCCGATGCTCGACCATTTCATCCTGACGGTGGATGAGTCGCACGTCAGCATGAAACAGCGGGGTGCATGGGCTGAATGGAGTGGGGGCGGAAGACCGGTCCTGGTTCGTTCGGTAAGGGAAAGGACAAAAACGTATGTTTTCCTGGACGAGAATGGTGACTCGCGTTGCTCTCGCCTAAATCCAAAGGTCGAATCCATGAAAACAGGGTGGTTCGTGCGTCGTTATGGAAAAGTGTTTTTCTCTGTCTCCTAAGGAGAATTAGATTGAATTATTCATGATATTTGATTCAGGGGTGTCCAATCGTGTGTTTCTACTTTTAAAAAAAGGTGTGTGACATGGTTCGGAAAGTCTTAGTGAGGGAACAAGGAGCTTTCCGAACCGTGCTGTAAAGTAACCTTGACATGTAAAGTAACCTTGACATATACTTTGATGTGAAGGGGGGACGAATTTGAATAATAGACTCAGAAATTTTCGAGAATCCAACAACCTTTCTCAAGGTGACCTTGCAAAACGATTAAACGTTTCAAGACAAACCATTATCTCGATTGAGAAAGGGAGATACAATCCGTCTCTTGATCTGGCATTCTCGATTGCCGCAATTTTTAATTGTAGGATCGAAGATATTTTTATTCCAAATTTAGAATTAGTAAAAGGGGAATGATTATGAAGAAAATGAACCTCTTGATTGGTCTAGCATTGCTTGTTACAAGTGGATATCTATATATGGGTGACGGTCCCGGCATACTAAGTCTCCTACTTTTGATTGCTGGAGTAACGTCTGTAGTTCTAGATTTAATCTATTCTCCGAATGAACCATTTGACGAGAGACAAAAAGAAATCAAATCAAAAAGCGGACACATGTCATATCTCTTTAGTGTCGTCTATATGTTCTTACTGTTGATACTCATACAGTATGGTGTAATCGAAAATCCGATCATGGCAATCTTTATTTTATTGGCAGGTCACGTCTTGACGTTCCCACTTGTATCACTAGTATACGCGCGTAAGATGTAGGCAGGGCGTTAATAAAGGACCTACACAATAGTGTGTAGGTCCTTTATTAACATCTTTAGAATATCATTGTGCAATGACGCCAGTAAAAATAGGACCTGGGCCAACGCCAACTCTTCCGGTAAATCTAATGTAAACACCTTTACCTTTATTAATATTATTGATTTCTCTTCCCGCTACAGTTCCGCCTACTGCAAGAGCACCTGCAATTCCTTTGACGAGCAGGCTAGGAGCTGTCGGAACCATTCCAGAAACAGCAACTGCAAGCGCAGCGCCACTTGCACCGCTATACATGCTATTTGCTAACCGCTTCGTATTAGTGTTGTTTAAGTAAAGCTTATATCCCCACCAGTAAGAAGAGAAACCATTGACACCGGTACTTGCAGATGCTGTAGCAAACGACTTGTAGTTTTGCTGAAGTGAAAGAGACGGAGGCGATGTATAGGTAACGCTTAGATCATCTTGTATAAGAATCGTTCCTTTTGCCACTTCGTCATTTAGATAACTCATCCAGGCAGTGACACCCTCAATAACATCTGAAGGTACATTCAATGCTTCATATCCTTCTTTGAGACGGATGGTCCCATCGAGATTTTTTTGTACAAAACCTTCAAGTGAGTTTATATATTGATCAAAATTTTCATCCTGTGCAACAGCACCCTCCTGAGAAACATCTAGGCTGCCTTGCTTCACGCTCGGATTGGTACCCTGTGATTCATTGGCTGAAACGCCACCTAATCCACTAAATACTAGTACGGAGGACAAAGCGAGAACACTACTTTTGTATACAAAACGATCCTTCATCATTCTTTTCCCCTTTCAATTTGTATATCTACGGTACAAAGGAAATATAACACAAAAAAAGAAATAAATATCATAAATTACAAAAAATAGTTATATATTACCATATTAGGACATATATACCATTAACATAAAAAATGAAACACGTGTGTTTTCTTCTGAACGATGGGCAACTCACGTGGACCGGGTTTACATGATTTAAGAACAGAACAAGATCAGTTTTCGAAGGAGAAAAATCGTACTTCGCAGCGTGCGTTGATTACATGTCTCTTCTTTGGTAAAAGATCCTCGTTTCATATTTTTTCTCAATTTTGACATGTAAGCCCTGGTCTTGTTTCAAACAAGCTGATGTGAGATGATCCCGGTTTCCCGTTATCGTAGGGGTATCAACTAGAGAGGATGACATCGAGCTCGTGAACCTCGATGTCCTATGTGCCGTGAAGGAAGGGGAATCGTTGGAGTTCGTGACCCTCTGTTTGAATTGACAACTGTTGAAGACGCATCAGTCAGTGGAATGAGTTTTCCCAGATTCCAAAAATAATGACGTATACATGTATAGATGTATACGTCATTATTTTTGTACATCGGTTCATGAACAAGGACTGAAATGAATTTTTACGGGGAATCGGTCTATAGAGAACCGGAAGGGGTGAGACGTGATGGACGAGGGGCTGCTTAATGACTATGCGTTCGAAGGATTGGATCCGTTCGTCCGGATAGTGTTCTCAGAACTGATGGAACATCCCGAGTGGATGCGTGTCGTCGACAAGGAACATTGCGTCGAGAAGGTCGTCCGGTTCGATGACGGACGGAACTCGCCTTACTTCCGGGTGTTGATTTACCTGGACGCAGAGGAGCGTCCAATCAGGAAGGTGTATCTATACGGTACATGGGTGGTGGCGGATGGGGACGTCAGTTTCGTCGCCTCGGAGCTATCCAAGGGTGTATTCGAGTATGAAGTGATGCATGTGCATTGGCTCATCAAGTACCGGTTCGAGGATTGGGGAGTCTCTGAAGACGGGGCATGGGAGAAAGAATGGTGATCCGGGCTCATGCGTGAGCGTCTAGCGCCTATTGGAGAAGTCGCTCATCGCACCGCTGCCCCCCTGACGGCCCGATAACAAGAGCTGCTTTAAAACGCATCTCTATGTTCCTGGCCCTTTCTGACGGGAGGCACGGAGCGTAAGGGCAACGTCAAAACCAAGACAGTGGGCGCGTCTAGTGACACGCAAGGAACACCATTCGGCCGAATGGTGTTTTTGTTTGAAAGCCATTCACCGATTTCTGATCAATTTGAAGTTGATTAAGATACCATCTTATTTTAATACAACGTTTCTGGTATTATTTAATAAAATCATCGTTGTGTTAAAAGGAGGCTTACCATGTATACGATTGACGAGGCATTTGAGATTCTGTCCAAGAACAAGCTCACAAGTCACAAAGAGACGGTCCGTAACTGGGTACGAAAAGGCGTGATCCAGGCGGAACCGCTCGAGTCGCGTAAAAAAGGCTATCGGATCAGTGAGGAGGCGCTCAATCAGTTCATCAAAGAACGGATGCCTGAGGGATGGGAGATGTATCCAGAGTCGGTGACAGGGGAAGCTCGGGATGTCGTCAAGAATGAGGACGAGGCCCCGTATCACGTCGAAATCGACGTGGAAGCAATCAAAGAGCAGGGACGCATCGAGATGTGGCACCAGGTGGCCGGACGCTGGCTATGGGAAGGGCACCTCGATATCACACGGACGATGGTACGACATGCGATTGAGCATAGGTGCTATACAAAAGAGTTCGAGCAGTTCGTCTGGGAACGATGTCTCAAGAACAGCGCCCCGCGTAAAAACCCACGGGTCCTCTACTTGGTCGATGCGTTTCTTTTCGAAGGAGAGCGGGTGCCGTTCGATCAGGATTTTGGCATCAAAGAAGAACAAATCATGCAGGCGTTGATTGAGCATGTCAGGTTGAGAAAGCGGTCGGGAATGTATAAAGATGAATCTGATAACAGATAAAAGTTTCAGTACCAGATACGGCTGACTGGCATTTATGGACAACATAGTTACCAAAATTAAGGGGTGGGAATCGCTCTTCCTCCTGGGAAGGTCTTCTTTGCTGGTAGACCCGATTATTTTATGTTACAATCAAGGTACATTATAAGTGACACTTAAAGTGACACTTTAAAAGGGGGAGATTCAATGATTATCGAACATCGCAATACGCTCACCCCTACAGACTTGAAGCGTAAGGATGGATTCACCCGTGTCAAAGTCGCAATCCAGAATGATCCTTCACAAGTCTTTGTGGTGAGAAGTCCTCGAGAAGAGGAAGAGATTGTTCTCATGTCTGTCGCAAACGCGGAACGTTTGATGGCCCTTGAGGAGCGGTTTAACAAATTCATCGATGCGTCCGTCTTCCATGAGTTCGAACGTCGTCAAGAGCTGGGATCCAAGTCTTACGCGTTAAAAGACGTCCCGGGCGTCGATCTCGATGAAGATGATGTCTATATACCGATTGCCGTTCAAGAAGAGGAGGGCGACCGTCGATGATTGCCAAGGCACAGAAGTTTTGGTTCACATTCTTCGAGCAAATGAAAGTTCATTATGATGTAACAATCGAGGTCACCTCTTTCTCAGAAGGTGACCTCGATCATTTTTATCGTGAAAGGCGCCATAAAGAGATTGCTGGCTATATCGAACGTCAGATCCGTCAAGGCATCTTCGCGCCGCCAGATGGGACTGCAAATCCTATCCATGGGAAGCATTCGGATTATGTCTATATAAAAATACTTCGTGCCGGCATCCGAATCATCTATCTACCGAAGAAAGTCGACGGCACCACTCTGATGGTCCTAGACACTATCGGCTATCGAGCGGACGATGCGGTTTACAATGAATTTCAGAGAAGACGTCCCCATACATAAAAACTTGTTCTACTTATCGAGGGGACAGACTCCTTGCAACCCTAATAACCGTTTTGTTTTTCTGACACAGTCAACGGATCATGTAAGCAAATGAGAAAAGATACTCTTCGATTGTTCTGCTCCCCAATAGGTAGACACATCAATCAATCATATTCTCTGCATCCTGACGATACGCCAATCTTTCAACTGTTGGGCCTCCATATGATTTGTGACCCGTTCAATCATTCTCATTTTTTCGCTCTGAGAAAAATTGAAGGCATCTTCCGATAGTTCCAACTCGACCTCTATCGTGACATTGACCTTCTTTTTTCGTTTGTTGAATCGACGAAGCAGGTAATCCTCCAGTTCGTCGATGATTTCCGCGTCATCGATGCCATCAGAGGACTTCAAAGCGATGTTCAACCAAGGATTGAGTTGATCGATGTACGCTTCGAGTTCTCGGGGCGTCGTGTGTAGGTATGTCCAAAGGTGATCAAATCGTAATGTGTCCGTCTTGTGAAACAGTCTAATCCACTCTTGAAGTCTCATGAGATAACTCCTTTTTGATTTAAGTGTATCTCGTGTCATGTGTGACGGACAGTGACGAGTTTATGGCCAAATGAAAGTCCCACTGTGAATGATTTACATGCGACCCTGTCACTCTTGAAAAATCAAATACCACCCTCATCATTTATTGGACAGGCTCTTCTCCTCAGACGTTGTATAATCAACTTATCAAACGATGGAGGCGAAGCATATGTTTAAACCATGGGACAGCCAGTACCGTGTGAAGGCCCTGTTGGATGAGACCGGGAAATACCGCTACCAGTTTACATGCCAGTGGGGGGAGAGTGGACGTTTCGTCACGTTCGTCATGTTGAATCCGAGTCAAGGGAACCAGGTACAGGACGACAAGACGTTGCAGCGTTGCATCTCTTTCGCGAAAAGTTGGGGCTATGACGGCATCAAGGTCGTCAATTTGTTCGCTTTTATCTCGACGGACCCGGACAACCTCAAACATCAGGAAGACCCAATCGGTCCGGAGAATGACCGCCACATCCGTGACGCGATTCAAGGATCTGCTTTGGTGGTTGCAGCCTGGGGCCAGACGCTTCGTACACCGTTTGCGAAACGACGCATCCAAGCGATGCTCGAGCTATTGAAAGACATAGAGATGCATTGCTTGAAAGTCACGAAATGCGGATGCTATCCGATGCATCCCCTCTATCTCTCGAGCAAGCTCACACCGATTCCGTTTGTTCCACCGAACCATCAGAACGTCATCAAAGTGCCTAAACGGACCGTGCCCCAAGCGACGGGCTCAAGGGAAGCGATGTTTTCGAACGGATCGGATATCGGCTTTTTTGACGATTCGGATTGGGAAGTTTGAGCGTGTCGAATCATCTGGCGTAAAGTGAGAATGAACGAAACAGGGCTGTCCCCGCCGTAAATGATGGTGGGGGCAGCCCTGTTTGGACCTACGGTGATATATTCTTCAGGTGTCGGTTTACGAGTGGAGAGCCTTCTGTGCCTGTTTCGCGATCATCTCTTTCAACTCTTGAACCGAATAGGCCGGTCTCCGACGATGGAGCATGGCGTGACAGTTCGGACAGACGGGCACCAGGTCGTCAATCGGGTGGACCTCGTATTCTTCTTTGATCGTATGTAGCTCTTTCAAATGGTGGACATGGATATACTCTTTCCCGATTGATCCATAGACGTCGACAAAACTGAACTCACATACGACGCATCGATAGCCCTTTTCGTTCAGACATTCTTGGCGTGTTTCAATATAAGGACGAAAAACATGCGTTTTTCTTCGACGGGATGGGCGACTCGCGTTGCTCTCGCCTGGATCCATAGGACGGATCCGGGAAAAGGGTCGTTTTCGCAAGACGAAAACGAAGTGGCTCGTGCGTGGATATAGGGTGAAGTTTTGGTCTGTCTCGTCAAAATGATATTTGATGAAACGACAGAAGTGAAAAGAGCACTTGTTTATTGAAAATGAGCATGTTTTCTAAACAATCCCTAGGCCTTGTTTGAAACAACACCAGGGCTTACGTGAAATAAACCGAGATGTTGCTTGCATGGATGCGAGGTATCATTAGGCTATCAAATGGAGAGGATGATTCAGATGGATAATTTCCAACTAGACCAACAGACGATGGACGAGATGACGGAGGTGCTGCTCCGACGCCTTCCTGACCGGCTTCAGAAACAGTTCGACGATTTGAAACTCGTGAGCATGGATATTCTTTGTGATGTGAAGGAAGGGGAACGCTTGACCCACCTCAGCGTCTTTTTCAATACCAATATGATTCGACGGAATCGTCGTACATAAGAATAAAAAGGACGGTTGTATACATGTATACAATTTTCAGACGCATTCATTTCTGTAGGCCCATGAACAAGGACTGAACTGCCTTTTTACGGGGAATCGTTCTATAGAGAACCGGAAGGGGTGAGGAGAGGTGGACAGAGGGGCTGCTTGATGACTATGCGTTCGAAGGGTTGGATCCGTTCGTCCGGACGGTGTTCTCGGAACTGATGGAACATCCCGAGCGGATGGCATCTTCGATTAGGAAACGAGACCATCGCAGAGGCGATTCTCGACCGGATCATCCATGACTCCCATCAAATCTTGATTGACGGTGAAATATCGATGAGGGAACGCCATGGCATATCAACACGCTGACGTCCGGCCCATCCAAGTGATGGCTCTTTTCTTCGCACTCGGTGGCTCAGTCGTCCGCGATTGGTGGCTCACAACACCGCAACCCCTTGTCCAACGAGCATTGAGTTACATGATGGTCGACGTGTGTCACTGACAGGTACCGAACCTGGCATTCGGTGGTACATAAGATGTCAGAGGCGGTAAATACTCGTGGCCGTAATCACCGATGGAAAAATTCACAATACTGTGGTGATGTGGGACGATTTAAATAAGAAGATATTTTGATATTCAGACTAGTTTACATATTTGAATTATCGTTAGTTTTCTAAGTGATATATAATTTTAAAACCAGTCATCTTGATATAAGATGACTGGTTTTTCTTAAATCCTGTGCATAATATCTCTTAAATTGACACTGCCATTTTAATCAATTCCAATTATTATATTAAACGACCGTTTTATATAATAATTCTAAAAAAAGAACTCCATACGAAGTTCTTTCGAGTTTAATATTTCATTGGAAATCAAAAGCAATTTCAAAGTAGATATAACACTCCAAATTTCTCTTCGAATTCAATAGCTACCTGATCACGGGCTTTATTAAGTAAATCTTTTTCAACCTCTGAGAAAAGTTTAGCAATTTCTCCTAATTTTTCATTTGAAAAATCTATACTATCAATATTAACTTCTTTTCGTCTCATCATTACAGTCTGTCTAACTATTGAGAGATATTCTAAATCGCTTGAATTCAAAGACTGGCTTGAATAACCATAGGCATGCTCCATGTAACTAGATTTAGCTTCTTGTCTTAGTTGGTAACAATGAATTTTAATTTGGTAATCATTCCATTCAATTAATTTCGTCAATATCATCATCAAACTATCTATTATTACTCCCCTTTTATTCGGTTCTATGTGAAGATAAAGCTTTGTTAATTTAGTTGCCACGATCAAACAAGCATAGTAAATCGAATCATTATTAAAAGTCCTTAAAAAATATAAGACTCTACTGGTTTTTCTTTCTTGAATCAATAGAATTATTAACTTACTAAGCGGATCACCTATGAGATTTAAATTTCCGTTTGAGTAAAGCGCTTCATGATACATTTCGTTGCTTTTTATCACGTCAGTAAGATGAGCTAAACTTGTGACATCATGTGAGATCATTCTGATTTTTTCAAAGAAAGCAGACAATTCAACCGATTTTTCTAATTCGTTTAAATCTAATTTTTTATCTATAATATTGTAGTAATCAATAAAGAAACTGTCGGATACCGCAAATGGAACCGCCATATTTAATTTTCCTAAACGTGTATAAGAAAAATCATTATTTATTTTATAGTAGCTATATTGCATAGTCGATGTCATAGCATCAAGCATTTTTTCCTTATTTTGTTCAAATATAACTTTACTTTTTGTTGCAGAAATAGCAGAAAAAATTTGCTTCAACAAATCGCCTAGTTCAGTGGACGATATGTATACCTCATGTCTGATGAAAAGATTTAATAACCTAGTATATTGATTCAGAGCATCTGTATACAATTCCATTCTTAATAACGCTTGAATCGCTCCGACCCAATATTCTATAGTGTCAGGTGAACGTACCCCCTCTAAATGATATTCTTGAATTTCTGACTTATAGTTATACAAAGAAATGTTGGTGACCCTTTCAAAGGCGTAAAAATTCCTTACATATTCTACATCTCTTCTAAGAATTTTTTCATGCGTATCCTCAGATAAATTAAATAGATATTCGGATTCTTTTCGTTTTTTAAGAAAGTTATCTTTTAATCCTTTACGAATGACCCTTCTGTTTTCCCAAATATAAATACTTCCTATTTTTTCTCTACTAATTTTAAAGCTATTAGTAAACAAAATAATTTTTAAGATTAAAAAAGAAAATATTCCTAATGTAATCAGAAATAGAGGTAAAATGGCTTCAGGAGATTTTTCTTTTATATAAAAGAATATATTTAAAAATAACAATGCAAAAACAGCCATACTTACGAGTATAAGGTTTCCAAATATAGATTTAGCAAATGTGATTGTATAAATCGAAGTTCCCAATACTTTTTCTTTTTTCAAACTGATGATCAAAGAAAATAAGGACGTTATAATAAACGTGATACTGACTTGTGAAAAAACCAATTGCCTGTTGATGTCATTTGATAAAACAGGAAGCGTATCAAAAAAAGATTTCAAAAAAGTTAAATTTATTAAACTAGTAAGATGTAGAACACTTAGCAGGACTAAAAATGCAACCACTAACTCAATTCCAGTAAGAAATCTACTAAATAAATAAAGACCTGTGTATCTATATTTCGCTTCAATTTTATAATACTCTCGAAGTAATTTTATTTTGAGTTTGTGCCTTCTATACCTTAATTTCTCTAACTTCTTATTTATCTTACTAATCAATCTCATCCCTCAATTCCTAAGGAGTAGTTTTAATAATAAGAGCAGGCAGACTTTTTTCTTATCATATCTTGTTTTGTGAAAGAAATATTAGCTGAAAGTTTGTTCTTCCTAAAAATAAGATTGTTAGTGTAAAGAAGATGAGAACTTAATCCCCGACCATCCCCTCGTTGTCATTGTTCTGTATGTATAGTATTGACCGGACGACGACACATCTTCGGTTTAGTCGTCCTGCAGCGTGATATCTTCGGCGATCACTTTTACTAACTGCCCATGTCCGTTCGTGAACGCCCAATACTCACCTTTTCTATAACCGATATCGATGACGATGTTCGCCTCACGGTAGCCGGACAAGTCCCCACCATCAACGTCAATCAGTTTATAGCCGGAGAACAGACTGTCATCTGAATCAACAACCGTTTCCTCGGCTTCTGCAGGCTCTTCGGAATTAGTCTCCTCATTTGAGGAAGGTGTGTCTTCGTTGGTACAACCGGCATCGTCAGAATCGCCAAAGGTAAGGCTAAGTAGGTGAATTTCATTTTTCTCCTTGTAGTATGTATATGCGTAGATGAGTCGACACTGCCGATGTTCAATTATATCCTTTGCATCCTAACAATGCGCCAATCTTTCACGTTTTGTTCATCCATATACCGTATCACGCGTTCAATCATACTAAACCGTTCGCGCTGACAAAAGTTGCAGGCTTCTTCCGGTAATGGCATTTCGACCTCAATCGTGACTTTTACTTTTTTTCTTCGTTTGTTGAATCGACTGAGCAAATGATGTTCCAGCTTCGTGATGAATGCTACGTCGTCAACACCACCTTCGAACTTCAATACTCGAGTAATCTCAGGACTGATCTGGTCAAGGTGGCTCTTGATTTCAAATGGTGTCGCATCCAAATACTCGCAGAGGTGATCAAAGCGTAGTATCTCTGTACCGTGATATTGCTGGATCCAATCTTGAAGTCGCATAAGGATAACCCCTTTTTAGTTCAAGTGTACCTCGTAGGGTTTTGACAAACAGTGACGAAATCGTGTATAGCGCGTGTAAGGTACTACTCATGAAAACTGTTCGATTTCATATTCTTTCCTTCCTTAAAAACGGACTTTGTTCTGAGCCTCCATCTCTGTCAACTTTGCCTTTTTCACTTTAGGATCAGTGGTGAACCGATAGCTGCTTCCCTCATGTATCCAGGTCTCGTCAAGGATGATGCCATTCATAATGTGGCGATACGGCATGGCGGTGCATAACGTGTATGCTTTCAGATAGTGTGCAGCTTCCTGAATGGAGACACACTCTTTTACTTCCACCCCGTCTTTAAAAATCAGGACGGGTTTATACCTCTTGTTTATTGCGGTTGGCGTTCGTAAACCCATTTCTTTCACTCCTCCTATCAATCACACCTTAACTATTTATGTATGAGGTCAGCCTCAGGATTTAGAAGCTATTTAACAAATACCGGATTATAATAAAGGTGTGTTGGATAATTTTACAATATTTTTAAAGTGGAGTGATAGAAGATGAATAAATTGATTAAAATCGGGAGCGCCGTTCTATTTAGTGGAGCGCTATTGGTGTCGCCATACGGAGAGGCATCGGCCGCTGCGAGCATCAAAGTCCATTACATCGATGTCGGACAGGGAGACGCCATCTACATCAAGATGCCGGGCGGTGAGGACGTCATCATCGACGGTGGGAACAAAGGAAAAGGGGACTCCATCGTCGCCTATCTCAAGAAGCAAAAAGTCGATGACATTGAGGTGTTGATCTCGACGCATCCGGATGCGGATCATATCGGTGGGTTAGACGAAATTTTGGATGCCTATCGTGTCGAGAACATCTACGCACCGAAAGTGAAGCACACGACCCAGGCCTACAAAGACTTCCTTCAAGCCGTCAAACGGGAAGGGAAGACCATCAAAACGGCACAGGCCGGGGTGAAACTGCCGATCAAAGGTGTTAGTGCGAAGTTTGTCGGTCCGGTCAAATCCTACTCGAACAGTGACCTGAACAACTGGAGTGCGGTCCTTCATGTCACATACAAGAAGAACACATTCTTGTTCACAGGGGACGCGGAACACGCTTCTGAGAAGGACATGATGGCCAAGAAGCAGACGCTCCGGGCGGATATATTGAAAGTGGGCCATCACGGTGCCAAGACGTCGACAAGCAGCACGTTCTTGAACACGGTCAAACCGAAGCATGCCATCATCAGCGTCGGGAAGAACAGCTATGGTCACCCGACGTCCGAAGTGGTGACGAACTTGAAGCGACAAAAAGCGAACACGCTTCGCACAGACAAGAACGGCACGATCATCATCACGGGGAACGGCTCGAGTTATGCCGTGAAAAAATCCAAATGAAGAGACGACGGGGAATCATCGATCGATTCGAAGGGGACTTGGCTGTCGTCGAATTCGGAGAAGTGATGGAGGATATTCCAAAGTCACGGCTCCCTGAACCGACTCAGTCGGGCGATGTGCTTTGGTTTTACGAAGATGGACGAGTTGAGATGGATACAGGGGAAAAAGAACGGTTATCAAAAGAAATCGATGAGTTGATGGATGAGCTTTGGGAGGATTAACCTTCTTAAAAATCAGCGCAAATTTGTTAGGCAAAGTACGAAAAATATGACGAGGGAGAAGTCTTATGAAAATCAGAATCGCAAAACCATCTGACGCCTATCATATTGCAAAAGTACAAATAGATAGTTGGCAATCGACATATAAAGGCATTTTATCAGAAGATTACTTGAAGGACTTAAACTATAAAACCAAAGAATTGAAATGGTACAACACTCTCCAAAATCAAACGGTCTATGTGGTCGAGAACTTAGATGAAGAGATTGTTGGGTTTGCACATGGAGGGCCGTCCGAAAAAGCAGTTTGTCCGACATTTACAGGAGAGTTGTATTCTATTTATCTACTTCAACACTATCAATATCAAGGACTAGGTAAGTTGTTATTTGATGCAGTTGCATCAAAATTGATGAATGAAGGATTTTCTTCTCTGAAGGTTTTTGTTTTAGATCAGAACCCCAGCAGACTTTTTTATGAAGCATTGGGAGGTAAGGAAATAGAAGTTACTTCAGTTGAAATTCACGGAATTGATTATCGAGAGATTGTCTATGGATGGGAAAGCATAGGGACAAAAATTATAACCTAAAAAATCATATATCAGATCGTTTTGACGCTTTTAGGGTTGAAATGAATAAAGTTTAAGGATTGCATAATTTGTAGAATTGGAGAACCGATATGTTACTTATCCAAAGATCGAGTAAAAATGAAGCATCTGTATTATTGGACATACAAAAGGAAGCCTTTCAAAAGGATTTAATAAAGTATGAAGATTATGATACCAGTCCTGTTAACGAGCCGATAGAACGGCTAATCAAGAAGATTGAGCTGTTCATTCATTACACCATTTGGATTGATGGAAAAATTGCTGGCGGAGCTGACATTCGAGATATGAGTGAAGGAAGATATCGTTTAAATCGAATATTTTTATCTGAACGGTATCAAAACAAAGGCTTTGGGACTGAAATAATAAATCTAATTGAAGCAGAATTCCAACTCGCTAAGGAATGGAGATTAGATACACCTCATTTGAATACTAGAAATCATCATTTCTATGAAAAGCTTGGATACAAACGAGAGGCCCAACATCAAATAAACAGTAAACTGATATTGATTGATTATGTAAAAAAGATATGAGCTCTATTTAAAAGCCCATATCTCTTAATACTTATATTAGTCTTTCGACGTTAAACATTGCTGTTCTAGAGAGGGACTTCTTCTCTTTCTCAAGTAGTATGTCATGCCAACGGTCTTCAAGAGACTTTAGAAAGGGTTTTTCTAACCGTTTGTTTTTTTCAAGGTCGTGTAATGGATGCACAGTTCTATCCGGATCGAAGTGACCGCTAATCAATGATTTACCCGGTAAGGCGACCGTGTAGGCGACGAGTACATCTTCAGAAAAGTCATGATTGTTGGCGACACCGAATGACTGGAACCCGAATCCTTTATTGTGAATATACATGAGCGGCTCATCGACGCGATCCACCGTCAGGTTCGTCTCGAGGGCTGCTTTTGCGTTCAGATAGGGTTCCACCTCCTCAGGGTACATATTTTGTACGGCATGAACCCGTTCATAAAGACTGAGGTCAGCGTCTTTCCAACCCATACGCCGCTCTAGCTGTTCAAGGTAATCGAGAGGGCTCTGTTCTCTCTCTTGCTCCAAGGTGTGCACTTTCTCGAGATGTGATTCAATATGGTCGAGGAAAACCGCAGATGTCTGATGGACCTCCTGCAACAGTTGTTCCTTATCGAGGAGTTCCTTGTCTTTCGTCCAACCGGCCAGATAGGAGAGCGAGAAGTCGTCCGTCGGGAAGCCGAGTTGATGCGAGACGACATAGGCGACCATCTCGGCCTGGAACTCCTTCTCGGGTGCCGTGAGCGGCTTGTCCCGTTCGAGGTTCCGTTCTTGATTGTGTAGCTCCGCGTGGGCGAGCTCGTGGATCAGGACGGTGATGTCCTCGATCGATGTGTTCCGTGGATTCAAGGCGATCGCATGCAACTCCGGATAATAACAGCCCTTAGCCGTTCCAATCTCGTCGAGCGGCTCCTCCAATAGCGTCACATTGCGGGCATCCACGAGCGTCGTCAAGGCGTCACGGATGTCTTGTTCGTTCTCAAGCCCGCCGTCCCGGTGATACCGTTTGAAGATGTCCGAGACCTCGATTCCTTTCTCGCGCGCATCGGTCTGCGTGTACTCGAACACGTGACCAATTTTGAAATACATCATTTTACGTGACGGGACTCGCCCTTGTTTTACGCCTTCCTTGATTGGCTTCGGTGCCTTGCTGAGCGGTACCCATTCATCTTTGTGTAGGGCATACGTCACCGGGCTTGGGACGAATACCTTGATGCCACGCTCACCTTTTTGGACCTGTGCGCCCTGCTTCTCCCAGAACGGATAAGAGCCGACCGCGACCGCGCCGGGAAACTGGGACTCGATTAAGACCGCGTTCCGCATCGAGTATTGATGGAACTTGCCGAGGAACTGCAGATGTTCACGGATCTTATCAGGACTCTCGAAGTAGCTGTCGATCTGTTTTCCCATCTGCTCGGTCAAGGCCTCGAGCTCGGCTTTCCGTTCTTCGTTCGTCTTCATCTTGGCCATCGTGTCAGACTCCTTCCTTCAACAAGTCGGTGACAGGTTCTGCAGTATCCGTGAATTCGTTCAGTTCACGTTCGAGTTGTGGCGATGTGTCCGGGATGTCGAGTAACAGCCGTGTCCGCTCGAAATTGACTGGAAGCAAGACGATCTCGTCTTGCGCGATGGCGGTCAAAAGTTGGTGCTCGGAAACGGACACCGGAATGTCGTACCGTTTTCCATAGATGAGGACCGTGACGGTGTTCGGTTGAATTGTCAACAGTTGTCCCATCGTGAAGGGACGATCAAGTGGTCGCATAGGATTCATCCTCTCTCAAAAGTTAGTGTGTCCTTCTTCTGTTTTTGGTGTTCGATGCGTTCCTGGACGATACGTTCCGCCGTCTCGAGGAACGTCGGTTTGAACTGGTCCGTCGTCATGATGTCCTCGATGCCTTCGGTCTGCATGAGCGCCTGCAGGAGCTCTGTCAAGATCTGCCCGTGACGGTCGGAGCGGTTCGCGGCGAGACGGATCCGCTCGAGTTCTATTAACACCTGCCCGTTGATCAACTCCTCGATATGATGTGAGACCTGCGTGCTGATCGAGCGGGTGAGGAACTGCATGTCCCACTTCTCGTCGGCCAGTTGTTTATGTTCTTCTGCGATGTGGTCGATGACCTGACCGAGGTGGCCGAAGCGTTTGTCGTCGGCGAACTCTTCTAAATACGCGACCGTCTCCGGCTTTAATCGAAGACGGATCTGTCTCAACTCTTCCATCGTCCTCCCTCACTTTCCATATTCGATATCCCGTTCCAGTTGTTCATATGCACGCTGATTTTTCAGGTGTTCGAACTCGTCGCTCATGTGCCGCTCGATTCGGTAGAGTGATTCGTTGAATATCTTTTGTTGTTTGAACGCGCGTCGGACCGGATGTTTGGGGGCTTCATTTTTCTCGAATGTCGTTTGTTCTTTTGACAAGTCTCGCATCTCTGAGAGGATGGCATTCCCCATCCGGGTGTAGAGGTCCTGTCGCTTCGTCGTCCGGTAGCGCTCGGCCTTTTCCGTATCGCCATAGCTGCGACGGTGGAACGAGACCTCCTGTTCGAGCCGCTCGTTGAAGGCTTGGAACTCTGATTTGAAGTGAAGGTCGATATAGCAGTCGGTCAGACTTTCGAGTGATTCTCGGAGTGGTTGCATCCCGTTCATGTTGTAGCGCCATTGACGTTTGTCTTCCGGCAACCGTTCATAGATGTACTTGAACTGACGGACGAGGTCGGGATGCAGGACACGGTTCGGGAGCGTTTGAATCTTCCGGTTCCGTTTATGGGCGACCAACTCGTTTCTTATGAACGCGTTCAGTTTCTCCTGTTCTTTCGTCCGGTCGGCGAGGGAGTGGATGACCTTCGACTTCATCAGCTCGATCGATTTTGGTTTTCGTTTGCCGCGCTCGCGCATGTGGCTCGTCTCGACGATGGCGACATGGACGTGGATGTTGTCGGTGTTGTAATGCAAGGCGGCCGTCCAATAGGCATGGACCATCTTCTCTTTTTGGAGCATCGCGTCGACCGCGTTCCGTGTCGCCTGGATCAACCGCCTCTCGTCGACTAGGTCGTCGTGGAGCACACCGGTCTCGCCTAGCCAAGCGTTGTCGAACGAGATGACGTCCTGCCAAAGGATGCTCCCGTTCTCTTGCGCGTGTTTGAAGATGTCGCGGACAACACGGCGCTTTTCGTCGTTCAATCGGTCGTCCTCGCGTGTGAACAGACCGCTCGACTTCGTCTCGTCTTCCATGTAATCGTGGTACGTCTCGAACTGTTGCCGACTGTCTTTCGCATCCGGACGGTTGATGTAGTCGAGGTACGTCGTGTAGCGACGAGACTTCTTTTTTGTGCCCGGCACCTTGAACTTCGACTTGATGACGACGCCCGGGGTCTCACGCATCCTGCATCACCTCGTTCAACAACCGGGTCACCTCGGCGAGCTCGTCCGCGCTCCGTTTCAGGTGGAGCGTGTTAGCCTCGAGCTGTCGTTCGAGTCGCTCGACCTGCGTCGATTGGATGCCGTTCGCGCACCAGGAAGCGAGCAGTTCTTTCAAATATTGTTGCCGGGAGCGATTATGTTCCTTCGCCCATTCATCGATCTGCTTCACGATGACGGGGTCGATGTCGCGGAGTAATAGATCCATCTGGCTGACCACCTTTCCAGAGGCTACATATTGCCGACGTTCGAAAAGTTCGTTCAAACGTTCAAAGAGCATAAGGGGAAACTGCTATCACTTTCCGTGATAGCCCAGGCAGAGCCTGGGGTTTCCGTGATATCACCAAAAGTCCGAAAATGGCACGAAATGTGCCAGTAAAACCAGCGATTTGGCACGAAATGTGCCACTTAAATCGACAGTTCCCGGAGCCTGACGCGTAATTTGTCGTGCTTTTCTTCGAGTGCTACGACCGACTTTTCGAGTTTCTCGAGTTCCAGGTTGAGCTCGTCACGCTTCCGGCCGAGGTCGAAGATTTCATTCTCCTGTTCGACCTGTTCGTCGAGCGAGAGGTAGGGAAGTTCGCCTTCGAGCTCCTCTTTGTCACGGTCGAGTCGCTTGATCTGTTGTCGCTGTACTTCGACCGACTGCTGCGCTTTTTCTAACTGGCGCTCGGTCTCTACGAGCTCGTCCTCGACGAATAGTTTCGTAAAAGCTGTCTCGTCAGATGAACTGTGGCTCGCCTGTTCGATGGTCCGACGGTCAGCATAGAGCGACGTCAATAGACTGTTCTCCCGTTCCTCAGGTGTGAGTTCATCCAGTGGTTGGGATTCATCCAATCCATAGATCCGGACAGCGAGTTGGTCGAAGTCGTTCGGCACGTCCTTCAATTCGAGCACGTATTGGTCGTTCCGTTCATAGAGCAACACAACCTCCTTCTCAGAATCTGGACGTGCCTTATAGACGGAACGAAAGACATGATCGTTCGTGTTACCTGGTGCGTCATCAAGTGAGAGGCGGATGCGCATCGTCCGTTTATCCATGTCATAACTCCATGCATGAAGCGTCACGACCTCGCCATTCGAGAGCCGGATTGCCTCGTTGACCGGCGTCTCATTGACCGGCACTTCCTCGGCAAAGAAGAACGACGAGGTGCCGAAAAAGAGGAAGCCGATGACAAAGAACACGCCGAGTCCGAGGTAGAACCGGGAGACGTTCTGGGTGAGACGCCGTCGCGATTGTCGCCGCATTTAGATCCCTCCTTCCGGTGTCAGGTCTTCCATCTCGGTGACAACTAAACGCCCGTCAATGGACTCGAACGTCAGGGCCAACAGTTCTTGCGTCGTCTCTTCATAACCCGTCTCAGTGATCAATAGGTCCTGTTCGAACCGGACGAGGCAATGATCTCCAGAAACAGAAGGAAACGCTTCGATGTCACGGACGGTCGTCTCGAACGTGCCGACGTCGCTCCCGTCAGCGGCGAAAAGCGTGGTCACGAGTTCCTCCGACATGACTTCTTTCGCCTGTCGTTTCTGTGTCGTATAACTGTCCTTCGTGACGGTGAAGGCGTACTCGACGAAGCGTGTCGCCCGTGTCGTCAACTCTTGCAACCGTTCGATTTCAGTTGATGTGGCGATTCGCTCGGTGTCTGTTGATGTGTCCGCCGGGGTTGCCGACTCGGAGGACACGTTGCTCTCGTTTTGTGTCTCACTCGTGTTCGAGGCACTTGCCGCTGGTGCCGCGCGTTGATAAAAAAAGACGTTCGCCGCGAGCGAGATCAGTAACAGTACCCCGAACAGATACGCGAGGTGACGTGTGGTGAAGTTCATTCTTCCTCCTCCTTTCCATACATCCATGACTCAAAATCCGAAGACCGGGGCGGGGTCGATATGACCGGACCATTCACTCGTCTTGATCTCGAAATGCAGATGATTCCCGCTCGATCGGCCTGTCGTGCCGCAATACCCGAGCGCCTGACCGGCCTCGATCTGTTGCCCGGTCTGGACGCCGAGACGACTCAGGTGCGCGTACGCCGTGATGTAGTCGTCGTGCCGGACCTGGACGAGATTGCCGTACGGTCCACGGTTCCCGCTATAGATGACAGTGCCACTCTTGACCGCGTGGATCGTGTCGGACGGGGTGCAACTGAAGTCGATCCCGGTGTGGTTGTCCCGTTGCCCGAAGACGACGCGCCACCCGAAACGCGATGTCACGTTGAGCGGGATGGCGAGTGGGGAACGTAACCCCGACAACAGCTCTTTCGTGATGACCCCATCAGCGACGGCGACCGGCGCAAGATATTTCAACACCGCGTCGACGTATTCGATGTCCCCGTAACAGGCGCCGTGCTGGACTGCACTCGGTCGATGGCAACGGTATATGCCGGTGTGTTTCACGCGTTGGTACATCATCTGCGAGAAAGAGATGGCGAGCTCTTTCGAGTATCGTCCGCCGTTCTCCTGGACGTAGTCGATGAAGCCGCCACCGAAATTGTAGCTCTGTAACGTGAGCTGCATGTCACGGTTCGCCCGCTCGAAGACGGACACAAAATGTTGCACCCCGTGGACGATGCTTTCCTCGGGAGAGGTGATACACCCAATCCGTCCACACATCGATTCGCTCGCCTGCATCGGGTCGTTCCCGCGTCCGCCACTCTCCTGCATCATGAGCGCGAGCACGAGGTTCGTTTGTTCGGCCAGTCCGTGCTTCGTCAGTTCCGATTCGACGAGACCACGATATTGGAGTACCTGTTCGCTCACTTGAAGACCGCCCGCCGTGTCGAACGGGACGTCGGTCGGTTGTTCGTTCTGGACACCCGTGAGTGTGTCGAGGATTCCGACGATAAGGATGACCAAGAACAACACGAGTGCCGCGATGCCGAGTAGGATGAGTCGCCACTTGAGCGTCGCGAGCTGCCACTTCGCCGTGACGGCGAAGCGGGCGGTCCGTTTCGCGGCCGCCCACATCAGGCACCCCCACCGAACAGAGCGAGTTCTTCGGGTGCGACGTCGACGTCAAAGATGAGGTTCTGCACACCCGAGATACTGAGGACGACGCGTCCCGTCTCGAGCGAGGGGATGATACGCATCTCGGAGTTCGAGAGCTGTCCGTCGAACACCGTCTGGATGATCGGGATGCTCTCCGCGTCCTGTTCGCCGATGATCTTGTATTGCGTCAATTGGAAGAGCGACTTGACGTTCTCCGCGTTCTCGGACTTCGACCCGGCCGGTACGAAGTCAGTGATCAGATGCGACACGAAGAAGATACCTCCGAAATACTTCCGTGCCTCGCGCATGCAACGTTGCAGATACAGGATGGCCGGCTGTGCGATGTCGCGCGTGTTAATCAAGTGGTGCGCCTCGTCGATGACGATGAGATATTTGCACGCCTCCTCGGTCCGGAGCACACCCTGATTATAGGCTTTCAGTTGGCTTGAGCCGTTGGCGATCATCCCGTCCCACAACATGTTCATGAGCGAGAACACCTGCGCCTGGAACACCTCGTCGCGTAGGCTCGTCAAGTTCCGGAGCGGGAACGAAACAATGAGCTCTTCGTCGAACCGGTCGATCGAGGAGTGCCCGTCGAAGATGTTGCCGTAGTTATGAACGAGGTTCGTGACGGCGAGCTCGATGTTCTCGAGGCGCCGGACCCGATTCGGACTGATGGCCTCTTTGATCGAGGTGCGCGTGTCGTCCGTGTAGAGCTCACGACGCACGAGCGTCAAAAAGTCGGAGAACGTCGGGTACCGGTTCGCCGGGTGCGTCGTGATCGGTAGTTCACCCTGTTCGTCCCAAAGTCCGTGCCGGACGTACAGGTCACGGAGCAGGATCTCGAACTCGTTCGTCTCTTCTTGTGTTGCCGCCGGATTGATGTAGTGATAAAACACGGCCATCTTCGACAAGTGTTGCATGAACGAGAGTGCCTCGTTGGCGCTGCCGTCATTGTTCGTCACCGTCTTATAGACATGGAGCGGGTTGATGAGCCCGGCCGACCCGTCGAGCGCGATCTCTTTCCCTCCGAGTTGACGCACGAGGTCAGAGAACTCGCCCGTCACGTCGAGGATGCGGATCTTGTTGCCCTTGATCGCCTGGTCGAGCACGGTCTTCTTCAATAGTGTCGACTTTCCGGATCCCATCTTTCCGATCATGAGCGCGTTGTAGAACTTGCGCTGCTTATCCTTATGGAACAGGTCGAAGATGACGCTGCCGTTCGTGTCGGTCGTCCCGTAATACGTGCCGGTCGCGTCCTGGAGCGACGTGAAGTGGAACGGATAGCCGCCGGCGATGGAGAGGGACGGGATCTCTTTCCCACGGCGCCGGTTCGGCAGTTTTTGTTGTTGGTCATAGCTCGTGAACAGGCTCTGCCACTCCCATTCCTGTTCGTTCAGGAAGATCGTCGAGCGGAAGTTCCGGGCCTCGAGTTCTTCCATCACTTCCTGTACCTTCACCTCGAGCGCGTCGAGTGTCTTCGCCTTCACATAGAGGCGTAGATGCAGATATTTCATCGTCTCGCCCTGGGTAATCTGTTCGTAGAGCTCGTTCAGTTCCTTATACGTCTCCCGGGCGTCGATGCGGTCGATGTTGTCTTTTGCGTTCTCGAAGCGCGTGTTCTGTTCGGCCATCGACTTGTTGATGGTCTGGATGATCTCACGCTTGTCGGCCGTCCCGATGTCGAGCGTCGTCAAAATACCCGGCATGTTCAAGATGGGTTCGAGCCAGTAGTCGTAGACGAGCGACTGATATTTATAGACGTGGAGACAGGACAGGTAGCCGTCCCCGAGCCGGACGAAGTTGGCGTCGAACCGGATGCCACCCTGCGGCTGGATCTTGGCGATGACGTCGGGATTGTAGCCTTTCTCGATCTTGACGGTCTCCGGGTCCGGTTGTTTGGATAACTTGTCACGCAGGCGCTGCCACATACGCGTCACTCCTTTCTTCAGGCGTCGAGTTGGGGTTTCGTGTTCGGGTTGTTCAGCTGATAGAGCACATGCACTTTCTGGTCGAGCGTCAGCTCGCGCATCGGGTTCGAGCGGCGGAGCAGTTTAGAGAGATGCGTCTTGCGCTCCCGTAATGTCCGCTCGTCGTCGGCATAAAAAAAGAGGAGATAATCGCGATTGGTGCGATGCTCCTCGAGGTATTCGAGCTCCTGCTTCTTCTTCAATAAGAAGGGCAGGTAGGCCGGTGTCTGATTTTGTCGAATCTGTCGTTCGATGCTGATCTTCTGCCGCTCGAGGTTGAGCGGTGTGTTCAGTGGCAAGACCTTGAGTGGGTGCGTGTACGCCTGCAGAAGATAGGCGAGCGAGAACACGTCATGGTCTTTTTCCTCCTCGTTCAAGGAGTAGATGTCCTTCGAGGTAAGCTGGACCATGTCGAGATAGGTCCCGTCGCGCATCTCGAACGCCTCGGTCCCGGTGATGTCGACGACCGGCATCAGTTCGGCGACCATTGGTTTGACGACGACCTTGTCTTTGACTTTCCGTTTTTCGACCACGTCCTGTTCGTCGAGCCAGGTACCTGTGCGTCTCGGTTCTTGTAGCGACTCCTCGATAAAAGCCATCTCAATCACGTCCTTTCGTGTGCGCGTCGAGTGCGAGATAGGTGTCTTTCCGTTTGATGAGCGCGTAGTAGAGGGCGTGGACCATCCGTTTCTGTGGGTTCGTCGCTGGTCGCAGTACCATGAACAGGCCGAAGACGACGAGAAATACCGTGAACGGGATGTGCAGCACCGACGGGATGAATGGGAGCGTCACGAGCCGGAGCACGATGAGCCCGACGAGGAAAAGGAAGTCGTGCAGATAGAGCATCTTGTTGATCTTCAGTTCGGTCGTGACCTCGTTCGGGATCCGGTATTTGCGCATGGGTCATCACTCCTTCTTCTTAGTGTTATCAGGTCGCGGTGGCGGGGTCGGGTAGATCCGTCGCGTTTCTTCATGATGGTGGCTATGACGGTGCGTCTGGTTCTCGCGCACCTGTTCGATGAGCTCGGTCTCGACGTCGAGCACGGTGTCCTGATGGATGGTCCGTCGGCCGCGCCCTTGGCGTTTTTCCGTTGCCGAATCACTCGAATCCGTCGTAGATGACGAAGACGAGGATGAGTCGTTTGAATGTGGTGTTACATGGTGCGTCGGTGACGTCGAATCGTCTTTAGCTATCGATTCATTGTGACGATGTCGTGATCTAGATGCTGCATCGATGGACCCGGTGACCGGTTGGATAGTCGACGAACTAGGACTTGTAGGATGACCAGAGCTTGAATGATCGTGAAGTGATTCCGGTCTTTGCCTCTCCGGTGACGTTGTTTGATGATCGGGTCTACGTTCGATATTCGATTCAGGATTCGTCGCATGAATCGATTCGGGAGATGTGCGGCCCGATGCTTCGTTCACGTGTGGAGAACCTTGCGCCTCCAACTCGGATTCTTGACCGTTGTTTGGTTGCGCAACGTCCTTTTGATTTGTCGATTTTTCTTGGTCAGGTTGAGTGTGACTTGCGGTTTGATTCGTCTGAGCAACACCATCTGGATCGGTTTGTCTCTCGGCGTCCATCCGCTTTGAAGCTTGGGTCGCCACATTAATCGGTGAACCATTCTGAGGAATGGCGTTTGAATCCATCCGAGCCGTCGCGGCCTCATGGAGCGATGGCATCTTCGGCGCGCCGACCTTCGAGACCGCGTGGGCACCGGCCGAGGTCACGCCTTTCCCGGCGGCATAGGCGCCGATGGCGACACCCCAGCCCCGCTTGAGTCCGGCATCGATCCCGAACAGCCGCTCGACCATGTTAGGACCGTCGATCAAAGCGACCGAGAAGGCGATGAGGGCAATCAGATAGGCGAACCCGTCCAGTGTTTCCGCGAGATAGGCGGTCCCGATTGTGTACAGCTTGATGGAGACGAAGATCAGGATGATCACGAGGAACGTATTCAGAATGCTCTGGATGACCTTTTTTGTCTTTTGGCCACTGTGCAGGTCGGCCGGTGCGACGAGGATCGCCAAGACATAGTTGAAGGCGAGCTCGAACGAGAGACGCGCCAGTTTGTAGGCGATCGAGAACAGCGTGAAGCCCATGATCCCGAGCGTCACGAAGATGGTCAACCAGTTCGGTTGATAACGGTAGTAATACTGGTTGTTCCACTCGACGCCACTTTGATCGAGTTTACCGAGACTTGTCTCTCTTCCGTTCCATAGAATATAGGACTCGGCCAATTTGTTTCCGGTTGCCGATAAGTCGTAGTTGTTCTTGTCGAAAATTTCATTAATCCGGATATTATCAATCAGCTCAGTCGGAATGGCATTTAATGCTTCGCCTGTAGTAGCATCAAAATTTTTCGAATCGTGCTCAATCAAATCATGTACATTCCGCTTTAAGATACTCTCAGATAATGAGGCTTCTCCGTCGTAAAGCGAATCTGCTCCGATTTCTACGATTGCTTCATCAGAGAACTCCTGAATTCGGCTCATAGTTGGTGAAAGTAAACCTAAGATCAATAGTGTGATGAACAGGTTGATCAAAAAACTCTCACGTTCAAATTTCTTTTGGAAAATCAACAAGTACCCAGTGAACAAGAAGCTTCCTGCTAAAAGAACATACAAAAAAGGTTGAATCGTAAGAACGAATTCAACCACTTGGTCATTATTGAAGAATGTATTGGTTAATAGGATTTGATCCGTGATTGATTCAAGGCCGTCAATCAAGACTGATAGTCCTCTGACAAGAATCCATCCCATTGAGCGTAGTGCGTCATTTACCATACTACTTATTTGGAGTACGTCTTCGTATTCCTGTAATTTGGTGATTAAATCAGAATCAGCCATTGAAAGACCCCCAATCTACTGAGTCCTAGCAAAGAAGTCCGCTAACTGTTGTTCGTAAGTGTCCGCCGTCAACATTCCAACATTGATTTCATCAATGACGTTCCCATCTTGAATGGAGTATAGAACGGCACCTTTTAATTCGTCAGTGTATTCAAAGTTACCACGATCGACAAGTGCATCGCCATCTGGCTGAAACGTATTATAGAGCGTGACTTGTTGGCTCTCTTCGTTCGCTACCTCTTTTACGAATTCAACGAACTCTTCGAATTCACCATCTTCTTCTTTTACAATCAGCAAATAATCATCCTCTTCGGCTGTCATGACCTTCTCAACGTGTTCAATATCACGTTGAACCAAAGACTCATCGGAATTTGAGCAAGCTCCAAGTAAAAGCAAGCTGATTCCTAAAGTACCCGCAAGTAGTTTCCTCATAACGTTTACCCCTCCGTCAGACGATTTTCCCCTTCAGTAGATCCGCGATTTTCAAATTGACGCGGAAGTCAAACTTATCTATTAGTGTAACAGTTTTCGGGGTGTCTGAGGTGTCATCCTGATAGACGGTCAGAAAGCCGTCGGTCGTCTGGATATTGAGCACGTCGCCCCGTTCGAGGCGGACGCGTTGCGTCTCGATGATCCTCGCGACGACGCGAAGTTCGTTTTGGATTCGCTTCTCTCTCGCACTCTCGGCCATAGGTTTGGTCTCCTCTCTAAGGTGTCCCTTGCTTCAGTTTCTCGAGTCGCTTCGCGATCATCGTACTCAAAAAGCTCTTCTGGCTGTCGGTGACGTCGTAAACTCCTAAGTTCAGGTTCGTCTCGAACTCAGGGAGGGAAAGTCCTCCGATGTAATGACCGTCGAACATCGAGCGGAGGATGCTGTCCTGCAGCACGTCACGTACTGTGAGTGGTTTTTCTTCCTGATTCGATGGAGCGCTGATTTCCGTTTCGTCTTCTTTCTTCGCGAAACGGATACGGATCTGCTCGAAGTCGAGACCGGCGTGACGGCAGGGGATGTCGATGTCATGCAGGGAGCGGTCCGTGTCGAAGTCGTCCGCCAGGTATTCGTAGCGGTACTTCATTGCCGTTTTGCCGCTCAAGAAGATCGGATACGACTGGATACGCCGTTTCTTCGTGTCCTGACGCTTGATAACACGGATGATGAGCATCTCGCCCTCTTTGAGTCCCATGACCTCGGTCGCTGTCATGAGCCGGCGGCCGTCGACGTTCTCCGTCTTCGATTTTTTGAGCGAGAAGGTCTGACCGGACCGCGATTTCGTGACGATGGTCGCCTCACCGAGCTTCTTCGAGATCAGTTCGGCAGTCGACTCGTCCGCGGTCAACAGATAGTGCGTGTTCCCGCAGTTGCCGTCAATCGTCTTCCAATCCTCCCCGTACAGGTTCTCGATTTGGGAGTAGGCCTGGATGACGAGATTGAAACGCATGTTCCGGCCGAGGCAGACCGTGATGATATTGGCCATGCCCTCGATCGGCGGCATGTTGCCGAACTCATCGAGCAGGAAGACGACCTGGCGCTCACATTTGCCTTGTTTCGTCTGCGAGGCGACCCGAGCGAGCGCCGTGTACACCTGCTTGATATAGAGGGAGGCGATGACGTTGAATGTCGGGTCATAGTCCGGGACGATGAGGAACACCGCCACGGGACGGAGCTGATGCATCACCTCACGGATTTGGATTGTCCCGTCGATGGCGTAGCGGAAGCGACCGCTTTCCTCGTCATGCGCTGCCAGCTGAATTGTCGAGGTGATTGAGTCGGTCGAGATTTGAACGACGTCTCCAGTTTGAAGCTTCGACGTATGGTACACGATGAAGCTGCCGTCGTCGTCCGTCGTGAGCGCATGGGTTGTCCCATCGGGGAACGTGAACGTGAGCCGGGTCAATGGCTCGACCCGTCCGCTGATCCAGCGGTTGAAGCCGATGCGTCGCATGTCGAGCGAGTTCATCGACGTCAGTTTCCCGGTCCCGTTCAACGTGAAGATGCCGAGTTTCGCGTTCGTATTGGCCAGGATACTTGCCCGCGTCTGACCACCGGAGAAGTGGAGCGTCGCGAACTGGAGCCGAGCCGGATGGTTCTCCGGGAAGCGCTGAAAGAACTCGTCGAGTGCCGATATTTCCTGCCCTTGTCGCGTCACGACCGTCCGTGAGCCGAGATCCGAGAGCATGAGCGCGACGTTGTACATGTTGATCTTTTCCGGCGTGTCCTTCGCCTCCTCGCAGAGCCCGAGGATGAGCGCCGTACACAGGTCAATCGACGAGTTGGCCCAGAACGGGTCCCGCGCCTTCGGGTCATGGTACAACATGAACGCGACCGAGCGTGCATACTGTTGGGCGAGCGAGTAGTTCTCTTCTAAAAACGCGTCAATTGTCAGTTGCAACAGGTTGTACGACATCGATTGGAGCGGGTTCATCAGGTTCAACACCTCGACCTGATAGCCGCGTTGCTCGAGCGTCTCCTTCGAGGCGGCAAAGAGCTCGCCCTTTGGGTCGTTGATGATCAGACTTGCCTGGTCACTCGCCCGGCTGTACAGGTCGATCGTCGAGAAGACGAACGTCTCGCCCTTCCCGGATCGGGTCGTCCCGATGACGAGGTTATTGACGGGCGAGTCATCGATGAACAGCTTGTTCTTGACCCGCCCGACGGGGACACCACCTAATCCTTCATACTGTTTCTTCCGGTCCGGGACGCGACGGTACTGTTGTTTCAACTCGTCGAACGAGGTAAAGCGGGCGCTCCCTTTCTGATTCTTTCGCAGATCCCGGAAGTTCAGCCATACCTTCCCGAACGCGACCAGCCCAATCAGTAAGCTGGACACAATCAACCCGACCAAGACGGTCGAAGAGGGAAGGTTCACCTCTACAAATAAGGAAGACGTGAGCGTTGGGATTGTCGCCCCGGCCAACAGCCCGTCTTGTACTATCGGGGTCAAGATTTGTCGAATGATGTTGTAGGTCCCGTTCAGCAGATAAAAAATCCCGGCCGGCACCACCAACAGGCAGAACAGGGCGGTGAAGACCAGACGTATCGGGTATCGTGGTGACAGAGATCGAGTTCTCAATTATTTCACCTACCTTAATCTGAATAAAGAATCGTGTGCAGGTCAACTTCTTCAGCAGCGATAGCGGCTTGAATCTTCTCACGGGCCGAAGTGTCCTTGCTAGAGGTTTTCTTCAGTTTATCTTTCAGCTCGTCGATGGTGGCCGTGATGTCTTGGTACTTGTCGATTTTTTCTTGTACGGCAGGGTCGTTCGTCTTGGACGCCCAATCATTTGCGGACTCGATGTCCCCGAGATAGAGATAGGCAGTCATTTTCGCAGAGACGCGGGGAGCGGTCCATTCCACGCTTTCGGTCTTGGCCACAATCTCATGGTCCCGTTCCAGTGTGGCGAGATCGAACAATCCCTCGTCAGTCGGATGTGACACTTGGAAGTCCTGGAGCCGTTCCAATTTCTCCTTATCGGATAGATCGAGCGCGGCCAGCTTCGTCTCGATCAGGATCGGGTCATCCGTGAGCTCGAGCGCTTTCTGATCCGCGCCTTCTTCGAGATAAAGGTCGACCAATAGGGCATTCTCTTCCTCGGACCGGTCTTTCCGCTCTAGCAGTTGGATAAGTGATGATTCTTCACCTTGGAGCGCTTGTTCGTAAGCATCCAGCCATGTCTGTTCGACACCGGTCACCTGTTCGGCGTGTGCCTCCTTGTCGATGAACCATTGCGCGGCAGTGAACAGTGATGTGAACAGGATCCCGACCGTGGCCGCCCCGTAGATGAGGCGACGCTGCAGGCGGGTCAGGCGCGATTGATAGGTCGATGACACAATCGGGTTCGATTTGACGGACTGGCGCCTATAGTCGTCCGGTGTCTCGGACTCGATCTCGTCGAGGAGCCACATCTTCTTCGCGTCGTCCTCTTTTTTCGTCCGAATCCGTAGTACCCGGTCCTTGACCTGATGGTACAGGTTCGGATAGGTCCCTTCGGTTCCGAACGTGAACGTTCCCCGATAGAGCAGTTCGTCTTTCTGGTCGAAGAGCCGGAAGTCACCAAAACAGCTCGCTCCTTCCTCGCTAAGGGCCTGGTGCAGATCATGTGTTGCCACAACTGCCTCGGCGAAGGTGAGCCGTTCATAGTTCTTGATCCGTGTGTCCGGCACGTCGGTGAATCGTACAAACAGCATCGCGTTCGTTCCTCCTCTCGTTTCAAGCAACAAAAAAAGCCTTCCGATTGGAATGCTAGGCGAGTGTGCATTAGAATTTGATGTTCTGGTCGACCATCTCGGCGAGCGTGAACGCGCCCATGACGATGATCAGGCCGACGGCGCCCCCGACGAGCCAACCGACGGCCTTCGAGCGGCCGCGATCCCCACCGAAGATGAAGTAGAAGCCTCCGATCGCGAAGGCGATGGCCGCGGCGATGACGGCGAGTCCCTGGAAGAACTGAAGCAAGCTGAGCCCTGTCTCATTGAGTCCCATGTCGTTCCCTCCTTAGTCCTGGTGCGCCGGCGATTTGAAGCTGAGCTTCGCCTCGAGCGCCTCCAAAATGAGTTCCTGATTGTCCTGGATGACCTGTTGATGTTGTTCGTCGAGCCACTCCTCGTAGTCCTTCCCTCGGATGCGTAAGAGTTTCTCGGCGAAGCTGCGGTTCTGTTTCTGTTCTTTTGATGCCACAACACACACTTCCTTCCCTTGATCTCGTGATGTGCAGCAGCACATCATTAAGGACAGTCGGATTCGATGCGATGGGTTTCTAGCCGTTCCCCCACGAACTCTGCTCCTCGCTGTGATAAGGAGCTGTACAGGGTTTTTCGATGACCCGGAACGATTCTGTGACCTTGTGGCGAGTTTTAGGCGACTCTCGCCGAACCATCTGTGCGTAGACCCCGCCCACCCGGTCACTGATGAGGGACACGCCGGTATGTGATTGGAGGAGACCATCCTTAAGGATGTGCTGCTGCATCGATGTCGGTTATTGTCGAACTCTTTTTCGCTTCTTGACGTGGATGAGCTCGTCATCCGGGTTCTTTCGCTTGGCCAACACGTGCGAGTCACAGACGACGGTCCGGATCCGGTAATAGAGTTGCGTGAGCTGGACCACCTCACCGCTACCTTCCTCGATGCCGATGAAGCCGTGCAGCTCATACGTCTTCCCGTCGAACGTGCGGACCGAGTCGGCCTGCGGCAGCTCCTTCAGGTCGAACCGACGTCGCTCGAGCTTGGTGACGGAAAGCTTCGCCCCGTATCCGAAGTCGATAGTGTCCCACGGGACCGTCGCGAGCGTGTGCCCGAACGCGCGGGCCAGGTGATCGATGTCCGCAATCGAAGGCACCGAGCGATTCTGTTCATATTGACTGATGGCGGGCTGTGAAATCTCTCCGAATGTCTTCTCTGACAGTTCGACCTGTGACCAGCCCGAGAGCCGGCGGTTCTCCTTCAACCACTCCCCGAATCGATACATGAGCCTTCCCCTTTCTGTAAACCAGAGCGGCGACCAAACAAATGTTTCCTTTTGTTGGTTCCAATATATCAGGGATAGGGATAAAAATCATCAGTTTTCTGATATGTCAGAAATTTTACAATTGGCGATTTCTGTCGAATCCGCTCTATACAAGGGATAAAGAGCAACAGTAACTCAATATTTTTTGTTTTGTAGCACAACTGTAAAAAAATAATGTTTTAATTATAGAAAATAATGACAAGTATTTTGATTTCAAGAGATTGTGGTAGGGTAGAGGAATAGAAGAGTTCGTAAAGAATAAGTGATGAAGAGAGTACTTGGATCGTGGGGTGAGCAAGTGGAATTGAACGAGGCAATCATCGAGCGGATGAAGGAGCTCGCAGCAGAGCGAAATATGACCATCCATCAAGTCATTCAAAAGGGCGGGTTGAATCAGGCGACCATTTCGGAGCTGATGAATGGAAGGACGAAACATCCTAAAGTAAGTACAATACAGAAGTATTGTGATGGACTAGATATTTCACTGACAGATTTTTTTAATAGCCCTAGATTTTGATGGAATTTATAGCTTGATATTCGCTAGTGCTTACATTAACAAAGTAGCCTTAATAATATTTAAAAAAAGGTTCTTATATACTTCACAACACATACATTTAAATAATAATCACGAGATTTAAAACAATGACATACTCTAATAATTATGTACTAAAATATCCAAATTCAATTGATTAAAATTGAATTTGGATATTTTTTGAATAAAAATCACAAAATTATGATTACTAACAGGTGATTTATGTATACTATTATTTAGGATATTATTTTTTAATTTTAATTAAACGGGAGATTTAACAATGTCAACAAACCACTCGAGTGCATCTCAAAACCTGTCTAAATTAAGTGTTCTAGCAAACTTCACTAAAAAAGATTTATATAACTCTCTTCGTTTCCATTTTAGTGAAGAAAAAATTAATTCTGCATTGCAAAACTCAACAGAACCAAATAGTGATAAAAAGTATAATGGCCTAATTAACTCGATTATTTCTAAATCTGAAGAAAATCGAGAAAAGATGAGTATTTTATTAGAGGAATTAGTTCACTTTACTAGTCACCGCATAAGGAAAGTATTACCAATAAATTTCCCAAGCATACAAACTGAGGAAGACTTATCAGAGAAGCAATTTGAAAGCATTCTCTCTTCGATAAGAGGAAAAATTTCTAATTCTCCTACATACAAACCCACTATCTTTGATTTTAATAGCCCAGATCCCGCAATTTTATTTTACGAAGATAATGACAAGGTTTTCATCTTGAAGAAAATTTCAATTATTCAAACTGGAGAATCTGTTGGTGGAGCAATTCCTAAAAAAACAATTTTTCTTAGCTCAATAATTGATATCAAAAATCGCATTTTCGAATATGCTTATAATCAGAAAGACATTCAAGAACTTAATGATTTTAAAAAATCGAGACAAGAAAGCCAAATTGACATTGACGAATATGCGTTTGATTTTATCGATGAAATTTTTGATGGAATTATTGATAACAGAATAGTATCAGAAATTTCACTTTTAAAAATGATTAATATTCCGCATTTCATATACGAAATTTTTTTAGAAGATTATACAGAAAAAAGTAAGTACTTCAAAGAAAATCATAAAGCAGGATCTACAGTAGAAGAAACTGTTGAAGAAGTTATGGATACTTTGAATATTGACAATAAGCTTAAGAAAGATGCTAGTGCACGAGTTGAAAATTTAGTTTTATGGGATATCGCCTTTCTTTTATCTTCTAGAATAAAAACAAATTATGTTTTTGGCTTTTCTTATAATGATGGAAATATTACAAAGTCGCAAAACAGACATAAATCAAGAAAACCTATTTATGAGTCTAGTATATATTGGGATTTAATGGAGTCTGTAAAGCAATCTAAAGAGTTAGATAGTTTAACTTTACGACATCAAAGTACTGATGCCAATGTAGACTGCACAATATCTAACTCTATCAATGGTCTAGAAATACACTTATTAAAAGCAGATCAAGAACGAAAAGCCATACTACGAATGTCAGCCAGAAAGGAGTTATTAAATGATTTACGAACATCGTTTAGAAAGTATTTACGATAACAATAGAGCACTAGAAAATAATTTCCCCATAAAAGAATATAGTCTGTTACTCGAAAAATTTCTTAGATCCGAAATTTTAAACAGGGTTAAGTATACAACACCATTTAGATTTCATTTTATGAATCCAGAAATCTCTATTGAAGACTCAATTCATTTTTTTATCCTTATTTCCAAGAGTCATAGTATACTTAAACGCATTTATGAAATACCGTGTCCTAAATGCAAATCTATTACCACGGTTGAAAGCAATAAGATAGATACTTTTTATTGCGAAGAAAATGATTGTTATCCAGAAAGTGCCGACTTTCGTGATCTTGTAAAAGACCCTAATTTTTTAAATAAGGTAAATATACTTTTTGAAATTGATGCTGAGTTAATTTACTTCTTCAAACAATCTTTTATTAATTCCCCTGATGAAGAAAGTATCACGTTCACAGGGGTGAATCAATCACTACCATTGGAAAAAGTAATAACTAGTGAAAGAATCATAGAAACGTTAGAAGATGATGATGAACTTGTAAGTATTATAACTAGAGAACATTGGGAGCATTTTCAATGAAATTGAGTTCAATTAAAAAGAGAAATGCTGTAACTACTTTTTTAGTTCTTTTGAATATATCTGTAATTACGTTAGTTACTATAGTTATTAATAAATTTAATGTAGAAGATTTTAAAGTATTTTCACCTTTATTAAATGTAGTTATCACTGCTTCAATAACTATCTCGATCTTTTATTACACAAATCAAAAAGAGCAATTACAAAAAATAAAAAAAGTTGAAAAGATTGAAAAAGAGAATGAATCTAACATTACTTCAACTAGAAGATTAGTAGATTATTTTGAAAAGTATGGCGAGGAATTAGTATATCTGAAATCTCTTACGAGTATAAATGTACAGGAACTCAAAAAAGAGAACCTAAATGCTTATCTCTTATTGATTCTTTCACCTAACATTGCAACCTTTACATCGATTAGAATAAGGCAGACTTTATACCTATCTTATAGTAAAGATCATACTGACTTTTTCGGGCATGATGAAACTGAAAAATTATCAGGATATTTTTTAGAATTAAAAGAGCTACTTGACTTAGTTTCCACTCTCCACAAAGATGAAAATTACCTGTTCCAAATAACTGTTCTTTCTAGAATTAACGATTTGATAGAAATTATTAAATCAAAACAAAACCTTAAATTAGAGCAAACTTGATTAGATACGAGTTTGCTTTTAATTTAAACACTAACTTGTGATAATATAGGTTTATCACAAGTTAATGGTTTAAAATTTTATTAGATACCTTTTAGTAATACATTTATACTTCGATTTAAAAAGCTTAATACATACGTATTAATATGGATGTTACACATGTAATACACGAGAAAATGACGTTGTTTTTAATGAATTGGACACCGTGTCCAAAAAAACGGATGGAAAAGAGGGAGAAGCATGGAGATCGAGAAGAAGCAGCAGGCGTTCGAGTTGGCGTTGCGAGAATTGACCGGGACGAACCCGAAATTGACCGAGGCGTTGAAAAGCGACCACATCAATCTTGCTTCCTTGAATGACATCGAAATCATCGAGCTGTTCTGGGCGACGGAGCTGTTCCCGATCTACGCCGACAAGAGCCCGCACACGAGGCGCGCCTACAAGCAGGACCTAGAGTTCGTCCTCAGTTTCGTGATGACGAAGACGGACGGCCTGAAGCGTCTGACCGTGCTCGACATCCATCGCTATCTGTTCGAGGTGAACGAGCAGTATGCGCCGCGCACGGCGCAGCGGAAGAACAACATGTTGAAGCGACTCCTGACCTATCTCCACGCCAACCAGTATCATCTACACAACCTGGCCTCCCACGTGAAGAACCAGCAGCGTCCGGAGCCACTCCGTCGCGAGGTCGACTTCGAGGAGATCGAGCGGATCGCCGAGTCGTTCCGATTTACGGTCAAACAGGCACAAAAAAAGGCGCTCATGGAGCTCCGGAACGAGACGATCGGGTATCTGTTGCTGACAACGGGGATGCGGGCGGCCGAACTTCTCTCGGTCCAATTCACCGACGTGAAGCGGAATCAGCACACATTCTATCTCGAGGTAAAAGGCAAACGCGACAAATGGCGACGTATCCCGCTCACCGAGAAGGCGAGCCACCTGATCAATCGACTGCAAACGCTCATGATGATCGAGGAGGTCACCTCTCCTTATATCGCCTTCAGCACGAAGAAGTCAGGCAAGGCGATGACCTATGAAGCTCTTAGGCTGATGACGCACAACGCGGTCAAGCATGTGGAGACCGAGGAAAAGACACCACCCCATTGGTTCCGTCGCGCCTACATCACTAAGCTGTTGGCCAATGGCAGCCCGTTGATCGGGGTCATGCAATTGGTAGGACACTCGTCTATCACAACGACAAACAACTATCTCCAGTCCATCAATCAATTTTCTGAGCTTTTAAATCATGAAATACCGTATGAATAAAACCTTATCGTGCACAATTTCAGGTGTCTCGACCCTTAATCAGAGCAGGAGAAAAAAAGGTTACGAATTAAACTCAGAATAAAATGGAAGTTAGGGTGCGCGAATTAAACTTCAGAATGAATCGACCGTCGTGGCCCAATCCTCTACAATCACAGGGGAAGATAACGAAATTAAAAGAGTTATAGTCGTCATGAGACGAACCGTTCTCTTCATCCTGCCCCCACTTCAAATATTCGTGTTGCTACTAACTTATGCTTATATTTCGAATTACACTTCTCTTATAGATGATCTTATACTGTATCTATAAAAGAGCAAACAAAAAGAGGGGATTTCCCCTCTTTCAGATTGTAGACAAAGTCACGTTTCAGGCGAACTGAAACGTGACTTTGTCGTTTTCGGGCCTTGAGGCGCTCTGCCCGAGCCCCCTGTTCAGGCGGGCTGGGCGTTCTTCCATGCCCAGCCCGCCATCTTCTTGAGATTGAGGGCAGCAAAAGTAAGCATCGCCTGCATTGAAACTTTTTCAAGTCCCCGGTAACGGGTCCAACGCATGCCATGCTTCTCTTTTGCGTCCGCGAACACGCGCTCGACCGTCTGTTTACGACGGTCATAGATGTTGCGGTTCAGTTCCGTGTGGCGGAGGTCTTCGACCTCGTCCATATAGGGTTGCCAGAGGTGTCGCTCGATGATCCGCTGGTGCTTCTGGCTCTTCGTGCACTGCTCGAGCAACGGGCAGTGCACGTAAACGGCGGGATTCGAGACGTACTTGCGTTTCCCCTCGCGCATCGTGGTGCTGCACGTTAATAACTCGTTGTTCGGACAGATGTAGACGTCATGGTGCTCGTCATAGATGAAATCTTTGGTCTTGAAGGCGCCCTTCTTGCCCTTCGGGCGCGTGTACGGGAAAACCGGCAGGATTCCACGGTCGATCAGCAGCTTGGCGATGGCGGGGTTTTTATAGGCGGAGTCGGCGGCGACGGCGAAAGGTTGAATCAGACGGTCAGAGACCTTGTCGAGCAGATTTGGGAACGCGAGACTATCGTGCACGTTCCCTGGTGTGACGATGGCACCGAGCACGAACCCATGGGCGTCGCTCGCCGCATGGACCGAGTAAGCGAACTGCTTCTCACGCTCACCTTTCACGTAATATCCACTCTCAGGGTCTGTCGTGCTGACCTTGATTTCCTTCGTCTCCTCCGCCTGATTCTTTTTTGGCCCTAAGGGCTTCTTTCCACTCTCTTCGCGGTCTCGCTGAATCTCGGCATCGAGTTGTGCCTGATAGTGTTTCACCTCTTGCCGGACGGTCTTCTTGACGAGCTTCCGTTTGTTCGCGTTCGCTTTGACGTGCGTCGAGTCGACGAATAGGACGGCTCGATCGATAAATCCAGCGTCCGCAGCCTGTTCAAGGATGTGATAGAAGATGTCGTCGAATAAGCTCGTGTACTGGAAGCGACGAACATAGTTCTTCCCGAACGTCGAGAAATGTGGCACCTTGTCCGTGAGCCCGAACTCGAGAAACCAACGGTATGCGACGTTCGTCTCAATCTCACGAATCGTCTGTCGCATGGACCGGATACCGAAAAGGTACTGAAGGAAGGCCATCTTGATCAGGACGACAGGGTCGACGCTCGGTCGACCCCGGTCCTCAGAATATAAGTCCTCCACGAGCGGGTAGATGAACTCAAAGTCAATCACCGCCTCGATTTTCCGGACCAGATGGTCCGCTGGCACGAGCTCGTCGAGCGTGACCATCTCTAGTTGTGTCCGATTGGTTTCCGATTCTGTTGATTTCCTGATCATCCGATCCGCCTCCATGACTGTTTCTATATCTCTCATTATAAAAAAGCGACGGCGGTACGAAAAGAGGGATTGATGCGTGGACCGACCGCGGGCACGGCGAGACTTCCAGGGGATCAGCAAGCGAAGGGAGACCCAGCAGCGACAAAGTCGCGATGCGGCTCCCTGCCTGCCCCCAGAAAAGCGAGTTGTGCCCGGTCGGGCAAATAAAAAAGACTGAAGACAATGTTTTGTCTACAGTCTGAAAGAGGGGATTTCCCCTCTTTCCTTGGTTATTTAATTTCAGCAACTGATTGCGTCTACGAAAAAATCGTAGTCATCTCTACTACGCTCACCATAACAGGCATGTCATAGCAACACTTAACAGTGACACACAAACATAATATCAGCCTTTTAGTTGCCCTCTTGTCGTCAACTCCCATCCATCATATAATTCAAACAGCACCATAAGTGTCCAATCATTATCTTTTAGATTCAAAGTTATTATTTGTACCTTCCTAATTTTCAACGATTAGAGTTAACACCTTCTTCTATCAGCCGATAAATTGTCTGGATTTAAAAACCCATATATTTCTATAAATCTTGGATTTTATAGTTTTCAACTCTCGAAATTTAATAGAGAGATTTCTATAATTCAAAGTCAAATTTCGGAAGTAGGGTGTTTGTTTGAGCTTTCGAGAGTTGTTTGTTTAAATTCTCTAACATCACATCGTTATAAAATATAGATTTTACATTGTCATCCTGGTTTTTATATACTTCGAAATAACGTTTGAAACGTAGTTCTAAGTTGGGAAAGCCTTCCCCTTTTTCATAACCGAAATTTGGTGAACTTTTATCGCCATTGCTTCGATTCCAAAAAGGATACGAGTTGTAATCTTCTTCTCCTTCATACATCATGTTCAAAAAACCCATAATCATATCGCGAGGCCTGTATCCATCTTTCTCCGAGAAATACGTGAACTGCTGGAAGCGCCTCTTTCCATAATTGATTTCTTGTTCAAACATTAGTATAGATAATACTATTAAAACCTCTTTTTTATCCACGTTTTCTTCATCCGTATAAACATCCTCTCCACGCCACACCCTTTCGCAGTCTTGTAAAGTAGCATGATTTTTTAAATCACAAAACAAATTATAATGAGTAGCTTTTCCTCCATAAAAAATTGAATTGTATCTTTGTCCCGGAATTAAATAAAAGTCAAACAGTCCATGCATCTCTTTGTTCGATTTAAATTTGTATAAAGCATTTATTTTCTTTTTTCTATCATTAAAATCCGAAATCCCTTCCAATTCTTTGAATGTGTCCTTAATTTTTGAATCCAATGATTTTACAGCTTTTTTAGCTATTAGTCCTGTATAACTTTTGAATTCAATAACAAATTCTCCATACTTCTGAGAATCGTACAGCTTAAGCAACGGTACTTTTCTTTCACTGTTGTTACGCCCTGGCAAATTCTCTAATCGAATATCATTATAATTTTGATCTTTTTCTTGTAAATTCTTCAGTCTCTTTTCGACTTCATCTTCAGACTCTCGTTCCATAAGATATTCAAAAAATATTTCGTGCATCTGAAACAACTTTCTTCCTAAAAAATTATATGCATCCATAATTTCCCCTCCACTTTCTCATCAAAAAGAATAGTTGAATCAATCCTAATACAGATTAAATCAAACGGTCAGCAACTTTTTTTAATCTATTTAAATTCGTCGTAGAAAAGATAGTTTTTTTTAAAATTTTCGTTAATCATATAAACGATGAAATGCTGAAAAATTAAACTTTTTCTTTCTAATAGACATTGTCGAGCTTCTTAAAAAGAAATCACATCGCAATGGTCTATATGCCTTCAAGTGCCTCTATAAAGCCCTTGATCAAAAAAGTGTGCGCCGGCGCACACTTTTTTTGATTCATCAAATATCGATTGTGACATCATGTTATCGACCAGACGTCTCCCGCCTCATGACTGCGAGCGTACTTCCTTGGAGTAGATGAACTCCAGACAAGACTGTTTCGACTCAAACACCATCTCTAGATCAGAATCGAAATGATACCCGACCCTCACGACCAATGAAATCAGGTCACTGGTACCAATGGCGCCCCCATAGGTCGAAGCGAAGCGCTCCTCGATATCATCAATTCTGACGACACGATCCCCTTCCATAAGGCTCTCTACCAGATGTCTCCGCATGTCTTGAATCATCCCCTTGATGAACAATATCCTCTGTCCGATTCGAAGATGTGCTATCTTGCCTGGCCGTCTCAATACCCCCTCATAGAAGCTATCATCGAAACCATACTCATCGATCTGGTGACCTTCCACCAGTGCCATCATCCTTTGAATGTTATAGAACTTGCCTACCACCATCTTCTCGAACACCGCATCCCTGTATCTCTCCATCATCGCCATGGTAAGGCCTGCGCGGGCCAACAACTTCTCTGTGATGAAGAAACCTTCCTGAAGCTCAATCAGTCTCCATCCGTCCCTCATCTTTGTCATCATCCGTTCCGCATAAGGATGGGTGAGTATGGGTGTATCCTCCATTCGGAAGTAGTCCCCTCCCAATACAACATGCTCTATGTAATGACGGCTGTCCCCATATTTTTTATTCAAGATGTAAGGGGAGGCGATCTTATAGCCGAGGTCCTCGACCATGGCCCCGTTGATGTCCTCGATACCGAATCCAGGAACTACGGACCGACAGGCCTTCACGAACGATTCTGGCGTGTATGCGTCCTCGTCCAGTATCCTTTTCAAGTCTGCAAAGACCTTCTCCTCAATCTCATGGTCCCGCGGGACCATGTCCCGCATGTCACGTAGGTCATCGACGTGAAGGTCATAGAGCGGTGAGACAATTTTTGTCACGAAGCTGGCATTCAGCCAGAGACCCTGTTTCGTGATTGTCTGCCCGTCCGGCAATAGGGTGACGTGATTCTTGTCATTGGCCTTCGGACGGATGTGTATCATGCTGTTCGCCGCCTGTCCGGGCAGGTTGTTGCGATTTATCGTCTTATTCTTCTGACGTTCCTGCTTGAATACGACACCTTCCCTTAAAATGTCTGTCACCTCCGCCCAATAGGGACGAAGGCCCTCGACGTCTGAGATGGGCATCTTCCAGGTCATCGCCCCGAGGAAGAAGACATCGCCGTTCTCGTTCTCCCCGAAGACCATGAACAGGAAGGTGGTGCCTCCAAGATAACGCCTGATCAAACTGTCCTCCCATCCCCCATGCATCCAGGAAAGGAAATCTATCTCTTCGAGGACCGTGTTCTGTTTCGATTTCCCCTTCTTGTTGAGATTGACCGACTTGACCAGCAGCCTCTCATCCGGTAGAGATTCTTGCATCCGCTGCAGGTCCTTCTCATGTCGTTTAACCAGTCGATTCACGATATTATGGGTCTTCGCCTTGTTCTCGTTCAGGTCGGGGTTGATACCGACATCCCATGACAGACGCCTTACGCCTTGCCCGACATATGTATCAAAAATATTGCTATATTCCTCTATCGATGACATTCTTTTGCCCCTTTTCTTGTACAAATGTTTCAAAGAGTTTTTATCCCGATTCAATTATAGCATCAGCCTGTTGAATCGTTATCACTTTCGTGGGGGAATCAAATTTTATTCTTCTCCACTATCTATAGTGGTTTTTCCATCGAAATACGGTATTTGAAATAATATATAATCTTATACTGCCCTCGCTTATGTGCTATATTTATTACTAGAAGAGGTGATTAACATGGAGATTCATTCATCCTCCAACAGCCGCTCCCAACAACTCATCATTTCGCAAGCGGTCAATTCAATCAAACAGCACGGCATGGAGGACATCCTCCACAAGGTATCAATCTACGACATAAACGGCTTCGTCGCGTCGCTCTATCAAGAGCACTACGCCCTCGAAAACATCGAGAACGCCTATAAAAAGATCCGGTACTACTCCTTTATGAAATTGAAGCGTCGTTGGGTGAAGACCGCGATACGTAATTATCAAGAGGGACGGGGCTACAATAAAGAGCTTCGTGCACAACATGACATGATCTCGGCCTATTTGAAAGTCGCCGGTACCGAGGGCCTCTTCAAGGAGTTTCACGTGAAGTCGACCGAAGACTATATGAATCTCTGCATCACGGAGATCGAGGCGTGGGCCGAGGACCCGAACCGATTGATCCACACGTACCCTTATTGGTCACAGAAGACCGTCAATCAAAAGACATCCACGTTGAAGACCGACGTGTTGATGGTCCTAGGGGAGGTGGCGAAAGAGATCGACTCGACGCAGCGGGTGGCCCACCATTCACCGACGCTTGCTGTCGACATCCCGTTCTTCGGTATGTCCGACCGTATCAAGAACAAGACGGATCAACTTGACGAGAGGCTGTCTGATGCGACACAGCTCAATCTCGAGCTCTTGAATTATGACTCGGTCGTTCCCAAGTACAAAGAGGGTGTCCCGCACAACCTCTCTGTCTTGGTCAGTAAAGAGTTCATTCAAGAGTTGAACGGCAAAGTTCCCGACCTCGATTCGAAAGATTTCGAGGCGTTCACCGAGATCTTGTCTTACCGGGACATCTCGTTCCAGACGAGCCGCAAGATCATCTTCCCTTTGGTCCAATTGGTCGACAAGCTCTATGCCAACAAGAGCGGGAAAAGCTACGACCTGACCACGAAGCGACTGATGAAGCTCGGCTACTACCGTGTCGCCGGCCATAACGATGAAGGGGACTTCTTTATCCGCGGGCTCTTCTCCTCTGTCACGATCAAGAACGCCACGACACTCGCCGACAGCCAGGTGATCGTGACGGTAACCGAGGAAGTCTACGATGACCTCCTCAAACAGCAGATCGTCAGCATCTACGGGGAACAGATCGAACAGTTGAAGGGGAGCTTCGCCTATCACCTGGCGTTCGTCCTTCAAAAAGAGCGTATGGCTGCGATTCAGACGGGGGAAGAGAGCCCGGTACGCCGACATTGGCGCCAGTTCACTTATTCGATACGCTTCAACAAGTCTCGCAAGTCAGAGAACCTGATGGAACTCGAGGCAAATCTGGACCGGATCAAGGAACATGAGTTCATCTTGAAAGATTGGCATCGCTCCGGTGACTATTATTTCTTCACCTTCTACCCGCTCGAATCATGGGAATTGTTAAACCACAATGACACGTTGCTGCTTTAAATAGAAGGAAGCGTCCCGAAGAAGCCTCTTTACAAGAGTGCTTCTTTTCTTATGGACCAGAACTTCTATCGTGGTTTCACATGGAACATTCTGCACTTTGCTCTCGTGACGGTACATTCGAGCGACTATCTATTCAGGCATCATATGATTTCTATACCTATGGCACACAAAGGCACACTCTACATACTTCATATCGCCGGTCGTGTGTCCCTTAGTACTGGGACGACATCTTTGCATGATTCAAGGTGGATCGATGCGCTGGATCGCTTCAAAATTCCAAATCGGTCGTGAACCATCGTACCAAAACGACATTTCAGGTCATTTTGGTCGTGAATCGTCGTACTGAAACGACATCATCTTCAATTTGGTCGCAAACTATCGTACCGAAACGACATTTTTGATGATTTCGGTCGTAAATCGTCGTACCGGGACGACATCTTTGACTTTTTTGAAAGAATCTTAAAAAAAATCGAGTGCCCATTTCTTCAATTTGGTCGCAAACCGTCGTACTGAAACGACATTTTTGACGGTTTTGGTCGCAAATCGTCGTACCAGGACGACATCATCTTCAATTTGGTCGCAAACCGTCGTACTGAAACGACATTTCTCATGCCATCGCCGTGAAATTTCTACTCTGATTTAGATTGAAATGGCTTTGTGAAGCCATCCCTTCAAATTTGGTCGCAAACCGTCGTACTGAAACGACACCTATTTTTTGCTTGAGAATGGCTCAACACCAACGTCTTTTATAATTTGGTCGCGAATCATCGTACCGAAACCGCACTTTGACACCACTTGAAAAGAACAAGATACTGAAACTAGCATATTTTAGGATACAGGAGGTGTAGGAAAGATGACGGGGACGAATCGACACATTTTGGTCGCGAACAAGCTGTTGGTCGCGATGAGCGGATTGACGCGCTGGACGAGACGGGCGGACCACTATCGTTATGAGCAGCATCATTATAACATCCCGGCCTGTTTCACAGCCTTCAAGTGGACCAAGTCCCGGATACGGCATGTGCTCGCCCTCCTCGCCCATGCCGACGACCAAGGAAAGATCGATTTCATGGAAGATGAGACGATTGCTGATTTGGCACACACCTCGGTCCGCTCCCTACATAACAATCTGAAGACGTTCGAACAGAACGGTCTCATGACGGTCGTCCGTCATTTCCCCGGGGTGATTTCTATCCAGTTGACCGACTACCTCGAGAATTATCGTGACCTGTTCCTGGACGGCACCTCGGTCGTCTCGAAGACCGGGTACACGTCTGTTTGGCATGGCCTCTTGTCACAACTGATCGCGCTCGACAACGTGAACACGTTACGGCTCGCACTACGTACGCTCGTCCAGGTCGAAAAAGATGTGCACGTCCAGTCCAATGAGCAGGCCATCTTGACGTACGACGAGATCAAAGGGTTCCTCCCTAAATATTGTGGCCATAAGCTCGCGATCCAAAAGATGATGTCCGGGCTCAAGTTCCTTCACGTCTCTCTTGTCGAAGATAGCAAGAGCTTCTTGAGCATGGTCAAACAAAGCGTCTCACTCAAGAAGCGGGTCCAAGACGTCACGCGTCCACTGCTCCTTGAGGTCCAACTGTCTGTGGAACAGGACAGCAAGTATATCAAGGAGAAAGACCGTTCCGAGATCCAGCTCCTTTGGTTCGAGCTTCGTAAGCGGGTAGGGGAGTTCTTCGACTTCGATGCGCTGAAGGTCAACCGTGATTCACTCTTCTCGATGAGCGACACGTTCGGGGCCGAAGCGTTCAAATGTGTCATCGAGGAATTGAAGCAGGCGTTCCTTCACCATCGTGAGGACCTGGTTCATTCGAGCACGCATAAACTCTTCTTCGAAGAACCGATCTTTTACCTCCATCAACGACTAAAAAGCACCCAGGAAAAAATGGCTATCGCATGATGGCCTCTTTGTGGTGCATTTTTTTGAAAATTCATATGAAAGTCATCAATATTTCATCACGTCCCCGAGTAAATTGTTCGGCGGGACAGTCATAACCAGCACTGAACTCCATCTCTTCGTCGTGTTGTGACCTCTAGGAAAAAAATCAAATCGTTCGTCCTTTTAATCAAGTTTATAGTGCATTAATCAAAGGATGATTATTTGGAATTCAAATCGGACTTGAAAAAAAAAGAAAGCTTTTTGAAGGAAAGAAGTTCCGCCCGACCTATTCACGACCTGATCAAAATGCAAGAAACGTTGGTAGCACTTACTTTATGACGCCTCTAGATTTTCTAATTCTCTTAATCTTTGTTTAACTCTCTCTAATCTCTATATATTTTATTAACTCAGAAGAATATGGTTTTCGTTTCTTCTATTACTATACCTAGGAGTGTATCTAGCCTTCTCTCTTGAGAATCAAAAAAATAGGGTCCCCTTTGGGCAATCTATGAACCTGATACGGGACCGTTCACCAAGCTAAAAAAAGTCGTATACATTTCGACGTCGAAATGTATACGACTAAAAGAGCAAAAAGCATTCATGTATACAGTGTTAAATTTAATGTATACATGAATTAATTTAAATTAATGATGGTTTGTCTGTTTTTTTGTTGTTTCAAAAAAAAGGTTGTGTCATCATATGAGATAGAAAGGGGAGAGAATATGAACATACTCACGTTTTACATATCCAAAGGTGGGTCAGGAAAGACGACCTGTTCCCTGAACATGGCCTATGCCTTGGGCGAGATCGGGCAACGCGTGCTCCTGATCGATCTAGACCCTCAGGGATCTCTCAGTAAGCTTATGCTGAAAGAATCTGACACCATCAAATATATGACGATGTTTGATGTACATACGCGGAATCTCGATATCAAAGAGGTCCTCTTCGACGATGACACGTACCATGTGAGCCTTCTCCCTTCAAATGAACGTAATGCACGACTAATCAATCTGATTTCAGAACAAGACAAGCTCTTTCTATTGAAAGATATGATCAAACCATTGGAAGACGAATTTGATTGGATCATCTTGGACTCGGTCCCATCGATCAACGAGCTCTCGAAAGTCGTCCTTTCGACATCGGACATGACAATCATCCCGTTCATGCCGAAGAAGCTCGTGTTCGACCAACTGGCGAGCACCGTACGGACGGTCCAAAAGGTGAAGAAGTTCTATAACCAGGACCTCGTCATCACAGGTATCCTTCCTGTCGCGATGGATGCATCCTTAAGGGCGGACAAAGAGTATTACGAGGCCATGGAAGAAATCGCGAAAGAAGAGTCGTTGACCATCCTCCCGATGATCAGGCGGTCTACGTTCATCGAGAAGGCGGCCGATAGCGGGAAGAGTGTCATCCAGTACCGGTCCAAGGAATCGAAGGTACTCGCCGAACCGTTTCGTCAGCTGGCCAGACAGCTCGTAAAACAGGTGGGTGAGACGTCATGAAGGCAAGAAACCGTAACATCCATAAGATCAAACCGAGCGAACAACATCCTTACCAGAGCGGTTTGACGAACATCAGTGCGCTCGTTCAAAAACTTCCGGTATCAAAAGAGGTCGAGGACCTCGTCCATGAGATCAACGAACTGTCAAAGGTGCAGACGATCTCTGTGTTCGAGATTGGCAAACGTCTCGTCATCGCCCGCTCCGAGATGCACGACAAAAAAGAATGGCTCGGATTCCTTGAGGCCGTCTCGATGTCGAGCTCCCTTGCCTCTCGCTATGTCAAAGCCTATGAGACGCTACATCCGCTAGAAGGAACACTTTCGAGTCTCCCGGCCTCCAAACTGTTCGAACTCATGTATCTCGACAATGTCGAGGAAGTCATCGAACAGGGACTCTATATCGATGGGGAGTCGCGCAGCGTCGACGAGTTGACGGTCAAACAGATCCGCGAGGCCCGGAAAAACCGTGAGCCGGTCCCACAGGTCAAAGTCAGTCCGTTTCAAAAAGTGAAGAAGCCATCGGCCATTCTCTCGGCACGAATCCCGACCGACCTGTCTGACCAGTTCCAACAATATGCCCATGCCCAGAATCGGAGCGTGAGCGAGTTGTTGGCAGAAATCATCGAGCGGACCGTGAAAGACAACATCATCGAAGTCACAGACGAGAAACGGGGAGACGAATCATGAAAAAGATCGCGCTATACAATCGAAAGGGCGGGGTGGGGAAATCGACGACCACCATCAACCTTGCCCATGCCTATGCACGTGAGGGATTGCGTGTGCTGGTCATCGACGCCGACGACCAGGCCTCTTCGACGAACGGACTCGGTCTGACCAACGACTTCGAAGGCAAGGTCTTGTTGGATTGTCTGCTCGAGGAGAACGACCCGTTCTATACACCGGTCGAGCAGGTCATCGTGACGTGCGAGTATGAGACCGGGACGATCCATCTCGTGCCGACGAGACGTTCGGCCTCGCCGAGCGACCTGACGAGCCAAATCGGCTACGAATATCGCCTGAGTGAGGAGCTCGCCAAAATCGACGAGCTGTTCGATATCTGCCTGATCGACTGCCCGGGGTCGACCTCTGCACTCAACCCGTATGCCCGTTGTGCGCTCGTCGCCCAAGATCGGATCATCATGCCCGTCCAGATGCAGAAGTTCTCGATGGATGCGGTCTATTCGGCCCCAGAGGAACTTGAGGAGATGAAACGGTTCCGGGAGGACATCCATATCGCCGCCTTCATCCCGACGATGGTGAGTGCCCGCTCCAAAGGGGACGTCACGACGGTAGAAGAGCTTGAAGAGCTCGGGAAGGAAGTGGGAATCCCCGTCCTGACGACGATTCCCTACGCCGTGAAAGTCCAGACGCTTCAGCGGGAGTCACGTCCCGTCATCGATCACAAGAGCCCGGCGACCGACGCCTATCTACAACTTGCCCAGGAGGTACTCTCGTTATGACACGCAACCGAAAGAAACATACCCCGAAAATCTCGACGTTCAGTTCCAACCTTCCGGTGAATCAGAACCAACAACAGGCTGACACCCGTACCGAACAGGTCGAGGCCGTCAAAGAGTTCTCGGCGACGACAACCGTATCGAATCCATATCAGGCCCTGCCGGCAACGGGTCTGTCCCGGATCATCACGAAGAGGCTTCCGGAAGACATGGATGGGATCGTTCAGTATTACAATCACATCGATGCGATTCAAGCGACCAGCTTTGTCGAAAAATGTCGTATCCTTGCGCACGCGAACAGTCTGTTCCGCGACCCGGAAACGAAAAGAGAGTTTCAAAAGGAACAGGGGACATGGAAGGACTTCCTGAACCGTATCGGGATGTCCCATCCTCAGGTGAGCCGGTTCGTCTCGTTCTGGAACACGTTCGGGCCAAACATCTTAGAGAAAACGATCGAACAGGACTTCAGCGCGACGAAGCTCGCCGAACTCTTGTCCTGGCCGGAAGACCCGAGGGTCGCCCTTCTGGAGCATAAAAAATATCACACCCGAAACGGAGACAAGACGGTCTACGAGATGACGCGCGAGGAGCTGCGCGAAGTGAAGCGAATGTTGATCGAGCGTCATGAGCAGCGCGTGATCGAGGACGATTCGACCTTGACCAAACCGATGAAGGTTCAAATCCGCTTCACGGATTTGACCGATCCATTATATATAGGTTTGACTCGAGCGGCACAAAAGGAACATGTCTCGGAGGATGAAATCGTTCGACGCGCTTTGGAGCTCTATATAAAATCGCAAGGAACTCAATAACAAGGATGAAAGTGGGTAGATTTTATGGGTGAGAGAATACCTGGGCATGGAGGGGGGAAATACACAGATATCGTATTTCATGACGTGCGACATAGCCTTTTAGGGATGATCGAGGTTGCAGAGCGGGAGGGGTATCGCCTCACTTTCGACTCGGTCCTCGGATTGATCCGTGCGGGACTGTCACTGAATGATTTTTTAGAGAATGATGAGAGACGGCTAGGCGCTGTGCGGCCAAACCTGAAGAACACGATTCTTAGACTCATCGACCTCTACGGCCCATCAGAGGTCGATGAGATGTGTTCGAAATGGACGTTCCATCATTTGATTTTCTTGGGTATGGGGGTCACGGAGTCAATCTCCCGAATGATGATGGCCGTGGGAATCGACTACGGCGAGTTCAAGAACATGGACTATGAGGACTTCAAGTCACGGACTGGGGGACGGAACCGTCTCACCACCTATGTGAAACTACAGGACGCCTATCGCACATTCGAGGAAGAAACGGGAGGACCGTTGCCGGAGAACCGTCAGTGGTCGCCACTTCCTCGGACGGAAATGACTCGTCCGTCGGGCGTCACCAAGCGCGAGCTTGCAGCGCTCGAAAGAAAGTTCTTGAGTGATTGCTATGACTCGCTGACGGAGACCTTCACCATAGATGAGCTTCAGGAGAAGCTCGGTGCGGACGAGAGGTACATACGGCTAATTTTAAAAAATGCGTCAGAAAACGGTTTACTCGAGACGCGTGAACGTGATGTAAAAAAAACAAGAAGGACGTTCGAGGAACTCATGCGATGGGAGTCATTGCCCGAGCCAGAAATCATTGTGATGAGATTTTCGGAGGGACTGAGCGTCAGTGAGATTGCTGACAAGATGGGGCTCTCCAGACAACGGGTGTCCCAAAGGCTGAACTCTGCAATCTCACGTATCCCCCTCTCCCATGTCAGCGAGGCCAAACGATACCTGAGACGTTTCCGTCAGTTCAAGATGAACGAGGAAATGTTCATCAGTATTTTTGATGAGCATCCGGGGATATTCAAATTGATGACTTTCAAAACACGTAACGGTGAGCAAGATATCATGCACATGTATCCGAGGCTGACCGAGGACCAGAAGGAGCGATTCGAACGACGTTTTTCTGTGTTCTCATTGGACGGGGAACTGGTCCCCATAAGTAAGAAGACCGTACTCGAAAAGGTGCTCTTCACACATGGCACACATATCCCGTTACATATAGATGAGGTCCATAGACGATTCCATGCCTTCATCCAGGACAGCGTCTCCTATGAAATCGCAGCTACCCTCAAGATGGATGAGAGAAGTATGTTGGGCATTGCCAGCAGATCAGAGTTCATCATAAGCTCGAGCGGCAACAAGGTCCGTTATCACAATCCTGAGGTCTTGACCGAGGAACGGATGGGACGACTCTATGACCTGTTGAACCTTGAGCCAGGAATCTATCATGCGCGACACATCTATGAGCTCGACCCAGGACTGATGAGGGAGATGGATTGTCTCGACCCTTGGGAGTTACACAACATCATCAAGACCAGGGTCGTGCATCCCCATGTGCGAATGGGGAGGATGCCCGAGTTGGGAATCGGTGTGGAGGACAAGAACTCTTGGCTACGACATCTCATCGTCGAGCACGGCCCTATCCTCCTGGAGGAATTCTTGGTCTTCTTGTCAAATTCATTCGGTCTCCATATCCCCTCGATGAGGAGCCTGATTCAAACCAACCTGGTCGAACACCTCACCGTAGACAATCAATTGATCGCCTCCGTCCCCTCCATCTCCGAGCAGGAGACCGAATGGCTCGCCTCCATCCTGATTGAAGACATCTATACATTCGATCAACTGATGGACGCCCACACAGGGACACCGGACTTTTATGACCGTTTCTTGAACAAGTTCGTCCTCTCCAAAGTGGGTTATACGATACGGGGAGGGTTCGTCGTCCGAGAAGAGTTCGGGAGCGGTGAAGCATATTTCAGGAATCTGATAAAGGACCAAGAGCTATACCGCATACAGGACACCCCTGCCGCTCGGACCCAGTCCTATTTCAAGGTGTTGAAGGATCTTGAGACGGACCTGGAGATCTTCCGGATCGATAAAGATCATTATCTCAACATCCGGAGATTGAAGAAAATCGGCCTCGCCAAGGACGACATATCGTCGAAGATACGACGCCTTATCGAAGACGTCCGATTGATCGATATGCGCTATTTCACAGTCCCTGTCCTACAGGAGATGTTCCAATCGGACCTGTTCGATCTGGGAATGGAGAAGATCTTCTATGAAAGACTGATACGGCTCCATGAGGATATCGGTTTCATCCCTGCCGGCGGAGGGGATATTTTCTATCTCTCCGATGATAAACGTTCGCTCGGGCAGTTTTTCTTCGACCATCTGCCAAAGAACGATGGGGTAGACGTCCATGAACTGATGGAGAGGCTTGAAGAAAGTTACCTCATCCCGTTCAACCGCTCAAAACTGATCGAGTCGATCAAGGAGCGGGGAGCCTTCTTCTCACAGGAGACAGGAAAGGCGTATCTGACCAAGGAGATTTTCCTGGACAGCATCTATTGATTCGATGACGAACCAAATGAAAAAAAGTGAGGTAAATATAAATGAGCACAGCACCTGATATTAAGACGAACAATCTACGGGCAAGGGTCGGTCATGACATCATGATGACCGACCAAAAACGGAAACTCGCCCTCAAGGGCGAGGTAAAGAGTTTTGTGGTCTACAAGATCCCGCTCGAACTTCTCATCTATAACAAGCGGAACGGACGGATCATCAGCTGGATGAACAAGTTGGAATCCGAGGGCACCGATATCGATGCCCTCTCGAAGGACGAGTACAACGAACAGGTCGAACAGATGATCATCGACTCGAACAAACCGGCGCTCGAGAAGACGAAAAAGAACATCAATGCGATCGGACAGATTCATCCTGGCGTCGTCTTGAACAACGGAACGGTCGTCGATGGGAACCGACGCTTCACCTGTCTCCGCCAACTCAAACGTGAGAAGGGAACCGATTTGTATTTCGAGGCCGTCATCCTCGATCCCGAGGAGGGGTTGACGGAGGCCGACATCAAGCGTCTCGAGCTCAAGATCCAACACGGCGAGGAGAGACCGGTCGACTATAACGCCATCGACAACCTGGTGGACGTTTATAACGACATCATCGTCAATCGCTACTTCACGACGAAAGACTACGCCGCGAACATCGGGAAGAAAGAGTCCGACGTGAAGAAGATGCTAGAGAAGGCCGAACTGATGGTCGACTACCTCAAATTCATAAACGCAGAAGGCAAGTTCTACGTGGCACGTGAGCTGGAATTGGACGGACCGCTCCAAGAGATGGTCGGCATCCTGAGAAGAGAGAAGGACGAGGAGGACCGGTTACGGGTCAAAGACGCGCTCTTCACCGCATTGAGCACATCAAAAGAGAAAGATTTGACGAGATACATCCGTAAGATCGGCAAAGACATACTAGCCAGTGGTAACCGCGAGGAATTCCTGGAAGAGTTCGAGGACATCGTGGATGACGTCCATGACGCGTTCCAGGAAAGGGAGAGCGTGGACATCAGTACGATCCGAGAGGTCAACAAGGGGCTGGAGCAGACAATAGCCGAGGCGTCCTACATCGTGACCCGACGTGTCGATGAGACGGCCATTTCCCGTGCCCAGATGAAGCCCGTGGATGCATTGAACTCCTCCATGAAGTCGATCGATAACATCGACAAGGAACAGGTGGCCAGAATGGACCCGAAGACCAAGGAAGAATTTTATCGGCTCGTCGCATTGATGAAAGAGAAGCTCGATGACCTATGAGGAGCGATTCCGATTTTCATCTCCTCGATTTGAAGCCCTCCTATTACACGAACCAGACGAACATAGCTCGGAACTTCTATGAGCCGTTACTATCGGCGGCGGTCTCTTACGACCGTGTGAGCGGCTACTTCAGCGGGAAGGCGCTCGCACGTTATGCAAGGGGCATCAAGGGGTTGGTCGAGAACGGCGGACGCATGCGCCTCATCATCTCCGAGGAGATATCAGAGGAAGATTTCCATGACATCAGCGAGGGATATGAGTTGAAGAGGTCTCTCGAGCAGGACCTGCTGGACCGGCTCGAGGAGCGACTATCGCTCCAGGATGAGATGGACTTCGCGAACCTGGCCCATCTCATCGCGAACGGGTACGCAGACATCCGGGTCGGGTTCATCTGGTCCGGGCTGTTCCATTCCAAGTTCGGGCTCGTCGAGGACGCCGAAGGGAACATCGTCTATTTCACCGGCTCCAACAACGAGACAAGGGCGGCCATCGAACACAACTATGAGTCGTTCGACGTCACCGGTTCCTGGCTCTGCTCGGACTTCGACAGACAAAAGATCGACAAGGCGATCGACGAGTTCGATGCCCTGTGGGACGACAGGTCGGGCGCGTACGGTGTCAGGGTCAAATCGTTCGAGGAACTGGTACTAAAAAAAATCTTGAAACGCGACAGGGGGAGGATCATCTTGGATAAGGAGATGCTATTGGAGGACGTGCTCGTATTGACGATCGACAAGGGGGTGCTCGTCGTCCATGACCGCGTCGCACCCGGAAAGATACGGCCGAACGAGCGCACGTTCACGAGCAAGCTCGTGCCGTTCTGCGGGAAGGAAGGGTATCCGCACTTCCGTGACGATCTGACCTATGTCGAGATCAAGACGGTCATCCGTCATCTCGAGCGCCTCGGGGGTCGTCGGAACTTCGAGGTCGTCGTGACCGATCAGTTGCGCCAACATCTCGGGGACCAAGAGTATATGATCGAGGAGCGGGCGGAGTATGCCCGCCTGCTAAAGTCCTTGGACGAGAAGGTGAGCACCAAGTTCGAGGCATTCGCTGAAGTGGTGGACCGTGAGCTCGTCCGAAGCCTGCGGGAGATGCAGATGCGGTCCGCCTTCTATATGGTGGAGATGAAGAAGGCCGCCAACTTCTCTGTCCCTGGTGCAGGGAAGACCTCGATGGTCTATGGGGCATACGCCTTCCTCTCGTCAGAGGAACAACAGAAGGTGGAGCGGCTGGTCGTCATCGGGCCGAAGAACACCTTCCTCTCGTGGAAGGACGAGTTCAAGGCCAACTTCGGGGAGAAGCGGGACCTACGGGTGCTCGACATCCATGACTCGGTGGCCCCGCTGCTCTCCTTGAAGACCGACGCGCACCTCTACGACCTGATCTTGATCAACTATGAGTCACTCGGCAAGTATGAGCGGGTCCTCATGGATGTGATAGACTCGAAGACCATGCTCGTGTACGACGAGGTGCACAAGGTCAAGGGCTTGACCAGCGTGCGTGCGAAAGCAGCAAAATCGATCGCGCCATACGCCGGGTACAAGTTCGTCCTGACGGGGACACCGATACCGAACACCTACGCGGACATCTACAACTTCTTGAACATCCTCTACGGCGAGGAATATAAATCGTTCTTCAACTTCAAGCCCCATGAGCTGAAGGAACCGAACGAGACGAAGGTACAGGAAGTGAACAGGAAACTCGCACCGTTCTTCTGGCGGACGAACAAGCGAGAGCTCGGTGTCCCCGATGCGGATGCCGACCTCATGTACAAAATCGTCGCCGATGACACGGAACAAAGAATCATCGACCTCCTCTACCAAAAGTACCGTGGCAACCCCTTCAGCCTGTACATCCGACTGATCCAGGCGGCTTCGAGCCCCGAGCTCGTCCTCCGCAACATCGATCTCGTCGAGATGTTCGGCGAAGACGATGACTCCATCCCGCTGCTTGATGGAGGGGCGCCCTCTCAGGTCAAGCTGGACCCCGAAGAGGTGAGGTTGCTCATGTCCGTCCGCGAGACGCGGAAGTTCCGACGCGCCATCGAGACCGTCACCTCGCTACGTGAGGAAGGCAAGACCGCCGTGGTCTGGTGCATGTTCGTCCATACGATCGACAGGGTCCATGAGGAGCTCATGTCCCGTGGGATCAAGTCGGCCGTGATATACGGAAACACCCCCCAGGAGGAGCGAGAGCGGCTCATCAAGGCGTTCCAGAACCGTGAGTTCGACGTCATCGTCACGAACCCGCACACCCTGGCCGAGTCCGTGTCCCTCCACCATGTCTGCCATGACGCGGTCTATCTCGAGTATTCGTTCAACCTGACCCACATGCTCCAGTCGAGGGACCGTATCCACCGCCTCGGCCTACCGGACGGGCAATACACCCGCTATCATTACATGATGCTCGAGGGTCAACCCGACCGGCAGAACACGGTGGATGAAAAGATATATATCCGATTGAAAGAGAAGGAGCAACGTATGATGGAGGCCATCGAGAACGGTGACCTCCGCCCCGACCCGAACGTGGACTACGATGAGATCGTGGCCCTGTTCGATTGAGGACCCATCAAACGGAGCAGGCCCTGCCATGACGGCGGGGCCTTTTGCCCGTCCTCGCAAAAAGGAGTCACGTCCACCAGATTTTTTGACGGACCATGCCGGAAAAAGGATAGGGCAGGGCTGTCAATCGCGTGAAAACAATAGTAAAATATAGGGAAATAAGGTGTCGTGTTCTAAATTGAAGGACCTGTTCTCAGATTCTCGGATATAACATAAGAATCCGTGAAGGCAACCCTCACACGACCCTTGATGGAGGAGGGGGACATATGGTCGACCACAAGAAAACAGGAGAGGGCGAACCAGACACGTTCGACCCTGGACAAGGCATATTCGGGATCCTCGACCTTTTGGAGCGGTTCGACGTGGAGGTCGCCCCTGCCGATGCCGTGTCCCTCCTTAAAAAAAGGATATTCGTCGATGACCTTCTGTCGAAGCAAGGGAGGTCGCTGCCAGGCGTCCCGGCGTCTGTGAGACGTGCCTTGATCGTCCTTCAGTCTGTGATGGACGATAAGGAGATCAAAGACATGTGCGAGACGAGGACGCTGTATCATCTTCTCTTGCCAGAGACAGGACTACTCGCGTCCGACATCGAGCTCATGAGGGACGCCGGGCTGACATATAAAGACCTCGAGGGACTCGACCTCGACTCCTTCCAGGCCGCCATAGGTGGCGGACGGCGGCCAGATGCGTATGCGCGAGTCATGAGGGCATACGACACCTTCGAGGGACGGAAGACCGCCCCGGTCCCCGTACCCGAGAGCGTGACAGACGATGATGCCAAGGTAGAAGATAAGACAGAAGATGAGACACATACCACGACAGTCATGGCACGAAAGATAGACAGGAAAGGACTCGTCCATATCTTTTATCAGACCATATATGACCGACTCGATGACGTCTTCTCGACCGAAGACGTGATGAGCGAAATCGACAGGACCGGTCCCGAGGTCTCGGGACTTCTCGAGGAGATGTCACGCTCCGCCATCCTGACCCCGACACAGGGCGGCCTCTTCAAGAAGAGGACGAGGACGCTCAAGTCGCTCCTTTCATCGGAGCTGCCACACATGGACCTGTTGAAGGAAAGGCTGGAGCAGGGACTCACGCCCCATGAGATCGCACGTCTACGAGGACTGCAGCCGAGGTCCGTCATGAGGCAGTTGAGGGAGACCCTCGACACCATCCCCGTCACATCCGTGAAGGAGGGAAAGAGATATCTCAAACGGTTCGTGCGCTTCGACATCCCAGAGGACATATTCGTGGAGGTGTTCGCCGAGCACCCCATGGTACACCGCTTCCTCTCGTCGAAGGTTCGTATGGGAACCGATGACATCATGGGCCTATATAACAGGTTGGACGATGCCCAGCGTCACAGGTTCAGGTCCTTTCTCTCCGTCATCATCGGACGTGACGGCAGCATCTCGCCCGCCACGAAGACGAGCGTGTTCGAGCATGTCCTGCGGCTACACGCCGACAATGAGGCCAGACCTATCGAGGAATGGAAAGATCTCTATGACCGGTACATCTTCGAAGAGTTCGATGTGAGGACCGTCGACAGGCTACGGGCGGACGTCAGGTCGCTCTCTGCCATCGCGACACGCTCGGACGTCATCATACCGTCAGCGGACAGACGTCTCCGATTCCATGACCTTTCGATATTGACGCAGAGACGCCTGCAGAGGTTGCGCGGACTACTCCGGCTCGAGCCGGGATTCTATGGTACGGAACATATCTTCGGCCTCTCGCCCGATCTCATGAGGGAGCTCGACTGCAGGGACCATGAGGAGCTGCACTATATCATCCGTAAGCATGTCGAGATGACAAACGTCGCCCCCGGGCGTCAACCGGAAATCGCAATCGGGACGATGGGGAAGGCGGAATGGCTGAAGAAGATGATCAGACAGAACGCACCCATCGATATGGAGGCGTTCCTCACGCTCATCCAGGACCGTTTCGGACTCAAGCCCGCATCCGTGAGGCAGGTGCTCCGCCGTGAACTCCCGGACTATCTCTCGCCCGACGGGACGATAGGTCTCAGCATGTCCTTGCTCACCAAGAGGGAGGCGGCATGGTTCTCAAGGCGTCTCACCAGAGAAATCTACACCTATGAAGAGCTTGAACAGGCGTTCGGTCACGTCGATAACTTCACTTCCCGTTATCTGAACAGCGGTGCACTCGAGAAGGTCGGGTTCATCAATCGCGGGGAACTCGTCCTTCGCGCGGGGCACCCTAGCGCAGAATCGTATTTCCAGGAGCTCCTGACCCGTGATGACTTCTTCACAGTCCCTGACTCCCCTGTCTTCAAGACGGCCCCGTTCAGACGTGTCATCAAGAGGCTGGAGGACGGCCACGACATCTTCCGATTCGATGACAATACCTATATCCACATCGCACGACTGCGTAAGGCCGGAATCAACAAGGGGATGGTCAAGGGATTCATCCGACAGATGGTCGACGCCGCCAAAGAGTCGGGGACGGGTTACTTCACCGTCCCGTCCGTCCGTGAGCGTCTGGATTCCCCGATCCTCGAGCTCGGGCTAGAGGACATCTTCTTCGAGGGGCTGCTTCACACGCAGACAAGGATCGGCGCCATCAGGACAGGAAAAGGAGACATCTTCTACATGGGTCGGGACAAGAGGACGCTCGGCCGATTCCTGCTCGACCTGCTGCCTGAGACGGATGGGCTCGATGCGGACACGATACGCGAGGAAATTTTTGAAACATATCATCTAGAGTTCGACAGGAACGCTATCATCGCGAACGTCCGTGGGAGGGGTGGGTACTTCTCCCCGGACACGGGAAAACTTTACAGGGACAAAGATTTGTTCCTGGACAGTATATTTAAATCATGAGAAACAGTGGAGGTATACGACATGACGGTAGAACCAGGTACAGACAAAATCAATTTGAGAGGACGAATCGGGAAGGACATCTCGAAGACGGAACAGAAGCGGAAACTCACGCTCAAAGGGGAGACTCGCGTCTTCGACGTCTATCAGATCCCGCTCGAACATCTCGTCTACAACAAGCGTAACGGACGCATCATCAGCTGGATGAACCGGCTCGAGTCAGACGGAAAGGACATCGGGCTCCTCACCAAGGAGGAGTACAATGAACAGGTCGAGGACATGATCGTCCGGTCGAACACGGCCGCGCTCGAGAAGACGAAGAACAACATCAAGAACTTCGGGCAACGTGTGGCCGGGGTCGTCCTGAACAACGGGACGATTGTGGACGGGAACCGTCGCTTCACCTGTCTGCGCCACCTGAAGAGGGACCATGGCATGGACGCCTTCTTCGAGGCCATCATCCTGGACCCGGCCGAAGGGCTCTCCGACATCGATATCAAACGGCTCGAGCTCAACCTTCAGCACGGCGAGGAGCGCCCGGTCGACTACAATCCGATCGACAACCTCGTGGACGTCTACAACGACATCGTCGTCAACAAGTACTTCACCGTCCAAGAGTATGCCCTGAACACGAACAAGAAACCGGCAGAGGTCAGAAAGATGGTCGATAAGGCGGAACTCATGGTCGAGTATCTCGAGTTCATCAATGCCAGCGGGAAGTTCTACCTTGCCCGGGAGATGGACCTGGATGGCCCGCTCCAGGAGATGGTCGGTATCCTCAAGAAAGAGGAGGACGATGAGGAGGAGCATACACGTGTGAAAGATGCCCTCTTCGCGGCACTCAGCGTCTCGAAGGACAAGGACCTGACCCGATACATCCGGAGGATCGGGAGTGACATCTTGAAGGGAGGGAACCGTGAGGACTTCTTGGAGGAGTTCGAGGATGTCGTGGACGACGTCCATGACACCTTCCAAGAAAAAGAGGGCATCGACCTGGACTCTTATCGTCAAGCGATCAAGGAGCTCGAGGGGACGAGGGACGAGGCCGCCTCTATCGTCAGCCGCCGGGCCGAGGAGACGGCGATCTCCCGTGCCAAGATGAAGCCGCTCGATGCGTTGAACACCTCCTTGAAGGCGCTCGAGACGATCGATATGGACCATGTCGGTAGATTCGATGAGAAGACGAGGGAGGAGTTCGTCCGACTCATGGGACAGATGCGAGAAAAGTTGGACGGCTATGAAGCGCGGCTCTGAAATGACATAGGAGCTTGAAGCGCGAAAGACGCACAGCAAAAGAGCAAGAGACGTCGGTCCATCACCGGATTGACGTCTCTTGCTCTTTTATCTGTAAAGGTAAAGATTTAGCCTCGAGGCGCAATTTCACACTGCTCACATGTGTTCGATGACACCGAACGTGTCCTGATAACGTATCGGTAACTCTCGATGTTCAAATCTTGGCGCCGGTCTGCCGCCTCTGGCCTCGGTCCTTGCGACGACGGTCGCTATACCAAGCAGGGCGGGGTGTGTCGAGGCGATGACGGCCTCGGTATACCTGATGAGCGGCATCCGGACCCCCATATACCGTTCTCTCGGATAGTTGATGTCCTCCTGTAGGATCAACCAGTAGAGGAGCACCCTCGTCTGGCGACCGTCCAACTCGTGTCCTTCCAGTTCAAACGGTGCCGGGAGGTCCACAGTGCCGGCCAATCCGTTCGTGGCGAGGTCCTCTAAAAAGCAGAGTATCGCCTCTGCCCCGTCGGCCCCTTGTCGCTCGCAGTAGGCATAGATTGCACGGACCACATGGATATGCGAAGGGGCGAAAGCGTTCAAGTAAAGACAGTAGTCCCCGATTTGGCGACCCCGCAGCGCACCAGGATATCTTAGTTGTAGTCCCGGGACCTGACTTTCTAGAGAATGTATATTGCCATGTCTCTCTCGGACCGGCATCTCATCATACAGGCCTTGCATGAAGCTGATATTTTCTGCGAATGGCATGGTCGTTTCCTCCTGGTGATAGTTGATGGGCTGGTTGGGTGGAAATATTTATTTTGAGAATCACTTGAAGATGTTCAGACGATGGAGCTGCATATAATCCTTTTTTTTCGGCACATGCGAGAGACGCATCGTCTCGTTGATGGCCAACCTCGACCATTCTGGTCGGGGAAGCGTCTCCGAGATCAGAATCCTCCCATCGTCGTCGAAACTGATGAATCCCTTGTCAAACAATGCATCATGGGTGACGCAGAGTAGCAGTCCGTTGTCCAGGTCTTGCCGTTGGTATTCGTTGGCGACCGACCAAGGGATGATATGACTCGCGACCAAGAGGGGCTCGACCGTCATACCACACAGGTCACAGCAACGCCGACTCTCTAACAAGCCTCGACGAAATCTTCCTTGTGTCCTCCTGAAGATGGCCATCCGATAGCCGATGTTCTCCGATATACGTTCGTGGCGTCTTGGGCGTCCTCTGGAGCCGAGCGGGCGTTCAACAGGGGACTGAAGAACACGGTCGACCAGGAAGCGTAGCCACTCGTTTGGGGCATGTTCAGAATCCGTTATTCCTCGTTTAAGGTCAAATAGCCACTCTCTTTTGGCTGTCACCTCAAGGACGGTGAAATGTCCCACGAGATTTTCGAAAGGGAGGCCCGTCTTCGGATTTCGAAAGCTGCGTAACGACAGAGCATCCACCTCGGCCACGCCCGGTACATAAGGTATCGCGATGCCGACGTATTTGACACTACCGTCCATCTGTTTCTCGAAATAAAAGAAAGGCGCCAAATGTGCTTCTGGTTCACTGTACGCTCTTGGGAAAAACTTCTCTAATGCCACGTTACCTTTATTGTTTGTAGAAAGGTAGTGTCTTGAGGATTCATTGTCCCCGTAATAGGTCAAGATACCACTCGCGGAGTCATAGACGTTCTGCCAGTTCTCATGTTTACCTGTATCTAGAAGGACGACGAATGCCTCCTCTTGAGAAGATGGGTTGATAAGATTCTGCTGCATGGCACGGCGAATCCCTCCCATATTGCCTACTCCCCTTAGACCAGGAAATTTGAAAATCCTACGGACAGGTTCACTCCGTGTATAGTTTCTGTCACTACCTTTTAGATAGTTTGTTCCCGGTACCAAGTCTGCCATCATGGCATCTTCGAATGTGACCTCATGCATTGTTGCTCATTCCTTTCATTCTATGTGGATTGGCCTTCGGTGCACGGCCTCTCGTTTCTCGAGAATTTTGTTAAGCAAATGGGTTCTATGAAGTGCCCTGTTTAAAATGCCGGTGGCAGCTCGAAAGTAGGTCTCCATCGCGTCCCTCCGGAAGCGGGGAGACTCAAGTTATACATCAGATTCAAAAAGGAAATCCTCTTGTCGCGGGTCTGTCCAGTCTGGTTCATCAACGTTTCGCGAAGCGGGTGATGACTCTCGATGAGGAACTCGTTCCTAACAAAGAGGCGGTCCAGATATTCGATATGGGGGATACGTGCGAACTTTCCTTCCGAGCCGCGGTTGCAGTCCTGACAAGAGAGCACCAGGTTCCACACCCCGTCCAAGTTCTCCTCGAACATGGGCGTGAGCCTGTGAGGGAGGAAATGGTCGACATCCGCCAACTCAGGATGTCCAGGTTTGGTACTGATGTTACCGAAACAATAGAAACACTTACCTTTCTGATATCCGTTCAGCGCATCGCGGGACGATGTGATGTTCGTGCGACGACCTCGATCATACTCCTCGACGAAGAGCAGTTCGGCCACTTCGTCATGTCTCACCTTGAGCATGTTCGATGATACCCCTGACGACCAGGCCGTCTCGACGAGGCGCCATCTGGCCTCGACCTCCGTCTCGAAACTGTCTGCCTGGACGGACTGTAGGATTCGATACATGTCATCGGTCAGTATGATCCCTTTGGTGTTATCAGATTTCGACACCTCGAAAAATGAGACGGGCAACCGGTCATTGTTCACGTTGTGGAAAGCGTCGAGGACATTCACGAAGCCCAGCTTTCTGGTCGAGTCAATCAGCACGTCAAAAGATACCGTCCCCGCATTGTATCCCCGACAGATATCGAGGTATTTGCTGGAGGCGGATATCGCCTGTTTGTCACTCAATTTCAGGTGTTCACATATGTGCGCCGCGAAATGGACGGAGATGTCTTGCAGGCTGAAGAAAGATTCTCGTCCATTACCCCCGATCTCCAGCAACGCTTTCGCCATGGCGAACTTATACGAGGCGGAATTCTTCCCGAACAAGATGACGGCACGAAAATAAGATTCCAAAGATGGGTGATGCTCTGTAAACCGGTTCACGGTTCTCTCCTCCTTTGATAAAAAGGAAATATTTCCATGAATCAATTATATGACATGTCTAATGTGTGGGTATGCAAAAAAATAGACCGGGTAAGAGATAAAATCTCAAAAGGAATTTGAGAATGAAAATCCATAGAATCTATACAATTATATAGAT
>NZ_SJUT01000009.1:0-69890 GCF_004336795.1 Exiguobacterium sp. SH4S7
TCTTCCAGCATACGTAGTGCACTCAGTTTTTGTTCAATCGAATGCCGACTTCTCGCCATAAAAAAACACTCCCCAATAGATAAACAGATTTGTTATTTCATCTGTCTACCTATTGGGGAGCATATCACTCTCGCAATCGGGTCTCTTTCAAAGTCTCGCTAACAGCTTTCCTTTTTGAAGTGTCGATACGTAAGCGCGCTTCGTAAAGACATCATGGTCGTTACTTCGGGCCGCGTCTAATATGCCTTCATAGAGGAGTGCCGCTGCTTGGACCGGCTTTCGGCTCGTCGCCGGATACAAGTGATGCGTCTCACGGGCACTGCGGTATAGCGTCTCCGCTCGGGTGGCCATCGTCTCCCACACTTCAACGAACTGAGGCGTCACTTTCCGTTCGAACAGATCGGTCTCTGACATCGCGTGTTGCGCTAAGAGCGTGCGCGGTACATAAATCCGGTCCCGGTCCAAGTCCTCACCGACGTCGCGAAGGATGTTCGTCAACTGCATGGCGATACCGAGGTCGATCGCGCCTTGCTTCAGTTGTTGCCGCGCTTCCATATTCGCGTCCGGGACAAGGATTGGTAACAACATCAAACCGACGGTGCTGGCCGCATAATAACCGTACTGTTCCGTCTCTTCAAGTGTCGTGTAGCGTGTCTTATGTAAATCCCACTTCATGCCTTCCGCTAACTCAAAGAACGGTTCGACGTCCATGTCATAGCGCTGCCAAACGTCGCGTAAAGCAATCCAAAGAGCGCCGTCTGGGTCGTTGCCGGCTAAAAAGCGGTCGAACTCCGCCAGAAATGCGGTCAAACTTTCCTCAGGATACTCTGACTCATCGACAGCATCGTCTAACGTCCGGCAAAACGTATAGACCGCGGCGACAGCCTGGCGGTCCGGTTTTGACAGCAGGGAGAAGGCTCGATAAAACGTGAGCGAGCCTTTCTTCATCACTTCTTCACATTGACGATACGCTTCTTGCCTCGTCATGGTACAATGCCCCCATTTCTTCTTCCATTCTTTTCACTAACAACTGTGAGCCGATCATCACGATTGGGACACCACCGCATGGATGTACGGAGGCACCGACGGCATAGAGCCGCTCGATTTGAGCGTATGGTCGGGCTTGCGGCTTGAATGCGGCCGACTGTGAAAGTTTCGGGGCAATCCCAAAACTTCCGCCTTCGAACAACCCGAACCGTTCAGCGTCCATCGGTGTCCGGACTTTCATCTCGATGACACGGTCTCTAAATTTAGGGACCATCCCTTCGATCCGGGACACGAGACGTTCAATCGCCCCGCTCTGTTCAAAATCTTGTCGCTCTAACTTGCGCGGTACCGGCACAAGGACATAAAGCACACTCGTCCCGACTGGTGCGAGCGTCGAATCGATGAGCGATGGATTGAACGTATACATCGCCGGATACTTGCTCAGTTTACCATCTTCAAAGATCGTACGCATCGACCCGGCAAAGTCGTTTGGCAAATCGAACTGATGGACCGGGAGTTCAATCTCGCCGTCCACCGTGAAATAGAGGAGCAGTGTGCCGCTCGACGGTTCGTACGCTTTCGGCTTGATTCCATCGATCAGACGTTCCATGAGCGGGAAATCTCCATTGACGATGACCGCATCATACGGATGAGGGACGCCATCGACGACGACGGCGTTAGCACGGCCGTCTTGGACGCGGACGCGGTCTACGGGCGAGTTCAGCTTGAACGTGACGCCCCGCTTCTTCAGCTCTTGTTCTAACTTCGTCGCAAGCGAGAAATATCCTCCTCTTACGTACCAGATTCCTTCCTCTTGCTCGCGATATGGAATCAAGCCGTACAGGGACGGCGTCTCATAAGGATTGCCGCCGATGTAGAGCGTCTGCAGACTATAGGCGACCCGGAGCCGCTCATCTTTAAAGAACCGCTTCATGTTCTCATGAGCCGATTCATACGCTTTCAGGCGCATGAGCAACATGAGCAGTCTCGGCTCGAACAAGTCGGTCTTGCCTTTATAGCCTCGGTTTAAAAACGTGTCAAAACCGATTTTGTATTCCTCGCGCTTTTGCCCCATGTAGCGACGGAACGAGTCGCCTTCGCCGAAAAATCGTTCAATCTCTTCGGCTTGACGATCGATGTCGTGATATTTGTGAAACGTCGTCCCATCTTCGTAACGGAGGCGATAGAGCGGATCGACTTCGAGCAGTTCGAGTTCCTGTTCGGGAAACCCAGCTTCTTGCAGTTGGCTCTTCAGCTTGCTCGGCAACAAGACGATTGTCGGTCCTTCATCGATGCGAGCACCGTTCTCGAACTCGACATAGTTGAGCCGCCCACCGACCCGGTCCTCTTTCTCATAAATCGTCACTTGGGTCGACGGATGCTTATGAGTCCACAACAAGGCGGCGTAAAGCGACCCGATACCGGCACCAACGAAACTGATGTTCATCGTCCGACACCCGCCCGGTCCCGAAGCAAGTTGGCCGTGATTCGTGCCGATTCAAAAATCGTCGGCAGTCCGCTACCTGGATGCGTCCCACCGCCGACGAGCCAGACGTGGTCGAGCTCTTCGAACTGATTGTGCGGACGGAAGTACATCATTTGCGACAAGTTATGTCCCAGGTTGAACGTTGCCCCTTCATAGACTCCAAACGCTTCCCAATCGTTCGGGGTGAGCGCCTGCATCACTTCGATATGGTCGCGGACGTTCCGGTAAGGCGAACGTGTCTCGAGTGCGTCTAAGACGAGTTCGGTCATCTTTTCCTCGAGCGTGTCCCAAGGAAGGTTTGACAGATTGTTTGGCACCGGTACGAGCACGTAGAGCGACGACTTGCCGGCTGGCGCGAGCGTCGGGTCGATCCGTGACGCGTTTTGGACGTAGAACGAGAAATCCTCGCTCAGCTTCAAGTCTTGCGTCATCTCTTTGACGTTGCGCTCATAATCATCCGCAAAGTGAATCGAATGGTGGCCGACCTCATCGTAGACGCGATCGAGTCCGAGGTAGAGCATGAACGTCGAGCAAGAATAGCGCTTCTTCTTCAGCTGTTTCGGACTCCAGCGCGTGAGCGTATCGCTCGGTACGAGCGTCGTCATCGCATGGGCAAAATCCGCTCCGACGATGACTTCGTCAAACGCGTAATGGACGTTGTTCGCCACGAGTCCGTTGACACGTTTCCCGTCGAGCAATAGACGGTCGACCGCTTCACCTAACCGGATCGTCCCGCCTTCCTCCTCGATGACACGGGCCATCGCCGAACAGAGTTGGTTCACCCCGCCGATCGGGTGATGGACGCCGTAAGCGTGTTCCATATACGACAAGATCGAGAACCCGCCCGGACAGTCCCAAGCCGACATCCCGAGGTACTTCGCTTGGAACGTGAACGAGTATTTGAGTTCTTCACTCGTAAAGTATTCAGACAGAACGTCGTATAGCGATTTTCCGATCGAGAGGAACGGCAGCGCCTTCAAGACGCGTGTCGACACGTAATCCGTCAGCTTATCATGGGCGGTCTGGAGCACCGGCATGAGCTTCGATAGTTTGACCGCCTGGTCGGCCATGAACCGGTCATACCCTTCACCGTTTCCGGGGAACATCTCTTCAATCGATTGACGCATCTGGTCACGGTCGGTCGTCATCGATAGCACGCTTTGTCCGCGATCAAAGTAAAGATCGTACATCGGTTCTAATCGCTTCATATCGACATAATCAGCCAAATCCCGTCCCGTCTCCTCAAACATCTCTTCAAGAATATACGGCATATTCAAAAAAGTCGGGCCACGATCGAACGCGAACTCCCCGACTTGCAGACGTGACGTCCGTCCACCGACAAACGGTTGTTTCTCAAATACGGTTACATCCACACCACGGCTCGACAAGATCATTGCGGCAGCAAGCCCACCTGGCCCAGCACCGATCACTGCGACTCTTTTTTCCGACACGTTGAACAACTCCCTATGTGAAAAGTCTCTTATGCTTCTATTCTATTATAGAAATGACTGGACACAAGTTCAAATCTGAATCGGTTCACTGTGCGCTGGACGTTTCAATCTCCTCGTTCGGCGATGACGATATACCAAGATCCTTCCGGTATAAACGGAATGAAACGTACTTTCTCAAAGCCGACCTGTTCCAATTGCCGGCGCAACTGACGAGTCGTCGGGAGCGGATGGAGGTTATCGTGGAGCGTCATGAACGCGTTGAACGCCGAAGCGAAGCGGGCGCCAAGCGGTGACTCCGCGAGCGGTGTGACGAGAACGGCGACACCTGCCGTATCGAGATTACTGAGCATCCGTTCTAACAGTCCGATCCGCTGCTCGGGCGAGAAGTAGTAAAGCATATTGTTCATCATGACGGCATCGAACCGCTCGTCGTGATCCCATTCCATGAAATCGGCCACTTCGTAACGAATCTCCCCCGTCTCATCTTGCTCACGTGCCTCTTCGACGACTTCTTGTTCGAGGTCGATGCCGGTCAACTTCCAATCCGGCTCAAGATCATGGAGTTTTCGCAAATAGCCCCCGTGGCCGCATCCGATATCAAGCATCGTCTTGACGTCCGCTTGGCGGAGCAGCTGTTGGACGACCGGGAAAGCGACTGTTTCGACGAGTGTCGACGTTTGAGCGACGACTTTCCCGTGTGTCGCACCGTCGAACGTCTTCTGTTTGCCGGACTCTAAAAAGTCTGGGTAGGCGATGAGTGCCGGGATATGAAGTTCCATCATCTCTTGAAGCATGAATCCGATGCTGCGCTCGTCTTTGAGCGAGAGCTGATACTTCAAGCTACGCGTCGGAAAATAGCGCCACCCTTTCTTCTTCAAATGGCGCACGGCGACCCCGACTTCTAGCCAACGCTCGAGTGCGAGTTTCGTGAGCGGTTGCTTCAAGCGCAGCGTCATTTCAGCGAAGCTCGCCCCGCCTTGAAGCGCGTCGAACAATCCGTATTTGTAGCCGATATAGCCGTGCCATAACGGCAAGAACGATTCGGTTTGCTTCATCCATCTACGCGCATGTAATACACGCGACCATTCATTCATTTGTTGATCCATTGTTTCACCTCATCATCGTTATCACTGATTTTTTTATTTTCCCCTAATAATTTGCGGACAAACAAAAAATTCCCACTTCGATGTGTGAAGTGGGATGTGACTCAAATAAAGTTGCTGAAGAACGACTGACCGTACGGTAACGCGTAACCGATAAAGATCGTCACGAGTGACAGTGCTACGAAGCCGCCAAACATAGCGCCCGATGGTTTTCTTTTTTTCAAACGAATGAGCGTCATCTCACCGAAGATAAGTGCGAGCAATCCAACCGTGATTTTCACGTGGTAGAACATGCCGCCTCCGTTCAGTTGCAAGTACAAATAAAGTCCTGTGCCGAACGCGATGAGCAACATGAGCCGAAACGCCATATGCGCGATCTTGCCGCTCTTGTTTCCGTTCTTGTAGCCGATGTAGGCGACAGCGAACAAGACGAGTAATAAAATCCAACTCGTGACGTGCGTGTGTAGAAATGCTGTCAATGGCATTTAAAAATCCCCCTTTTTATTATGTACAACTACTATTGTACACGAACAAGCCACTTTTCGGTCAAGCCCGCATTTACACCACAAAAAAGAGACGTGCCTGTCACGATTGAACGGCACGTCTCCTCCTCTTGTTTTGATCAAGCCGTCGTTTGTTCTTCTTCCCGAATAGCGTGTTCGAAGCTCGGAATCACAACGGTGAACGTCGAGCCTTTATGTTGGACGGACTCGACATGGATTTGACCGGCGTGACCGCGCACGATCTCTTGGCAGATCGGGAGACCCAGTCCCGTGCCGCCGATTTCACGACTATCCGAGTTGTCGACCCGATAGAACTTATCGAACAGACGATCGAGGGCGTCGCTCGGAATGCCGATCCCTTGATCCTTCACTTTAATCGAAATCGATTGGTCGTGATGGGCGAGCTCGACCGTGATCTTCCCGCCACGCGGTGAGTACTTCACGGCGTTCGAGAGCAAGTTACTCATCAGCTGTTTGAACTTCTGACAGTCTGCGAACAGTTCGTACGGTCGGTCGTCGACCGTGACAAGCTCGAACTTGTGTTTCAATGACGACGCTTCGTAGAACGTCATCATGTCTTGGATGACCGGCTCGATATCGAGCTGTTCCCGGTCATACATTTGGCTACCTGATTCCATGCGCTGTACGTCGAGGAAGTCGTTGACGAGATGCGTCAACCGCTCCGTCTCAGCGTGGATTGTCTGCAAATATTTCGCCTGTTTCTCGTTCGGCAACTGTTTCTTGACCATGAGCTCGGTGAACCCATAAATCGAAGACAACGGTGTCCGCAACTCATGCGAGATCGTCGAGATGAACTCGCTCTTCAAGCGCTCAGCCTCGGTCTCACTCGTAATATCACGGAAGACGAGCAGCGTCCCTTTCGACAAACCGCCGACGACAATCCGCTCGGCATACATCTGTAAGTTCATCTCCCCTTTACGGATCGAGAAACTGACACTGTCGTGCGGGAAGTCGTCTGTGAACAGACGGTCTGTATATGTCATGAAGTCATCGTCTTGGTCGACCGTCGTCGCGATCGTCTCCCGCCACTCGTTCCAAGACAATTCCGCGAGCTGACTCGATGTGATCGCATCGAGCTCTGGGAACATCTCGTAAAGTGGCCGGTTGACGAACACGTCGTCGGTCGAATGTTCGACGTAAATGACAGCTTCACGGATTGAATCGAGGATCCGTTCGGTCTTGCCTTTTTCACGGGTCATCTCTTCAAACAGACGCATCCGGAGTAACGACAATGACAGCTGACGTGCGAACGACATGATATCGCCCATTTGCGTCTGCGTGAAGCGGTCTTTGTAACGGACAAGATAGATGAAGGCGATGATTGAATCATCGGTCGGGTCGTGGACCGGTACGGCCGTCTCATACATGTAGTACGGATACGGTAGCGGATGGTCGCTTGCGACTTGTTTCGACGAATGGACCGTCGTCCGCAACGTCATCGCCCGCGTCAACACGGAGTTCTCGCTATCGAGCAATTTACGCGACAACGTCTCGTTCAGCCCGTGGCTCGTGATAGAGAACGAGCCTGTCGCATCGAGGAAGACGAGCGCCCCGACTTCTGAATCGGTAATGGCGACAAGTTTCTCGATGATCTCCGGGTAAGCCGTCAACGAATCGCGAGCCGCGAGCGTCTCGGTCAATTCGTTTCGGTACGCCAAGTGCTGTTCGTTCTGTTGCGTCTGCTCCAAGATCTCTTCAAGCTCTTGTTGCTGCGCTTGCAGCTCTTCTTGCTGGGCGATCAATTCTTCTTGTTGTGCCTGCAACTCATGGTTCTTCTCAATCAAGTGACGTTCATTTTCACGGAGCGTCTCCGCCATCTTATTGAACGAACGGGACATCGTCCCGATCTCGTCTTCGCGCTCCATTTGATCGCTCAAGTCGACGATCTCACCTTTCAGTAAGCGGTCAGATGCGACCGACAAGCGAGAAATCAGACGGGACTGACGACGCAAGAACGGTTGGACGAATAGTAAAATCAACGCCGCGAACGAGAAGATGCTCGCAATCCATAAGAACTGTAAGACATCATTGTTCACTTTCCAGTCGGCGTACACTCTGTTTTTCTCACTGTTCATCAACGCCTTGTAGTCCATGAGTGACGATTCGATCTGTTGGATCGGACCGAGTGTATCGATGCCGCGTTCCGGATTGTACGGCACGGTACCTTGTTCAATCAACCGTTCGGCCGTCGGCAACGCCAATATGGTTTCAGGGTCAATCGTATTCTCGGTGATTTCCCCGGACGCTCGTAGTTGACCATATTCCGCCGTGACCGGCATGATCACATCGAAGTAAAAATCGTGAAAGGTTTGTAGGTCGGCTGCGAAGATCTCACCTTGTTTTGATTCGACAGCACCCTTGAACCAGTTGATTTCTTGTTGGAACTCATTTTCTTTACTTTGGGCCCGCTCGAGCGCCTCCGCATCACCGAACAGCAAGTAGCCCCGTGAGTCATACTGCGCGCTCTGCCATTCGTCCCAAAGCGTATTCAATCGGTTGATTCGTTCATCGACTTGTTGGAGACGGGCTTCATTCTCTCTGACCCGTGTTTCCATCTGCACGTACATGATCATCGATCCGACGAGCGCGAGCGCGAGGAACGAATATAGGACGGTCATGATGTCACGTCCTAGTTTTTGTTTAAACCATTTATTCACTTCACGATGCCTCCTATGATCTTCACAAGTTCAAGCGGACTAAACGGCTTCGAAATGAAATAATCGACCCCAATCTCATTCGCGCAATCACGGTCAGATTGTTGGCTCTTCGCCGTCAACATCATCACTTTCGTATGTTGACGTCCCGGCAACTTCCTCACTTTCTCAATGACTTCAAGACCTGTCATTCCTGGCATCATATGGTCGACAATCACGAGGTCGTACTCGTTCTGTTCGATCAGCCGATAGGCTTCAAGACCGTCTGGCGCTTCATCAATATCGTATCCTTCATCTTCTAACGTATCTAATACGAGCATGCGCAATACTTCTTCATCTTCTGCTAGTAGAATTTTCACCATGACGTTTCCTCCATTATTATCTCATTCCATTATTTTACCTAATCTATTTCGTAATCACAAAAATAAAAGATGCACGGTTTATAACCGTACACCTTTACAATCATATCGTCTACATTATAGTACAACAGTTTCCTGCAATTCCAAAGAATAAATGACCGTCGTCCCGACTTGGATATTCCAAATCGCCTCGATCGCTTCGCGGTAGAGCGACAGCTGAACAGCGTAGCGGTCACGAAGCAACTGTCTTGCCTCTTCTCGCGACGCGCTCGCGAACAAAACCGAGTCCGATTTATAGTCGAGCAGGACATACGTCTCACCATCGAAGAACAGGCAATCGATGATCCCTTGAATCAACACGTGCTCGTCCGTGAACGTCGCCGTCGGATTCACTCGCTCCGCAGGCACCGTATACGTGAACGGCAGCTCGCGCCATCCTCGCCCGGCTTGTAGCGCTTCAGACAGCGCCCGACCGATCTCCGAGTTGAAGAACGACTCGATTTCAGGCAGCGCTAGCCGTGCCGTCTCCGCCTCGACCGGACCGAGCATCCCATTATTTTCCCACCGGTCGATTTGTATGTCGAGCGGTTCAGTCGGCTCAAATAATTGGAAGATGAGATGTAGCGTCGTCCCGCGCTCGGCACCTGTCTGCTTCGTCTGCTTCCATTTCGGCTCCCGATACGGGGTATCGCTCGGGCGGAACGTGTCTTCGAACGCCGCTTGCTCGAGTTGCATCGCTCGTTTCAATTCCGTCACCGTCTGTTTCGCTGCCGTCTCGGTCGCGGCTTGGGCCGGATAGCTGTACGAAAAGGCTCGATTGACGACTTGAATCGTCGCTTCTTCGTCTTTGACTGGAAAATCAATCGCCTCGAACTGTTGCACATGATGAAGCTGGGCCATCATCGCTTGGAGTGTGGCCACTTCCGCCAAATCGTCTTGTCCGATGATGCGATACGTCCAGTTCGTCGCTTCCCGTATCGGCGAAAAGACCGGTAAGCCCATCTCCTCGATAAATGGTACCGCGCCTTCTAGTTTGAGGAGCGCCGGCGCGACCCAGTCCAGATACGTCTTCGCCTCGCGTCGTGCGTCAGCGGACAACGTCTCACCCGTCGCTTCGACCTGCAGCCATTGGTTGATCTGTTTAACCGGTTCTGCGACCGTACCGACTAAGATCAATTTTTCTTTTGCCCGGGTCAGCGCGACGTACAAGACGCGCATCTCTTCGGCTTTCATCGTCGCATCGAGATCGCGACGGATCATCTCTTTCACGAACGTCTCGGTTCTCGTCCGTGTGACGACATCGATCGCGTCGAGGGAGATGCCGTATCGTTTATGGAAGATGATACGCTGCATTTGATCACGTTTATTAAACTGTTTGCCGAGTTGGGCGACGATCGTCACCGGAAACTCGAGCCCCTTCGATTTATGGACCGTCATGATGCGGACGACGTTCTCTTCTTCTCCGAGTGAACGTGCTTCTGATAGATCTTCACCGTTATCTTGAAGCCGGTCCATGACCCGCAAGAAGCGATACAACCCACGGTAGCCGCTCCGTTCATAGGAGAGGGCCCGGTCATAGAGCGCCTTCAAGTTCTCTTGACGCCCTTTCCCGCCCGGCAGTCCGCCGGCAAAATCGTAAAACCCGGTGTCGTTGAACACTTGCTGAATCAACTCCGACAAGCTGTGGTTGCGGGCGAACGTACGCCATTCCGACAACTGATCGAGCACGTCCCCACATTTCAATCCAAGCTCGTCGTCATCGTCTGCTTTCGCCTTGAGTGCATCGAAAAACGACGCTTCCGACTCTAAGCGAATCTTGGCCAGCTCTTGATCGGTGAAACCAAACATCGGTGACCGGAGCGCCCCGGCGAGCGGGATGTCTTGGAGCGGGTTGTCGATCAACTTCAAGAGCGACAACATCATTCGAATTTCCGTCGCTTGGAAGTAGCCACCGTCCGAATCGGTATAAGCCGGGATATTATACTGTGTCAAAATGTCCATCAACTGCTCGACCCGCTCTTTTTTCGAACGGACCAAGATGACGATGTCACGGTACTCACAGGAACGAAGCAATCCGGTCGCCTCGTCCGTCACTTTGAACGGCTCATCCCCAGAGACGAGCTCTAATATACGTGTGGCGATGGCACGGCCTTCAAGCTCCTGTTTCGATAAGTCCCGGCTTTCTCCGTTGACGATCAAGAGTTCAGGACTTGCCTCGAGTTCTTCATACGCCCGACCCGGTACGAGACGTGCCGCCTCGTCATACTCGATCTCACTCACTTCTTCGTCCATCAACTGAATGAATAGGTCATTGATTCCGTGCAGCACTTCGGAGCGACTTCTAAAGTTTTGAGACAAGTCGATCCGTTGCCCCGAACCGGCTTGTTTGAACCGCGTCGCTTTCTCGATGAACAACCTCGGCTCGGCGTGCCGGAACCGGTAGATCGATTGCTTGATGTCCCCGACCATGAACAAGTTGCCGAGCTGTTCACTCTCATTGCTGACGAGTCCGATGATCGTCTCTTGGATCTCGTTCGTATCCTGATACTCATCGACCAATACTTCGGCGAATCGCTGTTTGTAGAGCGATGCGACCGAGGACGGGGCATCCCCGTCCCGTAGTATGGCGAGCGCGTAATGCTCGAGATCGCTGAAGTCGACGAAAGCGCGGTCCCGCTTGGCTTGCTCGTAAGCGGCCCCGAACGTCCGGACGGTACGTACGAGCGTCTCGACGAGCGGACGCTGCGACAGCAAGACGTCTAAATGATCAGCTCCGCTGACACTCGCTTGACCGACCGCATCGACAAGCCGTTTTTTCGCTTGGTCATAGGCCGGCTTCAACACCGTGTGATAGATGTGATGCTCGTCTTTTTTCTGGACCGATTTCATCGTCCCGAATTTGACCGCTCGGGACGCCGTCTCGAGTTCGCTCCATTTGAGCGTGTCTTCGTCGATGTTTTGGAACGGGAAAATCGCTTTGGATACATTTTCCGATTGCGCCTCGTAACCGGCAAGCCGGAGTTCGATCGCTACACGCCGGAGTTGCCGAAGTGCCTTTTCAATATCGACCCAGAGCAACTGCCCGAATTCGACGAGCAGCCGTTCCTCGTCAGGGTCGCCTTCAAACTGATAAAGGGAGACCAGCTCATCTAAATACGATTCCGGATCCGGAAGGGTTCGCGCGTATTGATACAAACCTAGGATCAGCTCTTCGATTTCACTGTCGCCACGGTCCGACGTATAGGCATCGACGAGTGCGAAAAACGAGCTATCTTCTTGACCGTACTGTTCTTCGAGCACGTCTTCGAGCACATCGTCTTGCAAGAGCACCAAGTCCCGCTCCTCGGCGATCTTGAAGGCCGGATCGAGGTCGAGCAAGTAGTAATTCTCACGAATGACTTCTAAGCAGAATGAATGAATCGTCGTGATGAGCGCCCGGTTCAGCATTTGCCGTTGTTTTCGTATATAGTCGTTTTCCGGATGTTCCCGCAGCGCCTGATCGAGCGCTTTAGCAATCCGTCGTTTCATCTCGGCCGCGGCGGCGTTCGTGAACGTCACGACGAGCATACGGTCCGCCGTCAACTCGTCCGCTTCATCGAGCAAACGGCTTGCGAGCCGTTCGACGAGCACGGCCGTCTTCCCTGAACCGGCTGCCGCCGAGACGAGTACATGAGACCCCCGTGCGTCGATGGCTGCTTGTTGATCACTCGTCCACTTCATCGGCGTCACCTCCTAATTTAAACAAAACTTCTTCTTTATCTAACTTTTTCAGCTGACGGGGCTCGTTGGCGAGCGCCTCGTCAAAATGACAGACACTTTGATACGGACACGTCTGGCACGGACGCCGCTCTTTATATTCATAAGGCTCGACACCGATTTTCCCATCATACATCGCCTCCACACTCGTCTCGGCAAGGTCGAGCGCGTGGTCCATCAACTGCTCGAGCTGAGGAGGTGAGACGACTTTTTTCGTCGTGTTCGCATCGAGCGTCCCGTCTTTCTTATATTTGACCGGAATGACGATCGATTTTTTCTGTTCCCCTTTCGCCGTCTTGTCCATCACCTCTAGGATGGCTGGATCGTCGACGAGCAACCCTTGCATCTGATACGATTCGAGCACTTTCCGCTCGGTTTCGGCATCTGTCTCGGCCGGTGTGACGAGCGGTCGGTGGACGTGGAAATACAGCGCGGCTGCAGGTTCCACGGAACCTTTCGCCCAAGCATCTGCTTGCTCGATCAACACTTTCAAATAGATGAGCATCTGCATCGCCAAACCATAATAAATCTCAGCGAAGTCGATCTCCCGTTTGCTCGACTTATAATCGACGATGCGGACGTACAGCTGATCATGAACCTGTGCCGTATCGACCCGGTCGATCCGGCCGACAAGTTCACACGTCGCCCCGTTGCTGAGCGTGAACGACACCGGCGGGAAGTTGCCACTCCCGAACGCTAGTTCGAACGCGACGGGATCGAACCCGTCACGTTTCGACTGCTCGATCAATACTTCGGCCGTCTTACTGACGACGTCCGTCAGCTTTTTCTTCAAGTAACCGTAGCGGTTCGAACTCATCAAAATCGCATTTTGAATCTCCGGTGTGACGAGTTCGACAGCCGACTCCGCGAGTGTCGCACATTGGTCGGGCGACACGTCACGCCATTCTTTCCCGTCCATCTTGACGGTTTGAGACATATGCTCGATCGTCCGGTGGTACAAGTTACCGATGTCCGGTGCCTCGAGCCGATAGAGCCGTCGTTCTTTCAGACGCAAGCCGTAGTTCGCAAAATGACGAAACGGGCAGGCTTGGAACGTCTCGAGGCGGGACACACTCGCCCGAATCGAGTTCGTGTAAAGTGACTTCGCGACCGACTCCGGCAAGGATTCGGGAACGTTTTGATAAAACAGCGCGCTCGTCAACAGTCGGATTCGTTCGCGTCCTTCCGGGTGCTTCAACAGTTCGTTGTACACCGTGAACCACGTCTCTTGAATCGGGTAGTGACGGCTGAGCCGTTGCAACTCGAGCGCCGTCACGGCCGCTGTCTGGTTCACGTTCGTGATGAAGGCGAGCTGATCTGTCGGGCGATGCTCTCCCGCTTCTGCGAAGTGGGTCTTGATGGCCTTGCCGTTACCGAGTCTCGCCTTGACGTCGGCGATGAAACTCGCCGGTTGAATCGCTTTCCCGCTCCGGTCGACGAGTGCGTAACTGACGTACAACCGGTCGCTTGGCGCCGTCAACGCTTTATACAAGTAGTACGTCTCATCGTCAAACAAGTGCTCGGTCGCTTTCCCCGCCCGGACACCGTTCTCATGCATGAAGTCCATATCGTGGTCCGTCAACAGTTTCGATTGCGTCGCGACGAGCGGGATTTGATCTTCGTTGGCACCGAGCAAGAAGACGATTTTTTTATCAATCAAACGCCCCCGCACGTAATCGGTCACCGTCAATTGATCGAGTGACGGCGGGACGAGTGCATAGCGTAGGCTATCGAGGCCGGTGTCCATCATTTGCAGGAACAGTTCCGTCGAGAGCGTCTCTTCCGGCGCAGCCGCCTCGAGTTGCTCGAGAAGATGGAGGACGGCGTCCCATACTTGTGTATGTTCTCTTGCTTCAATCAGGCGTGATGCCTCAAGTGCTTCTTCGCGCCAATGGGCAAGGCATGACGAGACGTCGATTCGGTCTAGAAAAGCGTAAATGGCGTGCGTGTAAGCCTGCATCGTCTTGGCCGCTTTCAAATCGGTGAGGAGCGGATCGAACGTTTCGACGACGGTTTGACGATAGGCGTTGAGTGCTGTCTCCGTATCGAGTTCTTCCCCCGTCAACTTGGCCTCATCTTCGGCCCGGCGTTTCAATTGCCACTCGTCATGCCAGTGATAATGTTTGATGCCCCGCTCAATCACGAACGCCTCGAGCCGATCGACAGACGTACGCCGATGATCTCGGTCGAGCACGATCAACTCGGTCTTCAACGCGCGGAATATAGCTTCTTCCCGGTAGCCGCGGAGCGCGACTTCGATCGTCGCCTTCAACAACTCGACGACCGGATGATCTAGCATCGGCTGCCGTTCATCCAGGAAGAACGGCAAGTTCATTTTTTGAAGCGCTTGTGACGCCAAATCTCCATATTCTTCAAGTGACCTTGAGATGAACACGATGTCTCGGAAGCGGTAGCCGTCTTCGCGGACAAGTCGTGTGACCTCGCGTACAGCGGCTGCTACTTCTACGGTCCGGTCGACGGCTGCATTCAAGGCGACTTGATTTTCCGGCCGCGTATACGGCGCTGCCGTCACTTGCCCGAACGTCGCCTCGAGATAAGCGAGACTCGGATGTTTAAAGCGATGCACCCCATGATACAGTTCATCCGTCGACGAAAGTTGACGTTCTGAGAGCAGCTCTTTAAAGCGCATCAGCGTCCGCTGTGTCGGTCCGAACAACGGGTGCGGACGATAGAGCGAGTCTGGGTCGACCGTCAACAAGACGTCCAGCGGCGCCTTCTCGGCTAAAGCGACGAGTACCGCGAGCTCTTGTTCCGAAAACTCGTTGAACCCGTCCACATAAAAGTGAGTCCCTGTTAAATCGACTTCCGGTAACAACTGCAACATCACTTTGAAGTAGTCTTCGGCGTGAAGCGTTTTGCCGGCCGTCATCGTCAAGAAGCCTTCATAGAGGATGGAGAGGTCTTGCAACTTCAAGGCCCGATGTTGGTCTTGCTCGCTCAGGCGAAGCAACTGCTCCGGCTCGACGAGGCCGCGTTTCAACATCGTGATCAACTCGTTCAGCTCTTCGTAAAACCCGTACTGGTTCATCGTGCGTCGGAACAGCGTCAGCCGTTCCTCGTTCATCTCGACGACACGCCGTAACAAAAGATGGGTCCCTGTCTGGTCTAAAAACTGCTCGGTCGCGACACCGTGATCGCGCATGATCAAGAATGCGAGACGACGCATCGACAGCACTTGAATCCGCGTCGATCCGTTTAAACCGTCCGTCATCGCCATCTTCCGTTCCATTTCAAACGACATTTGGTCTGGGACAAGCATATAGATGGTCGGGCCGCTCGGATCGCGCTTTAGCTCTTGAATGACTTGATTGATCATCCGCTCGCTCTTACCGCTACCCGATCGTCCGACATGAAAAGTGACCGTCATTTAGGCGAACACCCCTTCCCTTTTTCTTTTATTATGACGTATCGCCTGCTGTTTGTAGAGGGAAACCTGCCGGCTACCTTGTAAGAAAAAAACACAACCTTCTAGTATCCCATTCGTTCGAAAATCGATTAGACTGAACGTATGAGGGGGAATACTATGAGTGCATATGAACAATTCGGAGGCGAACGCGGCGTCCAACAGCTCGTCGACGCTTTTTACGAACTCGTTTACGCTGATCCCGTACTGTTGCCACTGTTTCCAGACGACAAAGACCGGGTAAAACAACATCAGTTCGAATTTCTGACGCAACTGCTCGGAGGACCAAAACTGTATACGGAACGCCGTGGCGGCGGCAATTTGGCGATGATCCACCGCGATCATCCGATCTCAGAAACACACGCCGGTCATTGGCTCGGGTGCATGGAACAAGCGCTCAAGACGGTCGACGCACCGGAAGCGATCAAGCGACAATTGTTTCAACGTCTGATCATGTCGTCGTCAAACGTCATCCGCGTCTGCTCGCACCATTTTGAGTAGTCATCATTTAAAAAAGCGGGTATGATAGGAAAGTAAGCAAAGGAGGTCGGTTTTCATGACAGAAGAAGAGAAAAAAGAGACCGTTTCAGCTAAAGAGGAAACGGAAGAAGTAGAACCTACGGCAGTCCTCGCCGAAGTCCTTGAAGAGGATGAGGAAGAAGATTTACCCGAAGAAAAGAACATGGACCACATCAAAGGTGTGTTCAACTATACACAGAAGAACGGACGGGAGTATCGCGTCGTCTTTTATCACGACCGTAAAAACCTCGTGTTCCGTGAACTTGGAAACGGGAAAGTCGAATTTGTCGGGCGTTTCACAGATGATGCCTACGATGAAGAGAACGAAGCAGAGATGCAAAAACTCGGCGAGAAACAGCTCAAGCGGATCCTTGCCGATCGACTCAAATAAAAAAAATCGCCCGCGGGCGATTTTTTTTATTGTTTCTTGTTTCGTTTTTTCTTGCGAAGCGCGTAAATCACTCCGGCGATTCCTCCGGCGACGGCGATTCCAGCCATCGCAGGCACGAGGATTTTCTTCGTCGGAAGCATCTTTTTGACACGTTCGTACGGTGTCGGAACCGACAATTCAAGTTGAACGGCCGTCTCACCGTGACCGTTCGCCCGTGCTTTGCGGGCCGCGTCCGTCACGACGACACGTCCTGTCGTATAGCGGCGGTTTCCATATTCATCCGTGTAAGGCCGGCGAACCCGCTTGACGTCTGTTACCGTCTTTCCACGAGCGGCATCCGGTCGGACGACACGTTCGCTCGTCCATGTGCGGGCACCGGTCGCGCTATAGGCCGGACGAATCTTACGACGATTTAACCAAGTGTATGAATCGTTCATCTATATTCCCTCCAATATGCTGAAGTATCTCTTCATATTATACCCATACAACATCTGACGAAAACATCAGTCTTGACGAGACAAACAAACAGGCGCCCGGTCCTACCTTGGACCGGGCGCCGATTCGCTTGCTGATCAATCCGTGAACGGTTTATCCCGATGGCGACGTTTCGCCAAGATCAAGTAATAAGCCGGAACAAGGACGAGTGTCAGTACGGTCGAGAACAGAATTCCCGACACGATACAGATGGCGAGCGGTTTGAAGAGCGGGTCTTCACCGAACGCGACCGGTAGTAACGCGACGACCGCCGTCAACGCCGTCAGGAGAATCGGACGGATCCGTGCACGTCCTGCCTCATATACCGCTGTCGTGACGGACATTCCACTGCGAATTCCTTGCTCGATGAATTCGAACAAGACGACCGCGTTTCGAACGACGATTCCGGCAAGTGAGACCATCCCCATCGATGCCATGAAGCTAAACGGCGTCTGCGTGATGAACAGCCCGACGACCGCACCGGCAATCGCCAAGTAAATCGTGAACAAGACGAGAAGCGGTAAAGAAAGTGAATTGAACTGGAATGCGATGATTAAGAAAATCAAGAACAAGACGACGATGAACAACGTCGCGAGTTCAACGAAGAACTCATTTTGCGTATCGCTCGCTCCCGACTGTTCGAACGAGATGCCATCGCTCGTCAAGTCTGATTTTGCGTCATCGAGAATCCGTTCAACGTCTTGTTTGAACGCATCTTCGTCCATCCCTTCAGTCGCATAGATTTGAAGCGTGACGATCCGCTCCCCGTTCTCACGCGGAATCTGTTGGATCTGTTCAGTCGTCGTTTCGGTGACGAACGTACTGAGCGGGGCGACCGGCGGACCGGCTTCCGTGTCGACCGGGACGAGAATCTCGTCAAGGGCGAGCGCCTCGCGGTTTGCGGCCGCATCGACGACGATTTTCACATCGCGTTGTTCGACACCATCGTCGAACGTACCGATCGGGATGCCGTCCGTGACTAACCGGATCTGATCGCTAATTGCTTTCGCGGTCACTCCAGAAGCAGCCATCGCTTCTCGGTTCAATTCGTACGTGAGTGTCTGGAACGGTTCTTTAATGTTGTCGAGCACGAGCGCGCCATCGATTTCTTCGAGGTCTGCCTTGACCGTATCGCGTGCCGCGACAAGTTCTTCGATCGTTTCACCGCGCATTGTGAACTCTACCGGGGCAGACGTTGGTGGTCCCTGCTGCTGCGTATCTAAGAAGATTTCAGCGTCCGGATAGTTTTCACGTATTTGCGATGTGTACTCATCAATCAACTGAATCGCATCGATTTGTTCGTTGTCGACTCGGACGACGACTTGTCCTGCATTGTCACCCGACTGATTGAGTCCACCGGTGAACAAGCTCGGAAGCCCACCGCCAGCGAAAATGGCGGTCTCGGTAACACCGTCAATCTGTTGGAATTCGGCTTCGATCTGTTGGAGACGACGTTCTGTTTCCTCTAAGTCGGTTTGAACCGGGAACGTGACGCTCGTCACGACTTCTGGTCGGTTCGCAGCCGGGAAGAACTCGAACGGTGTCAACAGAATCAGCCCGTATAGTGCTGTCGTGATGACAAATCCGACCAATCCGAACGTCCACGGCCGTTTAGCGACGACCGGGAGCAACCGATCCGCATAAAAATTACTGAGACGGTTGAGCGGTCCGCCGAGCCAGCCTGGCTCCCGCTTCGACACTTTCACTTTCTTCCGGTTCAACCAATACTGTGCGATCGGCACGAGTGTCAAACTGATGACCATCGATGCGAGCACCGACAACGCGAGTACTGTCGGTAACGCTCGGATAAAGTTCCCGTTCGCGCCTGACAAAAGTGTCAGCGGTAAGAACGCGAAGACGACGGCGAGCGTCGACGTGACGATCGATCCCCAGACTTCTTTCGTTCCGCGAACGGCACCGACCATGGCTGTATCGCCTTTCCGGTAGCGACGCAAAATGTTGTCGTTGACGACGATCGCGTCATCGACGAGAATACCGAGCGCGATGATCGCCCCAATGATCGAGATTTGGTTCAAATCGACTCCCGTGAAGCGGAGCGGGATGAGTGCGATCAAGAAGGACAACGGAATCGCCAAGCTGACGATGAGTGACCCTGTGAACGTCAACCCGATCGTCGTGACGACGATAACTGCGATCATGGCGATGATGAATTCTTTCGTAAGTGACGAGAAGATCGCATCGACCGCTTTCGCTTGATCGTAATAAGTGACGAGTTCGACCCCGTCTAAGTCTCCCACTTCAGAAGCGACGACTTCATCGACGCGTTGTTGCAGCGTCGGGATGTCTTGACCTGGCTCGATTGTCACCGTGAGCGAGATTGCCGGTTCGCCGTCGAGTGAGACGAGGTCGGTGACTGCTTTTGTCGTCTCTTCGACCGTACCGACATCGGCAAGGCGGACGGGATCACCGTCGACAGAACCGACGATGACTTGATCCATGTCGTTGACGTTCGTCAAGTTATCGATCGCCAATTGATAAATACCGTCGTCCGTCGATTGGCGACCGAGCGGTGTCGTCTTATATTCTTCGTTGATTGCCGTCAAGACGTCTGGGAATGCGAGTTGGCGTTCCCCAAGCGCTTCGGAATCCAGTGAGACGACGAATTCTGTTTCCGGGAGCCCTTTGATCGTGAACCCGGTCACACCATCTGTTCGTAGCAATCGGTCTTCTAGCCGTTCGACCTGTTCTCGAACCGCTTCAAGCGACTCGCGATCGCTCGACGTCAGTAAGTACGATGCGACCGGAAGCTGACCGATCGAATCGTTGACCGTCGGTGCTAAGGCGTTGTCAGGTAACCGAGGCGCCGCGTCTGAGATCGCCTGCCTCACGTTCGCTTGCAGCTCGCCTTGATCAAATCCGTCTTCATACTCGACGGTAATATTCGAGAACTCCGACGCCGACAGCGACGATACGTTCTCCACCCCTTCAAGCCCTCTTAACTCGGTTTCAAGGATGTTCGTGACGTTCCGTTCGACCGTCTCAGCGGTCGCCCCTGGATATGGGGTCTGAATGAGAATGATATTGACGCTAGTCTCTGGGATTTCACGTTTCGGGAGCTGGAAAAACGTGAGTACCCCGACGACGATTGCAACGAGTAAAAATACAATTATCAATTTTCCTCGCTCAATCATTTTCTGAAAAAACATATTGACCCCTCGCTTTCGGATAATGTGCAAATACACATATGAACTATTCTCCTTTATCATAGAGGGGTTTGAATCGGTTTTCAATCCTTAAACGTGATGCAATGTGCTACTATGGAAACGTTTTTGGAACGCATAAGATAATTCAATCGACCGCTGCTTCTGCCGTTGGACCGTATGATCGGAGACAGGGACTTGAATCGATTCCCCGGTCAGAAATTGAATCCGGGTCCCGTCGCCAAACTTTTTGATGCCCGTGACATGTTGAAAATTGATCCACGCACAATCAGGACTCTCTTTGGCGATTGTCGGGAAAAAGACGGCATCGGCGTGCCAATCCATGACGACAGGGGTTTTTCGATGAGGACCAAGCACGTGACGGGCCGCTTCAATTCGCCCTTGGATACTCGATCCATAATAGAGACAAGCCGATTCGAGCAAGTGAATCGGAGAACCTTTCAGACGGTGCACGCCATCAGGCTGATAGACGAGTGTCTCGGCCTCACCGTACTCATTAAATACCGGAACCAACGCTCTTGTATCATTCGTCAACTGTGTCATCTGTTCTTCCTCCAAAACGTATAATATGACTTACACGTTATTCATAACAAGTTCCTTAAACGTGTGCAAACGGCTCGTCGACATTTCCCACTAAAAAAACCAGCCGTTCGCAGGCTGGTTTTTAAAATCTGTCATCCGTTTTTAATTTTTGTGTGTCTTTCAGGTGGGGGAAGTGGAATTGGACAGCAACTCCGTCGTTCGTATTACCCAAGGTAACGGTCCCTCCATGGAGGGTCACGATGCGTTGGACGATAAACAAGCCGAGACCGAACTTGCCTTGCTTCCCACGGGAGAATTGATGGAACAGATCAAGGTTTTCATCGACTGACGGTCCATCGTTTTTGATGACGATGTCGATTCCTGCATCCGTTCGTTCGAGCTCGACCTGAATCGTCGACTCGGCGTAACGAATCGCATTGTCGAGCACGTTTTCGAGCGCGACCCGAACCTGTTCCCCGTCACCGAGCATCTCGCCCGCGTATCCGGTCAACGTCCACTCGAGGTTACCTCGGAGCTTGAAGCGGTCGATGAGCAGTTCGACCAACTTATCGAGGTTGATCGGATCAAGCTTCATCTCCTGCCCTTTGAAATACTCCAACTTGGTGACGTATAACAAGTCGACCACTTTTTTCTCGAGACGCGATGCTTCTTCATCAATGACTTCGGCCGACCCTTTCAAGTCTCCGGTCGGATAGATGCCGTCCCCGATCGACTGAGCATAGCCGCGAATGACCATGATCGGCGTCTTCAAATCGTGAGAGATGTTTTGTAAGAGCGCCTGTTGCGCCAAATCTTGCTCTTGCAGTTCTTGGCGCATCGCGTCGATCGACCGCGCCAATTGTCCGAGCTCGTCTTCCCTGGCGAGTGGTAACACCGTCTCCCATTGGCGGTTCGATATTTTCTCAACGGCCCGTTCCATCTCGACGATCGGCTTCGTCAACTCTCTAGACATCCAAAGGGCCGGGATGAGTGATAGGAGGCTGATGACACCAATTAAAATCGAGATACGCCAGAACAATGTCGAGACGAGCTCACGGCGATAAGCGTCCCAGGCGTACGACGCCTGGTAGATGAGGGCACCGTCATATTCGTTTTGACGAATCGTATAGTAGACGTCTTCCCCATCGATCGTCGTCTGATATTTGGCGACCTCGCTCGTCTGTTCGAGCGCCTCTTGATACATCCGATTCGTCAGCTCGAGCGGGGCCGAGCCGTAAATGATGCGTCCGTTCGGCAAAAAGATAAGCTGATTGACCGAACGTGATTCTTGTTGACGCCGATCGTACTCGATCGGGTTGCTCGGAATATTTTCGAGCTCGTTCGTATTTCCGAGGTAATAATCGACATCTTGAAGCGTCTCATACACTTGTTCATCGATGAACTGCGTGATCGAGGAGCGGACCGTCAACAAGATCATCAACGCCAAGGTGACGATGATGAGCAAAATCAATACCCAGATTTTCCACATGAGCCGTTTCGGCTTAAGATCGTGAAGTCTCATGGCTTAACGAGTCGATAACCGATCCCATACAGCGTCTCAAGTTCGAGTCGGTGCAACTTCTTCCGTAAGCGTCGGACCAAGTCATCGACGACACGGTCTGAGCCGAAATAGTCGCGACCCCAAACACCTTCTAATATTTGCTCACGCGACAGCGCCGAGCCCGGATGTTCGAGGAAGAGCAACAATAAATCGAACTCTTTGGACGTCAAATCGATATCATCCGCAGCATGCTTGATCAGTCGTTTGTCCGGATAAATCGTGTATTCCCCGTACTCGATATGTTCGTTCGATTTCGACCCGTACACCCGATCGATCAATTTTTTGACCCGGATGACGAGCTCGCGCGGTAAGAACGGTTTGGCGATGTAGTCATCCGAACCCATCTCCAGTCCGATGATTTTATCGATGTCCTCATCACGGGCCGAAATGAAGATCGTCGGTGTATTGGCGTTCGTCGCCTTGATTTGCTTCAACAACTGAAAGCCATCGAGGTCCGGCAGCATAATATCGAGCACCCATAAGTCAGGTTCGTCTTGAATCGCGGCTTGGGCTGATACACCATCCGTGAACGAACGGACTTGGTAGCCTTCTTGCTCTAAATACGTGACGAGCATTTTGTTTAAATTGACCTCATCATCGACTAAATAGATCGTGTACATTTTAGTCACCTCTGCAGCATTTTTTAACATCATATCAAACAATTGTCGACGAATGATGGGAAATCACTCGTTTTGAACCGGCTGGATGTACCGTCAATCGCGTAAGTTAACGAAAAAAAGAAGGGTTTCCCCTCCTTACCGTGTCGACCGTGTCCGCAATTGTTGAGCGAGGAAGGCCGTCCCCCCGCTAAGTAACGCCAACACGCCGCTGATCATGACGAGTTCCATCGTAACCCCACCTTCCCGCTGATACCGATTCTCATTATCATCTATACTATATCATAGTTTTTAGCATGAGAACATCACAAAAAAATCCCGCCTCACAGGCGGGATTCGGTCGTTATGCGTTGACGTCGTAACCTTGTTCTTCGATAGCTTCGATCATCACTTTGACGGAAATCTTATCGTTATGGATGACATCGACTCGGTGATCTTGTAACGAGACGATGGCCGACTCGACGCCTTCTAACTCGGTCAAAGCCCCTTCAACCGCTGCCTTGCAATGGTTACATGTCATACCTTCTACTTTCAAGACTGTTTCATTCATTTGGAATGTCCTCCTTGTTTTTTTAATCGCAGTGCGTTCAATACGACCGAAACCGAACTGAACGCCATCGCTGCCCCAGCAATCCATGGAGCGAGCAAACCGGCCGCGGCAATCGGTATACCGAAGCTATTATAGGCGAGCGCCCAAAATAGGTTTTGACGGATGTTTCGCATCGTGAGCGCACTCATCTCGATCGCCCGATCCACGCCTTCGATATCTCGACCCATGATCGTCACGTCCGCCGCTTCTAAAGCGACGTCCGTCCCGCTGCCGAAGGCGATACCGACGTCCGCGACGGCGAGCGCAGGCGCATCGTTCATCCCGTCACCGACCATGGCGACGCGGCCACGTTGTTTCAGTGCCTCGATGTGGTCTGCCTTCTCGACGGGCAACACCTCGGCAATGACGTTCGTTTCAGCGATGCCTAGTTCACGCGCCACGTCGAGCGCGACTTCTTTTCGGTCTCCCGTCAAGACATACACTTGTCTCGTCGTCGCAAGTCGTTGCACGACAGCCCGGCTACCTTCTTTCAACCGGTCTTGAAGACCGAACGCCGCCACGACTTCAGATTCACTCGCCACGTAAACCGGCGTCATCGCTTGCATGTCCCAATCAGGCAACGTGAATCCGGCCTCGCGCATCATCCGGACCGAACCGATAAGAAGCTCTTTCCCATCAACGACCGCTTTCAATCCTCGGCCCGATAACTCTTCGACCCGTTCCACGTGCCCGACGCCGACGCCACGACCGATCGCTTCCGCAAGTGGATGCGTCGACTGACGTTCGGCCATGACCGCCCGTTGTAAAAACGACTCGTCCCCGAACGTCGCCACGACTTCAGGCGTCCCGTTCGTGAGCGTCCCCGTCTTATCGAACACGACGATATCGACACCGTTCAATGATTCGAGTTGACCGCCCCCTTTAAAGAGGACGCCTTGTTCAGCCGCACGGCCGGTCCCGACCATGATCGATGTCGGGGTCGCAAGTCCGAGCGCACACGGACAAGCGATGACGAGGACGGCGATTGAAGACCGAATCGCCATATCGAGATCATTAAACCCGAACAACCAAACGGCGAACGTGACGGCACTGATGGCGACGACAATCGGCACGAACACGCCGGAGATTCGGTCGGCCTGCCGTTGAATCGGCGCTTTATCCGTTTGTGCCTGTTCGACGACACGGACGATTTGCGCAAGCATCGTCTCGCTGCCGACACGCTCTGCCGCCATCAAGAAGCGATGCGATCGATTGATCGTCCCACCGACGACATCAAAACCGACACCTTTTTCAGACGGGATCGATTCTCCGGTCAACATCGATTCATCGATGACCGTCTCACCTTCAATGATTTTACCGTCGACCGGCACTTTCTCACCTGGACGGACGACGATCACGTCGCCGACGTTGACGAGGTCGATCGCCACCGACCGTTCTTCCCCGTCGACGAGTAAGATTGCTTCTTTCGCCTGCAGCGACAGAAGCGATTTGAGCGCATCTGTCGTTTTTTCTTTCGCCCGTGCCTCCAACCATTTCCCGAGCAATACGAGCGTGATCAACACAGCGCTCGTCTCGAAGTAAAGGGACGGGTTCGTCGGATGGATGAGCATTTCGAACACGGAATAGAAGTAGGCGGCGGATGTCCCCGTCGCGACGAGGACGTCCATGTTGGCCGCCCCACTCTTCAGGCTCTTATACGCCCCTTGATAAAACTGGGCCCCGATCCAAAACTGGACCGGTGTCGCGAGCGCGAATTGCCACCACGGGTTCATGAGCCAATCGGCATGGAACATCAACCCAGGGATATGGGTAATCATGACGAGTAAGAGCGGCGCCGAAAGAAGCGCCGAAATGAGCACTTTCCGTTCTAGTGGGCGGAGGTCATGTCTCGGTGTGAGCTCGACTTTTCGTTCCGCCCCGTAGCCGATCTTCTCGATCCGGGCGATCAGCTCCTCTTCGGTGATGCCGTCCTCGACGCGAATTGTCGCCGTCTCGAGCGGCAAATTGACGGTCGCATCGACCCCGTCCATCTTATTCAATACTTTCTCGATTCGGGCTGAGCATGCGGCGCATGTCATTCCTTGAATCGACAGTTCGACAGTCTTCATACGAGCACCTCCTTACTTTTTAATGCGGCTGACAATTGTCATCAATTCGTCAATGTATGGATCCATATCTTCCGTTTCACTCGCATGGACCAAGCATTTACGCATATGACGCTCAAGCAGCTGCATCTCGACTTGCTTTAACGCGGCTTGAATAGCCGACGTCTGCGTCAAGATATCGACGCAATATCGGTCGCTCTCGACCATCTTTTGAATCCCACGGACTTGGCCTTCGATCCGGCGCAGCCGCTTACTGAGCGCAACTCGCTCGGCGTCTTCGCGCGGGACGAGCGGCTGTTCGTGCAAGAATTCATCCATTGTTATCACCTCACGTCTAATATACCCCTACCCCGTAATGGTGTCAAACGTATGAAATAAAAAAAGAGCGACAATTGTGTGTCGCCCTTGCTTGATTCAGTTGCGTTGAAACGCCTCGCTTTTCAAAACCGTCCGCAAAATCTTACCGGTCGTGTTTCGCGGTAACTCATCGATGATCTCGATGTGGCTCGGCTGTTTATACTTGGCAAGTTTCGTCGCCGCGAACGCGCGGATCTCGTCGACCGAAAGCTCATCGCGGGTGACGATAAACGCCTTCACCGCTTCACCTTGCTCGGCATCGGGCACGCCGATGACGGCAGCCTCGACGATACCCGGGTGTTGGTATAACACTTCTTCGACTTCCCGCGGGTAGACGTTATAACCACCGACGATGACCATATCCTTTTTCCGGTCGACGATGTAAAAATATCCGTCCTCGTCACGTTTCGCCAAGTCGCCCGTATAGAGCCATCCGTCCCGAAGCGTCATCGACGTCTCCTCAGGCAGTTTGTAATAGCCTTTCATGACGTTCGGACCGCGGACGATCAGTTCCCCGACTTCGCCGACACCGACTTCTTCACCGAGCTCGTCGACGATTTTGTTCTCGACGTGGATGATCGACGGACCGATCGATCCCGCTTTCCGTTCCCCGTGGAGCGGGTTGAAACAAGTGACCGGCGACGCCTCTGACAGGCCATACCCTTCGAGGATCTTACACTCGAATTTTTGTTCAAACGATTCGAGCAGTTGGACCGGTAAGCTCGCCCCGCCCGAGACGAAGACGCGGACGTGCTTGAGCGCCGACGCGTAAGCCGGTACTTTCAGCGCCGTTTGTAACAAGAAGTTGTACATCGTCGGCACACCGGCAAAAATGCTGACCTGATGCTTCGGAATGAGATCGAATACGTCTTGCGGCGAGAACTTCGGCAAGATGATGATCGTCGCCCCGCGCAGGAGCGGCGCGTTGACGATGACTGTCAAACAGAAGACGTGGAACATCGGTAGCGCCGCGAGCGCCTTATCGTCCGGTGTGATCTCGAGATATTCTCCGATTGAGTGCGCGTTCGAGAACAAGTTGAGGTGGGTCAACAGCGCCCCCTTCGGTTTACCTGTCGTCCCGCTCGTATATAAGATGACGGCGACGTCTTGTTCATCGACCTCGACTAGCGCTGTCACGCCCGAGGCGAACGCTTTTGAAAACGCCATAAATTCGATATCCCCTGTGCGCTCGATTGCGGGCACATCCGCATACGGTACCGAGATGACAAGTTTCAACTGCGGCAAGTTCGTGAGCGCCGTTTCGGCTTGCGCGACGAGCGGCGACAAGGCGACGATCGCTTTCACGTCTCCATCGAGTAAAATATAAGCCATCTCGTCCGGCGTATATGTAGGGTTGATCGGAATGACGATTCCCCCTCGCGCGAGGACCGCAAAATAAGAAATCAAGAACGCCGGGCTATTCCCGAGGACGAGCGCGACGTGGTCCCCTCTGTCGATCCCCTTCTGTTCAAGCGTCGATGCCATCGCTTGGACTTGTCCGAAAAACTGCTCGTAGCTGACCGTGTCCTCCCCGAACACATAGGCCGCCTTATTTGGATGCGCGGCCACAACCCCTTGTAACGCTGTGACTAAGTTTGCCATGGTAATCCCCCTTTAGAAATGAATGACGATTCACTCTTGAGCCGTAAAAAAGAGCACGGCAACCGCGCTCTTTTTCAGTTATCTCTATTGTACATGAAACATCTCAGGAAGAAAACGCTTTCAAATCCATCATCTGTAAATGATATAGTCCGGCCCGGCTTTGGACGTGAACGAGCGCTTGCAACGCTTCGTCGTCCATGAGCAGATCATCGATCAACTTATGGAACATCTGTTTCTTCTCGTCAGTCGTCGCTGTGATGGTAAAGATCATTTCTGCACAGACCGATTCCCCGGCGATCGTCCGCACGTCGAACGGACGGTTCAAGTGGAGCAGCGTGATGCCATCGCGCTTTGAGACCTGGTTCGGCACGTCGATGACAGCGACCGGGATGGCGACGTCCGTCACTCCGGACGGGATCGTGCGCTCCTGCTCGATGATGACTTGCGCGAACGTATCATCGACTATCCCTTTTCCTTCTAGCTCAAGACCAATCGCGAGCATGGCTCGCTCGAACGTCGGTTGATCGGTCACCCACATCCAGTTCGTGTCCATCCATTCTGTGATGAAACGGCACATCTTCATTCCTCCTATTGGCTCATCTCAATTAACGAAAGCGCTTGCACTGATTATGATACGCCTTCCCGCAACGACTCGCAACGCTACACATAAGGTTTCACGAAAACGCCAAAAAGGATGGTCTCTGAAACAGACCATCCTCCTGCAAAATCGCCTCAGCTAATGAGATCGACCAGTTCTTCTAAGTCGACGTTACCGAAGTAATGCTTGACGTCGAGGTGTGACAATTGTTCCCGAATCGCGGCTCGTTCGAATCGCGTCCCGACGAGTGCTTGCTCGACGTCGTGGATATCACCGACGCCAAAGAAGTCGCCGTAGATTTTCGCTTCTGTGATCGTCCCTTTATTGACGTTCAAACGAACGTCAATTGTGCCGATCGGGAAACGACGCTTCGATTCGACGTCGAACTTCGGTGACTTCCCGAAGTTCCAGTCCCAGTTCGCGTAGCGTTCTTTCGAGATGTCTTGAACGATTTCCCAGTCCTCGTCACGGAGCACGTAACGTTCCGGGTCTTGACCATCATAGATCGAGTGGAGGAGCGCCTCGACGAACCGTTCCATCTCCATCTCTTCCTCTAAAAATTCCGTGATGTTGGCGACCCGGCTCCGGACCGACTTGATGCCTTTTGAGCGCATCTTCTCTTCCGAGACGTTGAGCGAGTTGACGACTTCCTCGATGTTCGAGTTGAACATGAGCGTCCCGTGGCTGAACATGCGACCGCGCGTCGTGAATTGGGCGTTCCCGCTGATTTTCCGTTCGCCGACTTGAATATCGTTACGACCGGTCAATTCTGCTTCGACACCGAGTTGTTTGAGCGCATCGACGATCGGCTGTGTGAACTTCTTGTAGTTGTTGAACGAATTGCCGTCATCTTTCGTGATAAAGCTGAAGTTCAAGTTACCTTCGTCGTGATAGACGGCACCGCCGCCAGACAAGCGACGGACGACGTCGATCCCGTTCTCTTCGATATACTTCAAGTTGACTTCTTCTGACGTGTTCTGGTTTTTGCCGATGATGATCGACGGGCCGTTAATATAGAACAAGAAGTAGTCCTCATGCTCGACGTTCAAATGCTTGAGGATATACTCCTCGACCGCCAAGTTGAGTTTTGGGTCCCGGATGTCCGGGTTAAAGATAAATTTCACAGTCGGTTTCCTCCTAATCGGATGTTCGTTAGTTGTATTATACGAGACGAATCACCCGCTCTACAACTTGTTTACTTCCACTCACCGCTCATAATGCGCTTCAGCGCGTTCGCGACGCCGTACTCATCATGACGTTCCGTGACGTGGTGGCTGATCGCGATCAAGTCGTCGTGACTGTTGCCCATCGCGATCGCTTTGCCGGCGACTTCAAACATCGGCACGTCGTTCAAGTTGTCACCGATGACGACGACTTCTGACAAATCGACACCGAAGTGCTCGGCTAATTTTTTGACACCGTGACCTTTGTCGGCCCCGTTCGCCATCACTTCGATGTTGTCGTTCCCTGATGACGTGACGTATACCCCGTCGACACGCTCATCGATTTCAGTCCATAGTGATGACATCTTCTCAAAATGACTTGAGAACGCGATGAATTTATAGACGCGGCCAGCCTCGTTTTTGATGAAGTCCTCGATATCCTCGACGAGACGGACGTCTTCGTTGACGTAATAACGCTTCCGGAAGAACTCATACATCTCGAGCGACCGGTCGTCACCGTTTTGCTTCAAGTTTTCCATCGTCGCATCGATCAAATCGAGGCGACTTGCGACAAGTCCCGCTTCCGAATACATCTCGTAGAAAATGTCTGAATACTTATGGTCTTGATGAAGCACCGACACGACTTCGAGCGCTTCTTCAACCGTCAAATCGATTTCATGGAGCACTTCTCCCGTTTCGGTCAAGACGCGGCCCCCGTTTGACGAGACGATCGGGCACGTGAGACCGGCTTCATCGAGAATCTCTTTCGCGTTGAAGTAATTGCGTCCCGTCGCAATCGCAAAGCGAATCCCTTGTTCTTCGGCGGCGCGGACGATTTCAGCCGTCTCCGGTGCGATTTTTGTGTGGTTGTGCAGAATCGTGCCATCCATATCGGATACGAACAGTTTATACGTTGTCATCAACATCCACTCCCTCTTTTTCTCTTTCGCTTCTAACTATAACAAAAAGAGAGGCCGACGGAAAAATCCGACACCTCTCTTCACAAATCCTTAACCAAGTTCTGCTAACTGTTTGATCTGCTCGTGGACGCTCTTAATACAGTCCGGCATGCCGATCCCGTCGTAGGCGATCCCCGCGAGCAGCACGCCAGGATAAACTCGGCTCATCTCGGCCCGAAGCGCTCGCACCCGGTCGGCGTGGAAGACCGCGTACGGCGGCAATCCGTCCCGCAGCCGGCTGACGACCGCCTGGAGCGGTGCGGCTTTGATGTTCATCAAACCGCCCAAGTCACGGAGCGCTGTCGCCACGATGTCCTCATCCGGTGCATCGACGATCTCGTCAGCACCCGGACGACCGAGGAAGACACGGAGAACGTGATAGCCGTCCGGCACGGCGTGTGGCCATTTTTGATCGATGAACGTACACGCCGTGATCATCACGTCCGCTTCTTGGCTCGTGACGAAGCCCGTACCGACGAACGGGAGCTCGATGTCTGTCTCTTTAAAGACGAGTGAGCACGTCGCGGTCGCATGCGGCTTCATATCGGCCAAGAAATCACTGTCGACTTTCGGTAAGAACTGACGAATGAGACGCGGCGGGACCGTCAGTACGAGACGCTCTGAATCCATATCGCCACGATTCGTGAGCAGACGATAGCCTGTCTCGATCTCCTCGACTTGTTCGACCGAACAGTTCAAGATCACCTCTGTCCGCTCGAGCCGTTCCGCGAGACGGTCCGTCAGCGACTTCAAACCTCGCCGGAGCGAAGCGAACTGTCCGACTTTCTTCGCGCCGACTTCAGCGACACGCTGTTCGGGACGAAGATGGCGCATCCCTTCATATAGACTGCCGTACTTCTTCTCACCTTCGATAAACTGCGGGAACGTCGACAGCGCACTCATCTTGTCGATATCGCCGGCATAAATACCCGACAATAGCGGCTCGATCAATCGGTCGACAATCGGATCTCCGACCCGTTCTCGAAGATAGAGGCCGAGTGAGACGTCCGTCTCTGGGGGAATGATGTCTGGGGGCGATACCAGCATGGCCCGCAATGCCGCGTGCTCGTCTTCTGACAAGAGCGACGTCTGCTTGAACGCGTCGACGTCGAGCGGGATGCCCATCACCGTCTGTTTCGGGATCGGATGTAACCCGTCATGATGCAAGACGTACGCTTGGCCGACCCCGTTCCGGACGAGCTCGTCCCCGAGACCGACGTCATGGATCAACTCGGTCATCGCCGTCTTCCTGAACACGTAAGAGTCGGGGCCGCGCTCGACTGCGAATTCACCGGTCTCAAACGTATCGATTTTTCCGCCCAACCGGTCATTGGCCTCTAACAGCGTGATTGACACGTCTTCCGGCAAATAACGCTCGGCATAAAAAGCGGCGGTGAGACCTGTGATCCCACCACCGACAATCGTCAAATTACGCATGATGCACGATCACGCTTTCCATCCGATCTGCGACGGCTTCGATGAAGCTCCGCTCTGCGTTTGGCATATTTGGACGTGCATAGTGAACGCCAAGGCGGTCACAAACGACTTTACATTCCACGTCGTTGTCGAAGAGCACTTCAAGGTGGTCAGCGACGAAACCGACCGGCGTATAGACGAACGCCTCGTAGCCATGTTTTTCGTGAAGTTCAGCCGTCAAATCTTGGACGTCCGGCCCGATCCAAGGATCCGGCGTGTTGCCTTCAGACTGCCAACCGACCTCATAGTTGATGACACCAGCAGCTTGCGCGATCTTATCTGCCGTCTCTTTCAACTGATCCGGGTACGGGTCGCCACCGGCCAAAATCTTCTCTGGCAAGCTATGCGCCGACACGATCAAGCATGCCTTTTCGGCTGGGACCGGCAAGTTCGCGAACGTCTCTTTGATCGCTTCAGCCCACCAATTGATAAATTTCGGCTCATCGTACCACGACTCGACCGAACGGATCTCGATGTCGTATTTCGCCGCTTCTTCATGGGCGCGTCCGTTGTAAGACTTGACGCTATATGACGAATAATGAGGGGCAAGAACGACTGAGACCGCTTCTTTAATGCCGTCGTTCGCCATTTGCGCGACCGCATCCTCGACGAACGGTTCGATGTGCTTGAGACCGATATATAATTTGAAGTCGATTTCACCAGCGTGACGCTCGTTCAAAATGTCTCGAAGCGTCTCCGCTTGGTCGATCGTGATCTTCGCGAGCGGAGATACGCCCCCGATCGCCTCATAGCGTTCCGTCAAGTCTTGGAGCGCTTCCGGTGCCGGCTTGCGTCCGTAACGGATGTGCGTATAATATCGTTCAATGTCTTCCGGTTTATATGGTGTTCCATAAGCCATTACGAGTAATCCGACTGTTTTCATGATGATTTGCCTCCCATTTTTTCACGTGAATAGTCATGGATAAATGCCGTCAATTTGACGAGTACGGCCGGGTCGACTTCTGGGAACACCCCATGTCCCAAGTTGAAGACGTAGCCCGGTTGTTTCATCCCTTCATCGAGGATTTCTTTCACTTTCTCCTCGATGACCGGCCATGGTGCCAGCAAGAACGACGGGTCCAAGTTTCCTTGCACCGCTTTCGTAATGCCGCGATCGCGCGCTTCTTGAACCGACAAGCGCCAGTCGAGCCCGACGACGTCGATTGGCTGATCTTGCCATTCTTCTACAAGATGGCTCGCTCCGACACCGTGCATGATGAGCGGGATGTCGAGTGTGCGCAATTCAGTGAAGATGCGCTCAGTCGTCGGTTTAATGTAACGGACATAATCTTTGCGGCTGAGCGTCCCGACCCATGAATCGAACAATTGGAACGCTTGGATACCGGCCTCGGCTTGCGCTTTGGCGTACGTGATGACCATGTCTCCAAGTTTGTCCATGAGCGCGTTCCAAACGTCCGGCTCAGCATACATGAGTGCTTTCGTCCGATGATAGCTTTTCGATGGACCGCCTTCAATCATATAGCTCGCAAGCGTGAACGGTGCTCCCGAGAATCCGATGAGCGGCACTTCAAGACGCTCTCGGAGCAAACGGATCGTCTCGAGCACGTACGAGATGTCGTCAACATTCAGCGGTTTTAAGCGCTCGACGTCCTCCATCGTCCGATACGGATTATCGATGACCGGGCCAATCCCGCTCTTAATTTCTACGTTGACGCCCATCGACGGGAGTGGCGTCATAATATCTTTGTACAGAATGGCCGCGTCGACTCCGAGTTGCTTGACCGGGAGTTCCGTCACGTAGGCGCATAGTTCTGAATCGTGTGTGATTTCGAACAACGTCCTCGTTTTCTTGATCTCACGATATTCTGGTTGGTAGCGTCCGGCTTGGCGCATATACCAGACCGGCACATAGTCTGTCGCCTCTCCTCGAAACGCCTTCAAAATAGTATCGTTCATACGTCGCGTCATTCCCCTCTATAATTCTCCTACACTCTTCTTCTATAGGTATGTGAACTCAAAAACATTATACAGAAATTAATTAGAATAATGCTAATGTGAAGCATTTTCATTGTGTTTTCATTGTGTCATTTCTTTGTCGGATACGTGCGGAACGCCGAATTGAGCTGACCCCGGATCAATTCATCACGCTGTCTCGTCGATAGACGTTTTTCGCGCTCTTTAATGTCTTGAATCCGCCATCCGTCCTCAAGCTTTGACGCCACGTCGATCAATCGCTCGACGTCATGGAAAGAATATTTACGCGAGCCTCCCTTTGTCCGCTCCGGGAAGACGAGTCCTTTCGCCTCATAATAGCGCACTTGTCGTTCAGAAAGTCCGGTCAGTTCGGTAATAACGCCCATTCCAATCACTTTCTTCGACTTGTAGTCCATCGTCCGCCATCTCCCTTCTCAAAAAAACTATGTCAGATAATCTGACAAATTGCAATCCAACCCGTTCATTTCGTCTTAAACTGAAACCAACTTTTGAAATCACACTTGCTAAAAGGAGGAATCGCAACATGGAAGAAATTATGTATTATATGGACACGCTGTTCGTACTCATCGCTGCACTGCTCGTCTTGACGATGCAACTTGGTTTCGGCTTACTCGAGACCGGGACGCTCCGGGCTAAAAACGCCGGGCATGTCGCTGTCAAACAAATCATCAGCCTCTCTGTGGCGGCACTCGCCTTTTGGGCCGTCGGGTTCGGCCTCTCATTCGGGGATGGTACACGCTGGTTCGGGACTGAAGGATTCTTTTTAAACGGATCGTTCACGAGCCTCGACTGGGCCAACGTCTCGCTCGACATTAAATTCTTGTTCCAATTGTCATTCGTCGCCGTTGCGCTCGCAATCGCTTGGGGCGGATTTGCGGAACGGGCTAAACTGTCGGCCTATGTCTTATTCGGTATCTTCTTCGTCGCCATTCTCTATCCGATCGTCGCTCGCTCGGTTTGGGCGGGTGGACTCCTCGGCTCAATGGGGATGCAAGACTTCGCAGGCTCAGCCGTCGTCCATCTTCAAGGTGGGATGGCTGCCCTCATGGCGACGATCATCTTGAAACCACGACGGAAAACAGAATCACTCGCCGGTCATAACCACGTCTTGACGGTCGTCGGCGGACTCGTCCTTTGGCTCTGTTGGTTCGGATTCAACGCGGGATCGACGATGTCGGTCGCTGACGGATTCTTCGGTTATGTCGCACTTACGACGATGCTCGCTACGGCTGCCGGTGCGCTCGGCGCGCTCGCCATCGTCATGATCCACAAGAAGACGGCCGACATCCCTTCAGTCGTCAACGGTGTCCTCGGGGCGCTCGTCGCCATCACAGCCGCTTGTGCCTTTGTCGAACCATGGGCCGCTGTCGTCATCGGCGCCCTCGCTTCCATCGCAACATACGGCACGAGCATCCTCATGGCGAAGTATATCGATGACCCACTCTGTGCCTTCTCAGTCCACGGTGTCGCTGGCATCATCGGAACACTCGCACTCGGGTTCTTCGCATCACCGCGTCTCGTCGAGATCACCGGCATCGGTTCGGCCGGCCTCTTCTACGGTGGCGGTTTGTCACAACTCGGCGTCCAGGCGCTTGGTGTCTTGATCGCAATGGTCATCGCCGGAGGCGGAAGCTATGTCTTCTTAAAACTACTCGACGTGACGATCGGTCTCCGTGTCACTGAGGAGCAAGAAGACGTCGGACTCGATATCGCCGAGCACGGTGTATCGGCGTACGGTGAAATCGATGCGGAAACTGACACTCCGGCTCGTCTGCCGAAGATTCTCGGCTCGAGCGTGTCGGTCATGTCACCAAAAAAATAACAGCAGTCAAAGGGACACCCTTCACGCGCGTGGAAGGGTGTCCCTTATTCATTTCAACCGCCCTAAATAGTAACGGATGACAAGATAGCCGAGCACGACTCCCGCGACCGCGTCAACTCTAGCACCGAAAGCGACCGACCCGAGCGTCAGGACGACCAACTGACCAATCAGCAAGCGGTTCATCCACCATTTGTAACCCGCCAACCGTTCAAGACGCGTGATCGGCAACCATGAAGCGATCGACATCGTATCGAGTCGTTTGAAGAGCGGCACGAGTTGGAGTGCCGTCAAACCGACGAACAGCGGGACGACCAAGCCGACATACCAGCCACCCGACAGCCACATGACGATGAACGCCACGACAGAAAGGCGGAACACGAGGTCGAGCGAGTCTTTCGAACGGATGACACGTAAGCCATAGACATAACGTGCGGCATCCGCGCGTCTGAGCACCGAACGCTCGAGCGCTCGTACGATGACACTTCTCTCCTTCACTTCCTCCCGCATCGCCGGCAAGTCGACGAACCAACTGATGACACGGTCGAACTGCGCCTTGCTCTTCTGCTCGAGCGTGAGCCAATCAAGGAGCGGGATGCGGTCGTGTCGTCTTAGATGAAGCAAGACAAGCGCGACAAGCGCCGGCACCGGCGTCAATAACGGGACACCAAAAATCATGATGACTCCACTCGCGAGCGCACTGAAGAGCACCACGTTTGAGACCAGTTCGAGCTTTGCGAGGCGACCCGCTGCCGAAAGCAACACGCTCGCTGCGACGATGGCGCCTACTTCTGCCGGCGTGAGCGCTTGCGTCCGGACGATGAGCGGCAAGACGACGAGCATGGCGACGAGCGCCCGAACGCTCGCGAACACGACGTTGAACAGACGAACCCCGTTCATATACGAACGGATATCACCGAGCTCTGGCAACAAAAACACTTGATCCGCTTCTTGAAGCAACGTCCGTGGCCGATGACCGAGCGGCAAGAGCAAGAACACAAGCGCGACGACCCATTCGCTCGGAAACGCCGGGTCGAGTCCGTTTAAAAATTGATTGTAGACGAATCCCCCGTAAATGAGCGTGAAGTAGAGCGTGAACAAGAGACCCCCGTTCGCCACATAGCGGCTATACTTCACGACTTCTTCCATCCAACTACTGAACCGAGCGTTAAACACCCTCATTGCGCCCGCTCCTCGGCCTCGATCGCCTCGACATAAATGTCATCGAGCGTCGCGTCAGGACGGAGCGCATATTTTTCACGCAACTGCGCTGCCGTACCGGTCGCGATCACGACTCCTTGATGGAGAAACACGAACCGGTCACAGTGACGTTCCGCCGTCTCGAGGATATGCGTCGACATGAGAATCGCACACTCTTGTTTATACTCATCAAACAGGCGGAGCAGTTGACGGATCGCGAGCGGATCGAGACCGACGAACGGTTCGTCGACGATCAAGAGCGGCGTCTTCGTCACGAGCGCGCTCAGGATCATCGCTTTTTGGCGCATCCCTTTCGAGAAGACGGATGGGAACCAGTCCAACTGTTTCTCCATACGCATGTCGCGGGCCAATCGTTCCGTCCGCATCTCGAGGTCACGGCTGTCGATCTCGTACGCTTTCCCCATCAACAACAAATGTTCACGTAACGTCAACGTGTCATACAAAATCGGCGTCTCAGGTATATAACTTATTTTCTTGCGATAATTTTTTTCGGACGATTGCAACGTTTCTCCGTCGACTTCGACTGATCCCGAAATCGGTTCAAGCAATCCTAAAATATGTTTGATCGTCGTCGATTTCCCGGCACCGTTTAGCCCTATCAGCCCGACGAGCTCACCTTTTTTTACTTCAAACGAAACATCATGTAGCACTTGTTTACCTATATAACCGCCGTTCAAGTGTTCGACGTGTAACATGAAAACTCCACCCCTTATTTTCAACTTTTTTTTGTGATATATGTTTTAAAAATTGTCACATGGGAATATTCTCTACTGTAAGGCATTTTAAAAACTTATTCATCACTTCCATTGTTCCATAAAATTGTTATTGAGAACAATGGACAAAACAGAGAGGAGAATGTTTGCATGGGTTTTATTCTTTATTTGATCGTCGGAGGTATCATCGGTTGGTTAGCAGGTCTTATTTTAGGTAAAGACGTACCAGGCGGCGTTATCGGTAACATCATCGCTGGTATCATTGGTGCTTGGCTTGGTGGATTGATCTTCCCTGATTTCGGACCGATCATCGCTGACATCGCGATTATTCCAGCACTTCTTGGTGCGATTATCTTGATCTTGATCGTATCGTTCGTTATGAAATCAATGAACAAAAAGCGCTAATCCAGTGCTACAAAAACGGGACCCTCGACACGAGGGTCCCATTTTTTTCGTTCAACTTAACAGTAAATACATCGCCCCGTCGCGTTCGATGAAGCGTTTATCCGTTTCTAGACCGAGCAACGTGAAAATCGATTCGAACAGCGAGCGATCGTAACGCCACTCGATCCCAAGCTCTGTCTCGATTCGTTCATTCGGTTCACCGAGGAGGGCGACCATATCATCCGTCCGTTTGTCCAAATCGATGTCGATTTGGTTCACTTTCTTTTTAACAAATGTCACATCCATGCCGTCATACCGCCACACGTCGCCGTCCCGTTCAAGCGGTTCACCGAGCTGTTCGACGACCGCTTTCTCCCGCTTGTTCATAACCGACTCAATCGTTTCAAGCGAATGCCCGGTCCTCGCCTCGACTTCAATCTCGATCAGCTCGACCCGCTCGATATCGAACTGACCGGCAATCGTCTCGTTCGCTTCGGGCTGTAGCGCGAAAGCGAGCTGTTCCTCCCGAACGAGCGTCACCGTCTCCGTTCGCGTGACGGTCTCCCCGTTCACGACCGCGACGGCTTTGACGTCGTACCGGCCTGGCATCCGCTCGACTGTCAAGCTGTCGCCCGCCGCATCAATCCGGCCTACTTGTGTCCCATCGACCCATATGTTCGTCAACGGCACGTCTGACGTCGCAACGAACGTTTGCGGTAACAGCTCAATCCGATAATCCGCAAAGCCGAACCGGCCGTCTCCCGTATCAAGCAAGCGGAACAACCCGACTGACTCCATACCTTGACGTTCATCGGCGCGGTCCGCCGCCACCTCAGAGATCGCCTCACCTCGAATCGCCTTCTCTTCGTTCAGCCAACGCATGAACCGAAGTGCCTCGGCACGCGTAAGCGGCTCAGTCTCATATTCAACCGTCTGCTCAAAGAAAGCGACGTCTTCCGTCAACAGAGCCTCTTTAAATCGAACGTGGATTTGCGCGTTCGCCTCCGCCGGCTTATAGCCCCATATATAGATTGCCCCCGTCGCTAAGACGAGCAAAACGGCTAGGACGATGACGAGGCGAATCTTGCGCTGCCTTGTCGTCTTCTTCGATCGTTCATAAGCCATTCTCTCCACTCCTATCACTTTCTCTTGTCCTTCTATTGTAGGATGACGTGAGAACGAGGACAATCATTCTTTCGCCTGAACTTCCGTGTTATGATGAAATCGATCAGTCATTTCATGAATGGAGGAAATACGATGCATACCGATGCCAATTGTATCTTTTGTAAAATCGTCAACAACGACATCCCTTCTTACAAGGTGTACGAAGATGATGACGTCGTCGCTTTTCTCGACATTTCCCAAGTGACGAAAGGCCATACCCTCGTCATCCCGAAACATCATGCCAAAAACATTTACGAACTACCGAGTGACGTCGCAAGTGACGTCTTTAAAGCAGTACCGGGAATCGCGAGCGCGATTCAACGCGAAACGGGCGCAATCGGGATGAACGTCCTCTCGAACGCCGAACAAATCGCCGGTCAGACGGTGTACCATTTCCATATTCACTTGCTCCCGCGCTACGGCCACGAAGACGGCTTCGACGCGAAATGGGAAACCCATAACGATGCGTACACGCCAGAAGAAATGAACACGCTCGCGGCTCAAATCAAACAACGTGTTTGAACGAAACAAGCGGACCAGACTCCTCCGAGAGCCTGGTCCGCTTTCTTGTGTGTCATGACGAGTTGATCGAATTGAAGTGCCGCTTCCGCTCTTCTTCAATTTGTGCCCGTTCTATTTGCAATTTGATCGCATGCTCATACAGTTGCTGACGAGATTTGACAGACTCCGCTTGTTCGAACTCTTTTCTTAATTCATTTAGACGGGTGTCGATTTCAAAAAGTCGCTTTTCAAGCAAAGTTTGTTTACGCGTCTGTTCGTTCTGTTCTGACGCTTCGTATCCCGCCTCGAGTGCTTCCATTATTTTATGTGCCCAAGGGTCATCTCCCAGTTGTTTCGCCGCGTTGTACAAGTCTAGCATGTCATCGAACCAACGCTTTTGCTTGTCCACTGGAGGTCACCTTCCTTTGACCTCATTTTAAAATAAAATGATTTTTCGGTCAAAATTGAATGTTCTGAAAAATTTTATTTGAGATATAGGTTTTTAATCTCTCTTTTTTGGTAAAATAATATGAAAAGAATGTATTCTAGCATTATCGTGCTTGAGGAGGGGAATGTATTGTCGAGTCACAATCGTCGCGAGTGGGTTGCTTTTGGCTTTGTCGTAGCGTTTTTAGGCGTGGCGACAGTGAAAAAGATTGCTCGTGGAACAGCCAACGATGCCGCATCGAATCAGCATCGGGCGTCTACAATCACTACGTTGAAAGAACAATTCCAAAAAGTTGCCAAAGATGCTTCACAAGTAGTGGCGGCTGGTAAGTTACAAGGCAAAGAATTGACGGATCAAGTGAAAGCCGAGGTCGAACGCTATCAACAAGACATTCAGCCTTCAATCGAGCAGATCCAAGGAAACCTAAACGAGCTTTCAAACGTACAGTCAGATATGACCGAAGCGAAAGCGAAGAAGACCGACTGACCGGTCTTTAGGCATCGTCCGTCGTTTTAGTCACTTTGTATCCGGAAAGGATGAATTGAGATGGAACATGAAAAAGAATTCTCTGGCCCTGAGGCCATGCTCTATAGTCATAAAATCATTCAGCTCAGTAAAGCATTGTGGAAGACGGTCGAAAAAGACTGGCAGAACTGGATCAAGCCTTTCGATTTGAACATAAACGAGCATCATATTTTATGGATCGCCCACGCGCTCGGTGGCGCCTCAATCTCTGAGATTGCGAAATATGGCGTGATGCACGTATCGACCGCGTTCAACTTTTCGAAAAAATTAGAAGATCGTGGTCTCCTCACGTTCTCTAAAAAAGAAACGGACAAACGTAATACTTATGTACAGTTGACACCTGAAGGCGAAGCGCTCTTGCTCGAAACGATTCATGCGTTCGACCCTGAAGAGAACGGTGTGTTCCGTGCCTCGCTCCCGTTGCAGGAGTTATATGGGAAGTTCCCGGACTTGACGGACATCACGGCCATCGTCCGCCGCCTGTACGGCGACAACTTTATGGACATCTTCGCTGAAACATCAAAAATGATTTCTGAAGAGGCCGGACGTCGTCCCGAAGATGACGAGCTGACTAAAGAAGCTTGACGTGCGCGTAAAGGGGCTCTGTGATTTCGAGAGCGATTCCTTGTTTGACGCACGCCGCCAAGATGACCCCAGGGTCTAACGACGGATGCAACATCCCGACGAAACTGACGAGCAAAGGCTCTACGGACGACAAGCCGTAACGCCTTTGCTCGTTTTGTTGATTGTTGATTTCGTCGAGCAGTTTATAGAAGTCCGCAACTTCTTCTTTCGTCAAGTTTGCTTTGATGACTTCATATTCAAACGGCCGACTCGACCAATCGACTAGTCCGAGCAACAGCTCCATCTGAAAAGACAACTGATTAATTTTCTCTTCTAGCGACACGTTTCCCACCCCATCATTTCACATTCTCTTTCATCATTATACGACACGTTTCTGTGCTATGATACTACACAGGTAATCGAACAGCTGTCATGATTAACAAAATGTGGTATAGTCGAACATAGAAACTTATAGATTTTTAGGGGTGGAATATATGTCAAATGGAATGACGAATGAACCAAACAAACAAAACAAAAAGTTTTCAACTGGTGCCCTTGTCGGCGCATCGGCAATCGCGCTTCTCATCGGTGTAGGCGGTACGTACGCTGCAACGAGCGGCGGATCTTCTGACAACTCAGCTGTTGTCTCATTCGAAGGTGGCGAAATCACGCGCGGTGAAATCGCGGACATGAGCTACGACCGTATGGTCCCACAACTCGCTTTCCAAGAAACAATGAACGCACTTCTTGAAAAAGAGTATGGCGACAAAGTCGAGCAAGAAAAAGTCGACGAAGAGTTCAGCAAGACGGAAGAGCAGTTCAATTCGAAAGAAGAGTTCGAACAAGCGATTCAACAGGCTGGCATGACAGACACGGATGAGTTCAAAGAGGCACTCCGCGGCCAAATGCTCGTCGATGCTGCGAAGTCTGAACTCGTCGACGTGACGGACGAAGAAATCGAAGCACAATTCGCCAAAGAGAACGTTGAAGTCCAAGCGAGCCATATCCTCGTCGAGACGGAAGAAGAAGCGCAAGCTATCATCAAAGAAATCAACGATGGCGCTGATTTCGCAGACGTCGCGAAAGAAAAATCAACAGACACTGGTTCAGGCGAAAAAGGCGGCGACCTCGGTTACTTCTCAGCCGGCGCCATGGTTCCTGAATTCGAAGCATACGCGTTCCAAGAAGATGTCGTCGGTAAAGTCTCAGAGCCGGTCCAATCACAATTCGGATTCCACGTCATCAAAGTCGTAGACCGTAAAGAAAAAGACCTCAAGCTCGAGGACGAGAAAGACCGCATCCGTGAAGAATTGGCGACTGAAAAAGCAGCTTCAGTCGACGCCAACAAAATCTACGCTGAGTTGATCGAAAAATACAACGTTGACGTGAAAGACGCGAAAGCCTCAACACAGTTCGACGCAGTAAAAGACGCACTCAAAGCGGAAGAAGAAGGAACATCAGAAGAAGCACCGGCTGAAGAGTCGACAGAACAATAAGCAACAGGCAGGCGTCCCGCGGGATGCCTGCCTTTTTTATAGCTTCGGTTTGTAGAACGCCCGGTTATCAAGCGCCATGAGCCGTTCTGTGAACGTTCCTGGCTCGACACCTTCGAACGCCTTATCGAACATGTTCATCCGCGCATCGATGTTGTCGATGAAGAACAGCATTTCCGCCTCCGGAAGTTGCGGCGCGTTCGCCGAGCCCCACTCCGGCTTCCCGTGGTGACTCAAGACGAGATGTTGTAACAGCGTCGTGACTTCACGATCGGTCCCGAGCTCGCGGGCCGTGACTTCGATTTCGGACGCCATGAGCGACAAATGACCGAGCAGTTTGCCTTCGAGCGTATATTCCGGGGTGATCGCGTCCGACAGCTCGATGACTTTCGCCAAATCGTGCAAGACGACACCTGAGACGAGCAAGTCCCGATTCAACTGTGGATACAAGTCACACATCGTTCCGGCCAGTTTGAGCATCGACATGACGTGGAACGCGAGCCCTGAATAGACCGCATGATGATGGCGTACCGCCGCCGGATACGTGAAATATGCCTCTTCGTTTCGGTCGACAATCGTCGTCACGAGTTCCCGCATGCCCTCGTGACTGATCGCGTCGATATACGCCCGGATCGTCGTCTCGAGCTCCGACTTCGGGATCGGCGCAGAGCGGACGTACGGTGCGATGTCCGTCTCCCCTTCGATGATCGAGATCTGCTTCAGTTTGAGCTGCGTCCGGCCCCGATAGTCCATGACTTCTCCTGAGGCGTGGACGATCTTTTTCGTCCCGTACTTCTCGGTATCGGCGCTATCCCACACCTTCGTCTCGATCTCGCCGCTCTCATCGCATAAAACGAGCGTCAGATAAGGCTTCCCGTTCCCGGCGAGCCCTCGATATGATTGTTTGATCATTACATATTGGTTTAACGTGTCGCCCACTTTGAGCTGACCGATTTTAGTCGTCAATGAAAGCACCTCTCTTCTTGTCAGTACTTCCATCTTAACGAAAGTTCGCTCTAGATGCCAACTTTCTCGGTAAACCGGGAATACTTGATGAGAGAAGAACATTGGGGGAATGAAGGATGAATTGGACTTGGTACACACGACCTGAGGAAATCGTACACGTTGACGACTACTATACGGAGGCGTACACGTATTGGCTCGAACAACTGACGACGGCCAAAGTGACGAAAATCATCGTCGAGCAGGACTATATGTACGGTTCGCTCACGCTCGACTATGAGCAGCTCGAACGCGAACCGCAGAAAATCGGTCACTATTTCGTGACGCGCGACTTTTTATGGACGATCGGGTTTGATGATTTGTATTGCGATAGCGTCGCAGCGAAACAATATGCCACACCGATTGCAGCGTTCTATGACCTGCTCGCCGAAAAGATGGATTATTACTTCCACGGGATCGATGAATACGAGGAACGTTTGATGATGGCACAGCGTCAAATGAGCGGTCAAGTTCCGCCTGAGTTCATGAACGAAATATTTGGGCTGCGGAGCGAGATTGAACGCTGGTCGGATACGGTCGTCCCGTACCGCGAGCTACTGATGGCGGGACGAGAGGCGTTCCTCGACATAGAGTTGAATGAGCTGAAGTCTTATCGCCTTGCTGAGTACCGTGTCGATCGGCTGTTGACGTTGATCGAACACTACCAAGGCGATGTCATCGCCTTGACCGACCTCGCCTCGACGCTGTCAAATTTTCGTGGCAACGAGATCATGAAGGCGTTGACCGTCTTCACGGCGCTGACGACACCGGTCGTCGCCTTCGGTGCCGTCTGGGGCATGAACTTTAAACAGATGCCAGAACTCGAATGGCCGCTCGGCTATCTATTCGCTTGGGTCATGATCGTTCTCTTCACGGGCTTAGTTTACGCTTGGTTAAAACAAAAAAATTGGATTGGGTCTCTGTTACAATTCCCGAATCAAATCCGTAACCAAAAACAAATGGAAAAACAGCGGAAGAGAACAAAACAGTAAAAAAACGAACAAAAGTTCGCTATAATGAAAGGAGTCGATTGAAACGGAAAGGAGATGCCGATGGAACGTTTAATCATACACGTCGATATGGATGCGTTCTATGCATCCGTCGAACAACGCGACCGCCCTCACTTGCGAAATAAGCCTGTCGTCGTCGGTGGCGCCCCTCACAGCCGTGGAGTGGTCGCCACTTGTTCGTATGAAGCGAGAAAATACGGCGTGCATAGCGCCATGTCGTCACGCCGGGCGTTCGCCCTGTGCCCGCAAGCGACGTTCGTCAAGCCACGCTTTCAGGCATATCGACAAGTGAGCCAAGACGTGATGGAGATCTTCAAGTCCGTGACGCCATTTGTCGAGCCGCTATCGCTCGATGAAGCGTATCTCGACGTCACCGAGAATTCACTCATGAGCATGTCGGCGCCTTACGTGGCGCGCTACATTCTCGGCGAGATCAAACGCCGGACCGGACTGACCGCTTCCGCCGGCGTCGCCCCGTCCAAGTTCGTCGCCAAAATCGCCTCCGGGTTCGACAAACCGAACGGCCTCACTATCGTCGCCGCGGACGAAGTCGAGTCGTTCCTCGCCCCGCTGTCGATCACGACGATGCACGGTGTCGGAAAAGTGACCGCCCAGACTTTGTTCAAGCATGGGTTTGAAACGATTGCCGACATCCAGCAATCGCGACCTGAACAGTTGAAGGCCATCCTCGGCCATGACCGTGGTGTCCAGTTATACGAACTCGCACACGGACGTGACAGCCGTCCCGTCGTCCCGACCCGTGAACGCAAGTCGATCGGCTCGGAGACGACGTTCGCCTTTGACCTCGACGACCCGGAGGAAGTGTATGAGCGCGTCATCCCTGAGATCGAAGACGTGTTGCAGCAGCTCGACCGCCGTGAATTGAGTTGTCAAACTGTGACGATCAAAATCAAAACGAGCGAGTTTCAAGCACGCAGTCACCAGATCAAGCTGAACCATCCGACCCATGACCATGATGAGATCAAACGGCTTTCCCGACGCTTGTTCGACGAGATGTCAATCAACGAGCCGGTCCGTCTAATCGGCATGACCGTCTCCGATTTGATTCCCCGAACGGAGACGGCCCGTCAGCTCACGTTCGACGAACTGACGAAACCATCGCTTGAAGAATGAATGGTGATTCAGTACAATGGAAAGAAAGGGGGGGTCCGTTTGAACATGTACACAGTCACTGCGTTCGAGAATGACGGCACAGTCTTACTTAATGATTCATTCGAGGCAGCGAACGACGAAGAAGGAAAAGCGACAGGGCTAGCGATGCTCCATGAGGCCGGTCACGACCATAAAGGAGCGCGCATCGTCCGCCAAGGACAACTCATCTATTTCGAACGGTGCAAACTTCCTGGAAAACTGAAAGGCACGGCCTCATAACAGCGAAGCGCCTCAGGAAACCCGAGGCGCTTTGTTCATTCGCTATATTGTTTCTCCCAGTCTTCCCGCCATGCCCAATAGTCGTCCGGATGTAGCTCTTCCGCCGTCTTCCCATCCAGTGAATAAGGTGCCCCCATCAGCGGTTCCTTTGAATCAGGGAATGAGGTCCCGCCGATGATGTCCCCGTCATCAATTAGGACCAAGACGTTCGTCTGTCCGAGCTCGTACTGATCATCGAGCAGATGGTTACGGACGACGAAATGCTCTCGCTTAATGTCGCGCCCGATATAGTCGTCCGGTGGCGTCGTCTGGACGCTCCAAGTATCTCGCACAGGTGAATCGAGAAGGTCTTCCTTCTCGAAACGTGACGTGTCCCCTCCCTTGTAAGAAACAATCTCATATCCTTTCTCCTCGAGGTAACGCTTCGCCAGCTTGGCGTCCTCTCCGAGCATCGGTTTTTCGTTGGCGTTCGAGCAAGCCGCCAGGAAGAAGACGCACAGGAGGATCCCGATTCGTTTCCACATCATCTCTCCACCTCATCAGTTCGTTGTTTTCAACTTATTCGTTAACTAACAAAAATTTCCTCTTTCAGAATGGAAAGAGGAATAAAATCGAAAAAATCGCGACGACCGCGACAATCATTTGTAGCGGCAAACCGACTTTAACGAAATCGAAAAAGCGATAGCCGCCGATACTGAACACCATCGCGTTCGTCGGTGAGCCGAACGGCGTCATAAACGCGAGTGATGCCGCGACGGCGACGGCGACGACGAGCGGCACCGGACTGACTTCGAGTGACGCGGCGAGCGATAAGGCGAGCGGTGCGAACAAGACGGCCGTCGCCGTATTGGAGATGATTTGACTGAGCACCATCGTTGCGACGAAGATGGCGACAAGCACCCAGACCGGACCAGCACGTCCGAACGACTCACTGATCCATGTGACGAGCCAGGTCATGACACCCGCATTTTCAAGTGCGGTCCCGACTGGAATCATGGCGGCGATCAACAGGAGCGACGACCATTGGACCGACTCGTAGGCAACGTCCATATGCCGGACCGCTCCCGTCAGCACCATCGCGATGGCCGCAAGCCAAACGGCAACGGTCGGATCGACCCATTCGAAGACGAGGAGCACGACCATGACTAGCATGATGAGACCGGCCGCGAGTTGATGGCGCTCGGACACAGCTCGGTTGGCGACATCGGTCACGCGCTCGTTCGCGAGCAACAAGTGTGTCTCGTCACCCGCTTTTTCTAAATCGCCCCACTCGCCTTGGGCCACGAGCATATCACCTCGCTCTAACGGGACGTCTTTCAGCCGTGTCATCGCAATTTCTTCGTTCGGGCGGATGACTTGAAGCACGTTCAAGCGGTAGTCATTCCGCAGCCGACTTTCCGAGAGACAGTGACCGATGAGCGGGCTATCAGACGGGACGGTGAAAATGGCGACGCCTGACTCTTTCCCGTAGATATCTTTCAGCTCCATCGGTTCAACGACCACCCCTTCTTGACGGGCGACGCGTCGAACATCCGCTTCTGCCCCGCTAACGAGGACACGTCCCTCATAGAGCACCGTATCGGCTCGGGCCGTGACGAGTCGATGCGCGAGCCCTTTTCGCTTTTCGCCGAGGACGATCAAACCGTCACGTGACCACTTCACATCTCGGAGCGTTTTCCCGACGAGCGGATGACCTTTCGTGAGCGTGAGCGCGTAGATGTTCAACTCGGGCATCGGCAGACGGGCGACGACGACCGAACGAACCTCGCCCGCATCGAGCAGCCGGTTCCCGATGACATAAAAGTAGAGCAGCCCGACGACGGCGGCGGCGAACCCGATCGGTAGTAGCGAGAAGAAACCGAGCGTCCCGCCTGAGGCACCGCGGAGCGCCTCGGCGGCGACAAGGTTCGGTGGGGTGCCGATGAGCGTCATCGTCCCACCGATGCTTGAAAAGAACGCGAGCGGCATTAACAGTTTTGCCGGATTCGTACCCGTTTGTCTCGACATGGCGAGAACGACCGGGATCAAGAGCGCGACCGTCCCCGTGTTCGACATGAGACTCGATAGAAACGTCACGGTGACCATCAGAACGAGAAATAGACGCACCTCACTCCCTTTCGCATAAGGAATGAGCCCAGCGCCAAGCCGTTCGGCGAGTCCTGTATGAAACAAGCCCGCTCCGACGATGAATAATCCGGCGATCATCAAGACGACCGGATTCGAAAAACCTGCCATCGCCTCGACAGGCGACAATTGCTGCGTCAATACGAGCGCGACCAGCCCGACGAGTGCGACGAGATCGGCCCGCAACCAGCCCCCGATGAAAAAGATGATCATGACCGCTAATATGAACAAGGTGACCATGACGCCCACCCTCTCTTGTGAATTGATATACAAGGTTATTATACCCTATAATATGTAAGCGCTATCATAACGAATTTGACAAGTCGGTCAACAAAAAACGGATGGCTCGAAAGCCATCCGCACAGGTGTTATTGAACTTCGTTTTCATTAACCATCGGAGCGTATAGCTCTTCAAGTGGTTTCATGATAATTTTTGTCACTTCTGTGACCAGTTGATGCATGCGTTGCTCTTCTTGCATGAGCTCCATGATCAATTCGTTCTGTTGAACGCTCATCATTTTCGTTTGAGCATCCATCATCTCTTGTTCTGAGATTTCTTCGCCTTGCATTTGCTTTTGCTGAAGCGTCATTTGGATATCACGGAAGTCAGCGAACAACTGGTTCGCTTCTGCATCCGCATTGACACGATCGTATAATGAAGAGAGATTTGTGAACTCCTCAGATTCGCGAAGTGCTTTTTCCAATTGGTTAGCATGATCGTACAAGTTTGTTTGTGACATGTGACGTCCTCCTAAATACTATTAGGGCCGTGGCCGATCAAACGATGGCAATCAACCCTTGAATCAACCCAATCATACCACCTAACAGCGCTCCAAGCCATGTTATTGCCCGGAACTCCCGTTTCGAGATCGATAAGACGATCTCCTCGAGGTACGACGTATCGAGCGATTGGACTTGCTCTTGCACGATTTGATCGATTTTCAGACGGTCCATCACCGTCTCCATTTGATTGGTGAACCGCTCGATGACGAGCCGAACCCCGTTCGGGACGAGATCGTCGACGATGCGTGTCTCGACGTCTCGTGTGTACGAATAGACGGTCCGGTCGAGCAATTCGCCGACCGGGAGACGGGTGATGACTTCTGTCGTCACCCCATCGATCAATCGGTCTTCTAACCGCTCATCTAAGAGTGTGTCGACCGTACGCTCACTGAACCGTTCGAACTCGCGCGTGATCATCGTCGCCATTCCAGAACGAGTCGACCCGCCACGTAAAATGTTGACAATCTCCGGGCGAATCATCTCGACGAAGTTCATATTTTGAATGAACCCGGCGATAAAACCGAGCCGGCGTTGGACGAACGAGTCGACCATATACCGCAGCTGAGCCTCTCCTTCCGCCGAATAGAAATACTCTTCTGATTTGACGAGCATCGCGTCGACGATTTCCGGGATCACGTCACGGACACGGTCCATCCCGTCCTCACCGAGCAGTTCGTACAGCTTGCGTGACTTGACGTCAGCGAGCACGAGCCGGAGCTCTTGGCGGAGTTTCGTGTCCGCTTCCGTCAACACACGCGACTCGGCGTCCGGGTAAAGCGGTTCGACTAGTGTACGGATCGTCTTGTCCGAACGGAGCATCGTCCGGACTTCCTCTTGGACGAAATAGGTGATGTGGCCGCTCACTTGTTCGTCGAGCAGGCGCTTCCGCATCCCTTCAGGCGTCAACAAGTGTTTCACGACCGTCTTGCCGAGACTCGTCGCCAGCTCATCGCGGCGTTTCGGAATCAACCCCGGTGTGAACGGTACTCGGACTTTTCCGATATACTTTGGCTCGTGGGGCCGAAATAACATTTTGATGGCGAGGAAGTTCGTCACTCCCCCGATTGTCGCCCCAATGGCGATCATGATGAATATTTTTAGTAGACTATCCAAACTGCCTGCCCCCGTTCTGAAATATGATACATTGTTGAAGAGGTGATTGTGTTGACTACGTTTGATCGTATTAAATCGATTTTCCCGACCGTTGTCCATCGGTCGGAAGACGCATCCGGAGACTATGCTTGGTATCAAGCACAGGATGGGACCGTGTTCGGCTTGCCAAAAACCGAGTTGAACGAGCGTGAACGGCAACTGCTCGAATGGTCGGCGACACCGTTTTTGACGACCGCCGACCCCCGTCAAGAAAAATGGCAAAACCGCCTGCTCACCGATTCGTATCGGATCGCGCAACCGTTCCGTCTGTTGTCACTATCGCTCCACTATCAAGAGAGGGAATCGCTCGAGCAATTTTTAGAGATATTACACGATTTCATGCCAGAAGCGGAGATTGTCGTCATGACGCGACATCACGTTGAAATCATTGAGATGAACCAACTCGTCGACTTGTCTGATTTCGAGGACGTATTGCGTGCCGGCGCGAGCGACTGCTACGTCGAAGCGCACGTCATCTTTAGTGAGCGGCCGCTCGGTGTGTTGGGGACGCTTTACCATCAACACATGACGTTGCGCCCGTTCGCGAAACTCCCTACTAAAACTTACCCTGCTAGTCAATTATTATACCATTACTTGCTACAAGACCATGAGACTTTTGCCACACGTCTCCAATTGACCGAGGCGGCGTATTCGATACTCGATAAGACGAGCGTCGAATTGTTAGAGGCGCTGTTCGCCCACTCGCTGAACGTGTCCCATACGGCGAAAGCGCTGTTCATGCATCGGAACACGCTCAATTACCGGCTCGATCGGCTCTATGAACTGACAGGATATGACGCTCGTCAGTTTTATGATGCGAGTTTACTCCAACTGATTGTCACGTTGCACAAATCTGAGTAACTGTTTTTGTGCAACGTGTACATATCTCGTGCAAGCGGTTTCATCGTATAATCAATCTTGTAAGCGCTATTATACAAGAACACATTCTCAGGAGGCTAACGACAATGGCAGAAATTCAATTGAATCACATTGATAAAATATACGACGGTGGTGACGGGAAAGCCGTCAGCGACTTCAACTTGCACATTAAAGACCGGGAGTTCATCGTTTTCGTCGGACCGTCTGGTTGCGGTAAATCGACAACACTTCGCATGATCGCAGGACTCGAAGAAATCTCGAGCGGCGACTTCATCATCGACGGCAAACGCATGAACGACGTGGCGCCGAAAGACCGCGACATCGCGATGGTCTTCCAAAACTATGCCCTCTACCCGCACATGAGCGTCTATGACAACATGGCATTCGGTTTGAAGCTTCGGAAGTTCCCGAAAGAAGAGATCGACCGTCGCGTCCAAGATGCGGCTCGCATCCTCGGACTTGAAGAATACCTCCAACGTAAACCGAAGGCACTCTCAGGTGGTCAGCGCCAACGTGTTGCCATCGGTCGTGCCATCGTCCGTGACGCAAAAGTGTTCTTGATGGATGAGCCGCTCTCAAACTTGGATGCAAAACTTCGCGTACAAATGCGTAAAGAGATCATCCAGTTGCACAACCGTCTCGATACGACGACGATCTACGTTACCCATGACCAAACGGAAGCGATGACACTCGCGACTCGTATCGTCATCATGAAAGACGGGATCATCCAACAAGTCGGTTCGCCGAAAGAAGTATACGACAACCCAGATAACATCTTCGTTGCCGGCTTCATCGGTTCGCCTTCGATGAACTTCTTCCGCGGAACACTCGCAGACGGCAAGTTCGTCGTGAACGGCGAAGAAATCAACGTGCCTGAAGGCAAGATGAAAGGTCTTCGCGACCGTGGTTACATCGGTAAAGAGCTTATCCTCGGGATTCGTCCAGAATCGATCCACGATGAGCCGATCTACATCGATTCTCCGACAACACACACATTCCAAACACACATCGATGTATCTGAACTCATGGGTGCCGAGTCTTACCTTTACGCCGAGCTCGGTGGACACCAGTTCACGGCCCGCATCGACGGCCGCTCAAACATCCGTATGGGTGACGACGTAGAACTCGCGCTCGATATGACGAAAGCACACTTCTTCGACTCTGAGACAGAGCTCGTCATCCGTTAATACAAAATCCCCTCGATTCTTGGAATCGAGGGGATTTTTCGTTTAGCGGGTCGCATAGCGACGTTCGAGCCGATGCTGCCCCGCTTGAATGAGTGTCGACAAGATCCAATAGATCGAGGCCGAGAACAAGAGGAGCGGCATGACCAAATAGGTCGTCGCTGCAATCTGGTCTGAGACGTACGTCAACTCCTGCACGGCGATGACCGACCCGAGCGACGTCGACTTGATGATATCAATCACCGAGTTCGACACCGGTGGGATGGCCCGTGATAACGCTTGTGGGAAGATAATGTCTTTAAAACGTTTCGCCCGCGGGATCCCGAGGGCGACACTCGCCTCGACTTGTCCGCTATCGACCGAATTGATGGCTGCCCGGAACGCCTCCGAGATATAAGCCGCAAAGTGCAGACCCAATCCGAAGATGAGCGCCTGCATCCCGCTCAGTTGGACGAACCCGGTCAACCCGACGTACAAGATGAGCAGTTGCAAGAGCAGCGGCGTGCCCCGGAAGAACGAGGTGTACGTCCGAGTGAACAACCGCAACACTTTGATTGGACTGCTGTAAAGTAACGCGATGATCAGACCGAGCACCAAGGCGAGGATAATCGACAGGATACTGGCGATCAACGTCAATTGTACGGCTTCGATATAGGCCGAACGGTTCTCGATGACGGTCGTGATCAGTTCATTCATTGACTGATGTCCTCACCGAAGTACTTATCACCGATTTCAGCCATCGTTCCGTCTTCTTTCATTTCAGCAAGCGCCTCGTTCAACTGATCGAGCACGTCGCTGTCTTGGCGTGTCATGTACCCCGCCTCGCTCTTGTTGAAGACGTCACCGACCGCTTTCACGTCGTAGCCTGTCTTCTCGAGCTCCGTCAAGATGAAGAGACGGTCGTTGAGTGCTGCGTCGAGACGTCCGACTTGAAGGTCTTGGAGCACTTGGTTCGCACCTTTATAAAACTTCACTTCTGCGCCAGCTTCTTCAGCCATCTGGGCGTAGACCGACCCTTGTGTCGAACCAACGACTTTGCCGTCAAGGTCGTCGATGCCTTGGATGTCTTCATTATCTGAAGCAACGATGACTTGTGCACCTGACACCGCGTACGTATCCGAGAACGCATACTTCTCTTCACGCTCCGGTGTGATACTCATCTGGTTCGCGATCATATCGATGCGTTCCGCGTCGAGTGCCGGGACGAGTCCTTTGAAGTCCATCGGCTCATACTCGACCGTATAGCCGGCACGCTCTGCCGCTTCGTTCAACACGTCGATGTCATACCCTGTGATTTCACCTTTATCTTTGTATGTGAATGGCGGGTATGTCGCTTCCGTCCCGACTGTGATGACTGTTTCTTCAGATCCACTGTCCGTCTCTGTACCGCAAGCTGCGAGCACCCCGAACGATGCGCCGATTGCGAGAACTGCCGTTAATGATTTTTTCATGTTATTTCCGCCTTCCTGATAATCCTTATATGATTACATGGTTTTGAGCAATATACTCATCATACTGACGAGGTTAAAAGAAGTCAAACAAAAACCACCGCTCCCAGTTGAGCGGTGGTACACTAGTCAGTCGATTGCTTTTGCTTGCTTCATAACGTCTCGTTCAATCGCTTCACGTTTCGCCGTCGTCATCTCGGCACTATCCGCGTGAACACTGAAATAGAACTTGATCTTTGGCTCTGTGCCAGACGGGCGAAGGCAGAACCACGACCCGTCCTCGAAGACGAATTTGAGCACGTTCGAAGATGGCAAGTCGATGTCCTCGGTCGTATTTTGACGAAGGTCGGTCGCGACTTGCAGCTTGTAATCCTCGAAGCGGACGACTTCGTAGCCGGCAACTTCTTGCGGCGGGTTGGCACGGAACGATTCCATCATCCGGCCGATCTGTTCAAGCCCGGCTTTCCCTTTCAACGTCATCGATTGAAGCGATTCCTCATAAAAGCCATACTTCTCATAAATCGCTTGGAGCGCGTCATACAACGTTCGTCCCTGCTGCTTATGGAAAGCTGCCATCTCGGCGCCGAGCACGCACGCCTGGACAGCGTCTTTATCACGGCAGAAGTCACCGATCAAATAGCCGTAGCTCTCTTCGTAGCCGAACAAGAACTCGTACTCGCCTGACTCCTCGTACTGTTTGATCTTCTCACCGATGAATTTAAAGCCGGTGAGCGTGTTCTCGAGATGCACGCCATACGCTTTGGCGATGGCCGCCCCAAGCTCGGACGTGACGATCGTTTTCGCGACGAATCCGTTCGCTGGCAGCGTGCCGGTCTCGACTTTTTGCGATAGGATGTAATCCATCAAGAGCGCTCCGGTCTGGTTCCCTGTCAAGACGAACCATTCCCCGTCGCGGTCACGCACGGTGAAGCCGACGCGGTCGGCGTCCGGATCGGTCGCCATGAGCAAATCAGCGCTGACACGGTCACCATATTCCATCGCCAGCTTGAACGCCGCCCGCTCTTCCGGGTTCGGAGAACTGACCGTCGGGAACGCGCCGTCTGGTTCGGCTTGTTCTTCGACGATCGTGACATGGTCAAACCCATACGCCTTGAGTCCTTCCATGACCGGTCGGCGACCCGTCCCGTGAAGGGGCGAGAAGACGATTTTGAGGGCGTCTGTTGGGACGTCCTTATGGATTCGAATCGATTGAAGAGCTTCCATGTAAGCCGCATCGACAGACGCATCGACGTTGACGAGTGTCCCGTCGGCGCGGAGCGTTGCTTCGTCTTGGACCGGGATGCTTAACTCGTCCTCGATCGCGTTGACGTAAGACACGAGCTCGTCCGCCTCGGCCGGCGGTAGTTGCCCGCCGTCGGCGCCATATACTTTGAAGCCGTTATACTCAGGCGGGTTATGACTCGCCGTGATGACGACTCCTCCAAACGCGCCTAGGTGTCTGACGGCGAATGACAGTTCTGGCGTTGCCCGTAAGCTCGGGAACAAGTAAGTCTTGATCCCGTTCGATGCAAACGTCCGTGCCGCCTCGAGCGCGAATTCAGGTGAGTAGTGACGTGGATCATGGGCGATGACGACTCCGTGCCGTTTCGCTTCCTCGCCTGACGCCGAAATAAAGTCGGCAAATCCTTGCGCCGCTTTACGAATCGTATAGACGTTCATTCGATTGGCACCTGGTCCGATCTCACCGCGCATACCACCCGTTCCGAATTCAAGCGTCTTATAAAACGCTTCTTCGAGTGTCGTCTCATTTTGTGCCATCTCGTCTAATTCGGTCCGAAGATAAGGTTCAAGTTCCTCATATTGATTCCAACGCTCATATGTTTGTTGCCATGCCATGGTCAATTCCCCTTTCGACGTTCAAATTCAATCGAAGTACTCGCCAATTTGTTCCATCTTGTATACGATGGGAGTAACGAAACTTCGAGGTGATACTATGTTTCCAACTATGCGTGCCCAAGAATTGAAACAAATCGTCCATACGGACTCAATCCGATTTATTGATTGCCGCTATTCATTGAACGACGCTTCATACGGAAAATACGTGTACCGTCAAGGACATCTCCCGAATGCCGTCCATCTCGACTTGATGGAAGACTTGTCAGGCCCTGTGTCCGTTCACGGCGGACGTCACCCGCTCCCGTCAAAAGAAGCGTGGACGGAGACGCTCCGACGCATCGGCATCCAAAAGGACGACTTGATCATTATTTACGACGACGGTTTCCCATACGCCGCACGTGCTTGGTGGTTATTCAAGTGGGCCGGCCATGAGCGCGTCATCGTGCTCGAAGGCGGAATCCAGGCCGGCATCACTTACTCTGGTGAGACAACGACCGAGGTTCCGACGTACCCTGCTTCGACATACGTCCCTGATTTCCACGACGATATGATCGCCACGATCGAAGACGTGCGCGCCGCAACGACAACAGGCGACCTGTATGACTCAAGGACGGCCGACCGTTACGACGGAAGCCACGAACCGATCGATAAAAAAGCCGGGCATATCCCGAACGCCCTGCTCTGCCCATACGTAGACGCCGTCACGGAGCTCGGGACGCTTCAAGACTTTCACGATTTGCGCGAACTTTACGCCAACGTGCTCGATGTCCCGAACCCGATCTTTTATTGCGGCAGCGGTGTCACCGCTTGCGTGAACATTTTGGCATTGCACGCGCTCGGTAAAGACGATGTCCGTCTCTATCCCGGTTCATACTCTGACTGGATCAGTTATCCAGAAAATAAGGTCCACCCATAACGGGTGGATTTTTTTATTTCACACTCGTCGGCTTGATGTTCCAAACCGCGTTCGCATATTCCGTGATTGTGCGGTCGCTCGAGAAAATACCAGACTTGGCCGTATTGACGATTGAACTTTCCGCCCAACGCGCCTTATCTGCGAACACTTCATCGACGCGTCGCTGTGCCTGCATGTAGGACATAAAGTCTTTCAAGACGAGGAAATCATCGTTATAGACGAGAAGCGAATCAAAGATCGCTTGGAACTGATATTCTCCGACTTTATCGAACGTCCCGTTGACGAGACCGTCGACGACGTTACGTACTTCGGTGTTGGCATGATAAATGTCGGCCGCATGATACCCGCCGAATTTTTTATAGTTCATGACTTCTTGCGGCGTCAATCCGAAAATGAAGATATGGTCATCACCGACCGCATCGCGAATCTCGATGTTCGCCCCGTCAAGCGTACCGATTGTGAGCGCTCCGTTCATCATGAACTTCATGTTTCCGGTTCCTGACGCCTCGTAGCTCGCCGTCGAAATCTGTTCACTAACATCCGAGCCCGGGAAGATTCGTTCTGCCATCGAGACGCGGTAGTTCTCAAGGAACACGATCTTGATGAACTGACTCGCCCGTTTGTCGTTGTTAATCATCGACGCGAGGGCATTGATGTAGCGAATGACTTCTTTCGCGTAATAATAACCTGGCGCCGCTTTCGCTCCGAAGATGAACGTCCGTGGAACCATCGTGAACGTCGGGTCTGTTTGAATCTTTTGATAGAGCGCGTGAATATGCATCGCGTTCATGAGCTGACGCTTATACGCATGCAGACGTTTGACTTGAACATCGAAAATCGAGTTCGGGTCGACACTGATTCCCGTCTCATCTTGAATGTAAGCCGCTAAGTCGAGTTTATTTTGTTGTTTCACTTCCATCACTTGCTCCTGGAAACTCGTATCTTTCGAGACGTCCATCAACTTCTCAAGATCGTTCGGGTGCTCGATCCATGACGGACCGATTGCGTCCGTGATCAAGTTCGACAGACGCGGATTTGATTTCAAGAGCCAACGGCGATGCGTGATGCCGTTCGTCTTGTTATTGAAACGAAGCGGGAACATTTCATACAAGTGGCGCATCTCGCGTTGTTTTAAAATATCTGTATGAATACGGGCGACCCCGTTCGTCGAATGTGATCCGACAACGGCAAGGTTTGCCATATTAATGTAATTGTTCGAGACGATCGCAATCTCACCCATATGCGGTTCAAGGTGTGGATAATTGACGAGCACGTCTTTACAGAACCGGGTATTAATCTCATTAATGATTTGATAGATTCGTGGTAATAGACGCTCGTACATCTCGACCGGCCACTTTTCAAGTGCCTCGGCGAGAAGTGTATGGTTTGTGAACGACATGACACTTTTCGTCACGCGCCACGCCTCATCCCAGCCATATCCGTGATCATCCATCAAAATCCGCATCAGTTCAGGGATTGCGACGACCGGGTGGGTATCGTTAATGTGGACAGCGTAGTAGTCGCCTAAATGTTTGAGTGATTTGTTGTGTCGCAAGTAAGACGCAATCATCGATTGGACACCCGCTGACACGAAGAAGTACTGTTGTTTCAAACGGAGCACTTTTCCTTCATACGTCGTGTCGTCCGGATAGAGGAACTCCGAGATCGTCGCAATCGACTGCTTGTGTTTCAACAAGTCTTTGTACGACCCTTTCGTGCGTTCCATATACTCTTCGTCATCAAATGGCGACTCCGCATTCCAAAGCCGGAGCGTGTTCACGACGTCGTTCTTGTAACCGATGACCGGCATATCGTATGGAACGGCGCGTACGACTTCGTCTGGATGATGAACGACACGGAGACGGTCTCCGATCTGCTTCATCTCGATCCAGCCCCCAAAATTCACGTCAACCGCACGATCGGCACGGCGCGTCTCCCACATATTCCCATTTCGGAGCCAGTTGTCCGGCAACTCGACTTGATAGCCGTCGACGATTTTTTGTTTGAACAAACCGTAACGATAGCGAATCCCGTTACCGTGACCGGGCAGACTGAGCGCGGCAAGCGAATCGAGGAAACAAGCGGCCAGACGGCCGAGACCGCCGTTACCGAGCCCTGGTTCCGGCTCGAACTCCGTGATTTCCGTGAAATCAAAACCGAGTTCTTCCAACCCTTCTTGGACAACTTCTAAAACGTCCATACTGAGTAAGTTGTTATAGAGGAAACGGCCTAACAAAAACTCGAGCGAGAAATAGATGACTTGCTTGCTCTGTTTGGCTTCTTGCTTGTCGCGTGTGTTGATCCATTTCGGAATCGCTTGTTCACGCACCATCGTTGCCAACGTTTGATACACTTCCTGCTCGGTCCCTTCATCGAACGATTTCCCGTTTAAGGCGACGAATCTTTCTTGAAACGAAGTGACGAAGCTCTGTTTATCTGTAAACATATATGTGTAAATCTCCTTCCAGTCATGCGAATAGGTGATATAACTCACGGTATTGCTTAGCGGATTGTTTCCAGCTGAAGTCCGAAGTCATCGCTTGATGGACGAGCGCATTCCAAGTGTTATCCTCGTAGAAGACACGAATTGATTTTTCAATCGTCGCGAGCATCTCGTGAGCGTTGTAGTTCAAGAAACCGAATCCAGTCCCTTCTTGCGTGTAATCATTGTAAGGTTTGACCGTGTCTCGAAGTCCGCCTGTCTCACGAACGATCGGAAGTGTTCCATAACGCATCGAGATCAATTGGCTAAGGCCGCACGGTTCGAATCGAGATGGCATCAAGAAGGCGTCTGATCCCGCATAAATCAAGTGGGCCAGTTCGATATCGAACCCAATGTACGACCCGATTTTCCCAGGGTGGGCTGCCGTCATCTCATGGACAATCGCCTCATATTCAGGTTGACCCGATCCAAGGAAGACGAACTGACAGTCCAAATTCCCCAACTCATGGTTCACCGCATGAATCAAATCGAGACCTTTTTGCTCGACGAGACGACTCACGAATCCGATCAACATGATATCATCACGCACTTCGAGACCGTACCGTTCTTGAAGCATGCGCTTGTTGGCAAGCTTCCCTTCTTTGACCGTGTCGAGATCATACGTTTGTGCGATTCGTTTGTCCGTGCTCGGGTCGTTCGTCGCCAAATCGAGACCGTTCAAGATGCCGCGGACGTCGACGGCACGGTGGCGTAGTGCCGCATCTAAACCTTCGCCATAGTAAGGTTCCATGATCTCATCGCGATAAGACGGACTCACCGTCGTGATTTGGTCGGAATGGACGATGCCGGCCTTCATGTAATTGACGAGACCGTTATGTTGGATGCCCTCTGCCGTGAAATGCTCGTGCCCAAACTGCAGCAGTTCACCGAGCACAGCTTCTGGGAAGATCCCTTGGTATTGCAGGTTATGGATAGTAAAGACCGTTCGAATCTTTTGGTACGCTTCGATGTGTTGATAATGGATTCGTAGAAACGCCGGAACGACACCCGTCTGCCAATCGTGGCAGTGCAACACGTCCGGCACTTCTTCAATCTGTCCGATCATCTCAAGGACGGCCCGGGAGAAAAAGGCGAATCGTTCTGCATCATCGTAATGACCGTAGAGCACGCCTTCGCGATTAAAATAGTACTCGTTATCGATAAAGTAATACGTGATCCCGTCGCGCTCTAACTTCAAGACGGCCCCGAACTGCTTACGCCAGCCGACCGGGACGATCAAATCGAATAAATATTCCATCTCATCGACATATTCTTGCGCAATCGAGCCGTACTTCGGCATTACGACACTGACATCTTCACCGAGGCTAGACACCGCTTGAGGGAGCGAGCCAATCACATCGGCAAGCCCCCCCGTTTTCATGAACGGTGCCGCTTCTGAAGCGACATACCATATTTTCATAATATCCTCCTTTAAACCGTTGTCCGTTTTCTGATGACGATCGGTTCATCGACCGTTCCACGAATGACCTGTCCACGTTTCACGACCACTTCTTTGTCTAAAATGGCGTTCTCGACGACAGCTCCTTCTTCGATGATCGACTTGGATAAAATGATTGAATTTTTGACGCGCGCATGTTCACTGATGACCACACCTCGGAACAAAATACTATTTTGAACTTCTCCACTGATTTTACATCCATTGGCGACTAGCGCTTCATTCACTTTCGACCCTTTCAAGTAGCGAGTCGGCGGCTCATGTTTGATCTTCGTGTAAATATGAGGGAAGTCGTAGATGATTCCTTCTTGGCGAAGTAAGCGCATACTTTCATTATAGTACGAAAGCACCGAATGAATCACCTGCATTTTACCCGTATAGTGATATCCATGAACGTGGAGACGGTGGAGCTGGGGAAGAATAACTCCATCTAACAAGTCATACTCCCCTTTTGACGTCGCTTCATCGACGAGGCGAAGGAATAAGTTTTTCGACATGACGATCGTTTCCGTGTATGCATGCTCATCGTCCGGGCTAAAGCCGCGCTCCCCGATTCCGACGACACGGTCGTTCTCCCCGAGTCGAATCGGACGACAGTAGCCACATTTTTGTTCATGCTCCGTGTAAGCGAGCGTGATGTCCGCCCCCATCGATTTATGATGTTCGAGCATGTTTTGATAATCGATCGTCGTCAACACGTTCGAGCCGGTAATGACAACGTAAGCTTGTTTACTGCGCACGAAGTGTTCCCGGTGCATCGAGAAGTTCGCTAAATCTCCGAGATAGGCTTCGCCATCCGGTTTAAGCGCCGGCGGGAAGATATGCAATCCGCCTTGTGAGCGGTCAAGATCCCACTCTTTGCCTGATCCTACATGGTCCATTAAAGAACGATACTTATCGAGTGTAAAAATCCCAACTTGATCGATACCTTGGGTAATCATATTCGTCAATGTAAAGTCGATGAGACGATAACGCCCTGAGAACGGGACAGCTGCTAAGTTGCGATGTCCCGTCAACTCCGGGAATAACCCCTCTTCGGTACCTAAGTTGATGATTCCTAACAAATCATTCGTCAACAATAACGCCTCCTTGCGTCGGTCTATTTTATAATCAAGCGCGTTGCTTGAAGACTGTTCCACTTTCGATATTTTCATGCGGCTCGATGACAACGATGTCACCCCCCGGCTCACCAACTGTCGCGCCATCTTCAATGACGGCACAGCTAGCGACAATGGCTCGGTGAATTGTAACGTCTTTCCCGATGCGGGCCCCTGGCATGATGACGGAGTCTTTCACGAGCGACCCTTCGCCGACACGTACGTCATAGAACAAGACCGAATGTTGGACTTCTCCTTCGATCCGGCAGCCTTCATTGATGACCGACTGCTCGACACAAGCATCTTTTCCGATGAATTGCGGCGTTTGGTTCGGGTTGACCGAGTAAATTTTAAAGTCTGGGTCATATAAATCGAACGGTGGATCTTCTTCGAGAAGGTCCATGTTCGCTTCCCATAGCGACTGGATCGTACCGACGTCTTTCCAGTAGCCTTTGAATTTATAGGCAAAGACGTTCAATCCGTCGAGGAGCGTGTTTGGAATGATGTTCTTCCCGAAGTCAAAGCTTGACGTCTCATCTTCCGCGTCTTGAATCAAGTGTTCGCGCAACACTTTCCAGTTGAAGATGTAGATTCCCATCGACGCCAAGTTGCTCTTCGGCTTCTCAGGTTTTTCATCGAATTCGTTAATACGCAAATCATCGCCCGTATTCAAGATCCCGAAACGCGGTGCTTCATCCCATGGGACGGCCATGACTGAAATCGTCACATCGGCTTGTTTTTCTTTGTGGAAATCGAGCATCTTCTCGTAATCCATTTTGTAAATGTGATCTCCCGATAAGATCAACACGTACTCCGGATCGTAGTCATCGATATAGCTCAAGTTCCGATAGATCGCATTCGCAGTACCTTCGTACCAGTTTTTCCCCGACTGAGCTTGGTATGGTGGCAGGATAGCTAATCCGCCATTGCGGCGATCTAAATCCCAGGCAGACCCGATGCCGAGGTAACGGTTTAATTCTAACGGCTCATATTGTGTCAACACACCGACTGTCGTGATTCCCGAATTCGTACAGTTCGATAGTGGGAAATCGATGATCCGGTACTTCCCTCCAAAGTTGACGGCAGGCTTTGCCGTCTTCCTTGTGAGAGGCCCAAGTCTCTTGCCTTCCCCGCCAGCGAGGAGCATCGCAACCATTTCTTGCTTCATAGTACTGCCTCCTAAATTCATAATATAAACCTCTAATACCCTTTTTCGCTGTTTCCTAATGTATTCCTGCTTAAATTATTATATGATAGCGTTTACATTTTGAATTTTATCGAAAGATTGACGATATAATGAATAGAGAAAGAGGTGAGACGATGAGAGCATGGCTCGGGGTTGTGTTTATTGCTGGATTGGTTGCCGTTGGCTTCACAGTCAGCGGAGCTTTAAAAGAAGAGATTGACCAAGCGAAAACGATTGTCGCGTGGGGTGAAGAGGCCGTCAGCTCCGCTCCGCTCTCATCGAAACATGCTGTCATGCTGACTTATAAAGGAGGGACGGAACAGTTGTACTTGAACGGTCGCCGCAACGATGTCTCCGTCGATGGGCTTCCGAATCACATCCGTGAAGCAATCATCGTCATTGAGGACCGGAAGTTCAACGCCCATCCCGGCTATGACCTCGGAGGGATTGCCCGAGCGTTCATCAATAACGCGAACGAATCGTCGGTCCAAGGCGGGAGCACGATTACCCAACAACTGGCCCGGAATGAATATTTAACGCACGAACGGACGTATGAGCGCAAAGTAAAGGAATTAATGATCGCGCGAGCGCTCGAAAAAAATTATAGTAAAAAAGAAATTATGACCGCCTACAGCAACGTCATTTTCTTCGGTCATAACATCTATGGTATCCAGTCGGCGGCCGATACGTACTTCTCCCGTCCGCTCAACGATTTGAACTGGAACCAGATCGCTTACTTGTTGACCGTGCCGAACAATCCGTCCCTTTACGACCCGCTTGACCCGTCGGCTGCCTTTTACGAGCGTAAAGATCGCATCCTCACGCAATTGAGAGATGCGGGCGTCCTATCAAAGCAAGCATATGATGCGTTTCACGGCGTCAAACTCAAGGCCTCTTATCGCAGCCACAAAGTCCGCTATCCAGACTATATGGACACGGTCATGAAAGACGCGGTCCGCCTCGTCCGTACACGTTATGACCTCGATGAAGAGGCGGCCAAAAACTACTTGGCGAGCAATAAAGCGACAGTCGAAACGTATTTGTCCGTCGAACGTCAAAACCAAGCGAAACAAGTGATGAGCCGCTTACCGAACGGCTTGAACGGCGGCTATGCCGAATTGACGCCGAACGGGCGCATCGTCGCCCTCGTCGATTCTGAGATGAAGCAGAGTGGTGAATTCAACCGGGCCACCCAAGCGTACCGGCAGCCGGGCTCGGCTATAAAACCTGTCCTTGTGTTTGCGCCTTACATCGAAGAGACCGGAGCGAAGCTCGATACGGTGCTTGACGGACGACCTGTCTGTTACGGGACGTATTGCCCGACGAACAGTGGCAACCGTGTCCTGGGCGACGTCACGCTCCAAGATACGGTCGCTTACTCGTATAACACCCCGGCACTCGCCGCATTCACGGCGATCGACCAAGAGCGAGCGTACGAGACGGCCGACATGATGTTCAGTCAGTGGGATCCCGACAAAGACAGCAATCTCGCGAGCGCGCTCGGCGGTCTGACACAAGGAGTATCTCCGAAGGAACTCGCTGCCGCGTATACGCCTTTTCTCAATAAAGGTGTGTACGTATCTGGTCAGACGATTAAAGAAATCCGCTTTGCTTCGGGTGCCCCGACAATCAGCCCGGGCATGATGAAACAAGCCGTCTGGTCGGACGAGACGGCCTCGGCGATGCAAGAAGCGTTATCTGCCGTCACAACGTACGGAACGGGACGTTACGCCGGCCAGATCAAGCGCCCTTACGTCGGAGGCAAGACCGGCACGACCAACTCGCATAAGGACATGTGGTATGTCGGCTTGACCGATCAAACGATCACGGCGATCTGGCTCGGTGCCGACACGCCGCGTCCGTTCCCGGAGCTTGCCAACCGGGCGTACCCGGCCATCATTTGGACAGAAGCGCACCGTTAAAAAACAACAAGGCTAGAGGACGCATCCTCTAGCCTTGTTTCGTCTGTCTGTATATTTTGACGGTAAATGCGCTCCAAGCTACGCGTAGTTCGGTTTCGTCAATCACTTTCCACGGATTAAACATCGTCTGGCCGTTCTTGTTGAAGAACAGCTCATCGTCTATACGATACGTCGCGTGCTGCAAACGTCCGGCGTCATCCCAAAAAGTGAGAACGTCCCCTGCCTCAGCTGCCGCATCGACTTGAGTATAAGACGCATGAGCCAGTGTCTGTAGAAACGTCTTCGGATGGACCCATTGCGTGATCAACCAGTCTTCCCCCGTCACAGCAAACAGTGTTGCCGCTAAGCAGTTGCTCCCCGCCACCGTCGAGAACATGTTGGCGTATCTCTTCAAATGACTTGGTGCTTCAAGTGGTAAATCATGTGCGTCCCATACATCCCATTCTTTCGCGTAGTTCAGCACTAGCTGACGGCGCTCGAAGTTCGTCATCAGCGCCCATACTTTTTGTTGCAAGACGAGGTATCTCGCCCCGTCCACGTTGATGATATAAGGCATCCACTCTCGTCTGGATTCGTCGTCCGTTAACCGAAAGACAAGACCTCGGCCGACCGTGGCCTGAAATGTGAGCACATCGCTTCTTAACGCGTCCGGTAACGATGCTATCCACCCGCTAGGCGCATGGACGACGTGCGTCGCGACCGGATTGACCGTCCAGTATGTATAGCTGTTGGCGACGCTAATATCCCGATATGTCGGATGCTGACTGAACTCTTCTCTTGGTATGAGCAACATGCCTGGAGAATGGTCGAGCCGCGATAGTAGCCGTTCATCGATAAAGTACAAATCATGAGCAGGCATAAACGACTTGATCCATTCGCTGATCACAGCTTCTGAAGGGGCTAGTTTTATGTGAGGGCCGTTCATAAGATGATATCCCCGACCGAGTTAAACAGCCTGAGGAGCGCCCAGACAAGCCCACTTAAAAGAATCGCCCACATCATCGCTTGAATCAACAAGAGCCCGATTGCACGAAGTGTCGACATCAACTGACTGACTTGCCAAATATAGTAGAATAAATAGACGACAAACGTGCCAAGCAAGACCGCAACCGCTGCCGGCAGTGAAGTCAAAAACAAAAAACTGACACCTGAACCGACCAAAAAAATCGTTGCTCCTGGCTTTAAGCGATGGAGCGAGCTCCCGTTCGTCTCACGCGCAAAAAATGCGAAACCGAGTTGGTTGAACGTATCGGCGACGAGTTTAAAGGCGCTAAACAGCATGAAGTATATCGTGAAGAACATGACGAGCACGAGGATCTTCGTCTCTTGAACAGACAACAGCGCGATGATTTCACTATACACCCCGACACGCGTCAGCCATTGAATGGCGTATTCAGACGTGGCGATAGCGAGTGACATCGAAAAAAGAATGATCCCAATCAACGGGGCGTAGCTTAACAAGTACACATTTGTTTTCATATAGGCTCTCATTTCACAAGAATTTCTCATATTCAGTGCAAATCTATTATCAAGTATATTATAATATTCGTAGTCACGGAGAACAAAAGGGGGATTTTTAAATGGGTTTATTACTAATGGTCGGAATCAGCGTCGTCTTCCTTGCGGCAATCTTAACAGCAGGATACAACAGAAAACCTGAAGGTAATCAATAAGAGCCGCGATTCTCACGAATCGGGCTCTTTTTTCTTACTTTAATCCCGCATAGCTTTGCTGGCGCAGTGCCTCATAGACGATGATGGCTGCCGTGTTCGAGACGTTGAGCGAACGGACGAGGTTTGACTGGGGCAAGCGGATGCAGCGGTCAAGGTTGTCCTCGATCACTTCCATCGGCAAACCTTTCGTCTCACGTCCGAAGACGAAGAAATAGTCCTTCTCGACGTCAGACACGTCAAGGTCACTCGGATACTGTTCGCCGTACTTTGTAATATAGAAAAATTCGCCGTCCGGATGTTGTGCCCATAGTTCGTCAAGCGAGTCATGGTAACGGACGTCGACGAACTGCCAATAGTCGAGGCCGGCCCGTTTTAACATCTTGTCATCCGTCGAGAAGCCGAGCGGACGAATCAGATGGAGCACCGAGTTCGTTGCCGCACACGTCCGCGAGACGTTGCCCGTATTTGCCGGGATTTCCGGTTGAAACATTACTACATGGTTAGCCATAATCTATTCCTCACTTCACTTGTTCGATATCGAGTAATCGTTGTTTTTGATCGAGCCCGCCCGCAAAACCCGTGAGCTGTCCGCTGCTGCCGACGACACGATGGCACGGGAAGATGACAGGCAGCGGATTACGGTTCAACGCCTGGCCGACGGCACGCACTGCTTTCGGACGTCCAATCTGTTCCGCGATTTGTTTATACGTCCGCGTCTCACCAGACGGGATCGTCAACAACGCATCCCACACTTCTTGTTGGAAAACCGTCCCGTTCATATCAATCCACACGCGGTCAATTTCTTGGAGCCCTTCCCGTTCGACCCGTTCGATCATGTCGACGAGCCACACCGGTGCGCTCCCATCTGCCTGTTCTGTTTCCGCAAAATCTAACGCGATTAATTTCCCCTGCTCATTTAATTCGTATGATAACGTTCCCCATTTAGATGACACGGTCTTCACGTTCCCACTCCTCTCGGAATATACGAATCTCTTCTTTAACTAGTTCTGATTGCTCTACGCGTTCAATCTCTTGATAGATTGCTTCGGCGTCAGTACCGAGAATCGCGCCGATCGCCCAAACAGCCGTCGCCCGCATGTCTTCACGCTCATCGGTTTGAATGAATGTTTCGAGCACCGAGACGGCTGACGGTTCACGGTAATGTGCGAGCGCTAAGATCGCGTTACGTTGAATCGGCTTCTTGCCGCGCCACGAACCGGACAAATGACCAAACTTCGCCTTGAACTCGCGGTTACTCAAGCTGAGCAACGGTTCGAGCAGCGGTTTGACGACTTCTGCCTCCGGCAACAGCTCTTCATGATGGCGCCAATCTTTCTTACGGTTATATGGACAGACTTGTTGGCACGTATCACAGCCGTAAAGGCGTCCGCCAAGCTGCGAGCGGAACTCTCGCGGCATGAGCGTCTTCATCTGGGTCAAGTAAGCGATGCAGCGCTTGGCGTCAAGCACACCCGGTTCAACGAGCGCTGTCGTCGGACAGGCGGTCATGCATTTATCACAGTCCCCGCACCCGTCCTCGATTGCTGTATCGGGCGGCAGATACGTGTCTAAAATCATCTCCCCCAAGTACAGGTAAGATCCCTTCTCCGGCGAAATGATCGAACAATTTTTCCCACTAAATCCGATTCCGGCCCGTTCGGCCACAGCCCGATCGACAAGTTCACCCGTGTCGACCATCGAGCGCGTTTTGACGCCGGGAACGAGTTCTTCGATATACGCTTGAAGCTGTTCAAGCCGTGAGCCGACGGCGCGATGATAGTCAAGCCCCCACGAGGCACGCGCGAACAGCCCACGCCGTTCGCCCGCCACGCTCCGGGGCGCATCTTTCAATTTGCTCGGGTAGGCGACCGCAATCGCAATGATTGACTGGGCGTCCTCTAACAATAGTTCAGGCGTCGTCCGCTTATCAAGGTCGGGTTCTTCAAATCCTGAAGCGAAGCCTTTCTCTTGTTGTTTGATGAGCCGTTGTTTCATGACGATGAACGGATCGGCCGTCGTCACTTTCAACTCATCGATCCCGATTGACGCAGCGTACTCGACAATCTGTTGTTTTAGTATCTCAGGAGTCATCCCATTCATCACCTCACTCTTCTTATTTTCGCATACAAAAAATCTCCCCGCCACTAAGGGCAGAGAGATATGAAGCGGGTGAAGAGAATCGAACTCTCGTCATCAGCTTGGAAGGCTGAGGTTTTACCATTAAACTACACCCGCAGAGAGTACCGGTGGTCGGAGTCGAACCGACACTCCAGAGGAACACGATTTTGAGTCGTGCGCGTCTACCAATTCCGCCACACCGGCATATTATGTTGGAGGCGCCAGTCGGAATCGAACCGACGATAGAGGAGTTGCAGTCCTCTGCCTTACCACTTGGCTATGGCGCCAAAGAGATTAAATGGAGCGGAAGACGGGATTCGAACCCGCGACCCCGACCTTGGCAAGGTCGTATTCTACCACTGAACTACTTCCGCAAAATGGCTGGGCTGGAAGGGATCGAACCTACGCATGTCGGAATCAAAATCCGATGCCTTACCACTTGGCTACAGCCCAACAAAATGGGGCGACTGAAGGGAATTGAACCCTCGAATGCCGGAATCACAATCCGGTGCGTTAACCACTTCGCCACAATCGCCATAATAAACAGGGGCAGCAGGAATCGAACCCGCGCTGACGGTTTTGGAGACCGTAGTTCTACCGCTAAACTATGCCCCTAAGTGGTGGGGGGGGGCGGATTCGAACCGCCGAACCCTAGGGAGCGGATTTACAGTCCGCCGCGTTTAGCCACTTCGCTACCCCCCCACATGGTGGCTTTGGACGGAATCGAACCGCCGACACAAGGATTTTCAGTCCTTTGCTCTACCAACTGAGCTACAAAGCCATGTATGTAGTAATTTAGTTAAATAAAAAAATGGCGGTCCTGACGGGATTCGAACCCGCGATCTCCTGCGTGACAGGCAGGCATGTTAACCGCTACACCACAGGACCACACAATTGCGGGGGCTGGATTTGAACCAACGACCTTTGGGTTATGAGCCCAACGAGCTACCAGACTGCTCCACCCCGCGACGATATAAAATTTAAATGGTGACCCGTACGGGAATCGAACCCGTGTTACCGCCGTGAAAGGGCGGTGTCTTAACCGCTTGACCAACGGGCCATAATTAGTATGGATAAACTGGCGGAGAGCAAGGGATTCGAACCCTTGAGACGGTTGTGCCGCCTACACGAATTCCAATCGTGCTCCTTCGGCCACTCGGACAGCTCTCCAAAAAAGAGAAAAAGTGGCTCCGCAAGTAGGATTTGAACCTACGACCTACCGGTTAACAGCCGGTTGCTCTACCACTGAGCTATTGCGGAACGATCTTGCCTGGCAACGTCCTATCCTCACAGGGGGAGACCCCCAACTACTTTCGGCGCTGAAGCGCTTAACTTCCGTGTTCGGCATGGGAACGGGTGTGGCCGCTTCGCTATCGCCACCAGACAAGTATTATATTAACATCATTTAACAGTGACGTCAATATGTTTTTAAGAGATTGAACTCTCAAAACTGAAGACTCATCAATACAAACCATTTCTAGATCAAAGCCTCGACCGATTAGTATCATTCAGCTCCACACGTCGCCGTGCTTCCACCCATGACCTATCTACCTCATCGTCTCTGAGGGGTCTTTCTTGATTGCTCAAAGGGAAATCTCATC